>JBQELZ010000019.1:0-37255 GCA_052104115.1 Vagococcus sp. | reverse complement strand
TTAGCGCCGAGGGTAGTGAAGGGTTTCCCTTTGTGAGAGTAGGACGTTGCCATGCAACAGACAAGTCAATTGACTTGTCTTTTTTGTTAAATTTAATAGGGAACACAAAAATGGGTTGATAAATTTTTCTCAACAACTAAAAAAGGACTGACGAATAATATTTAATTCGTCAATCCTTTTTTAGTTTATTTCTCTCTTATTACTTCAATTTTATAACCATCAGGATCAGTGATAAAATAATATGATGGTGGGACACCAGGAAGATTTTTTAAATCAGTTACTGGTAACCCTGCTTGAGTTTGTTTTTGATGTAAGGCCTCAAGGTCAGCTACTGATATAGCGATATGTCCATATCCATTTCCCAAATCATAGCCTTCAGAATCATAGTTGTAAGTCAGTTCTAATTCATAAGGGTCTCCAGGTAAAGTTAAATAGACTAATGTGAATTTGTGTTCTGGAAAGTCACGTCTACGACTTTCTTCAAAGTTAAATGCTTGTTTATAGAAAGCTAATGAGGCTTCTAAATCTTTCACTCGTACACAAGTATGTGCCATTTTCATTTCTTTATCATCCTTTCTTTCTATTATTATCATACCATTATTACAAGTTAGACTCTAGTTTTTGGTTTTATATTACTTGATTAGTCGTAGTAATCATGGTAAAATCATTTTACAACGCCTGGTAGAGTAAAAATGATAAAAGAGGTGGTTTAATGATAAGTAGTGACGTTATTAGAGGATACAATGATCCGTTAATACTATCTATACTTATAGACGGTGATTCATATGGATATGAGATTTCAAAAAAAATTAAAGAGATTTCTAATGATAAGTATATTATCAAAGAAACAACTTTATATTCAGCTTTTAATAGACTTGTAAAAAAAGGATATATTGAGTCTTATCCAGGAGTTGAGACGTTTGGTAAAAAAAGAACCTATTACAAAATTACTCCAGATGGATTGTCTTTTTATTTAGAAAAGGAAAAAGAATGGAAGATAACAAAAGAAGTGGTAGATAAGTTTTTAGGAGGTCATTTAGATGGAAATCATAAGACAGTATATTGAAACGGTATTTAGTCATTTACCAGAGTCGAGTGATATATGCCAACTAAAAGAAGATATGTTGGCAAATATGGAAGACAAATATGAATCGTTATTATCTAGTGGAATGAAAAAAGAGGAAGCTATTGGTGTCGTCATTTCTGAATTTGGAAGTATTGATGAGCTCATTGATGAACTTGATATTGATTTAAAAAAAGAAAAAAAGCAAGATAGGTTGGAAATACTTTCTAAAAAAACGATGCTTTCCTATATTGATACAAGACGTACGGTTGGTATGTATATTAGTATTGGAGTTATATTATGTGCATTATTTATAAGTATGCTGATATTAGGAATTGAATGGAACAAAGTAGGATTATTAGTTTTATCTATGTTATTCGTTGTATCAGGTGTGTCTCTTTTTATAATAAGTGGATTTAAAATGAATTCTTTTGAGTATTTAGAAAAAGGATTTGTGTTATCAAATGAAGACCGAGAACACCTTGAAAAAGAAAAAAAGGATTTTCAAAAGTCTTTTGCAGTTTCTATGATTTTAGGTGTTGGATTATGTATATTCTCTATTGTACCTGTTCTCATGATGAGTTTTACTCACATGGATGAGTATTTATCTGTTAGTGCGATGTTAATCATTGCGACAAGCGGTTGTTTTTTCTTTATTTACTCAGGGAATATTCAAGGAGGGTATACATTTTTATTAGAAGAAGGATTTTCTGAGGGTATCACACTGGAAAAAATAGAACAGCAAAATTTTTGGAGACAATTTAATGAAAAGTTTTGGATCGTTATTGTAGCCATTTACTTAGTGTGTGGTTTTATATTTGGCCAATGGGGTGTAGCATGGGTTATATTCCCAATTGCTGGTGTGCTATCAAGTTTGTGGAATAATTAAAAAGAAGCGCCCTATCACTGGGTCGCTTCTTTTTAATTATTATAAAATGCTAGGGATATCGTTAAGTCATAATTAATGAAATCTTTTATAATTTTTATGTTACCAGATTTATTTTTATACACTCTTTTATACGTCCCGCCAAGAATGGTTGGAAACACTTGAATGTTCGAGTATTTTTTTAATAATAAATCTGCTTTGTAACTGTCTTCTAAAGCAATAAAGCCTAACATTTCATCTTCTTGTTCTTCTCCGGATGTTCCCATAAAAATACCGACACGATTTGCATCTGACTGAATATCATATAAGACTTTTGCGTACGTATTAGGAATCATATTGTCATATAATTCGAAAATATTTCGTTCTTCGTATTCTTCAAAGTGTGTGATTAAATCTTCATTAGTAACACCTGCATAGTAATTAGTAAAGAAATTATTTTGTTTTAGTTTTTGTATGGTATTGAATAAAATTTCTTGTTTATTACCACTATAGAGCAGTGGAATCTTAGTATGAAGGTATTCTTTGTTTCGAATCGAAGACATTCTATGAATATCCTCAGGCGAAGTACGGTAGTCGTTTGTATTTTTACGTTCTCTGTGATTAGTCTCAATATACTTGGTACGCTGTTTGCGTTTTTTTCGTCGCTTACGGGTACGTTTGTTTACCAATATATCGTAATAGTCTTCTTCTTCATCATAAGCAATATGCTGTGTTTTTCGAGCTTTAATCTTTGCAAATTGATCATCTGCTGTTCGATACATTTTTTTTAATTCAGTATGATAAAGTAAAATACTGGCTAATATAAGAGCGGTTCCAGATATAAACAAGTAAGCATACCAATAGGCTGAGTTATTAAAAGTAAAAATTAAAGCACATAGCCAAAATAATAAAATAACTCCTCCAAACATTTTTAACTTTTTCATATTTTTGCTTACCCACCTAATCAAACATTATCGTATAAATCTATTTAACCATAAAAACAGGGGTAAAACAATCTATCTGGAGAAATATGACTAGTAAATTTTTATTAGGTTTTAATAATGAAATAAATCAAAATAACTTGTATAATGGAAAGAAATGTATGAATTTGTTAGAAGGGAGCAAGTAGAATGAATCGTGATTCTATGTTTGCAATTGTTGATATAGAAACAACTGGGACAAATCCAGAAAAAGATAAAATCATTCAGTTTGCATGTGTTTTAGTGGAACATGGCAAAATCGTGAATCATTTTTCAACAGACGTGAACCCACTGAAATCAATCCCAAAAAATATTGAACGTTTAACAGGAATTTCAAATCAGCAGGTAGCACATGCTCCTTATTTTGAAGATGTTGCAGGAACGATAATACGATTACTTGATGGGTGTGTGTTTGTTGCACACAATGTTTATTTTGATTATTCTTTTTTAAATAGCGAATTGAGACGTGCTGGTGAAGAGGAGTTAAATTTGGAGTGTCTAGACACAGTTGAACTCGCTCAGGTGTCTTTTCCACGGGCAGAAGGCTATCGTGTTGGTGATTTAGCAGATTATTTGAAGTTAACCCATGATAATCCACACCAAGCATTGAGTGATGCGTATGTTACTGCGGAGCTGTTTATTCAAATTTCTCATAAATTAACACGTCTGCCATTTGTAACCTTGGACAAGTTGTTGTTGTTATCAGATGAAACAGGTGTGAATAATTCTGATTTTATTCAGTTGATATACAGTGAAAAGCAACTAAATAAAGAGGGAAACTTACCAACAGCTACAGAAATTATTGGTGAGCTGGCTTTAAGAGTGAAAGAATATCAATTTAAAGAGTCTAAAATAAAAAAAGAAACAATTTATCCCAAAACATTAGAGGATAAAACAGATTATTTTGAGGGGAAATTGAACTTGCGGTTACCTCAAATTGAAATGATGGATAAGGTGCATGATTTTCTACAGCCAGATTGTCGCCCAAAGAATTTTATAGTAGAAGCAAGCACAGGTATTGGAAAAACATTAGGGTATCTGTTTCCGGCGAGTTTCAAGACGAGACAATCTGTACCAGTCATTATCTCTACAGCAACGATACTACTACAAGAGCAACTTTTAGATCATGATATCCCGCTGTTGTCTAATGTAAATCATCAAGATTATAGAGCCGTGTTACTTAAAAGTCAGAGTCATTACTTAAATTTACAGTCGTTTTATCAAACGCTTCAGCATCCTGTAAAACAAAAACAATACGCTCTATATCAGATGGCTGTACTTGTGTGGTTGTTAGAAACAGACACAGGAGATTTGGATGAATTGACAATCAATAAACAACATTTATTTTATGAACATGTCCGACATAGAGGTATATCTGAACTGGATGAGTCATCTGTTTATTATGAATCAGACTTTTTACGATATGTGAATCAAAAGAAAGAACATGCTGATTTTATTGTCGTCAATCATGCATTTTTGTGTGAAGAGGATAGACGAGAGGTGCATCAAATACCAAAAAGTGATGTGTTAATCATTGATGAGGCCCAAAAATTATTGTCTGCAATGGAGGAAAGAGAAACCACGCAGATACATTTAAATGAAGGGTTACGATTATTAAAAATGATCAAACAAACTGAGGAAATAACTAATGTACTTGCTTCTTCGAGCTTTAATTCGTTAAACTCTTTGATAGAAATGCTGTCATTTTTATCATCCGAGGTAAAAGATTCGGTAGAATGGTTGAGTGATTTTATTTTACAAAACTACTCTTTTACAGATAAGATAAGCGAACAATTATTTACCAATGAACAATTTGAGACGCAGTGGCCTACATTAATGAAGAAAAATTTGAAGCAATTACATGTATTGGGAAGAGAACTTAGGCAATTAGTAAAAGAATGTCAGGAAATTTGTTTAACACATCATGATGCGTTAATTCAATTAAATTATTTTATGATGTCTGATTATCTATTAAATTTATCGAAAAGTGTGACGTGGCTAGACAAGTTGACAGAGTTTTTTAAACCATCTTCTAGTGGAATGGTTAAATGGTTTAAATTCAAAAAAAATAGATTATCGTTTCATGTGATACACGTGTCTAAAATAAATGTACAAGATACATCATGGTATCAGTCTTATGATAAAATTATTTATACAGGTGGGACATTGCAATTGGATGTGTCCTCAGATTATTTTGAGACGCAGTTGGGACTTAGTGAGGTAAAAAAAGAAAAACTCACGGATACGTATCACTACGATCAAGCAGCGAGATTGTTTGTTGTGACGCCTGAGACACATTTGACTAAAAGCCAACCAACTGAATTTGCGAAATACATTGCGTCAGTTATTCATCAGACCTATCAGCAAGAACAAAAATCTATGTTAGTATTGTTTACCTCACATGATTTATTAAGGAATGTGTATGATAACCTCCATCAAACAATGATGAGTGAGGAAGTAGAATTATTGGCACAAGGAATAACTGGAACAAAGGAAAAAATAGTAAAACGCTTTTCTAAGATAGAAACAGGTATTATTTTAGGCGCAAATAGTTTTTGGGAGGGCATTGATTTTCCAGATCAAAAACTAGAGATTATTATTATGACAAAATTACCCTTTGACCCACCAACACGGCCAATCGTGGAAGCTAAATATGACTATCTGCAATCCCTAGGGAAAAATCCATTCTATGAGGAAGCAATCCCTCAAGCTGGTATGAGATTAAGACAAGGTATAGGTCGTTTGTTGCGATCTGAACAAGATAAAGGGGTTGTGATATTGCTTGATAATCGCTTAGTACATTCAACTTATAGCAAAGAAATTAGAGCGTACTTACCTAAGCAATTGCCAGTTGAAACGTTATCTATACATGATATGTTGCAAAAGGTTCACCAGTTTTTGAATGAAAATAACTAGAAACACTGCTATAATAAATCAAATGAATGGAGGACAGGGTATGAAGCAAGCAAAACAGTTAAAATTTTTAGCCTTGTTTTTAATATTAACATTATCATTAATGATCATTATTATTGTTCAATCGAATGCACCTATGCATAGAGCGAAAAAACAAGCCACACAAATTGCGAAAGACATTGCAAAAATCGAGCGGACAGATGAGTTTTACTGGTTTACACGAGATAAAACCTATTTTACTGTTATCGGTCAGGATGATAAAAATCAGACAAAAGTGGTCTTTATTCCTCAAGATGGAAGTGAGGCTGTTATCATAGACCAGAAAAATGGTGTGACAGACAGTACAGCGATTCAAGAAGTGTTAGATACTAATGAGACGACACGGATAAAAAAAATTTCACTGGGTATGATTGATAATAAAGCAGTATGGGAAGTTGTAGCTGAGAGTAAATCTCATACATTGAACTATTATTTAGTGGACTTTAAAGAGGGGCATATTGTCGAGATATTAAATGTTTAAGTAAGGGGATAACAGTATGAATTTAGCAGATAGAACGAAAAAGGTTCAACCATCTTCAACGTTAGCCGCCGCAGCCAAGGCAAAGCGGTTAGCTATGTTGGGATATGATGTGTTGAATTTGACGATTGGCGAACCAGATTACGCCACACCAAAAAATATTCAAGAGGCTGCCATTGAATCTATTCGCAATGGCAAAGCAAGTTTTTATACACCTACAGCAGGTTTACCAAGCTTATTGCAGGCTATCATTGACCGAATAACAGAAGACTACGGCATTACCTATCACACCAATGAAGTGATGGTTGGAACGGGTGCCAAATTTATATTGTATACGCTATTTCAAGCCATATTAAATAGTGAAGATGAAGTCATTGTGACAGCGCCTTATTGGGTGAGTTATAGTGCTCAAATCAAGCTGGCAGAAGGTATAGCGGTACCGATATCTGTACATGATGACGCTGGGTTTAAAGTAACCGTGGCTGATTTAGAAAAAGTTCGAACAAACAAAACAAAGGCATTTGTGTTAAATTCTCCAAGTAATCCAACTGGAGCCATTTATACAGCAGATGAGTTGAAAAAAATAGGAGAATGGGCCGTTAAACACAAGATTTTGATTATAGCCGATGATATTTATGCTAAACTAGTTTATAATGGTAATGTCTTTACGTCGATTGCGACTCTGTCAGATGAGATAAAGCGTCAAACAATCGTTATCAATGGAGTGTCTAAAGCGTATGCGATGACTGGTTGGAGAATTGGTTACGCGTTAGGAGAAGCAACTATCATATCTGAAATGATAAAAATTGCTTCCCAAGCAACGAGTAATCCTACTGCAGTGAGTCAATATGCAGCTTTAGAAGCGTTGACAGGAGATCAAAACAAAGTTGAAGAAATGCGTCAGGTTTTTGAAGAAAGATTAAATCACATTTATCCACGTGTTGCTGACATTCCAGGATTCAAACTTGAAAAACCAGCGGGAGCCTTTTATTTATATCCAGATATTTCTGAAACATTGGCATTATGTGGGTATACAGATGTTGATGATTGGGTAAATGATTTACTTGAAGATTCATACGTTGTGGTGGTATCAGGAAAAGGATTCGGAACAAGCAAACACATTAGATTAAGCTATGCGACAGATTTAGATACTTTAAATCAAGCAGTTGATCGTATTTCTGCTTTTGTTAATAAAAAAATGATTAACTAATTATAATTTGGATGGAGCGTTGAAATGGAAACAATACAAATTATTGATTCTAAGAATCATGTTGGTGAAACAGTAAAAATTGGAGCTTGGGTTGCAAACAAGCGTTCAAGTGGAAAGATTGCCTTTCTTCAATTAAGAGATGGTACAGCTTATTTTCAAGGTGTCATCGTAAAAAGTGAAGTGGGCGAAGAATTATTTGATATTGCAAAAGGATTAAACCAAGAAACATCAGTGATGATTACAGGTGAAATTCGTGAGGACACACGATCGAAATTTGGGTATGAAATTGGAGTTACTGGTATTGAAATTATCGGTGAGAGTCATGATTATCCAATTACTCCTAAAGAACATGGAACAGATTTTTTAATGGACCATCGTCATCTATGGTTACGTTCATCAAAACAACATGCCATTATGCAAGTACGTAATGAATTAATTCGTGCAACATACGAATTTTTCAATGAACGTGGTTTTATTAAAATCGATCCGCCTATCTTAACAAGTAGTGCACCTGAGGGGACAACAGAGCTGTTTGAAACAGATTATTTTGGTACGCCAGCATATCTATCACAAACAGGTCAACTATACTTAGAAGCTGCGGCAATGGCGTTTGGTAAAGTATTCTCTTTCGGGCCTACATTTAGAGCTGAAAAATCTAAAACACGTCGTCACTTAACAGAATTTTGGATGATGGAGCCTGAAATGGCTTTTGTCAAACAAGAAGAAAGTTTAGAAATTCAAGAACAATATGTGGCTTTTATGATTGAGCAAGTTCTAGAAAATTGTGCATATGCACTTGATGTATTAGAACGTGATACAGAACAACTTAAAAAATATACGGTTCTGCCGTTCCCACGTATTTCTTATGATGAGGCTGTTGACTTGTTGCAACAAAATGGCTTTGACGATATTACTTGGGGTGATGATTTTGGTTCTCCGCATGAAACATTTATCGCCAATCACTTTGAAAAACCAGTTTTCATTATGAATTATCCAAAATCAATGAGTCCATTCTACATGAAATCACATCCAACTCGTGATGATGTTGTCATTCGTGCAGATTTAATCGCTCCAGAAGGATACGGAGAAATTATTGGTGGTAGTGAACGTGAAACAGGCTACGATTATTTAGTTGAACAATTAGAAAAAGACGGTTTAGATCGCAAAGATTATGAATGGTATCTAGACTTACAAAAATATGGAGCTGTTCCTCATTCTGGCTTTGGTTTAGGGCTAGAACGTACAGTAACATGGGTGTGTGGCATTGATCATGTACGTGAAGCAAGTCCATTCCCACGCTTGTTACACCGTATTTATCCATAATTTAGATGAATAAAAAAGCAGATAGAGTGGTCTATCTGCTTTTTGGTATTATTGGGCAGTTAAGCCACCATCGACAACAAATTCAGCTCCTGTTGAGTAAGATGAATCATCTGACCCTAAGAAGAGGACTAATTTAGAGACTTCCTCTGGTTGTGCCACCCGTTTTAATGGAATACTTTTAGAAAATTCTTTGATAAATTCGTATGAATCACCTTCAGTGACCATTGGTGTTTCAATCACACCTGGATGCACTGAGTTGACTCTAATATTAAAAGCTCCTAGAGATGTTGCGGCTGCTTTAGTCATCCCACGAACGGCGAATTTTGTATCAGTGTATCCAAAAGCTCCACCGACTAATCCGTTAATAGATGAAATATTAATGATGCTACCATATTTTTGTTGTTTCATGGTTTCTGCCACCGATTTAATGCCTAAAAAGACAGAACGTTGATTTACTCTATAGATTAAATCATAAGTATCAACAGATAATTCTTCTAAGGGGATGTTAAAGCTAATGCCAGCATTGTTGACTAATATATCAATTTTTCCAAATCTTTCCAATGTTTTATCCACAACATGTAACCAGTCATTTTCTTCCGCAACATCATGCTTGATAAATAAGGCGTTGTCTGGATACAAATCAGCTAAGGCTTGTCCTTTTTCACTGTTTAAATCTGTGATAACGACGTTTGCTCCTTCGTTGATAAATGTTTTGACATGAGTTTCCCCCATACCCTGTGCGCCACCTGTTATTATTGCTACTTTACCTGCTAATCTATCCATGTAATATCTCCCATCATAATAAATTTAGAACGAATCAATTGTAACACTTTTTTTGAAAAGAGTAGTAGAATCTGACTTGGTTAAAATAGTTGACAAATGGCGTCAGGACAGCTACACTTCACTTATGGACGACGTTTGTAAACTAAATTAAAGGAAGAGATAAACATGAAACAAGTGATTAAAATTGATGGTATGAATTGTGAACATTGTGTCGCTAGAGTAGAAAAAGGATTAGAAGAGTTGCCAGGGATTGAAAAAATAAAAATTAAGCTTAAAAAAGGTGAAGGAAAGATTAAATTTGATGAGACTATTGTGTCATTAGAAAACATCTTTGATAAAATTAAAGAAATAGGATATGACGCGTCTATTTAAAATATGTGAAGACATTTAAAAGCCCACCTAACTAAATCCGGTTAAGTGGGCTTTTAAAATTAGATTAAACTAAATGTAGCAAATGGGCGACTAATGTAGTCAATAGACAAACAATAATTCCCATGGCAGTTGGGACAATAAATGACACAAACGTCCATTTCTTACTTTTTGTTTCTTTATAGATGGTTAATAAAGTAGTTGAACATGGCCAATGATAAAGTGTGAATAAGAGAACGTTCATAGCAGTTAGCCACGTCCAGCCATTGTTTAATAATAACTGTCTAAACTCGTTCAATGAGCTGAAATCAGTGATGGTACTTGTAGCCATGTACCCCATAATCATGATAGGAATCACAATTTCATTTGCAGGTAAACCTAGAATAAAGGCCATCAAAATAGTACCATCTAGCCCCATTAATTGTGCGAAAGGATCGATAAAACCAGTAACAGCTTGTAAAACAGACTGGTCTCCTAGACTAATGTTGGCCATAATCCAAATAACAAGACCTGCAGGAGCAGCTACGACAATCGCACGCCATAATACAAATAAGGTTCTATCAAAGATAGAGCGGACAATGACCTGTCCAATCTGAGGTTTTCTGTACGGCGGTAACTCTAATGTAAAGGAAGATGGGACTCCTTTTAGCATCGTTTTTGAAAGAATTTCCGACACCCAAACGGTTGTGACAACACCTAAAATGATAATAGCTGTTAAAAAGGCTGCGGATTTGATGCCACCAAGAAAACCAGTGGCTGTCCCTGCAAAGAACATTGTAATCACAGCAATCAGGATTGGAAAACGACCGTTACAAGGAACGAAATTATTGGTAATAATAGCGATGAGTCTCTCTCTTGGAGAGTCAATGATACGTGTTCCTACAACTCCTGCTGCGTTGCATCCAAATCCCATACACATCGTTAATGCCTGTTTCCCACATGCTCCAGCTTTTTGAAAATATTTGTCTAGGTTAAAAGCGATTCTAGGAAGATAGCCAAAATCTTCTAGTAATGTAAAAATTGGAAAAAAGATGGCCATTGGTGGCAGCATGACTGCTACGACTGTAGATAAGACTTTATAGATGCCATTGATAAGTACATCTTGTAATAGACTAGGCATATGCCAACTTGTCGTGACAGACATTAACCAATTGCCAAATTGATTAAATTGATCTGCTAGAAAATCAGATGGCCCATCAGCCCCTTCAATGGTAAACCAAAAAACAGCCATTAATAGTAAAATCATAATAGGAATACCTGTACTTTTTTGTGTTAGTAATTTATCTAATTTTCTATCTTTTTTATCGAAGTTTTCATCCTCATATGTGACCACATCATTTGCGATAACCGTTGCTCGGTCTAAAATAGCTAAAATTTCAGTTTCAGAATCGTCATGCAACTGTTCTAAGGCTTCAATCATAAAGGGATTAGCAGATGTTTCACCTAAAATAACTTGTTCGACCTGTGTCATTAGTTCATCTAAGCCTTGTTTTTTCACAGCAGACGTGCCGACCACAGGAACCCCTAATCGTTCTTGAAGTTTTGGTAAATTGATATGAATGTGTTTTTTCTTTGCTTCATCAAGTAAGTTCACGCAGACTACAACTTTAGGTGTGATTTGCATGATTTGCAAAACGAGATTTAAATTTCGTTCTAAGCTTGTTGCATCACAGACAACAATGGTCGCTTCTGAATCATCAGATTGAATGAAATCTCTCGCTACTTCTTCCTCAGCAGAATGAGCTATTAGGGAATAGGTACCAGGTAAATCAACAAGAACATATCCTTTATTATTAAAATTAGTATATCCTTGAGCTAGGTCAACTGTTTTTCCTGGCCAGTTTCCAGTATGCTGTCTTAAACCAGTTAATTCGTTAAAGACAGAGCTTTTCCCCACATTTGGGTTCCCCGCTAGTGAGATAACGTGATCTGTCGGTTGTTTTTTTTCAACAACAAACGTTTCTTTTTTTGTTTCCATGTTTATATCTCCACCTCTATGTATTGTGCATCACTATTTCTTAATGCAATAGTAGTCCCTCTTACACGGTACGCAACAGGATCTCCCTTAGGACTAACAAGCACTTTTTTCACAAGAGTTCCTTTGTAAAATCCTAAATCTACCAAGCGTCTTTTCATGTCATCGTCAGGATGAGTGATAGACGTTATTTTAGCTTCCTGTTCATCGTGTAATGTAATTAAAGAATGAGTCATGTGTGAAAATCTCCTTTTTAGGTATGCCTAATTTTAATTTTATTCTACACCTAATACAGAACGATATCAACATGATTTGTTATTTTTATTACTAGCTTTTTTTGCTTGGTTAAAAATCTACTAATCTTACAAGGATTAGATTATACTAAAGGTACTATAAATAAGGAGGAAACGTATGATACCAGTTGAAGCGTTTATTGATCGTTATTATGTTGATAGAAAACAGACAGATTCAGTGAAGTGGGATGGCTTAAATGAGACATTTGGATCGACAGATTTATTACCGCTATGGGTGGCTGATATGGATTTTAAAATTCCTGAAAAAGCACGTGAAGATATGATACAACGAATTGACCATGGGGTGTTTGGCTATTCGAAGCCGTCTGCAGAGTATTATAAGTCCTTTACGAATTGGCAAAAAAAACGTCATAACATCAACCTGAATGAGTCATGGATTCGATTTAGTACAGGTGTTGTTAACTCGTTTAATTATATGGTCCAATGTTTTACCAATCCTGGTGAATCAGTGTTAGTGTTGGCTCCTGTTTATTATCCATTTTTTGATGCAGTAACACAGAATAATCGACAATTAGTCGTGTCTGAGCTTGTCAATGAGTCTGGACATTACAGCATTGATTTTGATGCTTTTGAAACGGCTATTGTAGAGAATGACGTATCATTATTTTTACATTGTTCTCCACAAAATCCAGTCGGTCGTATTTGGACGGAGGAAGAATTGAAGCGGTTATTTGATATTTGTGTTGCTCATGATGTTATCGTTGTATCTGATGAAATTCATCAAGACTTTGTGCGAGATGGTCATGAATTTATTAGCGCGTTAAGACTACATGAACGGTATTATTCGCGGTTAGTTGTATTGACATCCGCATCTAAAACGTTTAATTTAGCTAGTTTACTGCATTCTCATATTATCATACCAGATAAAGAAATGAGAGATAGTTATGATTTGTTTGCAGAAAGAACGGTGAACAATCCACCGAGTTTAATGGGGATGATTGCGACAGAGAGTTGTTATAAGCATGGGGAGGAGTGGTTAGATGGTCTACAAGGAGTAATTGAGGGAAATTATCAGCTACTTACTCAAACACTCGCTAAGGCGTTACCCGAGGTTGTTGTGACGGATAAGCAAGCAACTTACTTAGCGTGGATTGATTTAAGTGCATACATTAGCAAAGAAAATATGAAACATGTGATTCAGGACAAAGCTGGGCTAGCAATTGATTATGGTGAATGGTTTAGAGGAGAGTCCACGCAGTTCATACGAGTTAATTTAGCAACATCTCCTGAAGTGATAAAAAAAGCTATCAAAAAATTAATAGAGAACATATGTTGTGAATAAATGTTTAGATTTTTTTAAGGCGTGTAAATAAAATAGTTTTTTTGAAATAGATATGCTAGAATTGTTTTAAATTGTTATTTATAGGAGATGAACTATGGAAACTCGTAGAAAAAAAAAGAAAAAAATGGGGACTTTGAAGAAAGTCATATTAATTTTAGTTTCTATATTAGTTATTTTATTATTAGGAACTGCCGGATTTTTTGCGAAGACATATTTTGATGTGAAACATGTTGCGAATAAAGTTAGTCAACCCATTGATAGAGGGAGACCTGATGACACAAATATCCAAGACGGGGAACCGTTCTCTGTCCTATTACTAGGGCTTGACACTGGTGAATTTGGGCGAAATGATGTAGGGCGATCAGACACAATGATGGTAGCCACAGTCAACCCGAAACAGAATAAAACAACATTGTTGAGTATCCCTCGTGATACAAGAACTGAAATTGTGGGATATGGAACGGTTGAAAAAATTGCTCATGCCTATGCTTATGGACAAGAAAAAATGGCGTTAGACACAACAGAAGCCTTATTAGACATTCCATTGGATCACTACGTGTGGATTAATATGGAAGGGTTTGAAGATTTAGTTAATGCGGTTGATGGCGTTGTCGTTGAGAATAATTTTGCTTTTGAGCAAGACGGTCATAAATTTCCAAAAGGTAAAAATACATTGAACGGCGAACAGGCATTAGCGTATACACGTATGAGATATGAAGACCCAAATGGTGATTACGGTAGACAAGTGAGACAACAAGAAGTCATTGGTGGTATTGCGGATAAAGCGTTAGGGTTTACCGGTGTCAAAAAATACAAAGAAATTTTAAAAGCCATTGAAGAAAACATGAAAACAGATTTAGAACCAGATGAAATGTTTAAGATAGCAATGGATTATCGTAATTGCTTTACGACAATTGATGAAGAAACATTACACGGAGATGGAGTTATGATTGATGATATTTCCTATCAAGTGATTCCAGATGAGGAATTGGTACGTGTCCAAAATTTATTAAAAGAACAAGTAAAATAAAAAGATGAGGTAGCTTTATAGCTACCTCATCTTTTTTTAAGCTAGAGCTCCCATTGGATCCCAAGGGTCAAGAACTGTGACGTTATCTTGTTTGACAACATCTAGTAGGGAGTTAGGTAAATATTTTTTGTTGATAACAACTTGATAGGTGTATTCTTCTAACCACTCATCACTCATCACAAAATATCCTTTTGTCCCAACTTTATCGCCCCAACTGTTTTCGACTTTCCATTTTGTTGGTTTGTCATCTACTAAATCGACGCCAGTTAAGACCATTGCATGAGTCATTAAGCTTTCACCATAATCTAAACGTTCTGCTTTAGTCATTGTGTAGTCGATATCTAATGTCTCTTCAACACTGTAAACATCTGTTGCCATAATACCAGAATCTCGAGTTGATGATTGGCCAACATCACATCCATACCAAACAGCTTCTCCAGCTTTTAATTGAGTAATGGCTAATTCCTTGAATGTATCAATATCCACATTTAAGTGACGAACTTCTTTACCATCTACCACATTGCCTAACATATCCACTGTGTACATATGATTATATGGTTTATCTTTAGTTGGTGCGTTAATCACACTCACGTAATCACTTAAATCATACCCGATAAAGGTCTTATAAAAGGTATGTGGTGTTAATCCGCGTTCTAAATGATACACATCATCTGTATCGCGATAAGAAAAATCAAATTCAGATGGTGGTGTACCTAGAGACGTTGCTAATAGGTTATATATTTCTTGTAGCATATTTGATTTAGCAGTCTCGATATCTGTTTCAGACGCATCGTTTTCAACTAATTGACGTAATGTCATGGCATCTTTACGTAATTTTTTATCTAGATATGTATTTAATTCACGACTAGATGAACTGCTGAAGGTTTCTGGCATAACGGATTTTGGTACAATACCATATTTTTGAATAATGGAAACGAGCATATCCCATTGCCCACCATCTTGTTGTGGCGTTTGTAGTAAAAATGCCACTTTGCGACTGGTTAGAGGTTCAGCTGCTGTTGTTAAAATGTTTTCGTAAAAATAATTCGCCTTTTCAAATTTGTCCCAGAAGAAAGTATAATTTTGAGACAATTCAAAGTCCTTAATATTAAAGGCGTGTTGAATATGGTGACGGAATGTATTTAACGCCGCAAACATCCAGCATCTTCCACTTTGTTTTTGATTTGCTACATTTCCAGTGTCTAAATCAATTGAAAAAACTGGATTATTTTTAACGATAGATGTTTGATTTTCAGATGCAGCTAAAATCCCATTTTTCATAACGGCACGTTGGCTCATTAAGTGTGAGGGAGTATTTTGATACGTTGCATGAAATTGATTGATTTGTTCTAATGAAATTTCTTTTGACATTCTCATCATCCTTTCATTTTTTTAATGTCATACACTCATTGTACTCTTTTAATTTAAAAAGAAAAATAATAACCTTTCAATTAAAAAAATAGTTTAAATTAAGTTGGATTTTTAGACAGAATGTGCCTCTCTTTTATTGGCGAAAGTATGTTCGCTATGGTAAAATAGAACAATCAGAATAAGACCAAAGGAGACAGAAATTATGATAGATAAAGAGACTGCTCATACCTTTGATTTAGTATCCAAATATGAGCCATCTGGTGATCAACCTGAGGCAATCAAACAACTTGTAGAAAATATAAATAATAAAGAAAAAGCACAAATATTATTAGGCGTCACTGGTTCTGGGAAAACATTTACTATGTCCAATGTGATAAAAGAAGTGAATAAACCAACATTAATTATTGCTCACAATAAAACGTTAGCCGGACAATTGTACAGTGAATTTAAAGAGTTTTTTCCAAATAATGCCGTTGAATATTTTGTCAGTTATTATGATTATTACCAACCGGAAGCCTATGTTCCATCAAGTGATACATACATTGAAAAAGATGCGAGTATCAATGATGAGATTGATAAGTTACGACATTCCGCTACTAGCTCATTATTAGAAAGAAATGACGTGATTGTAGTAGCTTCTGTCTCTTGTATTTATGGGTTAGGTGATCCGACTGAATATAAAAAACAAGTGCTTTCTCTTAGAGAAGGTATGGAACTTGATCGAAATCAGTTACTAAGAAATTTGGTGGATATTCAGTTTGATAGAAATGACATTGATTTTCAACGTGGACGATTTAGAGTTAGGGGAGACGTTGTTGAAATATTCCCAGCTTCACGTGATGAGCATGCTCTGCGCATTGAGTTCTTTGGAGATGAGATAGACCGAATACGGGAAGTTGATGCTTTGACAGGCGAGATTATTGCAGACAGAGAGCATGTAGCTATATTCCCTGCCACTCACTTTGTTACAGATGAAAATCATATGGATGAAGCGATTGGACATATCCAAGAAGAGTTATCTGAACAATTAAAAGTGTTGCGCTCAGAAGATAAATTAATTGAAGCACAACGCTTAGAGCAACGAACAAATTATGATATTGAAATGATGCAAGAAATGGGCTATTGTTCAGGGATAGAAAATTACTCTCGTCATATGGATGGTCGTAAAGAAGGAGAAGCTCCTTATACATTAATTGATTTCTTTCCAGAGGATTTTTTAATCATCGTAGATGAGTCACACGTTACAATGCCTCAAATTAGAGGAATGTATAATGGCGATAGGGCAAGGAAACAAATGCTTGTAGATTATGGTTTTAGATTGCCAAGTGCCTTGGATAATCGCCCGTTGCAGTTATCCGAATTTGAAGAGCATGTGAATCAGATTATGTATGTATCTGCTACTCCAGGTCCTTACGAAATGGATGAAACCAAGCATGTGATCGAGCAAATTATTCGACCAACAGGCTTATTGGATCCACTTATTGATATCCGACCAATCATGGGGCAAATTGATGATTTAGTGGGAGAAATTAATGAACGAGTTGATAGAAATGAACGAGTCTTTATTACAACATTAACCAAAAAAATGTCTGAAGATTTAACTGACTATTTTAAAGAGCTTGGTATTAAAGTAAAATATCTTCACAGTGATATAAAAACACTAGAACGAACAGAAATTATTAGAGATTTACGATTAGGTGTTTTTGATGTGTTGATTGGTATTAACTTGTTACGTGAGGGAATTGATGTGCCCGAAGTTTCTTTAGTGGCCATACTAGATGCTGATAAAGAAGGTTTTTTACGTAGTGAACGGTCTCTTGTCCAGACAATCGGACGTGCAGCTCGTAATCAAGATGGAAAAGTCATTATGTATGCAGATAAAATAACGGATTCAATGCAAAAAGCAATTGATGAAACCAGTCGTAGAAGACAAATTCAAGAAGCATATAACGTGGAACATGGTATTACACCTAAAACCATTATTAAAGAAATTAGAGACTTAATCAGCATAACAAAAGTCGCAGAGGATGAACCAAGCATCAGTATTGCGGAGCAGTATAAACAGTTGAACCGAACGGAAAAAGAAGCTTTATTAATTGATATTGAACTTCAAATGAAAGAGGCAGCGAAAGCATTAGACTTTGAGAAAGCAGCGACATTAAGAGATACATTGCTAGAATTAAGAGCTGGCAAATAGGAGGACAATTATGGCGAATGACAAAATAGTAATAAGAGGAGCAAGAGCTCATAATTTAAAGAACATAGATGTGACTATCCCAAGGGATAAACTAGTGGTTGTTACAGGATTATCTGGGTCAGGAAAAAGTTCATTAGCATTTGACACATTGTATGCGGAAGGACAAAGACGTTACGTAGAAAGTCTATCTGCTTATGCAAGGCAGTTTTTAGGTCAAATGGATAAACCGGATGTGGACAGTATTGATGGCTTGAGTCCGGCTATTTCGATTGATCAAAAAACAACCAGTAAAAACCCTAGATCAACGGTAGGGACAGTGACTGAAATCAATGATTATTTGCGTTTGTTGTATGCACGAATTGGGCATCCAATTTGTCCAAATGATGGAACGGAAATTAGTAGTCAGTCACCTGAACAAATGGCAGATAAGGTTTTAGAGTTAGAAGAACGGACTAAAATTCAAATACTTGCTCCAATTGTTCGTGGGAAAAAAGGACAGCATAAAAAAGTATTTGATAGAATCAAGCAAGAAGGATTTGTCCGAGCTCGTGTTGATGGCACATTGTATGATTTAGAGGAAGTACCGGAGTTAGAAAAAAATAAAAAACATGATATTGATATCGTTGTCGACAGAATTGTCGTAAAAGAAGGCGTTCGCTCTCGTCTATTTGATTCCTTAGAGGTTGCTCTTAGGCTGTCCGAAGGGTATGCCTTAGTTGATATTATTGATGGAGATGAGATGCTGTTTAGCGAGCACTATTCTTGTCCTTACTGTGGGTTTACGGTAGGAGATATCGAACCACGTTTATTTTCATTTAATACGCCATTTGGCGCTTGTCCTGATTGTGATGGTTTAAGTGTCAAATTAGAAGTTGATGCAGATTTAGTGGTACCAGATAAACGTAAAACTCTTAGAGAAGGAGCCATTACGCCATGGAACCCAATCAGTTCAAATTATTACCCACAAATGTTAGAGCAAGCATGTTTACATTTCGGGATTGATTTTGATACACCGTTTGAAATGATGACGTCTGAGCAACAAAATATTTTATTAAAGGGTTCAAACGGGGAGGAGTTTCATTTTCATTATGAAAATGAGTTTGGTGGCGTAAGAGATGTTGATATGGCATTTGAGGGCATATTGACAAACATAAAAAGACGTTACCATGAAACAAATAGTGATTACACAAGAGAGCAGATGAAACTGTACATGACAGAGCTAACCTGTGAAAGCTGTCATGGTTATCGGTTAAATCCAGAGGCTTTATCTGTTAAAGTGCAAGGAAAACATATTGGGGAAATTAGTAATATGTCTGTTGGGGAGTCTCTGTCTTATTTTGAAGACATGTCTTTTGGGAACCAAGACATTATTATTGCAAAACCAATTTTAAAAGAAATTGAAGACAGGTTGAGTTTCTTGAAGAATGTTGGTTTAACCTATCTAACCCTAAGTAGGGCATCAGGTAGTTTATCAGGTGGTGAAGCACAACGGATTCGACTAGCCACACAAATTGGGTCTAATTTATCAGGTGTCCTCTATATTTTGGATGAACCTTCAATTGGTTTACACCAACGTGATAATAATCGATTAATCGACTCATTGATGAAAATGAGAGATTTAGGCAATACACTGATTGTGGTTGAACATGATGAAGATACCATGAAAGCTGCAGATTATTTAATTGATATTGGTCCAGGAGCAGGAGAACTGGGAGGTCACATCGTAGCAGAAGGCACCCCAGAAGAGGTTGAAGCAAACCCTAACTCACTAACGGGGCAATATTTATCAGGTAAGAAGTCTATTCCGATACCTAGAGAACGTCGTAAAGGGAATGGGAAGAAAATTGAGATTAAAGGAGCCAAAGAAAATAATCTAAAAAACATAGATGTATCGATTCCATTAGGTGAGTTTGTGGCAGTCACTGGAGTGTCTGGTTCAGGAAAAAGTACGCTCGTTAATGATATTTTGAAAAAAGCATTGGCTCAAAAAATTAATCGAAATTCTCAAAAACCAGGCAAGCACAAATCAATAAAAGGATACGAAGACATAGAAAAAATTATTGATATTGATCAAAGTCCAATTGGCCGAACGCCAAGAAGTAACCCAGCTACATATACAAGTGTGTTTGATGACGTTCGTGATTTGTTTGCAAAAACAAATGAGGCTAAGATACGTGGGTATAAAAAAGGTCGATTTAGTTTTAATGTCAAAGGCGGACGATGTGAAGCTTGTCGAGGTGATGGAATCATTAAAATCGAGATGCATTTTTTACCAGATGTATACGTACCATGTGAAGTGTGTCATGGACATCGCTATAATTCAGAGACATTAGAGGTTAGGTACAAAGGGAAAAATATATCAGATATCTTGGATATGACAGTAGAAGAATCGGTTGCATTTTTTAAAGCCATTCCTAAAATTCATCGAAAATTGCAAACTATTGTAGATGTTGGTTTAGGCTACGTAAAACTGGGTCAGTCTGCAACCACATTATCGGGTGGAGAAGCGCAGAGAATGAAGTTAGCCAGTGAATTACATAAACGGTCATCCGGTAAGAATTTTTATATTTTAGATGAACCCACAACAGGGCTAAATGCCGATGATATCAGCCGATTACTCGTTGTATTAAATCGATTGGTGGATGCTGGAAATACAGTGCTGGTTATTGAACATAATTTAGATGTGATAAAAACAGCTGACCATATTATTGATTTAGGACCAGAAGGCGGAGATGGTGGTGGAACTATTGTTACTACAGGAACTCCAGAAGATGTGATACAGGTAGCCAATAGTTTTACAGGCCAATATTTAAAAGAGGTAATGGAAAGAGTATAATCGATAAGAAAACAAATGCTCATGGTTTAAAAAATGGGCATTTTTTTTTTGACTATCTAATGATACGCCAGGTATGTTATAATTAAGAGCGAATGTTAAGTAAGGAGTGAAAAGAATGGAAGAAAAACAAATAGATAGTCTTCAATTAGTTATTATTACAGGCATGAGTGGTGCCGGAAAAACAGTTGCCATCCAAAGCTTTGAGGATATGGGGTATTTCTGTATTGATAATTTACCTCCAAGCTTGATTCCTAAATTTTGGGAATTGATTAAAGAATCTGGAAAAATTACAAAAATTGCATTGGTGATTGATTTGCGTTCACGTGCTTTTTTCCAAGAAATCCAAAGCATGTTAGTTGAACTTGAAAATACCAAATTAGTGGATACAACGATTATGTTCTTAGATGCATCTGATAAAGAGTTAGTGTCTCGATATAAGGAAACGCGACGTACTCATCCTTTAGCGATGGACGGATTAGTCACGGAAGGCATTATGAAAGAACGTGGTCTTTTAGGTGAGTTGAAAGCAGAGGCTCAGCTAGTTATTGATACAACAAAATTATCACCTAGAGAATTAAGAGAAACGATTATTAGTAATTTTAAAACAACGGATACCTCTACTTTTAGAGTGGAAATGGTGTCATTTGGGTTTAAGTATGGCTTACCTATTGATGCAGATGTTGTAATGGATGTACGCTTTTTACCAAATCCTCATTACGTAGATGAACTACGTCAGCTAACAGGTAAAGATGAAGCTGTTTATAATTACGTCATGGATTCAGACATGACAGAAGATTTTTATCAAAAATACGAAGAGCTCATTTTAAGTATTTTACCTGGGTATAAAAAAGAAGGAAAAATGAGTTTAACCATTGCTATTGGCTGTACAGGAGGACAACATCGTTCTGTTGCATTGACAGAGCGTTTGGGACATCGTCTTGAGCAAGACTATAAAACGAATATCACCCATCGAGATATTGGTAAAAGAAAAGAAACGGTTAATCGGTCATGAAAACCTACCGAATTAGGAAACCTAAAATTGTCGTCATTGGTGGCGGTACAGGTCTGCCAGTCATTTTAAAAGGACTAAGAGACCAAAGTGCTGATATTACGGCAATTGTTACGGTAGCCGATGATGGTGGTAGCAGTGGACAACTACGACAAAGTATTAATATGAGCCCTCCAGGAGATTTACGAAATGTTTTGGTGGCCCTATCTGATTTACCACAAACCTTTGAAGATATTTTCCAGTATCGATTTAGTAAGGATGATGACTTTTTAGCGAATCATACCATTGGAAATTTGATTATTGCTGCTTTGTCTGAGATGGAAAAAAGTACATATGATGCGATTCAACTACTAAGTGAATTTATGCGAGTTGACGGTCATATTTACCCTGCATCTGAGAAATCATTAACATTACATGCTAAATTTGAAGACGGGACCACTGCCAGTGGTGAATCAAAAATTGCAGAGGACCGAAAAAAAATTGATTATGTTTATGTGACCAATACTTCAGATGGTGAGGAGCCAAAGCCTTCAAGAAAAGTTGTAGAAGCGATTGAAGAGGCAGATATGATTGTGCTTGGACCGGGAAGCTTATACACAAGTATTCTACCTAATTTAATGATTAAAGAGCTTGGTGAAGCGATAGCAAAAGCCAATGGAGAGGTCGTGTATATTTGTAACATCATGACTCAAAAGGGTGAAACTGAGCATTTTTCAGATGCTGATCATGTGAGAGTGTTGCATCATCATCTACAAACTAAATTTGTTAACACAGTTTTAGTCAACACAGAGCCTGTACCAGATGGATACATGGATCCAACGGTATATGACGAGTACCTAGTTCAAGTGAGACACAATTTCCAAGGGTTAAGAGATGAAGAATGTCGAGTGATTTCTGCTGATTTCTTAGAATTAAGAGATGGCGGTGTGTTTCACGATGGGAGTAAGGTTGTAGAAGAACTATTTAGGTTAGTGTTTGGCGCTAAATATTAAGAGTAAAGGAGTGAGTCAGTGTGTCTTTTGCATCAGATGTCAAAAAAGAGCTGACCACATTAGAAGTACATAAAGAACATGCAAAAGCTGAGCTAGCAGCACTTATTCGAATGAATGGTGCTGTTACTTTAGTTAATCGGCAATTTGTATTAAATGTCCAGACTGAAAATGCAGCGATTGCTAGACGGATTTACACGTTACTAAAAGATCATTATCAAGTAAATAGTGAATTGTTGGTTCGTCGAAAAATGAAACTCAAAAAAAACAATGTGTATATCGTACGATTGAAACAAGAAACACAGCATGTTTTAAATGATTTGGAGATTATGGACGGGTTTATGTTTCGTACAAAAGTATCAGACTCCATTATGGGGAACGAGCAAAAAATGCGTTCTTATCTAAGAGGTGCTTTTTTAGCAGGTGGATCTGTTAATAATCCAGAGACAAGTCGATATCATTTAGAGATTTATTCAATGTATGAGGATCAGTGTACAGACTTATGTGAGATGTTACAATTTTATGGCTTCAATGGCCGTGTTTTGGAAAGAAGAAGTGGCTATATCGCCTATTTAAAAGGCGCTGAAGAAATTGCTGATTTTCTATTATTAATTGGTGCGACCAACGCTATGCTGAAATTTGAGGATGTCCGTATTGTGAGAGATTTGAGAAATTCAGTTAATCGATTGATGAATTGTGAAAATGCCAATATGAATAAAACAGCAGATGCAGCGAAGCGTCAAATTGAAAACATTCGCTTAATTGATCAGACAGTTGGATTAGATAGTTTGCCTGATAAATTAAGAGAAGTAGCGGAACTTCGAATTGAAAATCCTGAAATCAGCTTGAAAGAATTAGGTGAAATGATTCCTTCAGGTCCTATAACAAAATCAGGAATCAATCATCGAATTAGAAAAATAAATGAGTTCGCAGAAACATTAGAATAACAGCATGTAAAACTATCTCATTTGAGGTAGTTTTTTTCGTATCTTTGTGAAAAATGATATAATAGATGTATTGTTGATGTTAATGATGAAAGATATGTGGTAATTATTCGTTCGTTAAAATAATGTTAAGCGAAACTTATTCTCTGACTACATAACAGATTATTGGAAGCATTGTATGGAACAAAATTGTAAACCTTTACTCGAAGAAAGGGCTAAAAAAGTATCTATCTTGACATTGCATATGGCTCAAAGTCAATTACAATAGATTATCGGATTAATGAAACGTGAGGTTGAGCGTTTGCGAGAGTTTTTTAATGGTAAAAAGAGTGGCCTATCCAATTGAAGTAAAACATGGTGGCGTTGGATTACTTATCTATCTTTTGGAAGGAAATAACTTTATTTATTCTCTATCATGGATTTATATAATCGTGAAATTATTGCCTTCACTATTTTGGAAAAACAAGGCATTAATTTTTTATCGAATTGTTCCGTTTTTCTCTAAAGTCTGAACCGTTTTACCTAGATGGGCTCAATAATGAATCTGTATTTATAGTAATAACTACATTAATTACTATAATAAAATTCGAGTTCAACGAAATTAGACTATAAATATCCGATAGAATATCGTATGTCTATAGCCTGATGCATGCTTTTTTTAGTGTTTTAATTTATAGGCTCAGTCCCTCATCAAGGCTGACTCTTTTTTGTTTGGTAAGTTTGTCCTAAATCGTTTATAATAAGGAAGATATAACAATTATTTTAGTAATTGGAGGACGAAAACATGTTTCAACAAAAAAAAGTGTATAAAAGTATGGAAAATCGTAACTTTACCCCAGATAGTTTGTTAAAAGAGTTAGAAGATTTAAAACAATTCAAGTTTGATGATGTCTCTTATACAGGAATTAGTCTGAATATTGAAATGCTCATCACCCAATATTTGAGAAATGATAAATTTGAATTGATTACAGTTCAAGGTGGCTTAGCTAAAAAGAATTATACAACATGGCATCATGATCTTACACTTGCCATCAATATTTTTAATAACTTTGCCACGTATACAAAAGCTCATTTTTCTGATTACTTAGACGCAGCGAAAATCTATCAAGAAGAAACAGGTCATGCCAATACATCAAAAGAATACAAAGAGTATTTCGAACAAGGTAATTCTATGTATTTCCATGATGTTTTACATATTGTGTTTGACTTATCACGTAAAATTGATTTGTCGATTGATGATTTCCATGAGGCATTAACAGTTGATAATCAACCTCTTACAGAATACCCATTACCAGAGAAGCAAGTATTTGAAACACAACGCTAATAAAAAAAGCTAAAACCTATGAGGTTTTAGCTTTTTTTATTAGGCATCAAGTAATGTCTTTAACTCAGAATTTGAAATTTTTTGATCAAAATAAATGTCATTGACAATCATTGTTGGGACAAACACAATATTTGCGTCGTTTGCTTCGGCAACAATGTCTTGTGAGGCTACTTGATAGTCTTGTAAAACAAGGCCTAATTTGTGTTCTGCAAAATGAGCAATCTCATCAGGTGTATCTAAGTCGCCCCATTCATCTTGCGTATCATATATAGCAGAGATGACTTCTATGGCGCCCTCATTATTAGGAACATAATGATGCATAACATTGCCTTTTGCAAGACCAGGCTTTTGTTTGTCAAACAATTTAACAATATGTTGCACCTTACCAGATTCAACGTATGGACGAATTAACTCAATTTTTTCATCCCACCACTGTCTACAAAATGGACAGCGTAAGTTTACAAATTCAATGAGCTTGATGGACGCGTCATCACGTCCAAATGATAGACCTGTTTGAGTAGTTACTTTTGTTGTATCTATGTCTGTAGTTGACATAAGGTGACCCCTTTCTATTTTAAACCTGAACTATTTAGCATAACGTCATCGATCAAACCATATTCTTTAGCTTGTTCAGCAGACATAAAATTATCACGGTCTGTATCTTTTTCGATGATGTCGATTGGTTGACGTGTATTTTCGGCTAAAATACGATTTAGACGATCACGAGTATTTAGAATATGACGCGCAGCTATTTCAATTTCAGTTGCTTGTCCTTGAGCCCCACCAAGAGGTTGGTGAATCATAATTTCGGCATTTGGCAAAGCAAAACGTTTGCCTTTTGTTCCAGCTGTTAATAAGAAACTCCCCATGGATGCTGCCATTCCTAGGACGATTGTTTGAACATCTGCTTTTACAAAGTTCATTGTGTCATAAATAGCTAATCCAGCAGATACGCTACCTCCGGGTGAGTTAATGTAGATAAAAATGTCTTTCTCTGGATCCTGTGCATCTAAAAATAATAATTGAGCAATCACAGAGTTTGCGACATTATCATCAATTGGACCACTTAACATAATAATACGGTCTTTTAAAAGTCTTGAATAAATATCATAGGCACGTTCACCACGAGATGATTGTTCAATGACTGTTGGTATTAAATTCATAAAAAATTCCTCCTAATCTAAATCAATAAGTATGTTTATTCTAACATAATTCAAATCATCTACCTAGAATAAAGTGTAATGGAAAGGTCAAAAAAGGTCAAAAAATATGATTGGTTGATGGCATTAAAAAAGAGCTCATTCGCTCTCATATAACTTTAATGAAGTATGTTATAATTTATAAGTAATAAAAAACGCGTCCTAAGGGAATCGAACCCCTGTCTCAAGAACCGGAATCTTGTGTGATATCCACTACACTAAGGACGCTACTATGATTATAAGTGTACCAAAAATTGATGAAATATCAAGATAAATTGAAAGGGTGATGAGTATGAGATTTGAACAACAGTTATCACAAAAGCAAGCGCAAACTCAAAAACTAGCAATGACACAACAACTCAGACAATCTATTCAGATGTTACAGTACAATACAGACGACTTATTGGCGTTTTTAGAAACGAAGATGTTAGAAAATCCATTAATGGAAGTTAACATCAAGACAGATGATTATAATATGCCAATTCAGACAAGTTCTTATCAACCGTCCGACGGCGATTCGAAGGAATGGATGAATCAACTACCAGATACCAATCTGTCCTTGTTTGATCACTTAATCAAACAAATTCATTTAAATTACCGAGACACTCATCTAAGACAATTGGTTTTATTTTTAGTGGAATATATAGATAGTAACGGTTATTTGACTATTAGTTTAGAAGAAGCAATGAAAGCAACAGACACATCTTATGTGGAAATGCTAGATGCTTTAACATTGATACAGATGTTGGAGCCGATTGGGGTTGGAGCGAGAAGTTTGCAAGAGTGTTTGATGTTGCAAACAGAAAAAGACGACCGAGCACCAGAGATGGCTTACATCATATTAGAAGAATACTTTGAGGAGTTAGCGAACCGAAAATGGCAAGTGATAGAAAAAGCATACGATATCTCATTGTATGATATTCAGCATATTTTTGATTACATTCAAAAACTAACGCCTTATCCTGGTGCGGGATTTAACCAAAGTCATGATAGTTATATCAATCCAGATGTGGTAGTTCGAATTGAAGATGACGTGATTCATGTGTTAAGCACAAAAAGAGGAACACCCGAAGTGGTATTTCAGCAAAATTACTATGAAAAAATGTCTCAAACGGGTGATCCTGATGTAGACAAGTATTTAAAAGAACGAAAAAATGAATTTGACTGGATAAAAAAAGGGGTGGAACAACGAGGAGATACGATCTTACGTGTGGCAAAAGAAATAGTCAGAAGACAGTCAGCATTTTTCTTAGATAAACGTCGCCCACTTGTCCCGATGCAACTGAAAGAAATTGGTCAAACACTTGATATTCACGAGTCAACTGTTAGTCGGAGTGTGAATGGGAAATACATTCAAACTGAATTTGGTGTGTTTGAATTACGCTCATTCTTTACGACAGGTATTAGTCAAAAAAATTCGTCAGAAGAGATTTCATCATTGAATATAAAAAATAAGTTACGAGATTTCATAGAAGATGAAAATAAGCTGAAACCTTTATCGGATCAAAAACTAGCAGATCTACTAAAACAAGAGGATATCGCAATATCTCGACGAACTGTAGCGAAATATCGTGAAGAGATGGAACTTCCATCTTCGTCTAAAAGAAAGCGTTATGAAAAGTAAAACTAGAAAAAATCACAAGTTTTTGAGTACAATACTTGAAAGTAAGACACACAACTGTTAGAATGTGTATGTAAGGTTGAAACAAAGCAAAAATAAGTTTTTGAGTTTGGGACAACCCTTTTTTATAAGTATGATGGGTCGTAAAAAGACTACGTTGGACGAAAAACGACCATCGGAAGGAGTCAACTCGATGAATCGCGATATAGAGATGATAGAGCGGATTGCTCCTGAGATGATGCACATAGTTGAAGAAAGATTTCGCATTTTACGTAATATTTATTGGATGCAACCAGTAGGACGCCGAACGTTAGCACTGAAAATGAATGTTACGGAGCGAGTATTGCGTACAGAAACTGATTTTCTGAAGCAGCTACACTTTATTCACGCTTCAAAAAGCGGTATGTCACTCACTGAGGAAGGCTTAGAGGTCTATCAAGGCTTAGAGAGTTTCATGGAAAGACATTCGGGAACACGTAAAAAAGAACGTGAGCTGTCTCAATTGCTAGATGTTGAAAGATGTGTCATCGTGGCAGGAGATAGCGACGAAGAGTCAAAAGTGCTAGAAGGAATCGGAGCGATTGTATCTGATTTATTGGCTAGCCGCTTACCTGATGGCAATAATATTATTGCAGTAATGGGTGGCACTACAATGGAAACTGTCGCAAAAAACATGCAAGAGTTGGAGACACCAACGAGACACAACTTATTTGTACCAGCAAGAGGTGGTGTTGGTGAAACCATTAATATTCAAGCGAATTCAATTAGTGGCATGATGGCCGAAAAGTCTGGTGGAGACTTTAGAGTATTGTATGTACCAGAGCAAGTAAGTCCTGAAACATATGACATTTTATTGCAAGAACCAACTGTTCAACGCGTATTAGAATTGATTTCACGTTCTAATTGTGTGATTCACGGTATTGGACGTGCTTTACATATGGCTAAAAGACGAAGCATGAGTGCTGAGCAGCTAGCCATGTTAACCAATAATGGTGCCGTAGCTGAATCATTTGGATACTTTTTCGATCAAGACGGGGAAGTTGTTTATAAAATACCTCGCATCGGTCTTCAATTGAAAGATCTCAAAGAAATACCGTACGTGTTTGCGATTGCTGGTGGTAAAAGCAAAGCAAAAGCAATAAAAGCGTACATCAAAAATGCCCCTCCACAAACGTGGCTTATCACAGATGAGGGTGCAGCAAATCAGATTTTAAAAGAGGAAACTCTTTAAAATAAATAAATTTTTTCTTATTTCTGAAGGAGGAAATATCACATGACAGTTAAAGTAGGTATTAATGGATTTGGACGTATTGGACGTTTGGCATTCCGCCGTATTCAAGAAGTTGAAGGATTAGAAGTTGTTGCTATTAATGACTTAACAGATGGAGATATGTTAGCTCATTTATTAAAATATGATACTACACAAGGACGCTTCAATGGTGATGTTGAAGTTCATGATGGATTCTTTAAAGTTAACGGTAAAGAAGTTAAAGTTACTGCTAATGCTAATCCAGCTGAATTACCATGGGGTGAATTAGGAGTAGATATCGTATTAGAATGTACTGGTTTCTTCACTTCTAAAGAAAAAGCTGAATTACACTTACAAGCTGGTGCTAAACGTGTTGTTATCTCTGCTCCTGGTGGAAGTGATGTACCAACAGTTGTTTACAACACTAACCATGAAATCTTAACTGGTAAAGAAACAGTTATTTCTGGTGCTTCTTGTACAACAAACTGTCTTGCGCCAATGGCTGACGCTTTAAACAAAAACTTTGGTATTGTTGAAGGATTAATGACTACTATTCATGCTTACACTGGTGATCAAATGACTCTTGATGGACCACATCCTAAAGGTGACTTCCGTCGTGCACGTGCTGCTGCTGCAAACATCGTACCTAATACAACTGGTGCTGCTAAAGCAATTGGCGTTGTTATTCCAGAATTAAACGGAAAATTAGATGGAGCTGCTCAACGTGTTCCTGTTGCAACTGGTTCATTAACTGAATTAGTAACAGTTTTAGAAAAAAATACAACTGTTGAAGAAGTTAATGCTGCTATGGAAGCTGTAGCTAACGAATCTTATGGTTACACAACTGATCCAATCGTTTCTTCTGACATCGTTGGAATGACTTTCGGTTCACTATTTGATGCAACTCAAACAAAAGTAATGACAGTTGGCGACAAACAATTAGTTAAAACTGTTGCTTGGTATGATAATGAAATGTCATATACTGCTCAATTAGTTCGTACTTTAGAATACTTTGCAAAATTAGGATAATCTTAATTTAACTCAGTATGTATTGAAGCGGGGAAGCTGACACGCTTCCTCGCTTTTCTTTTTAACCATTTAAGGGAGGAATACTCATTATGGCAAAAAAAACAGTAGAAGATTTAGATTTAAAGGATAAAAAAGTATTGGTACGTGTGGACTTTAACGTTCCTGTAAAAGATGGTGTTATCACAAATGATAACCGTATTGTTGCAGCGTTGCCAACTATTAACTATATTGCAGAAAAAGGTGGAAAAGCCATTCTTTTCTCACATTTAGGTCGTGTGAAAACTGAAGAAGACAAAGCAGGTAAGTCATTAAAACCTGTTGCAGAACGTTTGTCTGAATTATTAGATAAGCCAGTGACATTTATTCCTGAAACAAGAGGAGAAGAGTTAGAATCAGCGATTGCTAACTTGGCATCTGGAGATATCTTAGTCGTTGAAAACACTCGTTTTGAAGACATTGATGGTAAGAAAGAAAGCAAAAATGATCCAGAACTTGGGAAATATTGGGCATCATTAGGAGATGTATTCGTCAATGATGCATTTGGAACAGCTCACCGTGCCCATGCTTCTAATGTAGGCATTGCTTCAAACCTACCTTCAGCAGCAGGCTACTTAATGGAAAAAGAAATTAAATTTATTGGTGGCGCAGTGGATGAGCCAAAACGTCCATTTGTTGCTATTTTAGGTGGCGCTAAAGTATCTGATAAAATCGGTGTGATTGAAAACTTAATCGAAAAAGCAGATAAAATCTTAATCGGTGGAGGTATGACCTATACGTTTAACGTAGCGCAAGGCCGTACAATTGGAAAATCAATCGTAGAATTAGATAAAGTTGAGTTAGCTAAAACTATTTTAGAAAAAGCTGGCGACAAAATTGTTTTACCAATTGACACAGTATGTGCCCCTGATTTTGATAATGATGCACCCACTCAAATTCTTGAAGGAAACATTCCGGATGAATTAGAAGGCTTGGATATTGGGCCAAAAACAATTGAGTTATTCTCAAACGAATTAAAAGATGCGAAAACAGTTGTATGGAACGGACCAATGGGTGTATTCGAATTACCGACATTCGCTAAAGGAACAATTGGCGTGTGTGAAGCTATTGCCAACCTTGATGATGCGACAACTATCATCGGTGGAGGAGATTCTGCAGCAGCAGCAATTCAATTAGGTTATGCTGACAAATTCACTCATATCTCAACAGGTGGTGGTGCGTCTCTAGAATATCTAGAAGGCAAAAAATTACCTGGTGTTGAATCTATTTCTGATAAATAAGAGCTAATAAAAGTAAGGAGACGTTAACATGCGTAAACCAATTATTGCAGGTAACTGGAAAATGAATAAAACTGTTTCTGAAGCAAAAGATTTTGCAGAAGCAGTAAAAGGGAATATCCCAGCAAGCGATAAAGTGGATTCAGTAATTGGATCACCAACTTTATTCTTAACGGATTTAGTAAATAGTGCAAAAGGAACAGATTTAAAAATTTCTGCTCAAAATTGCTACTTTGAAAACAGCGGTGCGTTCACTGGTGAAACATCACCAGCAGCATTATCTGATTTAGGTGTGGACTATGTGATTATTGGACACTCTGAACGTCGTGAGTATTTCCACGAAACAGACGAAGATGTGAACAAAAAAGCAAAAGCAATTATTGCTAACAATATGACACCAATCCTTTGTTGTGGAGAATCTTTAGAAACATATGAAGCTGGCAAAACAGCTGAATGGATTGAAGGACAAATCACAGGAGGCTTGGCTGATTTAACAGATGACCAAGTTTCTAATATGGTTATCGCGTATGAACCTATCTGGGCAATCGGAACTGGTAAATCTGCAGACGCAACAATCGCTGACGAGATTTGTGGTGTGGTACGTAACACTGTTGCCAAACTTTACAACCAAACAGTGGCTGATAAAGTACGTATTCAATATGGTGGATCGGTTAAACCAGAAAACATTAAAGAATATATGGCAAAAGAAAACGTTGATGGTGCATTAGTCGGTGGAGCAAGCTTACAAGCTGATTCATTCTTAGCATTATTGGAGGCTGTAAAATAATATGAGTAAATCCCCAGTAGCAATGATAATACTTGATGGCTTTGGTCAAAGAGATGAAGTAATGGGTAATGCCGTTGCTCAAGCGAAAAAACCAAATTTCGATCGTTATTGGAATCAATTTCCTCATAACACTTTAAAAGCTTCAGGTCTTGATGTTGGTCTTCCAGAAGGTCAAATGGGAAACTCTGAGGTAGGACACTCTAATATTGGAGCAGGCCGTATTGTGTATCAAAGTTTAACACGTATTGATAAAGCCATCCAAGATGGTGAGTTTCAAACAAACGAGTCGTTAAATAATGGTATCCAACATGCTTTAGATAATCACTCAGACTTACACTTATTCGGTTTGTTATCAGATGGTGGAGTACATAGCCACATGAATCATTTATTTGCGTTAATTAAGATGGCAAAAGAAAAAGGTGTGGCACATACATATATTCATGCTTTCTTAGATGGTCGTGATGTGTCTCCAACATCTGGTAAAGGATATATGCAAGAGCTTGTGGATTTCTTAGATAAGTTGGGCTACGGTGAAATTGCCACAGTATCAGGTCGTTTTTATGCGATGGACCGTGACAAACGTTGGGAACGTGTTGAAAAAGCATATTCTGTCCTTGTTGATGGCAAAGGCAATGTGTCAACTGATCCAGTTGAAGCCATCCAAACGTCTTACGATAATGGTGTGAACGATGAATTTGTTGTACCGGTTGTCATTGAAAAAGATGGAAAACCAGTTGGACAAGTGAAAGACAATGATTCTGTTATCTTCTTTAACTTCCGTCCAGACCGTGCAATCCAACTTTCAAATGCCTTTACTGATACAGAGTGGGAGCACTTTGCACGAAATAGCCATCCAACAAATGTAAAATTTGTGACGATGACATTATACAATCCAAGTATTGTAGCTGACGTTGCATTCCCACCAATTTCAATGAAAAATGTAATTGGAGAAGTTCTTTCTGATGAAGGGCTAGCTCAATTAAGAATTGCTGAAACTGAAAAATACCCTCACGTGACATTCTTTATGAATGGTGGACGTAATGAGGAATTTCCAGGTGAAAGTCGCATTCTTATCAATTCGCCTAAAGTTGAAACATATGATTTACAACCAGAAATGAGTGCATATGAAGTAACAGATGCGTTATTAGCAGACATAGAAGCTGATAAACATGATGCTATTTTATTAAACTTTGCCAACCCTGATATGGTCGGGCATTCTGGTATTTTAGAAGCAGCTATCAAAGCGATAGAAGCTGTGGATGAGTGTTTAGGTAAAGTAGTAGATGCTATTTTAGCTAAAGGTGGGTCAGCTATTATTTTTGCAGACCATGGTAATTCAGAAACAATGACAACACCAGAAGGCAATCCACATACTGCTCATACGACTGTACCTGTTCCTGTAATTGTTACAAAAAAAGGGGCAGAATTAAGAGATGGTGGACGTTTGGCTGATATAGCGCCTACTATGTTAGATTTATTAGGCGTAAATAAGCCAGATGAAATGACTGGAGAGTCGTTATTAAAATAAAAGTGCGGTTTTTGTTTGCAAGTACACACTAAAATCGTTAGAATAAAGCTATGGAAGGAAACTTTCTTAGCCAATAAAACAATATTCCTAAAGGAGAGAAAAAAACAATGTCAATTATTACTGATGTTTATGCTCGCGAAGTCTTAGACTCACGTGGAAACCCAACAATCGAAGTGGAAGTTTATACTGAAAGTGGTGCTTTTGGTCGTGGTATGGTACCTTCAGGAGCTTCAACAGGTGAATACGAAGCTGTAGAATTACGTGATGGTGATAAATCTCGTTATTTAGGTAAAGGTGTTTTAAAAGCTGTTGATAATGTAAACAACATCATTGCTGAAGAAATCATTGGTTACGATGTAAGAGACCAAATGGCAATCGACAAAAAAATGATCGAATTAGATGGTACTCCAAACAAAGCTAAATTTGGTGCTAATGCTATCTTAGGTGTTTCAATCGCTGTTGCGCGTGCAGCTGCAGATTATTTAGAAATTCCTTTATATCATTACTTAGGTGGATTTAACACTAAAGTATTACCAACTCCAATGATGAACATCATCAATGGTGGATCTCATGCTGATAACAGCGTTGACTTCCAAGAATTCATGATCATGCCTGTAGGAGCTCCTACATTCAAAGAAGCTATCCGTATGGGTGCAGAAGTATTCCATAACTTACAAAAAGTATTAAAAGGCAAAGGCCTAAATACTGCTGTTGGTGATGAAGGTGGATTTGCTCCTGACTTAGGTTCAAACGAAGAAGCTTTAGAAGTAATCATCGAAGCTATCGAAGCTGCTGGTTATGTTCCAGGAAAAGACATTCGTCTTGCAATGGACGTAGCATCATCAGAATTCTACAACAAAGAAACTGGAATGTACGACTTAACTTCAGAAGGGCGCTCATTAACATCTCAAGAAATGGTCGCATTATACGAAGAATTATGTGCTAAATACCCAATCATCTCAATTGAAGATGGCTTAGATGAAAATGACTGGGAAGGATTCAAACACTTAACAGAAAAATTAGGTAAAAAAGTTCAATTAGTTGGTGACGATTTATTCGTAACAAACACTGAAAAATTAGCTCGTGGTATCGAAGAAGGTATTGCTAACTCAATCCTAATCAAAGTGAACCAAATTGGTACGTTAACAGAAACTTTTGAAGCAATTGAAATGGCTAAAGAAGCTGGATACACTGCTGTTGTTTCTCACCGTTCTGGTGAAACAGAAGACGCAACAATTGCTGACATCGCTGTTGCAACAAATGCTGGTCAAATCAAAACTGGTTCTGCTAGCCGTACTGACCGTATTGCAAAATACAACCAATTATTACGTATTGAAGACCAATTAGGTGAAGTTGCTGAATACAAAGGTTTAGCTTCATTCTACAACTTAAAAAACAAATAATTAAAAGTTTAAATAAAGCTTATTCTAATAGGAATTAAAACTGTTCGGACGTAATTAAGACTCTTCTTTTGAAGGGTCTTTTTTTGTCTTTTGGGATTGTTTGTTAAGGTATACCAATTTTTCAATACTGTAGAATTTCACGTATTGCAAAGTACAAACAACATCAAGTTAGCAATACTAGACACGACTTTTCTTTTATTAATTTTTAAAGAAAGGTGGTGTTTTTTGTGTTGCTTCAAGAAATTTTAGATGAGTTTTTATTAGATTGTCGTATAAGAAATTTATCAAAACGAACAATTAAAACGTATGATTATCAGATTTCAATTTTTGTTAATTATATGGAGTCAGAATTTGATGAGTCAAATCTTTTAAAAATTAAAAGGATTCATATTAAAAAGTATGTTTTGGATTTACAGGAAACGAAAAAGGCTACGTATATTAATCAGTTGATTAAAACTCTTAAATTATTTTTCAAATATATGGTAAATGAAGAGTATCTTGAAAAGAATATTGTTGAAGATATCTCATATTTAAAGACAGAAAGAGCCTTACTGAATACATTCAATGATAGAGAAGTATCCAGTATGATTAGTTACTATGGAAAGAATAAAGATTTCATCTCTCAACGTAACAAAGTGATTATTGAGATATTTGCTGATTGTGGTTTACGTGCTCAAGAAGTTAGAGAGCTTAAAAATGAGAACATGTTTGATACTTATATTAAATTTTTTGGCAAAGGAAGAAAGGAAAGGATAGTTCCTATTAGTCCGTACTTGTCTTACTCACTAAAGAAGTATAATCGAACAAAGAAAGGATACTTCAATAACCTTAGGAGATACAGAGAAATTGATGATTATCTATTTGTAACTAAAAGTGGACAGCAATTAAAAAATAATGTATTGCTAGAGAAAATTGTTAATGAAGCAAGTTTCCATGCTGGTGTTCGTGATGAAGTTCAAAGAAAATCTTGTCATTCACTGAGACATTATTATGCTTAAAAACTATTAAAGAGTGGTGTGAATCTTTATACCATAAGTAGATTGCTAGGACATTCAAATATTAAAACAACTCAAACATATCTTAATAGCTTAACGAATGAAGAAATATTAACAGATGTTAAAGGTATCACACCATTAACAAGGTTAATTGAAGAAAATAAACTTTAGTATTAGTAGTGATGTAATATTATTAGTACTATTACTAACATTCGTGGATGAAACTATTAATCAAGTAGAAGGAGTCAGCAATGAAGAAAGTAGCGTACATCAGAACATCAACAGGCAAGCAAACACTAGGTATAGAAGTCCAAAAAGATGCCCTTAAAGCCTATCATCCAACTCATTGGTTCATTGAGCAAGTGAGTGGCAGAAAAGAGAACAGAGAGCAATTAAACAAGGCTTTAGCTATTCTAGAAGAAGGAGATACACTCATCGTTTATAAGTTGGACAGATTAGGTAGAAGCACTAAACAATTAGTTAATCTCATTAGTCAGCTCGAAGAGAAAAAGATTCATCTTAACTCTTAACATCATAACAGAGGGAATTGACACCGCAACAGCTACAGGAAAACTAATTTTTACAATCTTATCAGCAGTTGCAGAGATGGAAGCTAGTTTAATATCAGAACGTACAAAACAAGCTCTGGTGATGTCTGAGAACAAAGGTGGCAGACCTAGATTAAATCATGTAACTAAAACTAAAGTGTTAGAAATGCATCAAAAACAAGCTTATACAGTGAATGAGATGGCTCTTAAACTTAATATTAGTGAAAGTAGCATCTATAGAATACTTAGAAAGCACAGACAAAAAAATATCACAGGTTGATAAACTTTTAGTAAGTATCGTATAATGATAATCAGAAACGAACGTTTT
>JBQELZ010000018.1:0-37296 GCA_052104115.1 Vagococcus sp. | reverse complement strand
CACTGATATTTAGATATTTTTACCAGAGTGGCTAACTTAATGTTGCAATTTAGACTATCATATTTTTTATAAAATATAGGTTATTTTTAGTGAATTTTAATAAAATTTTATAGTTTAAAAGGTTGGATTAAGTTATATATGACTTTTCTCTTTCCATATCCCAGAGTTCCAACGTCTAATCATCAGTAGTCCTCGTAGCCCCTCATCAATAGCATATGCTAGCCAAACTCCCACTAATCCTAATTGTACAGGAATGGCTAATACATATGAGAAAGGTAAACTAATTACCCATAAGACAATTAAACTGCAAAATAGTGGGAATTTCACATCTCCTGAGGCGTTTAGTGAGCCAACCATCGTCATATTAATGGCACGACCTGTTTCTAAAAAGATATCAACGAAAAAAACAATTTTAGCAATATGAATAATATCTTGGTTATACGTGAACACATGCATGATAGGTTCAATGGCTAACCATGTAATAATGGAAAAAATAGCAGTGATGCCAATCGAGATAATGACTGTCCGCTTACCTCTTTCATACGCTTTACCGTACTCCTTAGCTCCGATGTTACGGCCAATGATAATTTGGTTTCCTTGACTTAATGACGCTGCAATCAAATAAACAAATTGAGTGATGGCTGTGACATAAGACTTAGCGATAAGCATATCTTGTCCCAAAGAGGCAACAATCATCGTCACAACAACTTGCGAGGCAGTATAAGATAAATTCTCTCCGGAAGAAGGAAGACCCAATGTTAAAATACGTTTTAACATTGGAACAGAAAAATCTTTAAAAGACAGAGTTAAAACATTAAAGTGGATGTGCTTATTCAATATAAAAAAGGCACAAACCATGGCAATGAAATTACTAAACACAGCAGAAATAGCTAACCCTGATACGCCTAGGTGTGGTAAACCAAAGGGACCGTATAAAGCAAAATAATTACCGATTAAGGCAAAAAGCAAGGCTACTGTGGGGATAATCAAGGCCGCTTGAGTTTTACCGTGGCTTCTTAAAGTGGCAATAATGGCTGCATTGATAGAAGTAATAAATAAACTAGCACCATAGATTTGAATATAAGTCACACCTATCTCCACAATGTCAGTTGGTAAATTCATAAAATAAAGAAGTTGAGCAGGGAAAGACATAAAAATAAAACTAATGGCTAACCCGAGTCCAAATGAACCAATTAATGCCGTTGTAATAACTGTGGGAATATCGTGTTCTTTTTTAGCCCCAATTAACTGAGCGATGATGATTTGTGCTCCGACTGTTATGAAACCATAAATAAAAACAGATAAATTCAGTAATTGATTGGCCGCCCCAACCGCAGCGACTGCTGGTTCTGAATAATCAGAAATCATCCAAACATTGACATTTCCAATAAAAACTCGAAGAAATAATTCAATAAAAATAGGCCAGCTTAGAAAAAATAATTCTTTGTCAGATATATGATGTTTAGAAAAAAAGTGTTTAAATGTTGTCATATTTGCTCATCCCTTTTAATGGTTTAATTTTAGTCTTAAAATAGTATTCTATCCATATTACATCATAAGTCAATGACTTTATTTTATATTTATAAAAGGATTGTAAACAAATCAATAGACTTTTAATTTTGAAACAGTTAAAGTTATAAACGAAAGTAACTATTGGAGGTATTGATTATGTATGATGTTATAGTAATTGGGGCAGGTCCTGGAGGGATGACTGCAGCGCTTTATGCGTCAAGAGCTGGTTTATCTGTATTGGTTATTGAAAGAGGTGCGCCAGGAGGTCAATTGATGAATACAGCTGAGGTCGAAAATTATCCTGGCTTTACGTCTATTCAAGGACCAGATTTGGCAGTTAAAATGTATGAAAACTCTTCTAATTTTGGTGCCACTCATGCATATGGTCATGTTATACGTCTAGATATTGATGGAGACATTAAAAAAGTTGTGTGTGAAGACGAAACTTTTGAAGCAAAAACAGTGATCATTGCGTCAGGTAGTGATCATAGAAAGATTAATATTCCTGGTGAAGAGGAGTATTCTGGTCGAGGGGTTTCTTATTGTGCGGTATGTGATGGGGCGTTTTTTAAAGACCGTCATTTAGTCGTGATTGGTGGTGGGGACTCTGCTGTTGAGGAAGGCATGTACTTGACTCAATTTGCCAAAAAAGTGAGCATCGTTCACCGTAGAGACGAATTAAGGGCACAAAAGATTCTACAAGATAGAGCTTTTAAAAACGAAAAAATCGAATTTATTTGGAATAAAGTCCCTGAAACAATTAATGGTGACGATAAAAAAGTGACGTCTGTTACTTTAAAAGATACAAAGACGGGTGATGTTTCTAATATGGATGCAGATGGTGTATTTGTTTATATTGGATTAGATCCATTGACTGAACCGTTTAAGCATTTAGGTATTACCAATGACGAAGGCTGGATTGTGACACAACCCAATATGGAAACAAGCATTCCAGGCGTTTACGCAATAGGTGACGTGAGAGATACAGTGTTACGTCAAATCGCTACCGCAGTGGGAGACGGTAGTATAGCTGGTCAAGAAGCTTATAAATATATCACAAGTCTATAATAAGGGAAACGACACGGAAGATTTTGTGTCGTTTTTTTTGTTTAGTAAATAAAATAAATAAATGATATAATCTGATTGAATGAAAAAAATGTTGAGGTGAATAAAGTGAGTTGGAAAGAGACATATGAAGAATGGGCTAATTTTGAAGCACTGGATCATGATGTAAGAAAAAATTTAAATGAAATCAAAAAAAATGAGACTGAATTAAAAGATGCTTTTTATGCACCGTTAGAGTTTGGTACAGCAGGTATGAGAGGTATTATTGGTGCCGGTATCAATCGTATGAATCTATATACAGTAAGACAAGCTACAGAAGGATTGGCAATGTTTATTGAGACATTAGAAGATAAGGCAAAAAAAAGAGGTGTTGCGATTGCCTATGATTCTCGTCATCAATCACCTGAATTTGCGATGTGCGCGGCTGAAACCTTAGCAGCACATGGTATTCAGTCGTATGTATTTGACTCATTAAGACCAACACCAGAATTGTCATTTGCCGTACGTCATTTCCATTGTATTGCAGGTATTATGATAACAGCTAGTCACAATCCGGCTGCTTACAACGGCTATAAAGTTTATGGTGAAGACGGTGGTCAAATGCCGCCACATGATGCCGATATGGTAACAGGATTTGTTAGGCAAGTTACGAATTTATTAGACATTGAAACCACTCCTCGATCTGAAGCAGGTCCATTAATTCAACTAATCGGTGAGGACGTTGATAAGATATATTTGAAACATATTCAAACTGTTACTGTGGACAAAGAATTAATTGAACGAAGTGGCAAATCCTTAAAATTGGTGTTCACTCCATTACATGGGACAGGCAAGATGTTAGGAGAAAGAGCGCTAAAACAAGCTGGCTTTGAACAATTTGTTCTTGTGCCAGAGCAAGCTGTCGCAGATCCGGATTTTACCACTGTAGCCTCTCCAAATCCAGAGGAGCATTCTGCATTTGAATATGCCATTCGTTTAGGAAAAAAAGAAAATGCTGAATTACTCATTGCAACAGACCCAGATGCAGACCGTTTGGGTGCAGCAGTGCGCATGCCTAATGGGGACTATGAAGTCTTAACAGGTAACCAATTAGGTAGCTTGATGGTTCACTATTTATTAACGGCTCAAGAAAATAAAGGCATTTTAAGTGACCAATCCGTTGTCCTTAAATCAATAGTATCAAGTGAATTACCAACAGCAATTTGTGAGGCATTCAATGTGAAGATGGTAAATGTCTTAACTGGATTTAAGTTTATTGCAGAAAAAATAAAAAAATTTGAGCAAGATAAGAGTCATGAATTTGTATTTGGTTTTGAAGAGAGTTATGGGTATTTAGTCAAACCATTTGTTAGAGATAAAGACGCAATTCAAGCACTCTTATTATTGGCTGAAATTGCGGCCTATTACAAAGAACAAGACAAAACACTTTACGACGCGCTACAAGATATCTATAAGGAATTTGGGTACTTCGAAGAAAAAACAATCCCTATCACAATGAGTGGTATTGAAGGTTTAACAAAAATTAAAGAGTTGATGCAACAAATCAGAGAGGACATACCAACGACATTTGGTCATGTGGCAGTTGATTTTTATGAAGATTATTCGACACAAACTAGAACGTATAGTAATGGTGATGTGACACCTATTGACTTACCAAAAGCAAATGTTCTGAAATTCTTTTTAGTCGATGGTAGCTGGATTGCCATTCGCCCTTCTGGTACAGAACCTAAAATCAAATTTTACCTTGGTGTCAAAGGCCAATCAGATAATGAAACATCAGATAAAATTAACTCATTTGAATCTGCACTACAACTCTTTATCAAGGATTAGAAAAGCGAAAGAAATAGGAGAGGGTTGAGATGAGAACCGTTGATTCATCAGAACATAGCATATCCAAAGTGAGTAAATTTTTTAAAAGTATTAGTGATCCAACTCGGTTAAAAATACTTTTGGCTTTGTCAGAGGAAGAATTGAATGTTTCTGCTATTACAGAAAAACTTGAAATGGAGCAGTCTGCCATTTCACACCAATTAAAATTACTGCGTGAAAATCATATTGTGAAATCTCGAAAAGAGGGGAAAACAGTGGTTTATTCTCTAGATGATTATCATGTAAAAGAGATTTTGGCAACAACGTTCAAACATATGGAGCATTCTAACAATTAGCTATTTCAGATTTTTTCTGAAATAGCTTTTTATTTGATCGGTTATTCTGTATACTTGAACCAATCATTAAAATTAGATGTGAAAAAGGAGACCGCAATATGAGCAAACAACTGAAAGTGGGGATGTTAGGATTAGGTGTAGTTGGAACAGGTGTCCCCTCGCTATTAAAAGAACATCAAGAAAAAATAGCTCAAATAAGTGACGCAACGGTGGAACTGTCAACAGTATTTGTCCGACAGATAGAACAAAAATCTGTCATCGCTGAGAAGTATGACTTTAATTTAACGACATCTGTTGATGATGTTATTGTGAACCCGTCTATTGACATTGTTGTAGAGCTAATAGGTGGTATCGAGCCAGCTAAAGCCTATATTATGACCGCCTTAAAAAATGGAAAGCATGTGGTTACAGCCAATAAAGACTTAATGGCTCAGCATGGTGCTGAATTATGTAAATTAGCAGAAAAAAACAACTGCTATTTGTATTTTGAAGCTAGTGTGGCAGGAGGTATCCCGATTCTACGAACTATCTCGAATAGCTTCATGGGAGATAGAATTGAACGCCTGTATGGTGTGGTCAATGGAACAACCAATTATATGTTAACAAAAATGAAGCAAGAACAACTGAATTACGATAGTGCCCTTCGTGTTGCACAAGATTTAGGATTTGCAGAATCTGATCCAACAAATGATGTAGAAGGGATGGATGCAGCCTATAAAATGGTTATTTTAAGTAAGTTTGCATTTGGGATGACATTATCATTAGAGGATGTGTCAAGGAAAGGTATCACAACTATTACAGCAGCAGATATTGATATGGCTCATTCCTTAGGCTATACAATTAAATTGATAGGATTAACAGAACAGATTAATGGTGGAGTGAATTGTGAAGTACGCCCAACCTTTGTAAAGAACACACACCCTCTAGCAAGCGTTGATAATGAAATGAATGCCATTTTTGTTCAAAGTAATGGTATGGGAGAATCCATGTATTATGGACCAGGTGCTGGGCAAAAACCGACAGCGTTAAGTGTTGTGACGGATATTTTAACAATTGCTGACCGTCTCACATCAAATCAAGAAATTAAAGCGTTTAGTCATTATGTCGTCAAAACAACATTGGCAGACCCTGAACGATTAGAATCTTGTTATGTTTGTTTAGTTGAAGGACGAGAGTTAGAATATACTCTAGAAATTATTTCTAGAGAAATGATGAAGCTATCTATTGCTTTAGATAAGTTGTTAATAACAGAAGAAGATAGCAGTGCAAACAAGCGAGTTATAATCAAGACAGATAAAATGAATCAAGAACAATTACTAGGATTTTTAGATGGCGTTAACAAGGTAGAAGATATTCAGATAAAATCATATTATAATGTATTATAAGGAGTTGAAAATGGTGAAAATAAAAGTTCCTGCTACAACAGCAAATTTAGGCCCAGGGTTTGATTCATTTGGATTAGCGTTGACAGTGTATTTAGAGCTTGATGTGCTAGGAGAGTCAGATGAGTGGAAAATTGAACATACGTTTTCTGATTTGCCAAAAGATAAGAGCAATTTAATTATCCAATCTGCTTTGCATGTTCTACCTAATCTACCCCCTCATCAATTAGTCATGAAAACGGATATACCAACTGCTCGTGGCTTGGGAAGTAGTTCATCAGCCATTGTTGCTGGGATTGAGCTTGCCAATCAATTGGGACATTTAAAGTTGACACCATCAGAAAAAGTATCGTATGCGACAGAGATTGAGGGACATCCTGACAATGTAGCACCAGCAATTCTTGGTGGATTCATAGTTGCAGCTAGTGTGTTAGACAAGTCTTATTATACGCAACACTCGTTTCCAGAGTGTGATATTGTCGTGATGATTCCAAGTTACAAGCTTTTAACACATGATAGTAGAGAGGTACTACCTAAAACAATCACACACAAAGAAGGTGTTGATGCCAGTAGTATTTCTAATGTGGTCCTTGGAGCTATTTTATCGGATAACTTATCGTTAGCTGGAGAATTGATGGAACAAGATTTGTGGCATGAAAAGTATCGAGAATCTTTAGTACCAGAATTAACAGCTATAAAAAAATTGAAGGATAAACTTGGTTTCTATGCAGCAGTATTAAGTGGAGCGGGACCGACTGTTTTGATTCTCTCTCCAAGAGAGAAAACAGAACATGTTAAACTAGAGTGTGGACGCTTGTTTGGTCATCATTGTACGATCCAACAAGTGAATGTAGATCATGCTGGAGTGGTAGTTACATTATAAAAAAAACTCTCCAATTAGGAGAGTTTTTTTATGGACGTGTTTTCTGTTTACCAGCGTTACGTCCTTTAGTATTATACTGTTTACTATTTTTAGGTTTATTTGACGTTTTTGGAGTGACATCTTTTACTTGTTTTGCTGTAGGTGCTTTAATTGGATTTTGTTCCAATTGTTCAGCCATTTCTTTTTTTATTTTTGGTTTGTAGTATAAATTTGTGATAAGAGATTGGATACAACTAAAGATACCACCAATTACCCAATATAGGGTAACACCTGCGGGAGCTTTAAATGAAAACATGATAATCATAATAGGTGACATGTATGTCATCATCTTCATTTGTTTTTTCTGTTCCTCAGACATACCAATCATACTGATGTAACTTTGAGCAAAATAACTAATACCAGCAAGAGCCACTAAGACCAAACTTGGTTTTCCTAATGGAATGAGTCCTAAAAATGTTTCTTCTGAGATACCAGGTGTGAATTTTGCTGCAAAAAACAAGGCAGTAAAGATAGGCATTTGGATTAATAGTGGCAAACAACCGAGACCACCCATTAAATTAATGTTGTTATCTTTATAAAATTGTTGTAATTCCATTTGAGCTGCCATTTTTTCTTCATTTGATGTGGCATTTTTCATTTTGTCATTAATCACATCAGTATGAGGTTTAACAGATGCCATTTTTTCCTGTTGTGTCATTGATTTTTTCATTTGACTTAAGCCAAGAGGCATAATAATAATTCGGACAACAACGGTTAACAGGATAATGGCAAATCCAAAACCAAGTCCCCAATCATTTGCCAAAAAGCTAATTGCTTTACTCATAGGTAATACTAAAAAATTGTAAATAAATCCTTCACCTGTTGGGTTCCCAGCTTTATCTGTTTTAACACAACCAGATAAAAGTATAAGCAAACCTAAAAGTCCAGATGAGACAAACCATCTTTTCATATTTTTCATTGAATTCTTCCTTTACATTAATCTACACAAAGATTACTATATCTAATTATCACCTAATTTTCAATCTAAATAATAAAAAAGATAAAAGTTAATAGGTTACATTGAATTGTGTGTAGGTAGGAAGTGAGACATCGTAATCAATTGAGTAGGTGTCAACTCTACCGCTAGGAGTAGGTGAAGATTTAATCGCATCGATAAAAAGAGCTAATTGGGTGCTATTACCAGTTGCTTCGATGTAAACATCGCCGTTATCTAGATTTTTAACGATTCCTTGAATTCCCATCTTATCGGCTGTCATTTTAGTCATAAAGCGAAATCCAACCCCTTGAACTTTCCCTGAAACAGTCATTTTCATATTCATCCGCTATCACTCCTGTTCTTTTTCATTATTATACAATGAGATGATAGGATTACCAAACTGAAATATGATTAAAAATTTGGTATAATACGTAAGAAATGTGAGGAGACAACATGAAATCAATAGAATCAATTAAAAATGAGCGTATCAAAGATATTAAAAAATTAGAAAAAAAGAAATATAGAGATAGTTTCAACCAGTACGTGATTGAAGGAGAACATCTAGTTGAGGAAGCTTTGGCATACCAAAAACATGCCATTGATACGGTAATTGTCACAAAAGAAGGGCTTGAAAAATATCCTCATCTTGTTAGTCAGTTTGATGACAATAAAGGGTTAGTAGTGACAGAAGAAATATTACTGCATTTATCCACACTACCTACACCGCAGCCAATAATGGCTATCGTCAATAAAAATCAGTCGACTGAGATAGATAGACCAACTGAGCATGTGCTTATTCTTGACCGAGTACAAGATCCTGGAAATGTAGGGACAATGATTCGTACAGCTGATGCTGCCGGATTTAAAAAGGTGATAATCGGACAAGGGTGTGCGGATGTATATAGTCCAAAAGTTGTACGATCCATGCAAGGTAGTCAATGTCATCTTACTATAGTTGAGACAGATTTGTTAGAAGAAATATCAATATTAAAGCATCAAGGATATCAATTGTTAGGTACGGAATTAAATGAACAAGCCATCAGTTATAAAAATGTGATCCCGTCAGAGAAAATGGCCATTGTCATGGGAAATGAAGGTCATGGAGTATCGAGAGACGTGTTGAATGAAACTCATAGTAATGTCTACATTCCAATAAAAGGGCAAGCGGAATCTTTAAATGTTGCTATAGCGGCTGGAATTCTTATGTTTATGTTTTCATAATTTCTTATGAAAATCTTAAGAAGATTCGTCACAGTAGAATTTATAATTCGATAGTGATACACTGTTACCACAGTTGTAGAAATACACCGGATTTAATTAACTAATCAAAAGAAAGTGGCGTAATCATATGGCTTTAGATTGGAAACATGACCAAGAATATATTGAGTTAGTAGAAGATTTGATTTATACCGACGATGTTCAGCGTTTATCAGTGTATAAACAACATCATTATTCAAACCGTTTAGAGCATTCAATAAATGTCTCATATAGAAGTTTCTTATTAGCGAAGAAATGGAAGGGCAATCTGAGAGCTACTGCACGGGCTGGATTATTACATGATTTGTTTTTCTATGATTGGCGTGTAGACAAAATGGGAAAAGGCACACATGCATATGTGCATCCTAGAATAGCACTAGAAAACGCAAAAAAACTAACAACTATTTCAAAGTTAGAAGAAGATATTATTGTAAAGCATATGTTTGGAGCGACGATAGCCCCTCCAAAATATAAGGAAAGTTACATTGTTACACTCGTTGATAAATATTGCGCGTGTGAAGAAGTCTTTGTTCCTTTTTATCAAAAAGCACGAAATAAAGCCTATCATTATTTAGGTATGGCAAATTAATAATTTTTAAGCCGGCTTGGTGGATATAGTCGGTTTTTTACTTTATACTGAATATAATAACAGATTATATAGAACGAATGAGGTGGAAAAATGGGTTCTTGTACAGAAAGACAATTTCAACTTTGCCCTAAATTTGAACGAACGTTTGCAATTTTAGGGAAAAAATGGAATGGCTTGATTATTGATGTCTTAATAGAAGATGGCCCGCAACGGTTTGTTGAATTAGCAACAAAAATTCCTGATGTTAGTGATAGAGTATTGGTTGAGCGCTTAAAAGAGCTGGAAGAAAAAGAAATTTTAGAACGAAAAGTATTGACAGAAGAAAATAATAGAATTGTATATGCGTTGACACCAAAAGGGCAAGATTTAAAAAATGTGATGCATGAAGTACAAGCTTGGGGTCAAAAATGGCTTGAGATAACTTGACGGTTAGTAAAATATCTTGTAAACTAACGGTAATATTATAAAAACGCTAAAGGAAAAGAGTAACTAAATGAGCCTATCAAAAGGGAAACTTGTCATTGACTGAAAGCAAGTGATAGTTAGTTGAGTGAAGTTCACTTCCATAGTTGTTTATTAAAAAATAAACCGGTGACGTCACCGTTAACAAACAAAAGAGTATCTCATCTTTGTGTTGAGATAAATTAGGATGGTACCGCGAGACATCGTTCCTTTATAGGAATGGTGTCTTTTTGTTTGTCCAAAAAAGAAAGGAATGGATTATATGTCTTTAAAAGAAACATTGGAAAATTTGAAGAAAGAAACGTTAGAAAAAATTCAATCAACAGAAAATCTAGATCATCTTAACGACATTCGTGTTCAAATTTTAGGGAAAAAAGGCTCGATTACTGAAGTGTTGCGAGGAATGAAAGATTTAGAACCAGAAATGAGACCAGTTGTTGGTAGTTTTGCCAATGAGATTAGGGACCATTTAACGAATGAATTAGAAGAAAAAAAAGCTGAATTAGAAAAACTAGCTCTTGATATGGCATTAGAAAAGGAAACAATTGATGTTACCTTACCTGGAAAGGATTTCAGAACGGGGACACCACATATCTTGACGCAAGTCATGCAAGAAATTGAAGATATTTTTATTGGGTTAGGCTATCAAATCATTGAAGGATACGAAGTGGAACAAGATTTTTATAATTTTGAGCGTATGAATTTACCAAAAGACCATCCAGCAAGAGATATGCAAGACTCATTTTATATTACAAATGAAACATTATTAAGAACACATACATCACCTATTCAAGCACGTACTATGGAAAAACATGATTTTTCAAAAGGTCCTTTACGTATGATTAGCCCTGGTAAAGTATTTAGACGTGATAATGATGATGCCACACATAGTCATCAATTTCATCAAATTGAAGGATTGGTTGTTGATGAACACGTTACTATGGCTGATTTAAAAGGTACATTAGAAGTACTATCAAAAAAAATGTTTGGTGATGATAGAGAAATTCGCTTACGTCCAAGTTATTTCCCATTTACAGAACCATCTGTTGAAGTGGATATCAGCTGTTTTAAATGTGGTGGATCTGGATGTAATGTATGTAAACAAACAGGTTGGATTGAAATTTTAGGAGCAGGAATTGTTCATCCAAGCGTTTTGGAAATGTCTGGAATTGATTCGACTAAATATAGTGGTTTCGCTTTTGGGTTAGGGCCAGATCGTGTTGCTATGCTTAAATATGGCGTAAATGATATTCGCTATTTCTATCAAAATGATGTTAGATTCTTAGAACAATTTAAAGTAAAGGGGTAAGAATATGTTAGTTTCATATAAATGGTTAAACGAATTAATTGATATTAAAGACATTCATCCAGATGAATTGGCAGATAAAATGTCTCGTTCTGGTATTGAAGTTGAAGAGGTAAATATACCAGAAGAAGGATTAAAGAAAATTGTAGTTGGTGATGTAAAAGCATGCGAGCCTCATCCTGATAGTGACCATTTGTCGGTCTGTCAAGTTGATGTTGGAGAAGAAGAGTTGTACCAAATTGTGTGCGGAGCTCCTAATATCACAACGGGTAAAAAAGTAATTGTTGCATTACCAAATTCTAGAATTGCGGGAAATGTCAAAATTAAAAAAGGAAAAATGCGTGGTGAAGTATCATTAGGAATGATTTGTTCCTTACAAGAGTTGGGTTATTCAGATAGTGTTGTACCAAAAGAGTATTCAGAAGGTATTTATTTTATGCCTGACACAGCCAAAGCAGGAGATCCAGTGTTTTCATATTTAGAGATGGATGATTCAATTATTGAGTTATCTGTTACGCCTAATAGAGCGGATGCTTTGAGTTTACGTGGTGTTGCTTATGAAGTTGGTGCAATCTATGGTAAACGTCCATCATTCCCTGAAATCGAATTGAATGAAGATTCATCAGATACCATTTCCAATTATGTCAGTGTAAACGTTGAATCTAACGAGGATGTTCCAAGCTATCGCATGAGAGTGATAAAAAATGTCACCATACAAGAAAGTCCTATTTGGTTACAAACGCGATTGATGAATGAAGGAATCAGACCAATCAACAACGTGGTCGATGTTACAAATTACACATTACTCTTATTTGGTCAACCGCAGCACGCCTTTGATTACGATGCTCTGAACAGTAAAGATATTTTAGTTCGCAGAGGAGCAGACAATGAGACTCTTGTCACATTGGACGGAGAAGAAAGAGAGCTAGGTACTAGTAATATTGTCATCACGAATGGAGAAAAACCTATTGCTTTAGCAGGAGTGATGGGAGGATTAGACTCAGAAATTGGTGCAGAGACAACGACAGTGGCACTAGAAACAGCTGTTTTTGATGCTGTGACAACGAGACGTACAGCACGTCAGTTTGGCTTGTCAAGTGAATCAAGTAAGCGGTTTGAGCGTGGAATTAACTTGGGCACGATGAAAGAAGCAAGTGATTTTGCTGCTGCTATGATTGCTGAGTTAAGCGGTGGTAATGTTGTGTCTGGAGAGGCTGTCAGTAAAGACTTAGAGTTAAAACCTGTAATGGTAAGCATCACATTAGATAAAATCAATCGCTCACTAGGAACAACCTTAACTTTAGAAGAAGTGAACCAAATTTTTGTTGATTTAGATTTTGAGTATACCTTAGAGGCTAGTACATACCATGTCAGCATTCCATCGAGACGATGGGATATCACGATTGAGGCTGATTTAGTTGAAGAAGTAGCCAGAATTTATGGATACGATAATTTGCCAACTACTTTACCGAGTGGACAGTCATTGCCTGGCAAATTGACTCGTAACCAACAATTAGTGAGAGATATTCGTCGCAATTTAGAAGGAAATGGTATGACAGAGGCAATAAGTTATGCCTTGACAACAGAAGAGCTTGCAACAAAATTTGTGGTAAATCCAACGAAAATCATACGTTTGGATTGGCCAATGAGTGAAGAACATTCAGTTTTAAGACAAAGTTTAACAAGTGGACTTTTGAAAGATGTTGCTTATAACGTGGCACGGAAAAATAATCAATTGGCATTTTATGAAATTGGCAATATTTTTGAGCGTTATGCGGATCAAGAGTTACCTGCTGAGAAAAAACATTTAGCACTTGCTATGACGGGTGTATGGAAACAAAATGATTGGCAAAACAATGTAGAAAAAGTTGATTTTTATACATTAAAAGGGGTATTGGATAATTTGTTTGATTTGTTAGGTCTTAGCGAAGACGTTCGTTACGAACCCACTCAACTTTATACCGATTTACATCCTGGACGTACGGCAAGTATTACAGTAAATGACACTGTTATTGGTTTTATTGGACAAGTTCATCCATTAGTTGCGAATGATATGGATTTAAATGAAACATATGTTAGTGAATTGGACTTGGCTGTACTATGTGAAGTGGTCGATAAAGGCATTCTTTATCATGAAGTTGGAAAATACCCATCGATTAAACGTGACATGGCCCTATTGGTTGATGTGTCTGTATCAAATCAAGATATCCTGGACGTCATTCATTCTAAAGGTGGTAAATATTTGAAGTCTGTTCAATTATTTGATATCTTCCAAGGGGAAAAATTAGGATTAAACAAAAAATCATTGGCCTATTCATTAATGTTCCAAAATGATGAGGGTACATTAGTCGATGATGATGTAACAACTGCTGTTGAAAAAATAAAAACAGCATTAACTGAAGGTTTGAATACTGAAATTAGATAATGAAGGAAGATTTTGCTCATTTGGGCAAAGTCTTTTCTTTCAATGTAGGAGGGGAATAAGATGAGTTTTCATGCAATGAGTAGTAAGATTGATACAAGTAGTGTGATTGAAACGTATAAACTAACGGGAGATAGTTTAGAGTTAAAGAAGCAACGAGACTTAGAATTAAGACGAATAATGACAGGTGAAGACAATCGATTTTTAGTGATTGTAGGACCGTGTTCCGCTCACGATGAAGAAGCTGTTTTAGAGTATACGAAAAGATTAAGCGTGCTTCAAAACGAATTATCAGAGACCTTGTTCATCATTCCCCGTATCTATACGAATAAACCTCGAACCAATGGAGACGGGTACAAAGGACTGTTACATCAGCCATCCGTTTCACAACGGTCTAATTTGATACAAGGGATACATGCTGTAAGACGTATGCATTATCGGGTCATCACTGAAACTGGTTTAACAACAGCAGATGAAATGTTGTATCCAGAAAATTTAGCATACATTAAAGATTTGCTGAGCTACATCGCTATTGGGGCTCGTTCGGTAGAAGACCAGCAACACAGATTTGTAGCAAGTGGGATAGAACAGCCAGTCGGAATGAAAAACCCAACCAGTGGACAGTTAAATGTGATGTTTCATTCCATTTATGCAGCGCAACAATCTCAAGAATTTATTTATAGTAATCAAGAGGTTAAAACTAGCTCAAATCCATTTGCTCATGTTGTCTTAAGAGGTGGATTAGATGCATACGGAAAAGTTGTTCCTAATTATCATTATGAAAGTTTATTGGAAGTTTCAACACAGTATGAGGCATCGAATTTGCTCAATCCTTTTGTAGTTGTGGATACAAACCATGATAATTCAGGGAAACAGTACAAAGAACAGGTGCGGATAGTGAAAGACGTTTTAAGTAGCCTGGCATGGAACCCTGAACTAAAACCATTAGTGAGAGGGTTTATGATTGAAAGCTTTTTAGAAGAAGGGAAACAAGACACTTTAGGTCATGTGTTTGGACAGTCTATTACAGATCCTTGTTTAGGCTGGTCTGATACAGAACAGTTATTACGCTATATTGCTAATAATGTGGAATAATAAAGAAAGTATTCCCAATAATTGTTAGTTGACGTATAATAGTTTTAAAGGAAGTGATTGTTATGAAACAAAAAGGACAATGGCGTGGCAGTATCTTGTATTTTATGCGAGACCGTTACGGTAAAAATGATTTGCTAAATAAACATATGTTACTGCTTAGCTTTGTAGGTATTATCGTTAGTCCTTTTATACCTTGGAAATTTATAATTATTTTTCCATTACTTCTACTATTAATGGCGTATAAACGAATTTTTTCTAAAAATATTGCAAAACGAGAAAAAGAAAATCGGGCATATCTTGATTTTTTGAAACCAGTATTATTTCAGCGTACAAAATTTAAGCATCGGCATGTTTACTATTATAGAACGTGTTCATCCTGCAAACAAAAATTAAGAATACCCAAACTAGATGATAAAACCATACGAGTGACGTGTCCAAATTGTCACCATCAAGCTATAATCAAACGGTAACAATGTAGAGGAGATATAGGTTATGAATGAGACTATTATTCAGCAGTTAAATCACCGAAGTATTAGAAAATTTACAGGGCAAGAGATTTCGTCTGACATATTAGACGTATTAGTAGATGTGGCAAGACAAACAGCGACAAGTAATTTTATGCAGTCGTATAGCATTGTGTCGATTAAGAGTCCTGAAAAAAAGAAAAAACTTGCAGACATTTGTCAACAGCCTTATGTTGGTGAGGCAAGTGATATTTTCATCTTTATTGCTGACCAGTATCGTAATAAAACAATTGCTGAGGAAAACAATCAAGAAACCTCTGTCTTACAAAATATGGACAGGTTTATGATTGCTTTTACAGACGCTATTTTGACCAGTCAAAATGTAAATATTGCTGCTGAAAGTCTAGGTCTTGGAACGGTATTTTTAGGTAGTATTTTAAACGATAGTAGAGCTATTATAGATTTACTTGATTTACCAGCTATGACATTTCCGATTCTTGGTCTTGCAATGGGATACCCAGATCAACACCCGGAATTAAAACCAAGATTACCAAAAGAATTAATGTTTTTTGAAGACACATACAACACAGAGCCACTTCATTGTAACGAGCTAAAAGAATATGACAGTATTGTTTCTGAGTACTATGATTTAAGGGATACAAATAAGAAAGTGGATTCGTTTACGAAGCAAATTACTGACGGAATGAATCGCAAGCCAGAAAAGAGATTGGCTATTTTATCTGAAATAAAAAAACAAGGATTTCTTAAAGATTAGATAGTGTTAAGAAAATAAAGAAAAATGCAAATTTTTCTTTATTTTTTTTGCATTAATTGATACTTTAAAGGCATGTGATAAATAGGAGGAAGCAAAATGGGTAATATAACCGAAGCAGATCGTAAGAAAGAATTTAGTAAAAAAATAGCAGTCGTTATTGTGGCTGGCTTTGCCCTGGCCTTGGGGTTAAATATGTTTTTAATTCCGGCAAATGTTTTCTCGGCTGGAGTCAATGGGATGGCACAATTGGTATCGAGTTCTCTAGCAATGATGTTTAATATTAAAGTGAATACTGGAATATTGATATTTTTAATGAATATTCCAATTGCTATATTAGGATGGGTGAAGCTAGGCAAATCTGCCACGATTTATAGTTTGTTGACTGTTGTATCTGTGTCAATTATGGCGTTACTTGTACCATCCATTCAAATTACAGATAATGCATTGATGAATGCTATAGCTGGTGGAGTGTTAACGGGTTTGGCAATAGGAATCACGATGAAATTTGGGTTTAGTACAGGTGGTATGGATATTGTGTCGCTCGTATTATCAAAAACGACAGGTCGTACGGTTGGTTCTTTGATGTTCGCAATTAATCTATTAATTATCTTAGCAGCTGGCTTTATTTTTGATTGGGAATCGGCTTTGTATACAATTATTTCAATCTTTTGTACCACTCAAGTAGTGGATACGATTCATACAAGTCATCAAAAAGTAACAGCTTTTGTTATGACTTGTAAAACAGAAGAAACAATCGCATCTATTCAACATGAGTTGGTGAGAGGGATGACATTGTTACCTGGTACAGGCGTGTATTCTAGAAAGGACGTGTCTATTATTATGATTGTTGTTACGCGCTACGAATTATATACGTTAGAACAAGCTGTTTATAATGTTGACGAGCATGCCTTTATTAATATTATTCCTACACAAACTGTTTACGGTCAATTTTGGAATGAAGACGATCAAAATAGAATTCGTGCCTCAATAAAAGAGACTTTATAGTCTCTTTTTTTTGTTTTTTTATTCGCTATAAAACTTTATTTTAAAAGGATTTTTAAGAATAAAGTATTTTTTTATGAAAAAAAAGGTTGCAATTTTTTTTAATCCCTTATATACTTTGAACATCAAATCATTTGATTATCAAACTATTATTTTTTTTATTGCAATTTCTTTTTTTTACCCATATACTTTGATTATCAAACTAATAGTGAAAGAGGCATTTATAATGGATAAAAATATGAATCTCGTTAATGCCCAACTAGTCAAAGTGTTTAATGACATTTTAACGATTGAGGAAACTGAGTTGAAAAAAAGTGATTTTTCTGACTTATCAATCAAAGAAATGCACACAATTGAGGCAATAGGTATGGGTGGACAAAAGACAACAGGAGAAGTTGCAAAAGAGTTATCAATCACTGTAGGCACATTGACTGTGGCGATTAATAATCTAGTAAAAAAAGGATATGTAGATAGAGTAAGGAGTGAAACAGATAGAAGAATTGTTAGACTTAAACTAACCAATAGAGGACGTCTATTTTACAGAGCTCATCAACATTTTCATAAGAAAATGGTTGAAGCTGCCTTGGAAGACATGAATGTTGAGGAAAAAGAGGCGTTGATTAGAGGATTACAAAGTTTACACAAATTTTTAAAAAAATATTATTAATATACTGAGAGGTTAGTAGCATGTCAACATTTCCAACAATCACACGAGTGGCTAAGTACGTGCCTTCTAATGAAGTAACGAATGATATGTTATCACAAATCTTAGATACAAGTCATCATTGGATTAAATCAAGAACTGGGATCAGCGAACGAAGAATTGTTACAACTGAAACAACGAGCGATTTAGCCACACAAGTTGCTAAACAATTACTAAAGGGGTGTGATCCTGATTCGCTTGATTTTATTATTGTTGCAACCATGACTTCGGATTACGCCACACCATCTACATCTTGTTTGGTTCAGAAAAACATTCATGCGACACGTGCTGTTGCATTTGATGTAAATGCTGCATGTTCTGGCTTTATTTACGCCCTTTCTACCGCTGAAGCATTGATTTCAAGTGGAAAGTACCAGACAGGAATGGTCATTGGGGCAGAGACAATGTCTAGTTTATTAGATTGGCAGGATAGAAGCACGTCAGTTCTTTTTGGAGATGGTGCTGCGGGAGTGTTACTTGAGAAAACATCCCCTTATCCGTCGTTCGTAGATGAGTTGATTGAGTCAGATGGCTCTAGGGCGATGTCTTTATACGCACAGAAACGTCTAAATCTAAATCCGTATTTCGAAGTAAAGGATATGTCAGAAGGATTAAAAATGACTGGAAAAGACATATTTGATTTTGCTTTACGAGATGTATCGCAACATATGCTCGCTTTGCTATCTGAAAATTCTGAATTTTCAGAAAAGATAGATTATGTGCTTGCGCATCAAGCGAATTATAGAATACTAGAAGCTCTTTCTAAGAAAACCCATATTCCTTTTGAAAAATTTTTGTCCAATGTTCATCATTATGGCAATACATCTGCTGCGTCAGTGCCGTTACTATTCGCAGAGAATATAGAAAACGAGACATTGAAGTTAGGCAGTGGGCAAAGATTATTACTAACTGGATATGGAGCAGGTTTAACATGGGGCAGTATGCTCTTAACATTATAAAAAAATTGGAGGAATTATAAGATGTCATCATTTAAAAAAATTCAAGAAATTATTGTAGATCAATTAGGTAAAGAGGAAGATGAAGTATTATTAACAACAAATTTTAGAGAAGAGCTAGAGGCAGACAGCCTGGACTTATTTCAAATCATGAATGACATTGAGGATGCATTTGAAGAATCTGATGTTAAAATTGAGACAGACGAAGGCTTAAATACAGTTCAAGATTTAGTCGAGTTCGTTGACAAGCAAATAGCCACAAACAAATAAAATACAACCGAAATAGCTATAAAGCATCTTGCTTTTTTAGCTATTTTTTTAAAGAGAAATTGAGAGGGTGAAAACATGAAAAAATCAAGAGTATGTCAGATGTTAGAAATTGATTATCCAATATTTCAAGGAGCAATGGCATGGGTAGCAGAAGAAAATCTAGCAAGTGCTGTGGCAGAAGCGGGCGGGTTAGGACTTATTGCATCAGGTCATGCACCTAAAGATATTATTAAAGATATGATTGAGCAGGCAAGAAAGCAAACCACCAAAACATTTGGAGTCAATATCATGTTAATGTCCCCATTCGTTGAAGACATTGTTGATTTAGTTGTAGAAGAAAAAGTAAAAGTGATTACAACCGGTGCTGGTTCTCCAGGAAAATATATGAAACGATTTAAAGAAGCCGGGATTATCGTCATACCTGTCGTAGCCTCTGTTGCTCAAGCAAGACGAATGGAAAAAGAAGGAGCAGATGCTGTTGTTGTTGAGGGAATGGAAGGTGGCGGTCATATTGGAAAGTCCACTACCATGACCCTAGTTCCACAAGTCGTAGACGCTGTTAGCATTCCAGTTATTGCAGCCGGTGGAATTGGGGATGGCCGTGGCGTAGCAGCTGCACTTATGCTAGGGGCTGAAGCTGTTCAGCTTGGAACTCGATTCTTAGTATCCAAAGAATCCATTGCCCATCCCAACTTTAAAGAAAAAGTGTTAAAAGCCAAAGATATTGATACGGTCATCACTGGTTTACTGACAGGACATCCTGTGCGTGGATTAAGGAATAAATTGACAAAAACATTTGAAAAGGCAGAGAGAGAAGAGGGTGGCAAAGAAACACCAAATTGGGATCGTTTGGAAGATTTAGGTAAAGGAGCATTGAAACGTGCAGTTATTGATGGGGATACTAAAAATAGCTCAATGATGGCAGGTCAGATTGCTGGATTGATACGAAAAGATAGACAAACATGTCATGACATTATTCAAGAACTAATGGATGAAACAACTGTTATCTTGAATGATCGATACAATCACTGGATGGAATAAAGGAGAAAAATATGAAAACCGCATTTGTATTTAGTGGACAAGGAACTCAATATAGAGGAATGGGACAAGACTGCTATGAGGTATCATCCGTTTATAAAGACGTCATCGATAAAGGTAGTGAGACGTTAAATCTTGATTTATCGAAACTGATGTTTGATGAAACAGAAGAATTGAATCAAACAGAATTTACACAACCAGCTATTCTAGCAATGAGTGTGGGATTATCACAACTGTTAAAAGAGACATGTGACATTAACCCCGACATAACTGCTGGCCTTAGTTTAGGTGAGTACACGGCATTAGTTGAGTCAGGAGCATTAACATTTAAAGAAGCCATACAACTTGTCAGAACACGTGGTAGATTAATGAGTCATTGTGTACCGTCTCATCAAGGAGGAATGTCTGCAGTGATGGGATTATCTCGTCATGATGTGGAAAGAATTTGTCACGAAACGAGTACATCTGATTGTTTTGTTGCCACAGCTAATTATAATATGCCAAACCAGTTGGTTATTTCAGGTCATGTTAAAGGAATCGAAAAAGTGACACCTTTATTAAAAGAAGCTGGCGCAAAACGAGTAATTCCTTTACAAGTTAGTGGCCCTTTTCACACTAAATTATTGAAGCCAGCTGCGATTCAATTAGACGACTATATAAGTTCAATTGACTTTAAAGAGATGACTATTCCAGTGGTTACGAATGTTACGGGGAGATCTATTGCATCGAAACGAGACATTCATCAAATGTTGGTCAATCAAATGATGTCACCTGTTTATTGGGAAGATAGTGTTCGTTACATGATTGAACAAGGAGTGACTTTATTTATTGAGATTGGTCCAGGAAAAGCATTAACGCAGTTTATTAAAAAAATTGATAAAAATGTGACGGTCTTCAATGTGGAGAATTTAAAAACATTGTCTAAGCTTCAGCATTTTTTAATGGATATAGGAGGGACATCGTGTTAGAAAATAAAACAGTTGTCATTACTGGGAGTTCAAGGGGAATTGGCCGAGAACTTGCTATTAGATTCGCCAAAGAAGGTGCTAATATTGTACTGAATGGGCGAAAAAACATAGATGATATGTTTATGAAAGAGTTAGAAACATTTGGTATTAAGACGCATGTTGTGATAGGAGACATACAAAACAAAGTCGAAGCTGATCGTTTGTTAAAAGAAGCAAAACATGTCTTTGGTTCTGTTGATGTGTTAATCAATAATGCGGGAATCACCCGTGATGGATTGATAATGAGGATGTCAGAAGAAGATTTTGATGCAGTTATAAATGTGAATTTAAAAGGAACATTTAATACTATTAAGGCGGCATCTGGCATGATGTTGAAGCAACGGTCAGGAACGATTATCAATCTATCTAGCGTAGTTGGATTAACAGGAAATGCAGGGCAAGCGAACTATGCTGCTAGTAAGGCGGGGGTAATCGGATTAACGAAATCAGTTGCTAAAGAGCTAGCAAGTCGAGGTATTACATGTAACGCGATAGCGCCTGGATTCATAGAAACAGATATGACAGATGTGTTAAGCGATAAAGTGAAAGAACTGACCATCGCTCAGATTCCATTAAAACGATTAGGTCAGCCGAGTGATATCGCTGATACCGCTGTATTTTTAGCAACTCAAACGTATATAACAGGTCAAATCATCACAGTTGATGGTGGTATGGTCATGAACGGATAGGGGGATATAAAATGAAACGGGTCGTCGTTACAGGCATGGGAGCAGTAACACCATTAGGAAACACAGTAGATGAATTTATTTATGGGTTGCAAACTGGTAAAAATGGGATTGCCCCTATTAATCATTTTGATGCGAGTGAAACAGGCATTACAGTAGCAGGTGAGGTTAAAGACTTTGATCCTACTTTATATATGGAAAAGAAAGCCGCTAAACGTATGGATATGTTTTCTGTATATGGGATTGCTGCTGCAGTACAAGCAATGACTGATAGTGGACTAACGGAAGAAACTATTAATATGGATAGATTAGGAGTGATTGTAAGCTCCGGTATTGGTGGGATGAAAACCATTCAGGATCAAGTGATTCGTATGTCTACAAAAGGACCAAAACGAGTGGCACCCTTCTTTGTTCCAATGGCAATTGGTAATATGGCAGCAGGTAATATTGCTATTCAAGTAGGGGCTAAAGGAATGTGTACATCTGTAGTCACAGCATGTGCCTCTGCAACCAATGCGATTGGTGAGGCATTTAGACATATAAAACACGGTTATGCTGATGCGATGCTGGCAGGTGGAGCTGAGGCAACAATTTGTGAAATTGGAATATCTGGCTTTGCGGCTTTAACGGCGCTAAGTCCGGAAACAAACCCAGAGAGAGCGTCCATACCATTTGACAAAGAGCGTAGTGGCTTTGTTATGGGGGAAGGAAGCGGGGTAATTATTTTAGAAGAACTGGAGCACGCTATAAATCGTGGTGCAACCATATATGGCGAAGTGGTTGGTTATGGCTCAAATTGTGATGCCTTTCATATTACGAGCCCGAATCCAGATGGGTCTGGTGCTGGAAAGTGTATGGAGCTCGCGATGCAAGAAGCTGGTATTACACCTAAGGAAGTCAGCTATATCAATGCGCATGGAACGGGTACTCCTACGAATGATGGAGCAGAAACAACCGCTATCAAATATGCCTTTAAAGATGACGCCTATCATACTCCAATCTCTAGTACAAAAAGTATGATTGGTCATTTATTAGGTGCAGCAGGAGCAGTAGAAGCGATAGCTTGTTTGTCTGCGCTAAGGGATGATTTTATTCCGCCTACCATTGGGTTAGATGTTCCAGATGAAATGTGTGATTTAGATTATGTTCCCAAAACTGGGCGTAAGGAAGTCGTAGAATATACGTTAAGCAATTCACTTGGTTTTGGTGGTCACAATGCCGTGATTTGCTTAAAAAAATGGCGAGGTAAATAAGATGAATCAATCGGAAATAAAAGAATTACTGTCTTTATTTGAATCTGGAACCATTCGTGAGTTTGATTTAAAGACAGCTGATGTTAGTTTTTATTTAAGTAAAAATAATGGTCCAAAAATTCAATCGGATGAGACTCAATTAGTCACAGAATCTGTCACAGCGGCTTCTGCAGAACAGACTAAAAATGATGCAGTTGATACGCTAAATGAGAGTGCTGAATCCATTGATGGTGAGACAATTAATTCTCCTATAGTCGGTGTCGTTTATACAGCTCCAAATCCTACAACAGGAGCTTTTGTCACTATTGGGGACACGGTTGAAGTTGGGGACACGTTATGTATTGTAGAAGCAATGAAAATTATGAACGATATTACAAGTGATGTGTCAGGAACTGTCACAGAGATTTTAATTAAAAATGAAGACATTGTGGAATTTGGACAACCCTTATTCCGTATATCTTAGGAGGAAAAACATGCAATTAAATGTAACTGAAATTATGGAAATCATCCCGAATCGCTACCCGATTATGATGGTAGATAAAGTAACGGATTTAGAGCCGGGTAAATATGTAAAAGCAATAAAGAATGTCACTTATAATGAGCATTTTTTTCCAGGACATTTTCCAGGTGAACCAGTTATGCCTGGTGTTCTAATCTTGGAAGCACTTGCTCAAACGGGGTCGATTCCATTGTTAATGAGTGACGACTTTAAAGGGAGCACAGGTTATTTAGGTGGGATTGATAAAGTGAAATTCCGTCAAAAAGTAGTACCAGGTGATGTACTTGTTATGGAGATGGAAATCGTCAAACAAAAAGGGAATATTGGCGTTGGTAAAGCAACAGCATCAGTTGAAGGGAAAAAAGTTTGTCAAGCGTTAATGACCTTTATAATTGGGGCGTAGAGACTATGTTTGAAAAAGTATTAATTGCAAATCGTGGTGAAATTGCTGTTCGCATTATTCGCGCGTGCCATGAACTAGGCATAAAAACAGTAGCCGTATTTTCTGAGGCTGATAGAGAGGCACTTCATGTTGAGATGGCAGATGAAGCCATTTGTATTGGACCGGCGAAAGCAACAGAGTCGTATTTAAATATGCATCATGTATTAAGTGCAGCGGTGGTAACAGGAGCAGAGGCCATACATCCAGGGTTTGGTTTTTTAGCAGAAAACCGATTGTTTGCAGAAATGTGTGAGGAATGTCATATCACATTTATCGGGCCTAATGCTGACACAATCGATGCGATGGGAAATAAAATTAATGCAAGAAAGTTAATGATTCAGGCAAATGTACCAGTTATTCCTGGAAGTGATGGTGAAGTGGCGACACTTGAAGAAGCCAAAAAGATTGCTGAAAGTATTGGCTATCCAGTTATGTTGAAAGCGGCAGCTGGTGGTGGGGGGAAAGGAATTCGTAAAGTGATGAAACAAGAAGACTTATCTCAACAATTCCAGTCAGCACAACAGGAAGCCATTGCTGCATTTGGAGATGGACAAATGTATATCGAAAAAATCATCTATCCAGCTAAACACATTGAGGTTCAAATTCTAGGGGATGCGTATGGCCATGTGGTTCATCTTGGAGAGCGTGATTGTTCTCTACAGCGCAGTAATCAAAAAGTATTAGAGGAAGCTCCGTCTTACTATTTATCTGATGAATTGAGACATGAGATGGGAGAGGCCGCGTTAAAGGCAGCTCGTGCTGTTTCCTATCAAAATGCAGGAACGATAGAATTTTTGGTTGATGCTACGAATCAGTTTTACTTTATGGAGATGAACACGCGAATTCAAGTGGAACATCCTGTCACTGAGATGGTCACAGGAATTGATATTGTTAAATGGCAACTGGACATTGCTGCAGGAAAGCATTTAACGTTACAGCAATCGGATATAAGGTTGACTGGACACGCCATTGAATGCCGCATCAATGCTGAAAATCCTGATTTTCATTTTGCCCCCTCACCAGGTACGGTAACTAATTTACTACTTCCAAGTGGTGGGTTAGGACTTAGAGTTGATAGCTCCATGTATAATGGGTATACAATACCACCTTATTACGATTCGATGATAGCTAAGGTCATCGTTCACGGGTCAGATAGAATGGAAGCATTAGCAAAAATGCAACGAGCATTATCTGAGCTAGTCACGGATGGGCTAATCACCAATCAAGAGTTTCAGTTAGACTTGGTGACACATCCACGTGTTATTGAAGGTACTTACGATACAAGCTTTTTACAAGAAGACTTTTTACCTAATTGGAAAAATAAATGAATTGAGGAGGAGAGATATGGGCCTTTTTAAAAAAAGAGAATACATTCGTATCAATCCAATCAATACAGGAAAACTATCAACAAAACCCATAGTCCCTGATGGTATGTGGGAAAAATGCCCAATGTGTCATAAATCATTACACAGTAAGGAACTGGGAAAAGACAGAACCTGTCATCATTGCGGTTATTGCTTTAGAATATCTGCACAACGGAGATTGGAACTTATTGTAGATGCGGAATCATTTGAGGCGTGGGACACATCCGTTCCCTTTACTGATCCAATTCACTTTCCAGGATATGCAGACAAACATCAACAAGCGAAGGAAGATACGGGATTAGATGAAGCTGTTGTCACAGGAATAGGACGTATCGGAGGACAAACCGTCGTACTAGGTGTGATGGATAGTCGTTTTATTATGGGAAGCATGAGTTCAGCGGTTGGAGAAAAAATTACTAGAGCGTTTGAAAAAGCAACGGAACAGCAACTTCCGGTCATTATTTTTACAGCATCAGGTGGAGCTCGAATGCAGGAAGGTATTATGTCTTTGATGCAAATGGCTAAAATATCTGGTGCAGTAAAAAGACATAATGATCAAGGTTTGTTCTATGTATCTGTTCTAACAGATCCTACAACTGGAGGGGTCACTGCTAGTTTTGCTATGCAAGCAGATGTTATACTGGCCGAACCCCAAGCATTGATTGGATTTGCTGGTCGAAGGGTAATCGAGCAAACAATTCGGCAAACCTTACCAGCTGACTTTCAACGAGCAGAATTTTTGCTTTCACATGGCTTTGTAGATGCTATTGTTCAAAGGCATTTGTTGAAAGAACGTCTATCCATGCTTCTTAAGATGCATAGAGTTGGGGGAAAATGATATGACACATATGTTAACCGCATCGGAGATTGTGGCTTTAGCTCGTGATACGAATCGATATACGACAAGAGCTTATATCCAAGCCATATTTGATTCTTTTATTGAGTGCCACGGTGACCGCTATTATGGAGATGATCCTGCTGTGATTGGTGGAATTGGTCTGTTAGAGGACCAACCAGTCACTATTATTGGGATACAAAAAGGACAGTCGTTAGAGGAAAATATTGACACTAATTTTGGCTCGCCAAGTCCTGAAGGGTATCGAAAATCATTACGCTTAATGAAGCAAGCAGAGAAATTTAATCGCCCTATTGTGACATTTATCAATACACCTGGTGCATTCTGTGGGATTGAAGCAGAAGAAAGGGGTGAAGGTGAGGCAATCGCTAAAAATTTGTATGAGATGAGTTCGCTAACGGTTCCCATTATATCTATTTTTACAGGTGAAGGAGGCAGTGGTGGTGCATTGGCATTGGCTGTTGCGAATGAAGTATGGATGTTAGAACACAGTATTTACTCAATCCTATCTCCAGAAGGATTTGCCTCAATCTTATGGAAGGACAGTGCTAGAGCGGATGAAGCAGCGGATATAATGAAGCTGACAGCTAAAGATTTATTAGAGATGAACGTGATTGATAAAGTAATAGTAGAAAAAAATGGTGATACTTATCTAAGTCAAGATAGAATCAATCACACTCTGAAAAAAGAACTGCTTGCCTCACTTCATGTATTGACTAGTCAAACAAAAGAAGAATTAACCACACAACGGTATAATCGATTTAGACAATACTAAAAAACGACCTAGCCAAATGGACTAGGTCGTTTTTCTTATGAAAAAGATGAAATCTCAATTTTGTAGTAGTCCCATTTTTTATACGAGACAACATGTTCAATGACAGTTGAATCATCTTCCTTTAATGAGGTCGTCTTTTTTTGCAGAACAGTTGGTTCTGATTCAGGCATATTCAAAGCCTGAGCAATAAAAGTAGGTGTAGGCAAACAAATTTCATTTGTTTCGATTGAATTTTCCTCATTTGCATTGATGTTAAAATCTTTTTTAAATCGATGGTAAATGGATGTGTAGTCATCTTTTGTTTTATTTGTTAGGTCGATAAAATCCACAGGAATATAAGAATGCTGAATGAAATAAGGCTCATCATCTACCTGTCTAATTCGAACAATTTTATAATAATAGGCGTTTTTTCTGAGTTTTAATTCATTTAGAATGTGTTCATCGTGTTCAAGGTCCATACTCACAACGGTCACCACATCGTTGCTTTGAGAAAATTTCTCAATGTCTGAAAATTCAACCAGTTTTCTTTTTCTGGAACGGGAAATAAACGTTCCTTTTCCTTGATGTCTTACAAGAAACCCTTCAGCTGTTAGTTCTTGTATGGCTCTGATCACGGTAATGGAACTAACACCATACATTTCTGTTAACTCTTTCTCACTATAAAATTTATCACCATTTGCAAATTTTCCAGATTTTATTTCTTGTTCTAATTCATTTTTTATTTGTAAATATTTAGGTATTTTCATAAATAATCCTTTCCAAGCCACAATCTTCCTCTCTATTTTAACTTAAAAAAGATCAAAAAGATAGATTGACAAAACTAAGTTAGTATATTAACATATTAATATACTAACTGAAAACGTTTTAGGAGGATGGATTTGAAAACATTTGAGATAAAAGAAGAATTCTATCTAGATGGTAAGCCAATGAAGATATGGTCAGGAGCCATTCATTATTTTAGAATTCACCAAGATGATTGGTATCATTCTTTGTATAACTTAAAAGCATTAGGATTTAATACAGTAGAAACATATGTGCCATGGAATATGCATGAAAAACAACCAGGTGTATTCGATTTCTCTGGTAATCTAGATATTGAAGCTTTTATTAAACAAGCAGATGAATTGGGATTAGCCGTTATCGTCAGACCGACACCATACATATGTGCAGAGTGGGAATTTGGTGGGCTACCATATTGGTTACTAAACGATAGAAATATGAAAGTACGTTCCTCTGATCCATCGTTTTTAGCCTGTGTGGATTCTTATTACGATGAGTTATTTAAACGATTAGTCCCACACCAAGTCACGAATGGTGGCCCAATTATTATGATGCAAGTTGAAAATGAATACGGTTCATTTGGAGAAGATAAATCATATTTGACAGCTATTAAGGACATGATGGTAAGCAAAGGGACAACCGTCCCATTATTTACTTCTGATGGCTCGTGGGATGCTACATTGAGAGCTGGTAGTATGATTGAAGAAGGTATCCTTCCAACAGGTAATTTTGGGTCTCGTGGAAAAGAAAATTTTGAGAATTTAAAAAAATTCCATGATAGTTACGGGAAAAAATGGCCATTGATGTGTATGGAATTTTGGGATGGCTGGTTTAATAGGTGGGGTGAACCAACAGTTACACGAGATGTAGATGAGCTTGTGGAAGCAGTAAAAGAAGTTATGGAGATTGGCAGTATCAATCTTTATATGTTCCATGGTGGGACAAACTTTGGATTTATGAATGGTTGCTCAGCTCGTGGGACAAAGGATTTACCACAAATCACGTCATATGATTATGGTGCACCTTTGAATGAGCATGGCAATCCAACAGAAAAATACTTTGCTATTAAAAAAATGATGGCAGAAACATTCCCAGATGTCACTCAAATGGAACCACTTGTTAAGCCTACAATGGAAGTAACAGATATTCCTTTATCAAATAAAGTAAGTTTATTTTCAGTGTTAGAGGATATTCCAACACAAAAAACAGAGTTGTATCCAATGACAATGGAAGAGATGGGCCAACATTCTGGTTATCTCTTGTATCAAACAAGTTATAAAAAGGATGCTGACACTGAGAAGTTTAGAATAATTGATGGTAGAGACCGAGCAGCCTTCTATTTAAATCAAACACATGTCATCACACAATACCAAGATGAAATTGGGGAAGACATTATGGTTGAAATACATCAAGATGAAAATGATGTGTGTATTTTGATGGAAAACATGGGACGTGTCAATTATGGACATCGATTATTGACGGATACGCAAAGAAAAGGACTACGACAAGGAGTTATGTCAGATTTACATTTTATGACCCGATGGCATCATTACTCATTAGATATGACAGATATCTCTTTTGTTGATTTTAATAAAGAATGGAAGGAGGCAACGCCGTCATTTTATGAGTTTCATGTGACTCTAGATGATGTGAAGGATACATTTGTTGATATGTCAGAATTTGGAAAAGGTTGTGTCCTAGTAAACGGCTTTAATATAGGTCGATATTGGGATAGGGGAGCAACACTTTCACTTTATATACCAAAAGGCTTGTTACATAAAGGAGAAAATACTATTGTGGTATTTGAGACAGAAGGCAAGCAGTCGAATAGATTAAATTTATTAGCGGAACCAAGATATTTAACTATATAAGAGGAGTGAACAGAGTGAACATTATTGGTGTAAGAATTGACGGACGATTAGTTCATGGACAAGTAGCAAATTTATGGATTCCAAAATTGCAAATAGACCGTGTCATTGTAGTAGATGACCGCGTATCAGAAAGTGATATCGAGAAAAGTGGGTTAAGATTAGCGACGCCAGCAGGAGTGACATTGAGTGTACTACCAGTTGAACGTGCGAGTAAGCAACTATTAGAAGAACGATACGGCAATCAACGATTATTTATTTTATCACGAAAACCACAACCTTTACTTGGATTGATTGAACAAGGTGTCGCGTTGGATGAAATTAATATTGGTAATATGTCAAAAGGGGAAGACACACACATGATTACCAATTCAATTAGTGTGAACAAAGACGATGTCACAACATTTAAAGCAATTGATGGTCATGGAACAAAACTAGTGTCACAAATGGTTCCAGGGACAAAAGTGGAGTCATTTATTGATCTTTTAGCTAAGTTTGAAAAGGGGGAAAACTAGCATGTCAATTTTATGGTGGCAAATAGTAATACTAAGTTTTTACGCAGGGTATCAAATTCTAGACGAACTAGGTATTTATAGTTCGTTGGCGCAACCAGTATGGGCAGGACTTATTACAGGACTTGTCATGGGGGATGTGACAGCGGGGCTACTTATTGGTGGTAGTATGCAGTTAACTGTTTTAGGTGTTGGAACATTTGGAGGGGCCTCCAAAATTGATGCTAACTCAGGTACGGTTCTAGCAACAGCTTTCTCGATTGGTCTAGGAATGGATCCAGAACAAGCAATCGCAGCAATCGCTGTGCCAGTAGCAAGTTTGATGATACAGATGGATATTTTAGGTCGTTTTTGTAACACGTACTTTGCACACAAAATTGATAGCAAAATTGAAGCAATGGACTATAAAGGAATTGAACGTAATTTCTTAATGGGAATGCTTCCTTGGTTCTTATCTCGTGCGTTACCAGTGTTCTTAGCTTTATCTTTTGGTGGAACATTTGTAGAACAAATTGTCACTGTGTTAAATGGCGATTTAAAATGGTTAGGTGATGGACTTTCAGTAGCAGGTGCGGTTCTACCAGCGGTTGGTTTTGCGATTCTATTACGTTACTTACCAGTAAAAAAACATTTTGCTTATTTGATTTTAGGGTTTGTTATCACAGCTCTATTAACAACAGTGTTTGGTAATATCCAATTATTAGGCAATACAGTCGCTACTGTTGTAGATGATTTTTCAGGTAGTTTTGTAAACTTGCCAATGTTAGCAATTGCTTTAATAGGATTTAGTTTTGCCTTTTTACAATATAAACGCTCAAATTTCGAACCTGCTAAAGCACCAACAGGGAACGACAACAGTCGAGTTGAAATCAGTGAAAAAGGAGAGATCTTAGACGATGAGTTATAAACTAGATAAGAAAGACTTTAAACAAATTAATAAGCGTAACCTCATTTCATTCCAATTCGGTTGGAATTACGAAAGAATGCAAGGATCAGGCTATTTATATACTATTTTGCCACAATTGAGAAAGATTTACGGCGATGGTACAGATGAATTAAAAGAAATGATGAAAATGCACAGCCAATTCTTTAACACAAGTAACTTTGTCAATACGCTTATCACAGGTGTTGGCTTAGCGATTGAAGAAAAAGAAGGGGTAAAATCAAAAGAAACAATTCAAGGGATTAAGATTGGATTGATGGGCCCATTCGCAGCGATTGGGGATTCGATCTTTGGGTCTCTGGTTCCCACTATTGTTGGTGCATTAGCAGCAAATATGGCAATTAACGGAAATCCATTAGGGTGTTTCTTATGGTTAATGGTAAACGTGGCTATCATGGTATTTAGATGGAAGCAATTAGAATTTGCCTACAAAGAAGGTGTTTCTTTAGTCACAACCATGCAACATAAATTGAATGCTTTAACAGATGCAGCTACATTATTAGGGGTATTTATGGTAGGAGCATTAATTGCAACAATGGTAAATGTTCATGTGTCATTCGCACCTCAAATTGGTGATTTGACTATTAGTGTACAAGATAATCTGGACATGATTTTACCACGATTATTCCCAGCTGCAATTGTTGGAGGGATTTACTGGATGCTAGGTAGAAAACGTATGACATCAACTAAAGCTATTTTTATTGTACTAATTGTATCAGTTATTTTATCAGCACTTGGTGTGATTGCGAAGTAAGGGAGATATTCATATGAAAACATTGATATTAGCGAGTCATGGAGATTTTTCTGTGGAGCTTAAAAAAAGTTTAGAAATGATCATGGGGCCACAAGAAAACATTCTAACTGTGACACTTCAACCGGATGAGGGCGAGGTTCTGTTTACTGAAAAAGTGAACCATGTAACAAAAGGGTTAGAAGATTACATTGTATTTGCAGATTTAATGGGCGGGACACCTTGTAATATTTTTGGTAAAAAACTGATGGAAGAAAAAAACTTTCATCTATATGCTGGAATGAATTTACCCATGATTATCGCGTATTTAAACGGTGAAATGATTGGAGAAGACACTGATTTAGTTGGTGCTGGTAAAGACAGTATTGTCAGTGTCAATAAGATGTTAGGAATAAATGGATAAATGAAAGTGAGCAGCTAATCTCATGTTTAGCTGCTTATTTTTTTATAGTAGATAAAATGGCTTTCTCATTTACAAAATAATCGTTCTCAGTTATTATTAAATAGAGTTGAGAGGAGTGTCAATAAATGACTGAAGAAAATAAATGGACTGAAGAAGAGTTAGATAGTATTAAAGAATCAATTTTTGGCGCACTGGAATCTGTTATTGATCCTGAACTAGGCATTGACATTGTCAATCTAGGGCTAATTTATGGAGTGACATTAGATCAAGATGGTTATTGTGAAGTCAAAATGACCTTAACGACTATGGGGTGCCCTCTAGCAGACGTGATTACAGAGCAAATCCATGAAGCGGTAAAAGATATCGAAGCAATTACAAAAGTAGAAGTAAAACTAGTTTGGTATCCTGCTTGGACAACTGATAGAATGAGCAGATATGCTAGGATTGCTTTGGGTGTTAAATAGGGCTTTTTCAGTTAATTTAATTATATGAAGAGAGATCTTTCGTTCTTAATAAGGAGTGGAGTCTCTCTTTTTTGTGTCAAAAAGGATGGCACAAGAGGGCTTTAAATTTATTATTCTATGATAGGGAATGCCTTTGATTTGAATCTGGGTTGAGAATGCTTTACAAATATTCTTATCATCATATTTTAATATATAGTAGACAGTATTACCGAAAAATAATTAAAAAGATTAATATTTATGAAACTGATAACATTCAATAAACGTCTAATTCTATTGAATAAAATGAGTAAAGATAATTGGAATAGAATGTTAATGATGTAAAAAATATGATTCATTCACTATCAATATTATTAGATGGGTTAGAGCAAAAAAGTAATTGGAGAATTAATAGTGGTGAATTTAGATTTATTAATGATAATATAGTAACAAAGATAGTAAAAGGAGTTTAACATGTACAATAATCAAGATGAAATGAATCGTTTAATAAATGAATTAGCACTACAAAAGAATAAGGACAGGAAGCATGTATTACGAATAGAAATCGCAAAAGCTACTGATAGAACAGTAAAGAAAGCACTTCAAGATATTTTAGATGATATTGAAAGAAAAGAACGAAGAAATAGGATAGTTGGTATCATAGCATTTATTGTTGTCGGGTTAATCGGTTTTTACTTTCTAGGAACTAAGAATGACAACAAAAACAATGTTCATGTAACAAAAGTATCTACAAGTAGTTTAAGTATAACAAGTGATTCGACTGCCAATAAACAACCTATCATCAAGGAGAAAAACTTAACTGATGATGAAGTAAAGCAATGGGTAAGTGCAGTTTGGGATAAAAGGTATAAGAATATTAAACAAACGTATGGCTATGAACTCAATGTTCGAATAGATGATAAAGATCATTTGGTTTATATTGGTGTAGTTCCTCCAAAGGGAATCGAAATTGACTCATTTGGAAGTTTTAGAATAAATGCTAATGGTGAATTGGAGGAGTCTGGTTACTTTGTTGAGGGAGCTAATATAAATGATTGGGTGGTTATCTCAACTAAATTTATGGATGTCTCCCAAGTTACGATTAAAGAGCCTATTGGTCCTAATACAGAAGAGCGTATAAAGAAAGTAGAACTATCTGCAAAGGAATTTGCTGAGTTGTATAAAGAGTACTCAAAAAAAGAGTATCCTATCATGTCTATCCCAGAATTTAGTGAAGCATATGGACATATGGAGGATTACGACGACTCAATTCGGATTATCACCTACAATGATTCTAATGATGATGTAGCAAGTATAAGTGAGGATACACCACGGAGAATGTCTAAGTTTTTTTATACATATGACAAGTATGAAAAGAAAGCTTACTGGAATAGAAATAATGGATCTGGAGAAAAAGAGTTCTTACCAGAGTTGACAGAATATATAAATACGAGCATGAATGAATAGGAGCTCCTTGTATCTCCAATATATATTATAAGACAAGTGTTACTCTCGTTTTTACTAAAATACAAATTATACAAATACCTTACGTCGTCCTTTAGTCGGATGACGTGTTTCTGTTTTATTGGTATAATAATCAAAAGTAACGATTATTGAAATACGAAGGGAAGATATGTAAGAATGAAAAAAATGACAAAACTGCTAGTAACTGGTGCGTTGGGAGCCCTTATGTTAGCAAGTCAGACAGCTTTTGCTGATGAAAAAATAAAAGATGAGGGATGGGATGTCCCTAACATAGCATTAGGAAATGGATTAAACGAATCAGAAAAAAGTGATACGACAGCAATCTTAACAAAAAATTTAGATAATGTGACAGCATTAAAAGGAACCGATACAACAAAATACAACACATTCGTTGTAGACGGCAATGATTTGGTCAAATATGTGACAGACGTTCCTGAGTTTACAAGTCAATCAAAAGCTTATTCAAGTGCCTATATCGCACGAACAAAATCTGGATCAGGTGTAACAGTTGAAATCGTGACACCCCAAACGATTACAGCGAGAACAGAAGCTATGTATCGCTCAGCTGCGATTACCAGTGGTGTGTATGATGCCTATATTCGTATTGCAAGTGTACGCACAATGGATGGAAGTGGCGCCTTAGCAGGTATTTACAAAATCTATGATGAAGTAGATCCTGCTGCGAATGAAGCAGAGCAAAAAGATAGAGATGAAAAAAGAGATGTGGCACAAGAACAAATGCAAGTAGTGTCTGCTATTGATAACCAAAACCAAGACAATGAAAACTATTCATCTGAAAATATTTTAGTGATGTTGGCAGATATTCAATTAGAATTACAAAAAATGAACAAAAAATTAGATGGTATGGCGAAAGAAGACGTACAGAAAGAAGTCGAACAAGTAGTGGATACGCAAATCCAAAAAAATGGCCTAGAAGACTCGATTACACCTGAGCTCAAGACTCAAGTTGTTAATAATATGGTTAATTTTACAAGCACAAAAGGGATTACTGACACAGAAATGACGAAACAGTTGTCAGGGTTTAAAGATGATTTGGTAAAAAATGGGAAAGAATTTAAAGATAGTTTATTATCAGATGAAAATGTAGAGAAAGCGAAAACAGGATTGTCAGGCATTTGGCAAGCCATAAAAGATTTCTTTAGTAATTTATTTGCTAAATTTTCATAAGTCATAAAAAAAGAAGCATGATATCAGTTGTTACAGCAACAATGATATCATGCTTCTTTTATAATCTTACCCCATTAAAATATCTCTTCCCTTACAAAGAGTAACATACAAATAAAAAATGTTTTATTAATAGTATGTTATCTATAAAATAAGTATATACGTTCATTTTTATCTTGACAACTAATATGACTCGTTTTTAAAATTCATTGAGCTTACTCATAAATTTTGGCATTTTTTTGTACAGTACGAATTCTGAAACGAGATAACTAACAAATATCGTCACACTTAATTGGAAAAATGGTTTGGTAGTTTCTATTAACGTAAGTGTTTCTTCGCTATTAGAGACGGCCATTATGTTAGGCAGGTTGATTGTAATCAGGCAATACAGCATAAATAAGATTTGAACGGGTCTTTTTAATTGCGGTAATAATAAGTAATTTCCATTCTCTTCTAAAGAGATGTGTTGATAAATGAGTTGTCCTGCTACTAGTATCATGCCAGAAAGAACCACAATAAATAGAAGTAACAAGATATTAATAGGTTTTAGAGATGTTTGGCTAACAGGTATGATTTTTTCAACGGAACTAATAACTATATTCGCTGGTTCTGTCTGATTTTTAGCAAATAATTCTGTTGCAGCCTGATTAATGTTACCGATAAACAAATTGAATGATAAAAACAAGCCAAGTAATGTGAAACTAGCAGACATCCATTCTCCCATCATCAGACCAATAAAACTACTGACAATAAAACCTGACATAAGTAAAATTAGTCCGGAAAAAGTGGAGGTAATGTGTTGATAGACAGAAATGTTTAAGTATGTACTTGGGATAAAAATCTGATAGCTTAAAAATGTCACAGACTTAGCTATTAATAAAGTGATGAATAGTGTGCCACCGACTAGCCAGTACTTTTGCCAATAAATAGAGGAACGCGTGTACTTACTTGAAAATAAAAGTGTATTAAAGTTTGTTTTCAAATCAAACATAAACAAACTGAAGCCGACAATCACTAAAATCGAAAAAACAAGTAAGAAATGCTCATTATAAAAGTCATAAGCATTAAAAGGCAAACGACTAGAATCTGATTCATGGCTAAAAATAGTTAAAACGTACTGTTTGTACTGATCGTAGTTGTCCGTATAGTAGGCCTTTTCTTTTTTTAAGTCATAGTATAAGAAGACTTTTCCTTTCTGTTCGTCATTAAATTCATATGAATCTTTTATTTGTGTGTCGAAATCTTTGATTGATTCTTGTGTTTGATAGTAATGATAGGTTTGTTTCCACGAGCTAATAGAATTGATTGTCTGAATAGCATAGACACCTGAAATAATGAGGACAATGCCTATCAGTAAATTTTTGTATCTAGCAGCGAGTAACCGATGCAATGATTTTTCCATTTGAGCCTCCTTAATTAAACAGTTGATAATCTGATTCATTTGTAAAGTTAGAAGCAAATATATCTTCTAAATTAATAGGTAATTCTTCAAAAAGAACCGGATCCAGTGACTGGATATCTGCGTATAATTCCTCTGTCATGTCTTCAAATATCCCAATAACAACTCTCCCTTGTACTTGGATAATATTAGAATTGGCTTTTACAATGCCAGGTATTGTTTTTTTACGAAAAACCATTTGATATTTTTTGATTGATTCACGAATATTTTCTAATGCTTAGTTGTAGAATCAAGTTAGTCACCCTAAAATAATAAAAAAACACCAT
>JBQELZ010000017.1:0-38864 GCA_052104115.1 Vagococcus sp. | reverse complement strand
TGGTGTTTTTTTATTATTTTAGGGTGACTAACTTGATTCTACAACTAAGCATTTAAAGATATTTCTAATAAACTTTTAAATAAAAACTTGGTCACTATGGATTTCTTAGTTAATCTCATTAGTCGAGAAAAAGAGTTTCCTACCGGAATGGACATGTCTGTTATTAATCCAAATTTACCAAACATTGCTATTCCACATACTGAAGTAGAATATGTAAAAACATGTGCTATTATTCCAATAAAACTACTTAAGCCTATCAAGTTTTTTAACATGATTAATCCTAACCAAGAACTAGATGTTTCCTATTTATTTATGATATTAAACGACAATCCAAATAATCAAGCAGGAATGTTAGCTAATATTATGGATTTTATGGTTAAAACTGATGCAATTGAACTTCAAGATTTTTTCAATTTAACTAATAATAAAGACGTTTGTGATTTTTTGAATAATAATTTCAATAAAAAATAACTTATTAAAAGGAGAAGATTTAAATGATTAAAATTTTAGCAGCTTGTGGAGCAGGAGTTAACTCTAGTCATCAAATAAAAAATGCTTTAGAAGAAGAAATGAGTAACCGCGGATACAGTGTAACGTGTGATGCTGTAATGGTTAAAGATATTAACGAAGACATGTTGGCTCACTATGATATTTTTGCTCCAATCGCTTCAACTGAATTAGGGTTTGACATCAATATTCCAACTGTAGATTGTGGGCCTATTCTTTATAGAGTACCAGCTATGGCTGAACCTGTTTACGCAAACATGGAAGCAGCTATTAAATTGTTAAACAAATAATTAATAACAGGAGGAATAATCATGTTTCAAAGTATTGTTGATATATCCAACAGCATTTTTCAACCTATTATTGACCTAGGTGCCCCAGTATTGATGCTCATTATTTTAACGTTATTAGCATGGGCATTTGGAGTTAAATTCTCAAAAGCATTAGAAGGTGGTATTAAACTAGCAATAGCTTTAACTGGTATCGGTATCATAATGGGAGTTCTTACTGGAGCCTTCTCAGAAACAATGAAATCATTTGTAGAGAATACTGGTTTTGACTTAAGTGTAACAGATGTTGGTTGGGCTCCTTTAGCAACTGTAACGTGGGGATCTCCATACACTCTGTTTTTCCTATTAGTGATGGTATTAGTAAATATAGCTATGTTAGCTATGAAAAAAACGAATACTCTAGATGTTGATATTTTTGATATTTGGCACTTATCAATCGTCGGTTTATTCGCAATTTATATGGGTGCAAATATCATTATCGCAACTTTATTGGTAGTATTTATTGGTGTTCTAAAGATTATCAATTCAGATTTAATGAAGCCTACTTTTGATGATTTATTAAATGCCCCTTCTGAAAACCCTATGACAACGACTCATATGAACTATATGATGAATCCAATTATCATGGTATTCGATAAAATATTTGATAAAGTATTCCCATGGTTAGATAAATATGATTTTGATGCTGCTGCTTTGAATAAAAAAATCGGATTCTGGGGTAGTAAATTCGCAATTGGTGTTTATCTTGGAGTTTTTGTAGGACTATTAGGTAAACAAGATCTTAAAAGTATCTTTGCATTAGCTTTTACTGCTGGTGTTTGTTTGGAACTATTTTCTCTAATTGGTTCTTGGTTCATAGCATCTGTTGAACCTTTATCACAAGGTATTACTAACTTTGCAAATAAAAAATTAGAAGGCCGTAAGCTTAATATTGGACTTGACTGGCCATTTATAGCAGGACGTGCCGAAGTTTGGGCAGCTGCAAATGTGTTAGCTCCAATTATGCTTTTAGAAGCAATGATTTTACCTGGTAATAAATTATTGCCACTTGGCGGAATTATTGCAATGGGTGTCACCCCAGCATTACTTGTTGTAACACGCGGTAAATTAATTCGTATGATTGTGATTGGCGCTTTAGAACTACCATTATTCTTATGGTCAGGTACTATAATGGCTGATTTCATTACCCAAACTGCAGTAAAAATTGATCCAACAAATTATGCTGGTATGGGACTTATCTCTCATACAACTATGGAAGGTCCAGTAGAAAAATTCTTAGCATACATTGTAGGACAAGCTTCTTCTGGAAACTTAACGTATATATTATATGCAGTTATCGGACTTAGTGCTTACTTAGCTATTTTTGTTTGGTACGCTAAACAAATGAAGAAAAGAAATGCTGAATACGCTGCAAACAAAGCAAATTAAAAAACATACTAGCAATGCAGATGATATCTGTGTTGCTTTTTTATTTCCTCATTAAAAACAAAAAAGACCACAAACAGCAGAATAAGTTTTCTAAAAAACTTACACAGCTCTTTGCGGTCTTGCCTATTTTACATAGTAACAATCCACCAATATTCATTTACAAAACGATTGTATCATACATCCACTTTATTGCAAGCGTTTTTTTACTTTTCTTTTAACATCTCCGCTTTACAAATAGAACATACGTTCGTATAATGTATATAGAAAGAATTTGCAAAGGAGACTACGCATGCTTAATTTTGATTATCGTTGTGAACCGTGTCGAGATATTTTATTAATCGATGCGAAATCTTTTTACGCTTCGTGTGAATGTGTCGCTAGACAGTTACACCCATTAAAAACATTATTAGTTGTCATGTCTACAGCTGATAACACTGGAAATGGATTAGTTCTGGCATCTTCACCCTTAGCTAAAAAAAAGCTAGGTATTTCAAATGTAACCAGAGCTGATGATGTGCCTAATCATCCTGATTTGATCAAAGTCCCTCCTAGAATGACTGTCTATATCAAACAAAATATGCTAATTAACACTATTTTTAGAGAATATGTAGCGGACGAAGATTTGTTGATTTATTCAATTGATGAATCTATTTTAGACATCACTCGAAGTATTAACCTGTTTTTTCCAAGTAAGTCCATGACACGTCAGGAAAAACGTTGGCGTTTCGCTCGTATGATTCAACTACGCGTCAAAAAAGAAACAGGTATTTATTTAACTGTTGGTATTGGGGATAATCCGTTACTCGCAAAACTAGCTCTAGATATCGAAAGTAAAGACAGTAAAACCTTTATATCAGAGTGGCGTTATCAAGATGTAAAAGAGAAAGTTTGGAATATTCATCCTATGTCTGAATTCTGGGGCATTGGCCATAATATGGAGAAACGATTTCACCAAATCGGGATTCGGAGCATTTACGACTTAGCAAATGCAAATCCTATCTCTTTAAAAGAGAAATTTGGCATCCTTGGCTTACAACACTATCATCATGCTAATGGCATCGACCGAACGATTTTATCAGAGCCTTCTCCTGTTATCAAAGAAAAATCTTATAGCAACAGCCAAGTATTGCCAAGAGATTATACCAACTTAGAACAAATTGAAACAGTCGTTAAAGAGATGGCTGAGCAAGTTGCTATCCGGATACGACGACATCATTGCCAAACAAGTTGTGTCAAGCTCTACATTGGCTATTCTTATCATGAAGAACAATCTGCTTTTTCAAGACAAATGACCATACCTCCTACATGCTCTACACGAACTTTAACAGAACACCTCCTCACTATATTTAGACGTTTCTATCACGGTGAGGCTGTGAGACATATAGGAGTAACATATTCAAAACTCATTTATACCAATCAAACTCAACTAAATTTATTTGAGGATCCATACGATTTATTACAACATGAAACCTTAGATTCTGTTGTAGATAACATTAGACAGAAATACGGATTTACTTCACTTGTACATGCTAATAACCTAACAGAAGGGGCTCGAAGTATTAGTCGAAGTCATCTGATAGGTGGTCATCATGAAGGTGAATCAGGAGGGTTAGACGGTCTATGAACAATCACTATAAGTATATATTGGATCAATACGAAGATCGGAAAAAATTAAAATGGAGTGGATTTCATTTATCAGATCATACGGCTAAATTGCAGCAAGAAAAAAAAGAAACTCAATTTAATTGGCCTGAAAAAGAACAACTTTCTTTTGAAAACATTGATGCTATTTTATATCAAGCTGTTTTAAAAAATAATCCTGTAGCTATCCAAAAAAACGATATCAATGCTGATGGCTATCATGGACCTGATACCATTGGACTGATAAAAGGATACGATGAGTTAGGAGTGTATATCGAAGAGGAACTAATTCCTTACAATACCATTCGACACGTCGAACAATGTCATGTTAATAGATGGTTCACATCAAAAAAAGAGAGTAGGGGTGATTAGACACCTCCACTCTCTTAGTTTATTCTCTACGCTTCTTTTTTACCTTTTTTATTGTAAATAACATAGCCACCACCTAAGGCTGCTAGTGCAACAACTACAATAATCACTGTAGTAGTGGATGATTGGTCTTGTTTCACTGACATATCATCTCCTAGATTTTTAGCAAATAACGCATTGGTCACATATCGATAATCATCTTGTTGGTGTGCTTTATTTGTAATCGAATTGGCAAATACCAACACATCTACTTTATCTTTATCATAAGAGACCGCTTGAATTGACCCTTTGTATTTCTTCACATGTTCAGTAGACATAAATCCTTCAATCAAATCGTCTGTTGTTGTTTTAATTAAGACCTTAGCCCCTTCTGGTGTTTTAGTAATCATATTACCACCATAGCCATACATAATTGTATCATCGACTGCTTTGTATTTAGCTGTAACTGGGCTATCTTCTTCGTATTCAACTGTCGTTAAGGCATCGTATTCAAAGTCTTCATTTCGATCAAACTCAAAACCAAGGTCTAAGTTTTTGACACTTTCAAGAGCGTCTGAGCCATGTGCGATATATGACTTCCCATCCAATACTTCTTTCTCTTCTTTTTCACTTAATGGTTGATTTCCAACAATGACATCCGCTTCTTTTATATCATCTGTCAGGTCAAAGTTTAACTGAGCCCCGTACACAAAGAAATCCCAATTTAAGTTTGTGTTCAAACGATTGAAGTAGCCATCCAAGCCGAATTTATCATCTGTACCTTCTTTTACCATAAATGCGTCTTCTTTTCCTGGTACATAGATTTTCGGTGATTTTGTGATAACTTTTGCTTTAGGCGCTGTTTTCACTTTTTCAGCTTGTAAAATATAAGTATCTTTTACTTTATTGAAGTTTGCCTCAGACATCAAGTAATCGCCTGTGTTATCACCTGATTCAATCATACCAACTTCTTTTTTATCTTTTAACAATTCATTCATAGCACTTACAGCATGTAGAGAATTATTCAAAACAATGACATTATCTCCTTCTCCTGTTACGTCTGTTTTAAATCCATCAAATGATTCGACTTGTTTAAATTCTTTGGCATCAAATGCATCTGGTGTTGTAATAACATCCATTGAAAATCCGCGTAGTTCTGAAAAAGCTGTCAATGGTTCTGAATATAGTGACGTCCAATTTTCAATCACAATATTGTTATACAACACATCGTTAGCCATGTTACGCTTGGCTTGATGCATATCAACAACAATAGTGCCTTTTGGATATTTCATATCTTTTACTGTCACATCTTTTGACAACTCTTGCACTTCTACTCCATTTCTCAACAAGTAGGTGATAATCTCTGATGTTGCTTGGCGGTTAAATTGTTGCTCTCCTTCTGTTGGAATCACATAATACTCTGGGAAGAAATTATCATTTTCCTCATGTTTCGTACGGAAAGCATCTGATTCTTTCCCAATCTCATCTTTTTGACTCACATAATATGGTCGAATGCTATCCGCATCAATATTTTTCTTTCCTCGAACCCATCCTTCTAATTGATTGCCATACATGGCTTTTTTATTATCACCGACATATTTACCATTATTGATTAAAGCATACTTCACTGCTTGTACAGCATCTTCATTTCCATATGGTAATTCAACTGTGTATGCTAATGTGCCATGTAAAAATGAATATTGTGGTGTGTAACTTGTAGACATATCATCAAATGGATCCCACTCAAACTCACCGGATTCATTTTTCTTCAAGTAATCACGCATAGGCATTTGAAAACTATTGATTGTTTCGTTATTCACAATAGCAGTTGAGCCAAAAGCTTCTCCTTGTTTCAAAGCATTTTCTATAAACAAATCATATTCCACATTCGGATCATGGGTTGGAGAACATGGTTCCACTTGGAATTGATTGTAGAATCCATGAATTTCATATAAGTTCACTGGGTTCCACGTAGCAATCAAATTAGTCATCGCTTGTGTTTCTAGCTGCGTTTGGTATGTATTATCACGGTTCAAGTCAAATCCGTTTCCATTTGTTCGAACATTAACAGCATGTGCATCCACGTTTTCAGATGGAACTAAAATGAAGAATACATGATCTAACATATTCTTGACATTTACAGATGTCTCTTCAATATTATAAAACTTAGCAAGTTGCTCTTCTGATAAGTCGGCTGCTGCATCTGGATCATCGGGATGTTCTTCACTTACCACATTATCTCTAATATATCCAACACCTGTGACCCCTTTATCTTCAATCATTTCAGACCATTTAATACCACGCTCATCTTTTTCTTTCTCAACTTGTTTTTTTCCTTCTTCTGTCAATTCTTTAATCGTGCGATAAGCAATGTCACCTTTTGCACTAGACGTCAATTCTTTGGTAAATTCCATAACTGAATCAACACCAGGATTTTCGTCTGAGTGAATATTATTGTACATAATCGGGACTTTATAATCAATTTTATCGGTTTTGATGTCTTCTAATACAGACTCTGGATCTTTTAAAGCTTTTTTATTTAACTCTTCATAATTTTTTATTGTTTCTTTCGAATCAGCTATAAATAAAGCTTGCATAGGGCGTCCTTGGGCAGATGTCCCAAACTCTTTCACTTCTGCATAAATTCCATTTGCGTTCGCTTCCTTCGCATAATCAAGTAAGGAAGTATCGACTTCTGAATATAGGTGATATGAATCATACGGTTTTACTTCTACAGTTGTTTCAGCTAATATTTCTTTTCCATCCACTGCCTCTAACCGATAGTCTCCAGTATAGTCTAACAAGGAATTTCTAATATCTGCTCTGGCTCTACCATCAATACCATTTACTCCATACATATATTCTGTTTTGAATGTTAAGATTAATTGATTGTCTTTTACCTCAGTCTTTACATCTTTAAAAAATGGAATAGATGGATATTCAGTGTCATCATCAACTTTTACTGGAAACGTTTTCCATGATGATAATTCTTCTCCCATGTATTGATATGGAAATAACTTATCGTCTTGTTCTCCTTTATCTCGTTTAAGATTCCATGTCACTTGTTTCGCTAACTCATTTAATTCTTTTTCAGATTTACCAGGTAGCTCTACTTTTGCTTGAAATTCTTTTTTTGCCGTTAGAGAAATGACATTAGAACTATCCTTTTTAGTATTTTCAAACTCAATTTTTTCTGCACCAAAAACGATGGTTTGGCCCATACCAATTGTCACTAAACAAGCGACTGTTATTGTCATAATTTTTCCACTACTGACTTTGTTCATTCCGTCTCCTCCTAAATGATAATCGATTCAATCAAACATCCCTTCCCTCACTTTCCATTAATGATACATTCAACAACAGGATACCACTTAGTGAAAGCGTTTACTTTGTTGCTTTATAAATTTTCATTGTTTTTTCACCATACTACTTTGTTATCTTATTATATTTTAATATAGTATCTTTTTAGTCATTCCATTCGTTATAAGCATCGCGTTTACTTTGTCATTGTTATTTGTTTTTCGTTTTATCTAAAAGGGAATCAAAGAAAGGTCGCATTTTTACATCTTTTGACTTACAATATCACTAAAAGGAGATGGTAAGATATGGAAAGAAGAATAGGGTCTTGTACCACATTATTAGTAGGAAAATTAGCCTCAATAGACGGCTCTACGATGATTGCTAGAAATGAAGATGGTGGAGATGGACCTAATCCGCAACGGTTTCAAGTGATTCATCCAAAAGACCAACCTAGACACTTTAAATCTCTGGCAAGTGGAGTTGAAATCGAACTACCTGATAACCCTCTACGATATACATCTACTCCTGATGCCAACGATACATATGGTGTTTGGGCTGGTTCAGGCATTAATAGTGAGAACATTGCGATGACCGCAAGTGAAACCATTACAACTAACTCTCGGATTATAGGAATCGATCCTTTTGTTGAATCTGGTATTGGAGAAGCCGATTTTGTCACACTCGTTCTTCCTTATATCCATTCTGCAAAAGAAGGCGTCATCAGACTTGGGCACTTACTTGAAACCTATGGCACATATGAGTCAAACGGAATTGCTTTTTCAGATAAAGATGACATCTGGTATTTAGAAACAATTGGCGGACATCACTGGGCAGCCATTCGAATACCTGATGACGCCTATGTGATTGCTCCAAATAGTTTTAATATCGACCAATTTGATTTTGACTCTGAGGATACCCTGTATTCAAAAGATTTACCAGAAATGATTGACATACATCATTTAAACCCTGATTTTGAAGGTGTTAATTTACGTCATATTTTTGGTAGTGCTACCATTAAAGACACTAGATATAACACTCCTAGGGCATGGTATATTCAAAAATATTTTAATCCGTCTGTACATAATGATCCAAATGATTTTAATTTACCATTCATCTGTCGAGCTGAGCGTAAAATTTCTGTAGAAGATGTTAAATGGGCGCTCAGTTCACATTATGAAAACACGCCATTCGATCCTTATGGAACTGGTTCAACGATAGAACGAAAAACCTATCGTTCTATCGGCTTAAATCGAAACCTAGAAACACATATTTTGCAAATTAGAGACCATGTTTCCAATGATATTGCCGGTATTCATTGGCTATCATTTGGTCCTAATACCTTTAACTCGCTTGTCCCATTTTATGCGAACGTACATGATACTCCTGCTTGCTATCGTGATACACCATTAGAGTATCACCCAAATTCTATTTATTGGTTAAATCGTACAATTGCTCTCATTGGTGACACTGATTTTGACGTCTATGGTTCATTAGGAGAAACATTCGAACAAAAAATGATGTCCACTTGTCGACAGATTCAACTAGAAACAGACCATAGCTATCAAAAAGAAGACACTATTTCTACTTGTTTAGAATCTGTCAATCAAAAGATGTCAGATATTTATTTAAAAGAAGCTACTGCCTTACTGGGTAACATGGTAAACACTGGCGCTTCTAAAATGGCGTTACGTTTTTCTTTAGCAGACTAAAAAACATTCACTGATAGGGGAGTATCAGTGAATGTTTTTTTATTATATTAAAACAGTTACAGTTGCTGCAACTAAAATTAATACCAAACCAATAACCGTGACTTGCATTTCTTTTTTTGATTTTTTTTGTCCCAAAAACCAAATACCTGTTAATGTTGCTAATACAACAGATGTTTGTGATAAAATAAATCCAGTTGCTAATCCATTCATATCAGGTTGTGCTGAAATCAAATAAGTCAACGCTGCAAATGCAAAGAAGAAACCAGATACAATATGCTTATATGACACACTTTCTGTAAACGCTGATTCTTCTTTAAAAGATAAGTAAGCCGCATAAATAATAGCAACTAATAACATGCCTATTGATTGAGGTAAAAAGGCATGTATACCATCTATACTGGTTGCTTGTGGTGCAGCAGAATAAGCCCAGTAACCAATTTCTCCAATCGCTAACAAAATGACTGCTTTTTTTAATAAGTTTGAATCATCTTCGTTTTTCTCTTCTGACCAAACTGTCATCTTAGCACCAATCATAATTAGCACAAGAGCTAATCCACCTAATAATTTCGCCGTCACACCTGGCCAGTTTCCTAAAAAGATAACTCCCCATAATGAAGCTCCTAATAGCTGGAATGCTGTTGTTACTGGCATAGCACGAGAAGATCCCACTAAGCCAAATGATTTGAATGTAATAATTTGTGCCGATGCCCAACCAACGCCAGACAATATAGAAAAGATTAAATCAGTTCCTTGTGGCATATCCAGCCCCTTAGCAAAAAAGAATACCAACGCAAAAATAAATGTCCCTATCGTAGAGCCTAATATTTGATTAACTGGACGACCACCGATTTTTGAAGCAATCGTTGGATACAGCCCCCACCCAAGCAATGGGCCTAAACCGATTAATAATGCTGTCATGTTCATATATATTCCTCCTAAAGTTACTGATTCACTGTTCAGTTTAACACGTCTAATTAAAAGACTACATTGCTCTCCAATAAAATATTGGCATATGGTGTCATTTCACCTGTTCTGATAAAGGCATGACAATTGTTTAACTCTTGCTTCATCTCTTCATGAGGAATAAAGGCTATGTCAGTATCAGGTAAACGTTTTTGGATTTGCTCTAAAACGTCTGGGTTCGCCGTTTTAATTTCTTCTGCCAAATAAATACGTTGCACTTCTAATTCCTCTAACACATTATTTAATACCTGCATAAAGCTAGGAATTCCGTTATCTACAGCTAAATCAATTTTTTCGACTCCCATTGGTACTGGCATACCAGCATCACCGATACTTAGTTTGTCAAAATGACCCATTTGAGAAATAACCCTAGATATATCCGAATTAATGACTTTTGTTTTTTTCATATTATTTACCGTCCTCTTCTTGTAATTCTTTTTTAAACGGAATAGATGGTTGTGCGCCGAATCGTTGAACTGTTAGTGATGATGCTTTATTTCCATAAAGAATCGCTTCTTCTAAATTGCTGAAATCCCTATTCAACACACTGCTTAATGCACCAATAAACGTATCTCCAGCAGCTGTTGTATCAACTGCTTTTACTTTAAACGCTGGAACAATACCATTTCTACCATTTACATCATAAAAAGCACCCTTGCTTCCAATTGTGATAATCACTGCTTCTATCCCTAATTCATGTAAATAATCTGCTGCTTGTTTAAGAGAAGCTTCATCTGTCACCTTAATACCTGTTAAAATTTCTGTTTCGGTTTCATTTGGAACAATCATATCTGTGACTTTTAACAATTCTTCAGGAACGTGTTCCAACGCAGGTGCTGGATTTAAGATTGTTTTTACTCCAAATCCTTGAGCCAATTTAAATGCTTCTACAGTACTTGATAACGTGCTTTCAAATTGAGCAATAACAAAATCACTTTCTTCGATTAAAGACGACTGTGCTACAACGTGCTCTGGGGTAAACACATTATTAGCACCTGGGTGAATAACGATACTGTTTTCTGCTTCGTCATCTACCATAATAAAAGCTTGTCCTGTTGATTTTCTATCTAACGTCTGGATACCAGACATTTCGATACCTTCTTGAGAAAGCAAATCAGCCATCATTGAACCTGCTCCATCATTCCCTACAGCACCAATAAAATTTGTTTTGGCTTCGGAACGTCTAGCTGCTACTGCTTGATTCGCTCCTTTTCCACCACCTGCTGTAAAATGTTCCTTAGCATGAATAGTTTCTCCTGGTTTAGGCATATGAGCAACACGCAATGTTGTATCCAAATTAATCGAGCCAATAATAGTAACCGTATTCATTTTTACCACTCCATCTTTTTATTTTATGTCATACCTGATACCTTTTCTAGTTAAAACGTTTTATTAAAACGTTTTAACTGTTTACAAAAAGAATATAGCACATTTTGAAAGCAATTTCAAGTGTACTATACTCTTTCTTTATAAGTCTCTTAATACATCAACGATCCGCTTACTTGCATTTAAATCATTGTATCCATAAATAAGTTGTTTATTTTTTTGTCTGTATACCTTATCTAACCTGTTGTATGTTGTTTTTTTATCATGTGATAAACAATATCATCCACATTGTGATAAATTGGGCCTGGTAAATTAGCTTCCATTAGAGTCTTATCCAATTTATCCTGTTCAAACAATTTTTCTTCCATTTGATAAAACAAAACAGTCCGATTTAATAACGAAAAATCTAAACTAACACTAGAATAATCTGTAACAAGAATCCCACTATGTCTCAATAAATATTGAATAGAATCTCCTGATTCATTGACAATCTTAACAACATCGCTACTGAATAGATGACTAAATCGTTGGAAATTAGCATGGAGATAAAATGTCACTTGTAAGTTTGATTTTTCCAAATTTTTTTTTAATATTTCATGATTAATTAACGCCATATAGTTCTTGTAAAAATCACTTTTTTTAAATCCCGCATCATCCATATAAGACAATTCTTTTCTCCATGTAGGAATAATCAATATTCTTTTTCGATATCTTAATGTTTCAAATAAATTAGCTCCTTTTAAAAGAGTATCAAACCGGCTCAAACCTGTCACTTTTATCTCATCTTCTGGATAAAAATACTCCTCAGATACAATCTTTTTTTCTCTATCAGATGACACGATAAAAGCATTAGTAAAATCTGGATTACTTTTTCTTCCATAAAGATACTCAACATTTTTCATCAATAATACGCCATGTTGTAAAAAGACTTTTTTTAACTCAACTCGCTTATCATGACAATCCTTACTGATAATTGGCATAGCATAACTTGAGGCATGTGTATGGGCCAAGTAGTTCGCTTCAAAAAATAAACGCACATGTTCCTTACTTCTATAAGCTATAACATTTTCTTTATAAGGCATCACATTAGCCTTGTCTTGAGAATCTTCTGCCAAAATATAATATGGCGTAAATTCTGTCTGATGCTCCATCAAGTAAACAAACAGCGCTAATCCATTGTCTTGTGCTTTATGAACATACTCAGAAATGAGAACAATTTTATCATCTTTTTTTGAGCTTTCTCTCCATTCTTTGGCACTTTCTTGATAATCTATTACAACATCTTTGTGTAAAAAACTAAGTCTAGCAGATAAATTACCATATGTCGCTGTAGAATACCAATTAAGACACGCTACTTGATTGTCTAAATAATTAGTCCATGTTAATGAGGCTAAATCTTGATGAAAAGGCACTCTGAATTTATACTCTGTCACATGAGAAACTGGCACTTCAATCGTTAAATAGAAATCAAAAATAGTGGTATCAGGTTTCAAATATTGGAGGTGCGGAGTCACTTGCTCGAAACAAGTTTCTAAATCGAGACAAATAACACTCTCATTCCTATATTGGTTGTCTTCTAATGGCTTAGATACGATGTCTTCAGTTAAGACTGAATAAGATGCATGGGTTTCTCTATTTGATACAATAAATGTCATCTTCATGAGAGGAGTATATTTTGTGTTTACAGATAGTTTTATCCCTAAAATACCATCACTTACTGTTCTTATTTCCAATGGTTGGGAACTCTCATAATAAGACCTTGCTGAAGGTATTTCACCAAACATTATTCTGACAGTATCATCAAAACTAACATACATACAGTGAGAACAACCAGATACAATCCCTTCTAACTCAGATCCTATTTGTATCTCAAAAAGTGATGCCTTGATTTCCTTATCCTCATAATATATATATCCTCTATCACCTTTTTTTACCGACATTTCGTCGATTAACGTCATGATAGATAGAGACCAAGTGGCTGAGCCCACTTTATTAAAATAAACCACAGACTCTTGATTTTGAATGCGCAAATTAAAAAGCTCTGTTACTTCTGTTTGAATATAATAACAATCATCTTTTAAATATAATTTTAATTTTTCCAATAGGAACACTCCCTACTATACAAGTTTTTCGTTATATAACATTTGTAATTAATTATATCATCAATTGTTAACAAGTATCAGTACAGTTATCCTATTCTTATTAATCCTATATCGATTTTAATAAAAACAGACCCGAATCAATACTATTCAGTGTCTGTTTCTTCAACCTTATTTTTTTAAAATTCTTGCCCTTTCAGGTCTTCTAACATTTCTCCTGACCTCAGTGTGTATATAAATGGTTTGGGACCAGGCCCTGCACTTTTTTCTCCATAACGTACTTGGCAGTCTTCAATGTCTCAAGCAACTGTGTATCTATCTACTTCTTGAATAATACGATCAATTCGGTATGTCATATTTTTTATATGATCGATATAATGCTACTCATCAATAGCGAACGCTGGCTCACCACGCTCATCTTTATAACAGGTTCTTCTAATGTATCACTGTTGTGAACGGTCTCTGTATCACGATGAGAGTGATGCGCCGATTGTTTAGTTATCTCCTGTGTCACGCCATCTCCAGATACAATGCGATTAAAGCCATTTTTTAGTGCCTTATTTTGTGTTTCTATAAAATATAAATAGTTATTAGGATCTCCTTGATTTTGTTGTGTTACGAGTACATGTGGTTGACCATCTCTCAAAACAAAAAAGTATACATGTTTCTTCAAGTAAGGCTGAGTATCCGCATCAGAATATACTGCAACCAGTTGGTACTCTTTGTCACCAATCCCGTCTTTTGAACACTCTAAGTCAATAGGTGTATGATCAATCGCTACTTGCCGTTGTTTCCTGTGTTTTTTTATATCTATACTAACACATCAATTTTGTTTATTATCTCATTTTTTATACTATGAAACCATTTTTTTAATCGTTATTAGCAATCATTTTAGTGTATAATGACTTTAAATACATTTTTTTATACTATACTTGGGGATCACTTGTTGGCAGATATGGTATCAGTAAGAAGTGTAAAATAAACAAAAAGGATGGCATATATGTATTGTACAAATTGTGGGGAAAAAAATAACGTTAAAGCGAAATTTTGTGCCGGATGTGGGCAACCACTGGCTCAAGATAACACAACTACTTCGGTTCAAGCAGAACTAAACACATCACGTCATAAACAAAAAAAATCACTCTATCTAATCATCAGTCTTGTTGTGATTATTGTGGGGAGTTTCATCGGGAAAAGCGTCTTTTTCAGTGCCTCATCGCCTACTAAAATGATTTATGATGGATTATACTCTGTGTCTGATATGACTGGTTCTGATTTCATACTAGAATTCACACAATACGATGAGTCAATAACCATAGAGGGAAGTTACAAATTAGGTGATAATTTGATGAAGTCAGCCGTAGAAGCATCTCTGACTACCCCTTATAATCATGCGAAAGTAGGTTACAGCGATGGGGAGCTTTACAGAAAAAGCGATGGAGAGATTGAAACTGAGGATATATCAGATATTATGAACGATCTCGAAAGAAATACTGGTTATCGTTTCGATTACAATAAATTAGTAGAAAACGAGCACATTAATCAAGATATTGTTTTCAAGAGCATCAATCAACTGATGGAATTGGGACAAAATGAAAATGATATACCTGTTGACTTACCCAAATCAGAAACCATTCATGCTATTATCAAAGATTTTTTAATTGATTACACCAAAGATAAAAAAATTCAAAGTGAATTGTTTGACACGGTTAATAAAGTTGATAAAAATCATTACACATTATCCATAAATGCGTTAAATTTCTGGGATATACTAAACCAATATCTAACAGATTTAGAAGGCAATTCGAAAAAGCTAAAAACATTAGATATTAGCAATAGAGATATCGTGTATATACATGAAGGCATTACCATGTTAGACAAAGAATTAGACAATGAGGGACGAGATGAGATGAAATCTCTAAATACTATAGTTGATATTAGCCTGACACCAAAACAGCAACTAAACTCTCTAGATATTTATTTTGAACTTGGTCACCAAAAAACTGGTGTGGCTTTAACTCTAAAAAATCAAAACCAACCAAGTATTGATACAGAAGGCATTAAACGCACCATAGAAAGAGCAGATAATTAACATGACACACATAGAGCCTACTCTGTTACTAAATGTGGACCAAATACTCTTGCCCCGTTCCATCGATATAGTAGCTCCCCTCACCTTTTCTTTATACGCAGGTGAGGGGCTTGCTATATGCGGACCTAACGGTGTGGGGAAAACCACATTACTTGAAACCATTGCTAGTCTTCTGTCTCCTAAAAATGGGACCATTCAGCTAAATGGAACAGTTGGATATGTACAAGCAATTGAAGGCATTCAAACAAACATGACCTGTTTAGAAAACTTCTACATAGAAGCCTTACTTTGTGGAAAATCGAAAAAAGATGTGACTATCTGGCTTGAAGCATATAGTGATTTATATGGATTAACAACTTATTTAAATAAAAAAGTCAATACATTAAGTGCCGGTATGTCAGCTCGCCTGTCTATCGGCCTATCCATGCTAGCAACTCCAAAAGTGTTGTTATTGGATGAATCCTTTAATGCTTTAGATACGGCCTCCATCGACCTAATGCAAAAAGCGTTACTCCGTCATAAACAAATGGGAGGGGCTCTGATTTTCATCTCTCACACCTCATCCGATTATAGCGTATTATGTGAGCAGGTTTTATCATTGCCTAGTGGAGAGGTGACGCGAAAATGACGATAACAAGATTAATCCTGATTGAGTGGGAATGGATCAAAAAATACCTGATACACGGTTTGATATTCTCCCTTCTAACGATGGGCGCTTTCTACCTGTCATTGCCAAAAGCAGCGGCTCAACAGTTAAAAGGAGAACCTATACTATCGATTGGCATAAACATGCCTGTTATGGATGACCCGTCCATCCCACTCTTAATTCGGTCGTTCAAACAATTGGATATCATTAAGACAGTTGATTTGTATCACGACTATACTCCAGCACAGCAGATATCGACTCAGCATGATATTTTCATTCAATTTCCAACAAATTTAGAACATATTTTATATGAACAAGACTCAGGTGGTATTGATATATTTTTTAAAGACCCCATGATGAGACACATTTTAGAACCTTTAATCAACCAATCTGTAGAATCCTTTATCCAATTACAAGGGTACTCACTATCATATGAAAAAGCACTTTACGCCTCCCATTATTCTGCTGTAGAGAAAAACGATTTAGAGTTAGCCTTTAACAAACAATTATTTTCTCACTTTTTTCTAAGACATTCTTTGTTAAACACTCCACAACAAGTAAAAACAGATCAATTGATTGTATCTAGTTTGCTTGTTTTTATCTTAGCAATGGGCATATCAGTATTACTTCAACTCATTTTTTCGGACCAACTTCACAGTGGTTTAATTAAAAAATACCGTCTTTACACTATTTCAAAGTGGTATGTCATCATGACAAAACTAATATTTTTAGGCATGATTTGTTTTGGAGGAAGTATTTTGTTGATAATTCTATCACATAATTTAGGTATTTCTCTCTCATTCTTTCCCTTTATGGTTGGTTTTATCTGTCTAACATTAAGTATTTCAACCTTTTTATGTGTTCTAACAGCGATTAGCTATAACAAACACATATCGTTTCATATGATTGTCGTCAACCTCTCATTCTTTTTCATCTGGTTGTTATTAAGCGGGCTTGTTTATCCGATTTCGAGTAAATTAACTTGGTTGTCTACTGGAAATCCTGCTTATTATACCCAACTAATTATTGAAAAAAGTAGTCATATGCCGATTTCTTATGTTCTCCCCATGATAAGTGCGCTTGGGTTCTCTCTATTATGTATCTGGGGGTGTGTTAAAACATGCTCTCACTAACCGTTGCTCGTACCTATTTAAAGCAAATGACTCCAGTGATTCTTGTGGCTTTCTTACTACTAGTAGGTCAATTACTGATGACGCTAATGAGTTTATCGACACAACAGGCTGATACCCGTCAACTAACCATTATCAACATGGATACTAGTAAGGAATCACGTCAATTGATAGACACCATACAGCAATCATCTAGTCTATCCGTCATTGAAAAAAGAACCCTTTCACATACTGATATCACATCGATTAAAAATGACGGTATTTTAGTTATCCATCCTAACTTTAAACAGCACATACAAGATCATTCACATCCTATTGGCGATTTTTACTCTGGGAGTGGTAATAGAGATATTGTTTATTTAAAAGAACTTATTTTATCTTCACTATTAACCATTAAAGGAGAACAGACTTTCCAGCATCATCTAGATCAATTAGACCTGTTAGAAAAGGATATCGACGTGCGTGAATCAAGTCCAAAACTTCATTTAAATTACCATTATACATTGTCGGACTCATCAAATGATCCTCAATCGACTATCCCAATTGGGGTTATAAGTGCTACTTTATTGTTTTCATTCTTAACGTTGGTTTATTTTTTATCAGATGATAAAAAAAATGGAGGTTCTACTCGAAAAAAAGAATACTTCACCATCACCATATTGTATTTTCTCTCATTTTGGCGATATGGATGAGTGAAATATTACTATTTTTCTGGCTATTACCTGTCCTTACAAATCAAGTTACTTATTCTATCCAAACAGTCATAACGCTGCTTGCATTAGAGTATTTTATTTTGAGTGCTAGCCTAGCGTCTGTGGCGTTATGTCCAAAACAAACAATTTACCATCTATTTATCCCTTGGTTTTTATTAAATCTTACTTTAGGTGGCGGTCTATGGGACTATCCAGCAGTTACCTCTTGGTGGTCCATTTTAATACCACTATCTCAAGCGGTGACTTATCAACCAGTACCTCTACTGATAGGTGGTATAACCTGCCATCTTTTATTTCTCATAGTAATATTAAACACAAGGAAATGGCCTAAAATAGGTTAAATAAAAAATCCCATGATATTTTTTGCTAAAAGCATCAATTTCATGGGATTTTTATTCTATGTATAGGATAATTTTAGAAAAAATACTTATAAATTATCCTATTTTTTTAAATCAATAACCATTCTACCAGTAATTTTTCCTTGTTCCATTTCATCAAAGATATCATTTATATCTTCCATTGGTCGTAACTGAACTTTGGGTACAACTTTACCTTCTGCTCCAAATTGGAATGCTTCTTTCAGATCTTCACGAGTTCCCACTAAGGAACCAATAACTTCAATTCCATCAAGAACAAGTCTTGGAATACTTAAATCCATTGACTCACTTGGTAATCCTACCGCAACAACACGTCCACCAGCTCTAACTGCATTAACTGCTCCATTAAACGCAGATTTTCCAACAGCTGTTACCACAGCTGCGTGTGCTCCGCCTACCTCAGTTTGAACAAATTCTGCTAAATCTGTGTTTAATGGATTTACTATTATATCCGCACCTAATTCTTTAGCAAATGCCAATTTATCATCATTAATATCAACCGCAATAACTTTTGCGTTAAAGACATTTTTAGCATACTGTAAGGCCAAGTTACCTAATCCACCTAATCCAGAAATCATGATCCATTGCCCCTGTTTAATATTAGAGACTTTAATCGCTTTATAAGTTGTTACACCACCACAAGTAATACTACTTGCTGCTTCAGATGACAAACCTTCTGGTACTTTTACTGCATAATCTGCTGTTACAATACACTCATCAGCCATACCGCCGTCTACAGTATATCCAGCATTTTTTACAGAACGACACAATGTTTCTCTACCTGTTACACAATATTCACAGTGCCCACATCCTTCAAAGAACCACGCAACACTTGCTCTATCTCCAACTTTTAAAGAAGTAACACCTTCTGCTATTTCTTTAACAATTCCAACTCCTTCATGTCCTAATGTTACTCCAGATACATCTCCGAAATCAGCATTTTTAACATGTAAATCAGTATGACAGACACCACAACACTCCATGTCTAAAAGTGCCTCTCCATATTTTAATGGTCGTAATACCTTTTCTTGTACTTCTGCCTTATAATCTGTTGTTGCAACGATTGCTTTCATATCAATTCCTCCATTTTTGTAAATTAATTACACTTAATTCTAACACTAAAAAACTTTAAAACGGTTTAATAAACTTTAAAAAAGAGATTTAAGCGTTAATTTTTATTAAAATCACCATAAATCTTAATCTATCTTTAAGTAAAAAAGACAAGTTTTCATGAAAAAGAAATTAAACTGGTAAAGCCCTGTTAAATTTCGAAAAGAATGCACAATTTGTAGCTTAATTCTTAATTTTAAAACAGAAAAAAAGAGTGGATTTCTCCACTACTTAAAAGTCTAACTTTTAGGGGTCACAACATTGTCATTACAATTTGCTATCTTTTCAATTACCATTCTCTTGGTTCATAATCAAGCTCTCTAAATAGCTGATTTTTTTCTTTTTTCGATAAGTAACGCCATTGCCCAACCGGCAAACTTCCTAACTGAATATTCATAATTCGCACTCTTTGTAAGCGTACGACTGTATAACCTAATTCCTCACACATACGACGAATTTGTCGATTTAATCCTTGTGTTAAAATAATACGAAATTCATATTTCGATAGTTTTTCAACCTCACAAGGCAATGTCATCTGACCTAATATTTTAACCCCTTTAGACATATTATCTAAAAAATTAGACGTGATTGGTCTGTCTACTGATACTAAATACTCTTTTTCATGTCTATTTTCTGAGCGTAATATTTCATTTACAATGTCTCCATCATTTGTCATCAACAATAGTCCATCTGAATCTTTATCCAATCTACCCACATGAAAGACTCTGGGCGTATGATTGACTAAATCAGCCACATTTCCCTTTACCCCTTTTTCTGTTGTACTTGTGATACCTACTGGCTTATTAAGGGCAATATAAACATTGTCTCTAGCAACATACAATTGATTGCCATCTACTCTTACATCATCTCCAGGTTCTACTTGACTACCTATTTTGGCACGCTTTCCATTAATGGTGACACGACCTTCAGTAATGAGTTGATCGGCACCTCTCCTAGAAGATTTACCCGCTTCACTAATAAATTTGTTGATACGCATACTCCACTTCCTTCGTCTTTGTTTAACTGTCATGATTAACTATACTTGATATTTTCTCTAAATCAACTCTTTATTAGGTCGCTTGTGCTGCTTTTGAAAATCCTTTTGGTACTTTGGAATGAAAGGTCATACGCTCACCTGTTGTTGGATGTTTAAAAACTAAAGTCGTAGCATGTAATCCCAGGCGTTTTAAAGGGTTTGTTCTGGCACTGTATTTTTTATCCCCTGCAATAGGATGCCCAATTTCTTCCATGTGTACACGAATTTGGTTTTTACGTCCCGTTTCTAAATTCACTTCTAACACACTGTAATCTTTATTCCCACGTATTTTTTTATAATGGGTAATTGCTTTTTTCCCACCATTGTCAAATGGGCAAGCGTGCATTTTAAAAGATTTGCTTTCAGTTAGCCATGAAGTGATAGTTCCTTGTTCTTTTCTAACATGCCCTTCCACTAAAGCGGTATACGTTCTCTCTAAAACAAGCTCTTTCCACTTGCTTTGAAGCTTATTTTTTGTTTCTTCATTTTTAGCAAACATCATTACTCCTGATGTATCTCTATCCAATCTATGCACGATATAGACTCTATTCTTTGGATGATCTTGTTTAACATAGTTTGTCAGCTGACGATAGACTGTTAGTTCATGACCTTTGTCAGTTGCAACAGACAACAAACCTGCATCTTTTGTCACAACCATAATATCAGCATCCTCAAATAATATGTCCACCCCCATCAACAAAACTTCACTCATTGCGGCTTTATTTGTCTGTATTTCTACAATTTGTCCAGGCGTTAATGACTGGTTATGCTGCGTAATGGATCTTCCGTCTACCATTACTTGACCACGTTTTAATATAGATTTTACAGAGTTACGACTAGTGTGTGTCATGTGTTCAATTAAGAATGGTAACAATTCTACTGTTTCTGTCACCTGGTAGCGTGTTTCTTTTGGTTGTTTCTGTTTTGTGTCATTTTTACGTTGTTTCGCCATGATAATTCCCAACTTTTCTTATTTATTTTTAAACGGTCTTTTTAATTAGATGTCGTTTTTACTTTACCATATTTTTCGATGCAAATCACAAAAAACTCGCTGAAGTGGTCATCTCCAACGAGTTTTTAAAGTTTTTTATTAATGAGGTTGTGTGTATAGGTGCAAATTAATAAGCTTGTTCAAACAAACGAATGATATCTGCTTTATTCCCAATTCTAGGGTTACTGAATGCATTTCCATCTTTCAATGCGTTCTCAGCCATTAAGTCAAAGTCTTCTTTTTTAACACCCATATCTTTTAAGTTTGTTGGTATACCTACATCAACAGCTAAGTCGCGCATCGCCTGAATCGCTTTTTCAGCTGCTTCACGTTTAGATAATCCGTCTATATTCTCGCCTAAAAATACTGCAATATCAGCGTAACGATCTAGGTTAGATACCATATTATACTCTTGAACAGTTGGCAATAGAATGGCATTAGCAACACCGTGAGGCATGTCATATTGACCACCTAATTGGTGAGCCATGGCATGAACGTAACCTAAGTCAGCATTGTTAAACGCCATACCTGCTAATAATGAAGCATAAGCCATGTTTTCACGTGCTTTTTCGTTTGCTCCAAATGCATACGCTTGACGTAAGTTTTCACTAATTAATTTCATTGCTTGAATCGCTGCTGCATCTGTTACTGGGTTTGCATTAATTGATACATATGATTCAACAGCATGAGTTAATGCATCCATTCCTGTTGCAGCTGTTAACGCTGGTGGTATAGCTAACATTAGCAATGGATCATTGATTGATACAAGTGGGACATTTCTCCAACTTACAATCACGAATTTAAGTTTTGTTTCAGTGTTTGTCAACACGCAGTGACGTGTCACTTCACTTGCTGTACCAGCTGTTGTGTTAACTGCTACAATCGGAGGTAGCGGATTGGTTAACGTATCAATTCCAGCTAATTCAGTTAACTCCTCATCATGAGTTGCTAAAATACCAATTCCTTTACCACAGTCATGGGCTGATCCCCCACCAACTGTAATAATGCCATCACAATGAGTATCATTATAAATCTTCAAACCATCTTTACAATTAGAGATTTTAGGGTTAGGTTCAACCCCTGTATAAAATTCATATTCAATCCCTGCGTCTTTCAGTGAATCAATCACTTGAGCAACCGGTCCATTTTCCATATTTTTTAAGAATTCATCTGTCACAATTAATGCTTTTTTCATATTTAACAGTTTTACACGTTCACCTGTTACCTTAACTGATCCTGGGCCAAAAAAGTTTACGTTTGGAATAAAATAATCAAAATATCTCATGTGTACTCTCCTTTAAATTAATTTATATGTCTCACGTGCAATGACAACTTCTTCGTCGGTTGGTAGAACAACAATCTTCACCTTAGATGAATCATCTTGAATAAATAAATCATTGTTCTCATTTTTCTCTTTATCGATTTTTAGTCCTATAAATTCAAGGTTTTGACACACTTTTTCTCGAATAAAAGCAGAGTTTTCTCCAATACCAGCGGTAAATACGATTGTGTCTAATCCTCCAAGCTCTACGATGTATGTGCCAATGTATGCTCTAATACTTTGGATCAATACATCTAAAGCCAGTTCAGCCTGCTTGTCCCCATTAGATGCTGCTATCTCTAAATCTCTACAATCATTAGAGGTTTCCGAAATGCCAAGTAGTCCTGATTCATGGTTTAATAAATGCTTAATTTCTTTAAAGTCTAAGTGTTCATTTTCTGCTAAAAATGGTAAGATTTGTGGATCAATATCTCCAGATCGTGTCCCCATTACAACTCCCGCTAACGGTGTAAATCCCATAGAATTATTGACAGTCACGCCATCTAGGAAAGCCGAGATACTTGATCCACTTCCCAAATGACAAGAAATCACACGATGGTTATCTTCTGACTTATATAAAATATTAGGTAGCGTCTCTGCAATATATTGGTGGCTAATTCCATGAAATCCGTATCGTTTTATCCCATATTGACGATAAAATTTAAACGGTATAGCAAACACTTGATTTTTCATCGGTATCGTATGGCTAAATGACGTATCAAATACAGCAACTGATGGTACACCAGGTAATGCGTTCACAAATGCCTTAATACCTAATAAATTTACCGGATTATGCAACGGAGAAAGTGTCCCTAACTCCCCAATCTTCTCCATGACATCTTCATCAATTAATGTTGCATGCTCATAATACGTCCCCCCGTGGGAAATACGATGACCAACTGCAGATAGTTCTGACAAAGACTCCAAAATCCCTTCATCAATCAATGTTGCCATGATATGTTGAACTGCTTCAACATGTGAGCCTATCTCTATAGAATCTTGACGCTTGTCCTCATCATATTGTTTTGACGTAAAAGATGATCCCGACTCACCGATTCTATCAAAAGCACCTGAGTAAAAGACTTCTTCACTAGGCATATCAAACAATTTAAATTTTAAAGACGAACTTCCTGAATTAATAACCATTACTTTACTAGACACGTTCACATCCTACCTTCCTAACAATCTATCTAACAGAAATACCTTCTAATGCATTAATACGACGTTTTCTTGTAAATGTTTTCGCTGTTGTTGTTCCTTCTCCAGTTGTTGTACAAATTGTTAAAGCAGATGCTCCTGTGTCACCTACACCAGTACCAGCTGAAGATGGTCCATTGATAACAAAAATAGCTGTATCCATTTCTTTTGCAGCGTGATTCATATGAGTTAAATCTCTTGAGTGGATTGTAGATGTATGGCGACACCCTTTTTCAACCATTTTGGCTGTTTCGACTAAATCATCAAAGTCTTTTGTTGAGACAATTGGTAAGATTGGCATTAACATTTCAATCATAACAAACGGATGATCTTTAGCTGCTTCTAAGATAATTAATTCTGGTTTACCTTCATAAGATACTCCAGCATTATCTAAAATAAATGTTGCATCTTGTCCGATAAACTTACGCGCTGGTTTATTGCCATCAATTGTTGTATCCATTAATTTTTTAATGTCTGCTTCATCTGTAATTAATAAAGCTTTATGTTTTTGCATTTCAGCAATTAATTCATCTTTAATTGCTACTTCTGCAATACAACTTTTTTCTGAAGTACATAAAATGTTATTATCAAATGCTGCACTTTCTGCAATGTTTTTACCTGCTAATTGAATATCAGCTGTAGCATCAACCATAGCCGGAACGTTTCCTTCACCTGCTCCAAACGCTTTTTTCCCACTACGTAATGCTTGGTTTACAAGAACTGGCCCACCAGTTACAACTAATGCATTAATTAATGGATGACTCATCATTGCATCTACAGCTTCTAAACTAGGCTCTTCAATAGTTACGATTAAGTTTTTCAAACCTGTTGCTTCATAAATGAATTCGTTACATTTTTCTACAGCCCATTTAGAAATATTTTTAGCGCCTGGATGGATACTGAAGTATACAGTGTTACCACCAGCTAAGAATTTAATTGAGTTTGAAATAACAGTTTCTGCAGGGTTAGTACTAGGTGTAACAGCTCCAATAACACCAAATGCTGCATGTTCATACATCACCATACCACCGTCACCAGTTTCAACGTCTGGCATTAGAATTTCCGGTCCTGGTGTATTGTAAATAGCATTGTTTAATTTCGCTACTTTTGCTGAGACACTACCCATTTTTGTTTCTTCAAATGTTTTTACAGCCATTTCATCAATATAAGGACGGAAGCCATCTTTCATCGCTTCAATTGCTGCTGTTCTAACAGCGATTGGTTTTTTAACTAATTCTTCGTACCCTTTTCTTGCTGCTTTTACTGCCTCATCTACATTTGTAAAAATTCCGTTTGTCATCTGTCATTCTCCTTTAGTTTTTTTATATTTAAATGATTATTGCCGTGTCGTTAGGTGATACGTTTGCTGCATTTGCCTCATCCGTATCAATGTGCATCTCTAAAATCGTTTTATCAGATACTCTGATGTCCACATCATGATATAAGGTTGACCGTCCGTCGGTGTCAATTAAAACGTCTACTACATCTAAATCTTTCACAGATAATTCTGCTGCATCTGCCGGGTTCATATGAATATGTCGTTTTGCTGCGATAGCAGATTGACGCTCAATAGAACCATGATCAGATGATATAGTGACAACCGTTGAATCTTCTAGTATACCTGACATCCTTATAGGTACTTTTACCCCTATTTTTCTAGCATCGGTTAAAGATAATTCAACTTGTGTTTGATTACGAAGTGGGCCCAACAAACGAACTCGCTCCAACTCTCCTTTGGGTCCAGCGATCGTGACTGTTTGCTCACATGCATAAAAACCAGGTTGTCTTAATTCAGACTTAATCTTTACCTCTTCATTTGGAAACAATTGTTTAAAATCATCGTAACTCAAATGAATATGACGATTAGAAATACCAATAGGAATTTTTCTCTTCACTTTATCACCTCCTAGTACTACGCATTCGTTAAACATAAAATGATAAAAAAGTAAATCAGTTCACACTTTATATAAAGCAATAATCATGCCACAATATAAAACCGTTAGAGAAAGCGTTTTCTAAACGTTCCCACTTTCTCCAGTTTCTTTTTTTGTTTTTAAATCGAACACCTGTTATCAAAGTTGTATTAAATAAAAACACAAGTATATCTTTTAGTACATTGCAGTCACTACTTTTTTACGTGTATAGAAGTTCACACCGTCTTTTCCGTTAGCATGCAAATCTCCGTAAAATGATTTTTTATAACCAGAGAACGGGAAAAATGCCATTGGTGCAGGTACTCCTAAGTTAATCCCTAACATACCTGAATCCATTTTTGTTCTAAATGTTCTAACAGCTTTAGCACTATCTGTGTATAGACATGCACCATTAGCAAAACTTGATTTGTTCGCAATTCCAATGGCTTCTTCTAATGTTTCAGTACGTACGACTGATAATACTGGCGCGAAAATTTCATCATTCCAAATCGTCATTCCTGGTTGAACGTCATCAAAGATTGTTGCACCTAAGAAGTAGCCATCTCCATCAGCTGCTTGATCAGAACGACCATCTCTCACTAATTTAGCGCCTTCTTTCACGCCAGTTTCAATGTATTGGACGGTCTTATCCTTATGACTATCACGAATAACTGGCCCTAAGAACACACCTTTTTCAAGGCCATTTCCAATTGTAATATCATCTGCAGCTACTTTCAGTCGAGTCACTAACTCATCAGCTATATCTCCTACTGCTACAACTACTGCAGCTGCCATACATCTTTCACCAGCTGAGCCAAATGCTGCTGCTGTAATATTACGAACTGTTAAATCTAAATCTGCATCTGGCATAACAATTGAGTGATTTTTAGCTCCGGCTAATGCTTGAACGCGTTTATCATGTGCTGCTGCTGTATGATACACATATTCTGCTACTGGTTGTGACCCTACAAATGATACAGCTTTCACTTTTTCGTGTGTTAAAATGCCATTTACCACATCATGAGCACCATGAACGATATTGAAAATACCGTCTGGGAAACCAGCTTCTTTTGTTAATTCAGCTAAACGGTTTGCTAATAGTGGTGTTCTTTCTGATGGTTTTAGTATAAATGTGTTTCCTGTAGCTAATGCCATTGGGAACATCCAACAAGGGACCATCATTGGGAAGTTAAATGGTGTAATCCCCCCAACCACTCCAATTGGATAGCGATACATACCTGATTCAACACCTGTTGCGATATCTGGTAATTGTTCTCCCATCATTAGTGATGGAACTCCTGCTGCAAACTCAACGTTTTCAATACCACGTTGTACTTCACCACGAGCCTCTGCTAAACTTTTCCCATTTTCTATCGTGATAATCTCTGCTAACTCATCCCAGTTATCAACCAATAATTGTTGATATTTAAACATTAATCGTGCACGACGAGGAACCGGTGTAGCACTCCATGCTTCAAATGCATTGTCCGCTACTTCTACTGCTTGTTCAAAATCAGCAGAATTAGAAATTGGCACTTTCGCTAAGATTTCACCTGTTGCTGGATTTGGTACATCTAAACTTTCTGTTGAAGTTGATGCTACCCATTCTCCATTAATATAATTTTTTAATAACTCTACCATGTTTTATTCTCCTTTAATTGTTTTTATTTATTTTGTTGAAAAATTGTAGTCATAACATACTTTATACAGTTCAACCACTTCTTCGTGCGTTGGTACTCGAGGATTATTCGCTGGACTACCACTTGCAATGGCATCTGTAGCCATCTTATCAATCGCTGCATAAAATTCTTCTTTATCAATTCCCCATCCTTCCATGTTAGGAATCTCTAAATTAGAACACAATTCTTTCACTCGAATGATTAATTCATCTGTTAGCATCTCATCACTCTTGCCTTCAACATTTGTCAAAATAAGACGAGCAAGCTCTGCAAGATCTTTTTCAGCATCTTCTCGAGTAAACTCTAAAACTGCTGGCAACAACATCGCGTTCGAAACACCGTGTGGCACATGAAATAACGCACCGATTGGGCGACTCATTCCGTGTACCAACGTAACAGATGCATTTGAAAAGGCAAACCCAGCTTCCATCGCTGCAATAGATAGTTTCTCACGAGCTTTCATATCATCACCATGCTCATACACATCTTCTATATTTTGAATGATAGCTTGTACTGCACTTTTAGAAAACGTTTTCGTAACAGACTGTGCTTTTTTAGAAATAAATGATTCCATGGCATGACATAATGCATCCACACCAGTTGCGGCAGTAACATGTTTCGGTGCTGACAAAGTTAACAATGGATCAACGATTGCTACTTTCGGTAAGAAAGCATGTTGTTTAATCATCATTTTCACATCATTTGTCGTATTAGTGATAACGGTTACATCGGTTGCCTCAGAACCAGTTCCTGCCGTAGTTGGAATGGCTATAAGTGGAATAGGTGCTACCTTAGCAATGGTTTTTCCTCCCATATAATCTCCGATATATCCATCATTTGTCATCACAACCGATACGGCTTTCGCTGTATCTAAACAACTTCCTCCGCCGATAGTCACAATGACATCCGCTTCAAATTTTTTACATATTTCTAGGGCTTCATCTACGAAAATATCCGTTGGTTCCGTATTACAATCTAGGTAGTAATCAACGTCTAAACCAGATTTTTTTAACAAACTGGCACATTTTTCGACATTTCCGATTTTTTCCATGACTCGGTCACTAACGATTAAGGCTCTTGTTCCTTCTCTTTTTGCCAAATCGCCTAGTTGATCCAACGAATCGGTTCCGTAAATAACGTGCATTGGCATTTCAAAACAATTTATTGTTGACATGTTGCTCCTCCTTTAATATGTCTTACCCTATCTAAAGCAAGTTCCATACCAACTTTTTTCTATGAGTTAGCGATGCCTTCTGTAAAAAAATAAAGACAGAGTGCTCGATATTCGAACACTCTGTCTTTAAAAATGATTCAATAACCATCAAGTCTATACCAATTCATATTTTTTCAATTTTTCATATAATGTGTTTCGATTTATTTCTAACTTACGTGCGACAGCACTTTTATTCCCATCGTAATGAGCCAATAAGTCCATAATCACTTCACGTTCTTTTTCCTCTACTAATGTTAAGTCTAGCCCCATCTTCTCTAACTGTATATCATAATAATAATCCCTAATTTCTTTTGGTAAATCTTGTTCTGTTATGATACGTCCATCTGTTAATGCAACCAATGCTTCACAAATGTTTAGTAAATGTCTAATATTTCCTTGCCAATCATAAGCAACTAATTGTCTCATTGCCACAGGATTGACTGATTTAGGTTCAAAATGAAATTGATTACAGAATTTTGTCATCGATTGCGTGATGAACAATGGAATGTCTTCTCTTCTCTCACTCAAATCTGGGAGCCTTAACTGAATCACATTAATCCGGTAATACAAATCTTCTCTAAATGTCCCTTCCTGTACCATCTTATTTAAATTTTGATGTGTCGCAGTAATAATGCGGACATTCACTTTTTTGGCTTCTATTGATCCTACTTTCTCAATGGTTCTCTCTTGAATGACACGCAATAACTTCGCCTGAAGATGAAACGGCATATCCCCTATCTCATCTAAAAATACGGTCCCTCCCTCAGCCATTTCAAATTTGCCTAATTTACCACCTTTTAGAGCATCTGTAAATGCTCCTTCTTCATACCCAAATAACTCTGATTCTAATAAAGACTCTGGGATAGCAGAACAGTTTACTGTCACAAATTTACCAGATGAAAAGGAACTCATATCATGGATAGCTTTAGCAAACACTTCCTTACCAGTCCCACTACTACCGGATATAAACACATTGGATGAACAATTCGCTGCTTTTTTGGCCAATTTTTTTACCCGCTTCATACTGTCTGAGTCTCCAATAATACGTTTTAAAATATCTTCTTGTCTGACATCATCTTGTAAATTAAGATTTTTTTTGATATTCATTCGGGCATTTATTTCTTGCATCTCTGAGATATCTTTAAAAATAAGAACACCTATAGCGCCGGATGGTTGATTGTTTTTAAATAACGGAATTCTATGCACGACAAGATTCATACCCGATATTTGTTGAATACGTCCCCTCTCTTCCACTCCCGTTTGAGCCACTTCTCTAAGTCGTGTGTTCTCGATAACGCTTTCAACTTGTCGGCCAATTACTTCCTCTTTTTTTCGGTTAATAATCCGGCAATACGCATCGTTTATTTCCTGAATATACCCTTCAGAATTCACCACAACAATTCCTTCATAAGCTGAATTTAAAATTAATCTTAAGGTTTCGGCTGTATCGACCTTCTCATCTACTTTTTCTAGTGCAGACGTGTTCGCCTTTATGATATCTGTTCGTGTAATAATACCAACTAGCTTACCAACATCATCCAAAACAGGTAAGCAACCTCCTCTTAATCTAGCTGCCTCATCAATGGTTTGGTCAAAATGAATGGTTTCAGAGTCTGTCAACATAATATCTGTGATAGGTAGTTTAAATACAGATGGATTTGAAATATAATTCATAATGACTGTTTTGGACATCAAACCAAGATATAAGCCATCATCATCGATAACTGGAATACCGAAAATAGTATGATTATCTAAAATATCAAACGCTTCTTTTACAATGGCACGACTATTTACACAAATCACATCTCTGGTCATCCATTCTGATACAGACTCTCTGTTGATACGCTTCGTTGTCTCTCTCATCTTATTCACTCCGACATATTATTTTTATGTAGTATTTCTTATTATTTTATCATTATCAACACAAGTATATCAGAAACATTTTTGTTTATAAAATAGATTGTTTTACGCATTTTCATTCATAAACAGCTTGGAAATTGCTTACAATTAAAAAAAGACAAAGTTTCAAAAATATGATACTTTATGTACAACCTGCACGGATAGTTAACAAGCCATGCCTTTTATTTTTTGAGAATGATCGATTATATATTCTAATAAATTGATAACGTGATCATAAAAATAATCCAAAGTAGTATTATCTGAATCAACCGCATTCTCTGCATTAACTATATAACAAAGATCTGCAGTTTTAGAAAATGCGGAATATGGTTCTGTTGTAAAGTTTGAAAAGTTAAAAATTTTTTTGTTAGTATGACACTGCTATGCAGGAATTCCCATTAATTGTTTGAGTTCAGAACACACAGAAAAGCCAAAGAGATTTCCAGCTTTTCGGCTTTTTAGTCTAGAGCATGAATTGTTTCCATACCTTTAATTGTGTTGGAAGCGGTCTCTATGGACCGGGACGACTTATGTCTTTTCTTGATTGGACGATGAGTGAGCTTTATCTGTGACAATAACTCTCAGTTTTCCAAATTGTTTAATTAATCGTTTGAAAAAGGCTTATGTTGATCGGGTATCACATTTCTTACGTAAGCAAACATCAAGAGTCATATCTGTTCTCCTAGAGTGCTGTTTTTTCTATTTTAATTCAAATGGTCGTCTAGTTAAAGCTTTACAACAGAACCATAAATTCTATCTTATGCTATGTTTTCTAATGCTTTATCAAACAAAAAAGACATCAGACTTATCGGATGCCTTTTCGATCATTATTTATAAAATACCTCATCTAAAAATAAACCTTGAGCCGGAACTGTTTCCCCTGCATTCGCACGAACTTTACTTTCAAACACATCATCAATGATACTTATGTCTAGTTTTCCTGCACCAATCTCTAAAATAGTTCCCATCATAACACGAACCATCTTATGTAAAAAACCGTCACCTATAAAGGTTACGCATAATTTGTTGCCTTCCTTTGTGATTGTGATATCCTGAATGGTTTTAACCGTTGACTTTTTAGATTTTTTTAACGCTGAAAATCCGATAAAATCATGTGTTCCAACTAATTTTTCACATGCTTCAGTCATTTTTTTTATGTCTAACTTTTTAGGATAATGATAGCTATAACCACGCTCAAAAGCAGAAGGAATCTCTGTATTCCAAACATAATAACTGTATTGTTTTCCTGTCGCATTGTACCTCGCATGGAACCGCTCTGGCATTTCTTCTAATTTTTTAACGATAATGTCCTGAGGTAAATAATAGATAAGAAAGTCATTCATTTCTTTCAGACTCATCTCAGAATCAGTCTTAAAATTAGCAATTTGACCTCTTGCATGCGTTCCTGCATCTGTTCTTCCAGAACCAATGATTTCTATTTTTTCATCTGTCATTTGTTCTAAAATATTTTCTATCTTTCCTTGTATCGTTTTATCTGAGTCACCTAGTCTTTGCCATCCAGAGTAACGCTTACCATCGTATTCAATCGTCGCTTTTATATTTTTCATCTTGTCGCCCCTTTTAATATCAGTCTTCGCTTTCATACACTACGCTTTATCATACACGGTAATGCTAAACATATCCATTAAAATATAAAAAATAACCACCTAAAAAAAGTGGTTATTTCATAGTAAAGGGTATGTCCAATTAAGCTTAAAAACATTTAGTTATTTTCTAAATTTTCTCCATTTGTAGCAATCACTTGTTTATACCAATCAAACGATTTTTTCTTATATCTGTTAAGGGTACCATTTCCCTCATTATCTCTATCCACATAAATAAACCCATATCTCTTGTTCATTTCTCCTGTTCCAGCACTTACTAAATCAATACATCCCCATGTTGTGTATCCTAACAAATCTACTCCGTCCTTATCAACAGCATCTCTCATTGCCTTAATATGTTCAGAAAGATAATTAATACGATAGTCATCTTCAACGTATCCTTGTTCATTAGGAATATCTACTGCTCCCAACCCATTCTCTACAACAAATAATGGTTTTTGATATCTATCATACAAATCATTCATCGTTATACGTAACCCTAATGGATCAATTTGCCAACCCCACTCACTAGATTCCAAATAAGGATTTTTTACAGACTCAAAAATATTTCCTTCTGTTTGCTCCAGTAACGCTGGATCAGTTGTTTGAACTCTCGAAGAATAATATGAAAATGAAATAAAATCAACTGTATGTTTTTTTAATAAGTCTAGATCACCAGGCTCTATCTCTAACTTTATCCCTTTTTCCTCCATCTCTTTTAAAGCATAAGAAGGGTATTCACCTCTGGATTGTACATCAATAAAAAAATAGTTTTGGCGATCTGCTTTTTTAGCCTCCCAAACATCTTCTGGTTTACAAGTGTATCCATAGTTTGTTCCTGACGCTAGCATACATCCTACTTGATTCGTTGGATCAACTTCATGAGCTATTTTTGTAGCAATCGCACTAGCTAATAATTCATGATGAGCAGCTTGATACTTTATTTGTTCCTTGTTGTCATTTTCCTCAAAATATAATCCTGCCCCCATAAATGGAGCGTGTAGAATCATATTGATTTCATTAAATGTCAACCAGTATTTAACTAGTCCTTTATATCGTTTAAAAATAACTTTACACAAATTTTCATAAAATTCAACTAGTTTTCTATTTCTCCAAGCACCATACGTTTCAACCAAATGCATAGGACAGTCAAAGTGCGTGATTGTTACTAAAGGTTCTATCCCATATTTATGACATTCCTTAAATAAGTCTTCATAAAATCTCAAACCTTCCTCACTTGGTTCGATTTCATCTCCTTTTGGAAAAATTCTACTCCAAGCAATTGACAGTCGGTATGTTTTAAATCCCATTTCACCAAACAACGCTATATCTTCTTTATATCGATGATACATATCTATTCCTTCTTTTGCAGGATAAAAATAATCATCATCAAATTCAAACATTTTTTTGTTACCTGTTATAACAGCATAGCGATCTTTTCCTAATGGTGCTAAGTCCACATTTGCCAGACCTCTTCCTCCTTCATCAAATCCACCTTCGCATTGGTTAGCTGCAGTGGCACCTCCCCAAAGAAAATCTTTTCTAAATCCCATGATATGTAACCTCCATTATTTCTATTAAATTATTTTAAATTTCTACTATAAGTTGCTCTTCTTTAAGTTGTTGAGCTTTAAGTTGTTCCTCTTGTAATAACTTATTATCATAAAATTTAATAAATGGAAACCAGATAACAAATGCTAAAACAGCACATAATACAGCTAAGACTCCTGCTTTCCAATCACCACCACTTCCAACGAATGCTCCTATACCGACAGGAGATGGCCATGGCATTTGAGCTAGCATTGGCTTAACTATTTCTAACTTAATCGCAAAGTAAGCCAAAGATGCAGATGCCATTGGAGCTAAGAAAAACGGAACGGCTAAATAAGGGTTATATACAATCGGCATACCGAATATAATTGGTTCGTTAATGTTAAAAATCCCCGGTACTAAAGAGGCTTTCCCCAATACTTTTAATTGATCCGACTTTGCTAAAAAGGCAATGAATATGATTAATCCCAATGTTGCTCCAGATCCTCCCACAGTTACATAAGAATTATTAAACTCACCTGCTAGAGGAATAGAAGCCCCATTTGCATTTGCTTGCATATTTGCTAATACAATAGGCGTTAAAAACGATGTAATAATCGTTGCTCCATGAATACCAACTATCCAAAGAGCATGGATTAAGAAATAAATCACCATGATTCCTAGCCATGTATTAGTCAAATTAATTACAAATCCAAATGGTATTGAGATCATTTTAAAAATATCAGTTCCCATTAAAACTAAGGTACCATTAATAATCATAACAGCAAACGCAATTACAAAAGTTGGAATTAAAGCTGTAAACGATCTCGATACACCTGTTGGAACAACTTCTGGCATTTTAATTACCCACTGTTTTTTTACACACATTACATACAACTCGACAGCAATTATAGACATGATTATTCCTGTAAAAATACCCGATGTTCCTAATCTCTCTACAAATGCTCCCATTCTAATTCCATTAACAATAGTCTCAGAATCAGTTATGCTTGATATCAAACTAATCTTTCCATCTTTAAAAATTAGCTCTGGAATACACATCAAGAAAGCAAAAACAGATAACAAAGCACCAGTCAATGGATTGACTGCAACATTTCCTTCTTCTTGCTCTATAGAAGTTAATTCATATGCAAATACAATTGTAAAATAAATTGATAGTATCCCCATAGTCATTGTATTAACAATCATATATAGGTCACTAATTTTATAGAATGTCGCATTAAAAAAACCTTCTAGTACAGGAAATGGTAAAGGTAAAATGTTTAGCACTAAAAACATAGATCCGACTATTGTAAATGGTATAGAAGCCATTCCTGCTGCCATAACAGCTCTAACAATTTTCAATTGTGCTATTTTACTCATAGGCCCCATCAAGTACTTCTGTAAAAAATTAAACATTTTCTTATCCTCCCTCATAAATCAATAATTTGTTTATATTTCTTTAAATGATTGTAATATTTATCTAGATTATTTTCTATTTTTTTTAGTCTTCGAACAGTGAACTCCCCAATAAATATGCCTAGTAATAAGAACAGTAAAATAATACTATGGCCTAAATAACCTGGATCTATAAAATAATACAAGTGATCAAAAATTGATGTAACTGATAGCATCATTAATAAGACATTCATCATTATCTGAATATTAAAATATATTTTAGTATATGGTAATTTATTTGTAGGAGTTCTATATAGTTTAATTTGTTCATAAATTGGGTAGATAGAACAACACATTAAAAATAGTGGTATAACTGAAAAATAACTTTTCACATATACTAATAGAGTAAACCAATTGATGTTCAGAAATAGAAACAATGCCATTATATATCTAACTATTAAATATCGATTGAAATAAAACGTCCTTAATTTTAACATTTTTTGCTTATCCACAACTATGTCCTCATTTTCATTCACATCATTCCCTCCTCTTTTTAGCGTCTTTTTCTATTTTTTATGTAAAAATTCCATTTCTTTCGCTAATTCAAGTAATGTCATAGTTGTCATTAAATGATCCTGTGCATGAACCATAATAATCTCCATCTCTATCTTCTTTCCACTCGCATATTCTTTTAACAACTCTGTTTGTGTTTGATGAGCTTTTAATAGCTCATCATTTGCGTGTTCTAACTTGGCATCTGCTTTATCAAATTCTTTTAATCTCATAGCTGAAAAAGCTTCATGTATTAGTGTTCGAGCATTACCACTATGTAAAATAATTTCAAAAGATACAACTTGAATAACTTCACTTTCCATTGCACTAGTCATAAAACGGTCTCCTTTCATTTATAAAAGTTTAATAAATTCATCATAAAAATGATCAAATGTGGGGTGTTTTAAAATTTCCTTTTGATAATCTATTTCACTTACCAAACGAACAATTGCTTTGGTAACAATCGTTATTCCTTCGTTTTCTATGTAAGAAGGTGATACTAAAAAAACAAATTTAATGTTATCTTCTTCATCCCACTTCATACCATTAGGAATAATAGCTAATCCTATTTTTGTTGTCACTCCTATTGGCTCAGCTGGATGTGGTACCACAATTGAATCACTAAAAATGATTTGTCCCATTTTTTCTCTTCTAGCTATTTGATGTAACATCTTTTTTTTGTATTGTTTATCTTCATTGTCTGCCATAACATCTAATAAAGCATGTAACACATCAAATTTAGTAACTTTCTCATCATATAAAATGTAGTACTCTTTTTTCAGCGTATTGCTAGCATACATACTCTTTTCCTCAACCTGTGCATAAAAATCACTGTTAATAGACTTTTCATTTGATAAAGGAGATAAATTTAATTGTCTTCGTATGGCTAATATATCAATATCTTTTAAAAAAACACTCACATGTAGAACTGGTATCCTAAATACAATAGACGATAAATCAACGGAAGATATAATAAAATCGATTCTACTTAAGTCTCCATCTGTTATTTCATAATACCCTTTAACATCTACAATAATTAGTTGCTGGCCAAACTCCGTTTCAATCCTATTTTTAAGTAACTGAGCACTCCCATAACCAGTTGCACAAATAATTAACACTCTATGTTTCTTATTATTTTTAGCTTTCTCTATCCCAGCCATGATATGTAGTGTGAGATATGCCCACTCATCATCATTAATGAAGTAAGGTTTCAATAATTTCATCTGACATAAACTTTTTTTCGTTAAATAAAAGATATCAGTGTATTCACTCATGATCATATCTGTCAACGGATTCCTTAGCTTTATTTTATTTTCTAACCTAATAATCATAGGCTTCATGTGCTCAACTATTCCATTGAACAACTGATAATCTTCATTTAATGGCAAGTCTACTTCTTTGGATAATTGATTTAAAACTTCTTCAATTTCATCGACTAATCCACTATCTTTATGTGCCTCTTGGGTATTTGATTTTGCAACTAAATGAATGGTTAAATAATAAACTTCTTGCTGTGGAAAACTAATCAATAATGTCTCTTCAATTCTTGCTATAATTTTTTTAGCTACAGAATACTCTCTAAACGGAATAATTTCGTCACTAATGTCACTTTCTGTTAGCTCAAATCCTGATGTTAATCTTTTTATAGCTAAAGAAAGATGTAAAACTAAATTTTTGATAATAATATCTGAAATTTTTAAATTTCCTTCTCTTGCTTCATCTAAAATAATAATAGTAAGTTCTTCAAAGCTAATGTCATCAAATAATTCATTGTTTCCTATATATTCTTTAAAAGGATTCAACATCTTATCACCAAAAAAATAATCCATAATAAAATGACGTTTATGTTGCTCTGTTCCTTGTACGTAAATCCCCTTCCTAAATTCGGAAATAAGATCTATTGAATACGGTTTCAAAATGTTTCTTAATTCTATTATGTCTTTGTTTAGACTAGATAAACTTATATAAAGCTCCTCTGACAATTCTTCTACAAATAGAACTTTTTCTTCTAATAATAATTTGTTTAATAGATAACTATATCTGTCCTCAATCTCTATTGGAGCAGCATTGGAAAAACGATTAAATGCTTTAACTTTTTGTTGATTCAAAAAAACATCAAATTGCATACTGTTTACTATTTCCAATTGATACCCTTTGCCTATTTTTGAATGAATCCTAGCACCATTCTCATTCAATATAGGCTTTAAATCTTTAATGTATGTCCTGACCGTTCTATCCGATAATGATAATTCTGAAGCTAAGTACTGACTTGTTGCATAGACACCCTTACAATCTAATAAACAAATAATTAATTCCTTTTCCTTTTGCTTCATTCTTAACACCACAATTTCTAAATATTTTCTTCAATTAGCTCAGCCATTTTTTGAATTCCTGTTGGGATTGGAATATAAGCTTGGAACGGAATACTCACAACTGGCTTACCTACCTCTTCCCCTACTTTTTTAAATTTATCTAAATACATTGTTGTTTGCGGACTAATTAAAAACAAATCAAAATCACTTTTTTTTATCATCTTATCCCCTTCAGTTGCAGAAACTGCATCAACCTCAATTGATACTCCTTTTTCTTTAAAATATGCAGTAGTTTTAGATGCCATCATCGAAGAAGACATCCCTGCTGCACAAATGATTAGTACTTTTTTCATCATCATCCACTTACCTTTCTACTCGTTTTTTTAGGACCTTATTTATAATAATGGAAAAATTTTTTACTTACTTTAACAACAACTGTTAACCTATTTTCATCTAACCAATTCTAACAAAAATAAAATCAAATATTTCTTGCTTAGTTGTAGAATCAAGTTAGTCACCCTAAAATAATAAAAAAACACCATG
>JBQELZ010000016.1:0-39775 GCA_052104115.1 Vagococcus sp. | reverse complement strand
TGTTTTTTTATTATTTTAGGGTGACTAACTTGATTCTACAACTAAGCAATTAAAATTAAAATTTGATAAAGGGATTAAAAATTATCAACAATTTACGAATAAGGTAAATACAGCAGCGAAGAATATTTCAGAAAAAGAGATAACATCGGATAGTAGTGCTGAGATAACATCAGGTGTCAGCGATCCGAATCAAGTTCCTACAGTTCCTGGCGACACATATTTACCATGGCATTTAGGCCCTAATGGCGATAATGCTGCGTCACCAGGACCGAAAAATCCTAATCCTAATCCCACAGTTTATGATTGGGCTAGATTAAAGTTTGATAATCTTGTAACGCCATGGAGAGCGAATTCAGAAACTAAAAATTTTGAGAAGTATGAAATCCTTTATAAAATAGATCCGAATTTAAATTTAGACTCTATTTCTGGACCTGTTACATGGAATTATTCTCCAGATTCTAATCATAATTTAGGTGGAACAGTGAATGTGGAATATGATGTTTATATCACTGTTAATGGAAAAGAAGAACTATTAGTCTCAAATCCTAAGTATGACAAACCTTATCAAGAAAAGACTTTGGTTAGTTTTGGATACCCTAAAGGAACACATGTATCTCAAGTTAGATACGAACTGAAAAACCCACCTGCAGGATTATACAGCAAAGAAACCATTCGTCATATTTTTACAATTAAAGAAGGGTATACAGGCCAGGTGAAAAACACATCATTATATGATGTGGTTGGGTACAATAGCAAAAACGATAAAATTCATTGGTCTAATAGTAAGGAAATTCTTAATAATGATAAACCAGGAGAATATGATGTTACGGATAATCCAGGTGAATATTCCGACATTACAACACCTACTGGAGATAGAACTGCTAATGTTATTGATAAACCTTCAGCAGCAGTTCCTATAGCACAAACTGGTATTAAATTTTTAACGTCCAATCAAGGCGTTGTAGTATCTGGAAAAAATAGAATAGAAGGATTTTTCAAAAACAATCAGAGTTCTCCGACTACTATAAATAAACAACTAGAATCATATGCTTTGTTGCCAGTAGATGTAGTAGTAGATTCTAACAATCCAGAGTATCAATTGGTCAATACGTTAGGGGTAGCCGATGAAAAAACGGAAAATGGCAATAATAGTAATGGCGTCTTTACAGTTGTGACTGATAATTACCAAGGTACAGGAAGACAACTTGTTAAAATATCTTGGAATGAAGACAAAATTAATCCAGGAAAAGGCCTAACATATCGTTTTAATGTAACAATAAAAGGAACCGCTCCTGTTCCTATAATCATGGACACTTATGGTTATTCAGGAGATAAGACGATATCAGTACCACAAAACCCATCATCTATTACGGATTCGTATCTGCAAAAAAACTTAGATAATATGGATAATAGTAATGATTTAGACAAAAATAGAGTTCAATCGGGCAATCAGTATAAAATGGTAAAAGAAAATAAAGTCAAAACGCAAAAATTAGTGAAGGGTGAAAATGACACAGACTATTCCAAATTTGGTTATACAAATCTAGGAGGAGACATTAGCTACCGTCTAGAAATGACTAATTTTGGCGATAAAATAGGTCATTTTGTTATGATGGATGTACTTCCTTCTGTTGGAGATTTGGGTATTAGTGATAATGTTTCAAGGGATAGTCAATTCACACCCATACTGACTGGACCAGTAGTATTATCGAATCTAGATAGCAGCAAAGTTAGTATTAAATATAGTAAATCTAAAAATCCAAGTAGAAAAGATTTAGTTAAAGATGTTGTCTATCCAACTACAACAGAGCCGTTAGAAGACCCTATTAATGCAGAAAATCCAAATTGGTTAAGTGAAGATCAAGTAACAGATTGGACAGGGATACATAGTTTCATGATTTCTATGAATAAAGGAGAATGGGAATCAGGAGAAACTGCTTTGTTAGAATTTAATATGAAGGCACCTGATACATTAGATGCGAGTTTGACAGATTACAAGTTAGATGACACAAGTCGTGCAGCTTGGAACTCATTTGCGTACACATCAAATAATTCTCAAGTGGTCGAACCAGAGAGAGTTGGAATTGTTGTAAATCAATTTGAAGCCGAATTAATAAAAGTAGACGACAAGACTGGAGACGTGTTATCTGGAGCAGTATTTGAGTTGCAAGATTCAGAAGGAAACGTGTTAGAAAGTGGGTTAACCACAGATGAGTCTGGGAAGCTATCCATAGATAATTTAGCACCAGGTAAGTATCAATTAGTGGAAACAAAAGCCCCAACAGGTTATGAATTAGACGCAACCCCAATTGAATTTTCAATTAAAGCGAAAGATGATCAAAATAAACAAGAACATGTTAAAGTCAAAAAAGTAAATAAGATTAAAGAAAGTTTAATTATACTAGAAAAAAAAGACAGCAAGTCTAAAAAACTGTTATCTGGAGCAGAATTTGAATTAAGAGATGAAAAAGGAAAAGTTATTCGTGAGACTATAAAAGTTGAAAAAGATGGTACAACAGTGATAGCTGATGTTCCGTTTGGTTCATATCAACTAATAGAAACGAAGGCTCCTGATGGCTATCGTATAGACGGAAAACCATTTGTTTTTACTGTAAAACAAAACAAAGAGACTATTAGGCTATCTATCTATAATGATAAATTGCCAACCAATCCGATTAAGCCAAATAAACCGAATAAGCCAAATAAATTAATTAAATTACCTCAAACTGGGGAAGAAGTTAAAAAAGGTTTGGGTTTACTAGGAGTATTTCTTATTCTGATAGTGTCTGTATTAGTGTTTAAGAGAAAAAAAGACTCTAACTAATGATTAGTTAAGGCTTAAATTTTGGATACATGTCCCAAAAGCTAAATTGTTTAGCTTTTGGGGTTTTTTTATAAATAGATGTAATTGTTTATAAAAACTTCATTTTAATGATAAAATGAAGTTTATAATGGTTAACGGAGGTTTTTTATGGATTTTAATGGTTTTTTAGAAGATAATCAGTATCCTGTTTTGATTCTTCAATGGTTAGAATTAAAAAAGTCGTCGTTTTGTTCTGTAGATCAATTATGCGAATTGGTAGGAATCTCAAAGTTTAGAGCGCTACAATATGTAGAGGAATTGAACCAACATTTATCACTATTAGATGAATCTTCTGAGATATCTATTTATGATAGTGGTGAAATACGTTTGAAGAATGTTGATAATTATACGGTGAAAAAAGTTCGAGCTCAGTATTTATTAGAATCTGAGTTATTCTTATTATTGATGGATACGATTCATTTTGAATTATCTATAGATAAATTTTCAGAAAAAAGATTTCTGAGTCGTACTAAATCATACAATAAAAGGAATTTATTAATAGAGTGCTTAAAACCGTTTAAATTAAAATATAAAAAAGGGAAAATCTTGGGAGAAGAATTACAAATTAGAAGTTTTCTTTTTTCGTTATATTTTTATTTTTTTTATGGGATTCATTTTCCTTTTGACGATGATATTCGTATAAAAACTCAAAGTATTATCAAAATGTTAATTCCAGAAAACGATAGGGCATTATCATTAACGCAAAGATCGAAACTAGAATATTTAATTTCAATTATGTTGGTTCGGACGAGTAAGAAACATTTTTGCCAACTTAAGCAGCAGGTGTCAATTCAAAAAGAGTCAGAAACATTTGTTCAATTTATGAGTTTCTTTGACGGGTCAACTGACGACATACTAGATGAGTGGGGATACTTACAAGGTTTTTTATTTTCGGAAGGTATTGTAATAGACTCTAAATATTTTGATTTATCAGAAGATGTTGAAAACTTAAGCATTCAATTTTCAAACAAGTACTTTCCTGAAAATAATCATGATTTTGTAGATGCGTTTTCTTTAGAATTACAGAGACTCTATCTTAAATATCAGCTGTTTCCAATATATGTGGACTCGTTTAATCAACAGCGCTCTTTTATGTTTTTTGAAGAAAACTATCCGACACTAATAACACCTGTTCAGGTCATGTTAGATGAATTTAATCATATTCTCTCAGAATCAATTAATGAAACAACTGCCTATTATGATTTGTTGTTGGCTGTTATGAAAATTTTTCCGATTAATGATTTAGAAGAAAAAATATATGTCTGTGTTGATTTTACACATGGTAATAATTATACACGTTTCATTTCTCAACAAATAAAAAGTTTCCAAAGTGCCAACATTGTTATACAAGAATGGATAAATGGGTATACTGATATTTTTGTGTCAGATTTTCCATCTAGTTTTTTAACATGTAAGCAGATTATTTGGAAGGAACCGCCTAATGCAGATGATTGGGAAGTATTTGGTAACACTGTTATAAAAATAAAGGAGAAAAAGTGGGTGTCAAATGAGTAGGATTTTTCATAGTATTATAGTGATGGCTTTAATGGGATATCAGGTAGGTACACCATTTTTATTTTCCGAACAAGTATTACCTGACTTTGCTTCAAATGAAGTAGAGCGACCAGCAACAGTGACTGAAGTAAATGACGTTGTGATGATAAAAAAACCTAATCGTAGAATAACTAGTGATGAGCGGAAAGAAAAAAAGAATTTTAAAAAAATCAAAGAAGAAATTGGTTATTTACAAAAATCACCAAAATTTGAGGGTGGAGAAGCTAGCTCGAGTTTGTTGGGTCAAAAAATGAAATACTTATCTGGTACATTGTTATGCGGTACAGTTAGGGAAATATCTAGGAGGTAGCAGATGAAGTTAGATATGGTAGGCATTATAGTGAGTGATATGGAAACAGCAATCAATTTTTATGAGTTACTAGGATTAACGCCAACGTTTTGGGATAAGAATGCAGAGTATGTAGAGCTTTCTAATGAAGGGGTTCGTATGTCGTTAAATACAAGAGATATGATTGAACAGGTATTAGGGTTTAAACCAGAACCGCAGGGCGACAAAATAGAACTTGCTTTTATCGCATCTTCGATATCAGAGGTAGATGCGCTTATAACGAATATGTCGACTCATCATCATGAGATTATCAAACAACCATGGCAAGCACCTTGGGGACAGTACTACGGCCTTGTGAGAGATCCAGATGGTAATATTATTAGTATATTTTATGAAGAAAACAACGTCTAATCCGATGTCAACGTGCTACAGAGATAAACGAACACATCAAATGCCTCTATCTCTATGATACTGTGAGAGATAGGGGCATTCTTTTATGCTATGGATTGGCAGTTTTTCTGATGGATTTTTATTTTCTTGATAGCCCAGTCGTAATGACTGGAAGTAGAAGATATGCAGTAACTTCCTAGACTGGTTGAACCAGTCCAGTCAAATCGTTTTTTCGTAAATAAATCATCATCTGAAAAAGAGGTGATAATAGACATCACTTCCTCATGACTGGTTTGTATATCTGCCATGGCTTTTGCTAAAGAGGTGTGTTGATGATTTTCCCAAAAGGCATGGTTCATCTCTCCATAGTTTTTCCAATTATACGGAGAAGGTAAAAAAGATGTTGGGATATCTTGTTGATTTTGAACAATCCAATGAATTAGTAACTGGTGCCATTCATACAAGTGTATGAGGACATCTCTAACATTTTTATCTCGTTTCCAGTGAACTTCTTTTCGTTTAGGTGATTCTAACTGGAATGGAGCCATCTGTTCACTTTCAGACATGGAAGTAACAAGAGAGAGAAGTTGGTGAAAATGATCATTGCTTTGTTGAAGTAAGTCAGCTTTATTTTTAGGTCTGGCCATATGTATCCTCCTGTTTAACTAGACATAGTTATACGATTAGTTTACAGGATATATGTTATAAAAAAAAGCCCCTAGTTTTACTAGGAGCTTAAAGGAGTTGTTTATTTACTTTGGAGGAGTAAATAAATGAAAAAGTTTGTTAGGGTTGTTTTGTTGGTATACATATATAGTAACCTGTAAATGTGAAAAAAATGTGTTCTAAATTGATAGGTTATATGAAGATAAATTAAAGAACCTGATAAAGAGTTAAGCTTAAGCCTTGTTTAGGAGAAATACGTAACATGGGAAGATTAAGTAAGAAAACAGAGAAGGAAATACAGGGTATCTGTAGCCAAAAGATCACATGAGAGTTGCTTTTTTCATAGGATATTAGCCCTTTATTTGTATTAATTATGTGAGTTTACGTATAAAAAAATACAAGACAGACAACAAATTCTTTTTTGTTGTCTGTCTTGCTAAAGATGAAGTAAGGTACCAATGAAGAATAACAACACCTGCATAGAAATAATCATTGCGAGATTCTTGATGGCTAAAGGAAACGTTTTTGTTTTGATTTGTTCTTTCGAATAAGCAGTAGTTTGTTGCCAAACTTTAGGAAATATTAACCAAAGACCTAGTAAGGTGACTGGAACAATATGTAGTATGGCCCCAATTGTTGCGCATACAAACGACGCTATTACTGATAATCGAAATAGCTTCACGGCACGGGATTTTCCGATATAGTAAACCAGCGTGTGACGATTATTTAAAATATCTTCTTCTATGTCACAAGTATTATTTGCTAGCATTAGATTAGAGATAGCAAACGTGGCAGGTAAGGCCATGATAGTGACATGACTAATGAGATACCAATCAAAAGCTACGATGTCATATATATTGAGATAGACACAAATTAGAGGGATAATGATGCCCATCGTAATGCCTGAGGTCAACTCACCAACAGGAAGGCTTGACAAGGGGATAGGGCCTGCTGAGTAAAAAATACCAATAGCGTAGCTAAACATCCCTAGCCATAAAATGATCCAACTAGTTTGGGAAGCAAGATATACACCTATTAATGCTGAGACTAGAATAAAGGCCCACATCATGTTTCGAATGGTCGTTAAAGATAGAGATTCACGGCCGATAATATTGGTATCATGTTTGTAATCATGTACATCTGTGGCATGATGATAATCCATGTAATTATCCATCATATCTACTGCCATATTAAATAAAAGCATGGAAATAAAGAAAAGCACCATGTTTGTTAGATGGATCTGTTCATAATGGTACCACGCATATAGAAGGCCCATAAGAAAAGGGAACACACTTGCTGATTTTGCTTTTAACTCTACTAATTCTGCAAAGACTTTAAAATTCATAATAAACTCCTTCACTTTTTGTCCTCTGTTTATTATACTTAATAAGTAAGAATTTTCAATGGTCTTGGATTGACAGGGCTTTTTTAATAAGCTACATTGGAGTCATGATTATTAAAGTAGGAGGCCTACAATGGCAGTACATCCACTATGGGGAAATTACCCTGATATTCAAAAAGAATTAATCGAAACGAAAAAAGTCATGGACAAGTCTGTGAAAATTAGAAACAAAGACATTACAAATGCGTTGCAAGTTTTCTTTGAAGCAGGTGGTAAGCTATTACGTCCTGCGTACTTTCTGTTGTTCTCTAAATTTGGAGAAGACGTGTCATCAAAAAAACGATACCGTATGGCGGCATCATTAGAAATCTTACATGTTGCAACATTGGTTCACGATGACATTATTGATGATTCACCAATGAGACGTTCATTACCGTCGATTCAGGCGATGTACGGACAAGATATAGCGGTTTATACAGGTGATTTTTTATTTACCGTGTATTTTCATCTACTCTCGACATCAACGAGAAGCTTTAGAAGTATTGAGATGAATGCTCATAGCATGAAGCGTATTTTAGTAGGTGAATTAGACCAAATGAACCTAAGATACAACACAGATATTACAGTGAAACAGTATTTTCAACATATTAAAGGAAAAACAGCTCAGTTATTTGAGTTTGCTTGTTTTGAAGGGGCGTATTTTAGCGATAGTCCAAAACGAGTTCAATTATTAGGTAAACGAATAGGATATAACATTGGCATGGCCTTCCAGATTATGGATGATGTTTTGGATTATAAGTCTACAGCATCAGATATGCAAAAACCGGTGTTTGAGGATATGAAGAATGGGTATTACACCTTACCATTAATCATGGCGATGGAAGAGCATCACGATGAGTTTGCTCCTTATTTAGAAAAGAAACAAGCACTAACAGATGATGAGACAAAGCGCGTACAAGACATGATTGTCACATATGGTGGTCTTGAGAAGGCAGAAGCCATTGCTCAGCGGTTTACGGATAAAGCATTATCCAACATACTGAAATTACCAGATATCCCTGAAAGAGAAGTCTTGTATGATGTCACAGCGACATTGTTGAATAGAAAAAATTAAGCTAACCTTTTTAGGTTAGCTTTTTTATTGAGGTAAAGGTTTGATAGATAATGGAATTGATGAGGCATGTTTGTATAGGTTTGAGAAAAATGGGTCTTTTTAGAGATGCGAACAAAGGAATCCCATTTCCTAAGAGAACTGGAATAGTTGCAATGTGATACGTGTCAATGAGGTTGGCCTCTACTAATGGTTGGATAACGCTATGTCCGCCGACTATCCAAATATCCTTTCCTACTTCTGCTTTTAGCTGTGTGACTAATGAGATCACAGATTGGTTGGTGAACGTAACCGGTAGCTGTAAGGCATCTTGTTTACGTGATGTTAGGACATAGGAGTGTTTATCTATATAAGGGTAGTTATTAGGTGCTAGTTCAGTCGTTACTTGATCATATGTTGTTCTCCCCATAATGACAGTGTCAACGGATTGATACATAGTATCATAGGAATGGTCCGGTTCTTCTCCAGGTTTTAGTTGTGTTAGCCAGTCAATGCTACCATCTATATCTGCAATGTATCCATCTACACTAGTAGCAATATAAAGTATAACGCGTCTTTTTGTCATGGTATCCCTTCTTTCACTTGTAGTATACCAGACAATACTCTAGGAAGATTGATGTTACAATTGGTGAAACTATCTTTTCTAATCGTTTTATCGTAAAATATGAATAAGTATTCCATTCGTTTAATGGAATGTTTAGGAGGGGTGGATGTGAAAGAATGCTAGAGTTATGGAATAGAATGACAGCCAATGATTCTGCCAGACGGGCAGTTGTGCTGATAACGATGTGTAGTTTTCTATATGTGATTAGGGGAATATTAAGTCTGATATTATTAACCTTTATTCTGACATATTTGATTATTAGAGGCGTGGACGGAATCCATCATCTTATTAAAATACCTAAAAAAATACTGGTTATTGTTGTCTATGTGTTGATTATTGTGTTTTTATATTTTTCGATGACGGTGTATGTACCAAGGTTGTTTACCCAGACAATTAAGATGATTGAAGAAGTCTTTTCATTTTATCAAAAATTAAACAGTGACAATCGTCTGTTTGAATGGATTTCATCGAATATTAGTTTTCAAGAAATTAAGCAACAATTGACGACTGGAGCAAAAGTGATATTTAGTACATTGACAAGTATTGGGTCAATGGGGATTACTTTCTTAATGTCCTTTATATTAAGTTTCTTTTTCATTATTGAACGAGAGTGGGTATCCAATTTTGGCAAAGCTTTTTATACCAGTAAAATTGGCGTATTTAGCCAAGATGTAGGTTATTTAGGCAAAAAGTTCGTCAATACATTTGGTGTCGTGATTGAGGCACAATTTATCATTGCCACAGTGAATACGGTGTTAACAACTATTGGCTTAATCTTTATGAAATTTCCACAAGAGCAGTTACTAAGTTTAGCTTTAATGATTTTTATCCTAAGCTTAATTCCAGTAGCTGGGGTGATTATCTCCTGCGCACCACTTAGTTTGATTGCATATACGAATGGTGGGGTACAGGATGTTGTGTATGTGTTAATCATGATTACTGTGATTCATGCGATTGAATCTTACTTATTAAATCCTAAACTAATGAGTAGTAAGACAGATTTACCAATCTTTTATGTATTTATAATCTTGATGTTTTCAGAGAAGTTCTTTGGCATTTGGGGATTGGTAATCGGGATACCAGTATTTGTTTTCTTATTGGATTTACTAGATATTAAAACAGAGAAGCAAAAGCATGGCTTACCCTTGATTAGTCCGACTCATTCTGATGAATCATAAAAAGAACCATTTCCTTTTTTAGGAAATGGTTCTTTTTAATTACACGTCTAAGTGTCTTAGTCGGAAAAAGGCAATGATTTCAGATATACCTGTTATCATTAATGAAATGCCAAAGAATTGGAATAAGACCAAGACTGTTTTGAATGGATTAAATAGCATCAATAATCCCACAAAAATTAACGCAATACCATATAAGAACATTGGCAACCAGTGTACATTTACATATTGTCGCAAGTTTAGTGAGTGAGACATACGAGTTGTCCCACCAATCATGACTAAAAGGCCAAAGAGAATAGGTAAAATACTGATAATCTGTTTAGAAAATAGATAAACGATTAGCGCGAATACCAAGTAAAAAATAGCAACAGGCATTTGACTGTTAAACCCATTTTCTTTATTTCGTATCGCCCCGACTAGATTAAATAAACCAAGAATCCCATTATAAGCCGCTATGAAGTAAATAACGGTTTGTAAAAATTGGTTGGGTTGTAAAAATAAAATTAACCCTAATAGTATAAACGAAATTCCTCTAATGATGGCATATTTTTGAATGGACTTGAATAGAGATGTCATAATTCTTCACTCCTTTCATGAATAGTGTATAAAAAAATTGCTTTTCTTGCAAAAGATACCACTTTTTTATGAATAAGTAAATAAAAAAATCAAGAACGAATTCTTGATTTTACATAGACCCTTTAAACACCTCTGTATTTTTAGCAAAATAATCCACACCAGAGTAGATAGTAAAAATAAGACATGTGTATAATAATATTTGATCTAGCGGCAAATTGATAGCAGCAAATGGCACATTATTAAGTAATAATAAAATAATAGCAACCATTTGAGTGGCGGTTTTAACTTTACCAGGCCATGCAGCAGCCATGACTTCTCCGCCCTCTACTAATAATAACCGCAATCCAGTAACCGCTAACTCGCGACAAATGATGATCGCAACAATCCAAGATGCAGCTTTACCTTGTCCCACCAATACGATAAATGCTGTCATAACAAGCATTTTATCCGCTAATGGGTCAGCAAATTTACCAAAATTTGTTACTAGGTTATGTTTACGGGCAATTTTACCATCTAGCCAGTCTGTGAGACTAGCTACAGCAAAAATAATGGCAGCCACGAGCTGAGTCACCTCAAGAGAAGTACCAGAAATAGACAAAACGCCCCAATCTAATGGTGCTAATGCCACAATCATAAAGATTGGAATCATAAAAATTCTGATGACTGTTAATTTATTGGGTAAATTCATGATAGAGTTCCTTCTTTCTATTCTTTACTAGGTTTGTCTGAACCAGATAATTGTAAGGTGACAATCTTTTTACCAGTGACCGCATGCTTACTGTTAAAGTTAATGTCTGAACCATTCACGATTAATTTAGAATTAGTGGCAGCGCCAAAAATAACGTCTAAATCATCGATATCTTCTGGGACAAACGTTTCTAACTTCTCACCAGGTTGTAGGGTATATTGATAAAAGAGATCACCTGTACCACTTGCTTGAAGACCAATCCAAGCAGGTCCTTCTAAACCTTCAAATTCTAGTTTAACAGGTTTTTCAACATTTTTCCCAGAAAAAGAGACTAATTCTCCCGTATCTTCGATCAGTTTAAAAGAAGATGCTGGTTTTTTTTCTGTTTCTTTTGTTGAGGAACTCTCTGTTTCGCTAGACGTTGAGCTTTCTACTACCTTATCAGAAGAGGCAATAGAGGAGTCATTATTGTCAACGAACGTTGTTTTTTCAGGTTTAGGTACAATAGGTCCTTTTTCAGCATCTAAAAAAATGGCATAGCCAATTGAGCTGATAATTGCAATAACCACAAGAGAAAGAAGAACAACTGGTACATATGATTTTACTTTTGCTTTTTTTGTATTTGTGCTATATTTCGCCTTTCTTGATCCTTTAACAGGTATCATAGGCGACAACAAGCTACCTGTTGAATTGTCTTCTTCAGGCTTTCCATCTAGGCGTCTTATCAATGGTCTAGGGTTTAGACCGACAGCTTCGGAAAATTGTCTAATAAATGTTCGCGTATAATAATCACTAGGCATCGCATCAAAATCGTTTTCTTCTATAGCTTCTAAATATCGTCTTTGTATTTTTGTTATTTTTTGTAAATCTCCGATTGTAAGCCCGCGCTGTAGACGAGCTTCTTTCAGTTTTTCGCCAATCGTATCCAAGTTCTCGCCCCTTCTTTCTTCACTAAACCTTCCAACCACCTGTTATTGGAATAACCGTACCTGTTATATATCGTGCCATATCACTTAATAAGAAAGATACAGCACCAGCCATTTCGTCTGGTTTTCCCATTCGTTCCAGGGGAATGTCGGCTAATAGATCGTTTTTTTCTTCTGGAGACCAATCCACATTCATTTGAGTGTCCACAGCACCAGGTGCAATTCCATTAACTGTAATGCCTAATGATGCGACTTCTTGTGCGTAAGCTTTGATGAAAGCAATTTGCCCGCCCTTTACTGTACTATACATAACTTCCATGGCACTGCCAATCAGACCATAGACTGAACTAACAAACACAATCGATCCTTTTCGATGTGAACTTAACTTTGGTTGACAGGCTTGGCAGAGCTGGATTGGGCCTTTTAAATGACAATTCCATAAGTCGTCCATATCGCTCGATGTGGTGTCTGTTAATAGTTGATACGTCGTGTCACCATGTGCAAATACAATGGCATCCAATTGAAAGATATTGTTTACAAGAGCCTCTAATGATGCTTCTTTTGTCATATCAGCAGCAAATGCAAAAAACTCTTGGTTTGGATAGTCATGTTGTAAGTCGCTTAACAAGTCATGTATGCGTGTTTTATTTTGATAGTAGTGGCAATACACGGAATGGCCTTCTTTTGCCAGTTGTCTGACACATGCCTCACCGATATCTCCACTAGCACCTGTTACAAGTATATGTGCCATGCCTTTACCCTCTTTGTTTAGGGTAAACATAAAAGCGGCTAAGGGCATCTGGGCGGATAAAGGCCTCTCTAACAGCTAAAATATCTGCTAATTCAATGCTATCAATGACTTTAGCCAAATCAAATAAGGTTGTGTGACCAAATTTCATGCCGCTAAATTGGTTGGCAATGTATTCTAGAGAGTCTAAAGATTGCAGGTGCTTGCCCATCATTTTTTTCTTCGCGAGACTTAAATTGTTTTCAGTGAGCTCTTTGCTTTCAGCGGATTTCATCAACAAATTAATAATTTGGTTGGCGAAACGTTCAGGTTCGCTTGTATCGGAGCTGAAATCAGCAAAATGGAAACTACGGTGTAACGAAAAATCAAATGAAAAACTATCATCAATTAAACCTTCGTCATACATATCTAAATAATGTTGAGACGATGGACCAAATAGTAACTGTAAGAGTAATTGAATACTTGTTTGGTATTTTAATTTTTCAAAACCATCTTCTGGAAGAGAGTCTAGTCCTTTTAAGCCAACAATTGCTTTCGGTCGACTGACAGATAACTCTATTTGATCTTCTTTAATAATGTCTTTTATAGATTCGACAGGGAATCGACGCTCAATCTCATTTGCTTGAGGAAATTCTTTTTCAGCTTGATTCGCTCGGATGAGAGTCATCATCGCATCAGGATCCATGTTACCTACGACAAATAAGTTCATATTGCTCGGGTGATAAAAAGTGTTGTAGCATGTGTACAAATCCTCTGCAGTGATATGAGAAATACTTTCTTCTGTTCCGGCTATATCAATGTGTAATGGATGTTTTGGATATAAATTATTCAAGATACCAAAAAACAGACGCCAATTCGGATCATCCAAGTACATTTGAATTTCTTGACCAATAATGCCTTTTTCTTTGTTGACAGATTCTTCTGTAAAATAGGGTGACTGAACAAAATCCATCAAAGTTACCATATTTTCCTCGATTTGATCTGTACTTGAAAACAAATAACTCGTTCTAGTAAAGCTTGTAAAAGCGTTAGATGCCGCACCTTGACGACCAAATGTTTGAAAGACATCTTCTTCTTCATTTTCAAATAATTTATGCTCTAAAAAATGTGCAATGCCATCAGGGACTTTGATAAATTCTGACTGACCAATCGGAATGAACTCATTGTCAATTGAGCCATAATTTGTTGTAAATAGGCCAAATGTTTTATGAAAGTCCTCACGGGGTAGAAGAGTCACTTCAAGTCCGTTGTCCATTATTTCAGTATAAATCGTTTCATTTATAGAAGGGTAGTATTGTTTTTTCATTCGTTGCGTTCTCCTTCCATGAAATAAACAGCTTGTAATTGTATGTGTGATGCCACTTCTTGAACAGACTCACAAGTCACATTGTCCAATCGTTGTAGCCAGTCTTCCTGTGAGATATCAGCTACGGGTAATTTTATTTTTAGATAGGCTTGCTCTAAAAGAGCACGTTGACTATCTAATGATAATAAGTATTGGTTTTTCAACATGGTTTTTGTTTGTGCCAGTTCGGCTTCTGTGAATTTACCTGCAATCAGGTCTTTTAGTTGGTCATTTACCAGACGTAACACTTTCTCTCGGTTACTGCCATCTATACCAGTTTGAACTGTCACAAGACCTCTGAAAGGCTCTAATGAACTGCTAGCATAATAAGCTAAGCTATGTTTTTCTCTGACATTTAAAAAGAGTTTAGAGTGAGGAAAACCGCCAAATAGGCCATTAAAAACCATCAATGAAAAATACAAGTCATCATAATAGTAGATATCACAATGATAGGCGATGTTTAGTTTTGATTGCACAACAGGTAACGTCTCTGTTTTTTGTTGGATAATATTTTGAAAAGGTTGATGATAAAAGAAAGGCACATCTATTTTTTCTCTATCTTCAAAACCAAACTCATTAAAGCAACGTTTTACATACCCTTCGGCAACATCACCTAAGACTAAAATATCTATTCTGTCTTCTGAAATCATCTTTTTATAGTAGGTTGCTAAGGATTCAGGTGTCTCTTTTTGAATGTCTTCCACACTACCAAAACTAGGTGTACGTTGACTTGCTGAATGGGTAAAAAAGAGATTTTGTAGAGATAAGGCTGCATATGTTTGCTTATCGTCAAAGATAGAGTGGATGTATTCGATTAAATTGTCTTTTTCTCGTGTGAAAGTGTCTAAATCAAAGGCATTATCTGTGATATTAGGGCGAAAAATGATTTCTTTTAAAAAAGCTACAGCAGATTCTAGCACAGAAATACCATTTGGTACTAAGTTGTCATTAATAATATTTAGACCAATAGTGAAATAATGTTCATTTCCGTTTCGACTGACACCGATACCAAAGCTTGCTCCGTAAAGGTCTGCTAATTTTTTACTTAACTCAACTTGAGTAGAAAAATTCAAACTATTTGTTTCCATTAAGCTAGCAAGTAATGAGCGTTTACTACTGGTTTCTTTATCTAATGGAGCAGCAAACCGAATTAATATACGGGTTGTTTTATATTTACTTGACGGAATCACATGTAGATTCACGTGCTTGTTTAATTCAACATTCATGTATCTAATCTCCTTTGTTTGTGATCAGATGTTACATCTGAGAGATACACCATTTAGAGTATCAAAAAATGGCTAGATAAGACAGAAAAAAACCTAAATTTAACGGAATTTCTTATAAATTTAATAAATGGAGTCTCATCGTAATATGTCTATTTCATTTTATATGTTTACAATACCTTATCATATATTACAATACCATTACATGTCAATTTAATAAAAAACATTTTTTAGTTTTTTTGTACTTTTTTAGGTATAATGTAATAAGAAGGGAGAGAGTATTCAATGTTAAAAGAATTTAAAGAGTTTATTTCTAGGGGAAGTGTCCTTGACCTAGCGGTCGGTGTGATTATTGGGGGAGCATTTACTGCCATTGTTAATGCATTTGTTGTGGGAATCATTACGCCACTCATTGGTTTAGTGATTAGTCTGATTGTACCAGGCTCAACTGATATGGAAGATGCCACAAAAGGCATGGTTTTTAAGGTAAACAATATCGAGTTTAACTATGGATCAGTTATTTCGGCCATTGTTACATTCTTGATTACAGCATTTGTTTTATTCATGATTATTAAAGCTGTGAACAAAGCAAATTCCGTGATTCCAAAAGAAGAGTTGGTCGAAGAAGAACCAGTTGTCGATCCACAAGAAGCTATTTTAGAAGACATTCGTGCATTATTACAAGAACAAGTAAATGCCACAAAAATAGACAACAAAAATACGTCAGATTAATATCTGACGTATTTTTTTAATTATTTAGAACGTTTTGTTTCAAAAAGTGGACTGACTGGTTTGTTTTCATGAATTCTTTTGATAGCATCACCAATTAGAGGTCCGACGCTTACAGTTTCGATTTTGTCAGATTGTTTATCATCTGGCAACAAGATTGAATCTGTAATGATTAATTTTTCAATAGATGAATTATTGATTCGTTCAATAGCTGGTCCAGAAAGAACTGGATGCGTACAACTTGCAATAACTTCAGTTGCACCTTGTTCTTTAAGAGCTTCAGCAGCTAAGGTAATTGTACCAGCAGTGTCAATCATATCATCAATTAGGACGCATTTTTTACCTTTCACTTCCCCAATGATATTCATTACTTCTGCAACGTTTGCTTTTGGACGACGTTTGTCAATAATCGCAATAGGTGATTTTAAACTTTCAGCTAATTTACGAGCGCGTGTTACGCCACCGTGATCTGGTGAAACAACAACAACATCATCACCTTGATAACCATGGTCCATGAAATAGTCAGCTAATAAAGGTGCTGCCATTAGATGATCAACAGGAATATCAAAAAAACCTTGGATTTGAGACGCATGTAAATCTAATGTTAAGATACGAGTTGCACCAGCTGTTTCTAGCATGTTTGCTACCAATTTTGCAGTGATTGGTTCACGTGAGCGAGCTTTGCGATCTTGACGAGCATACCCATAATATGGCATAACAACGTTGATTGTTTGAGCACTAGCACGTTTTAGAGCATCAATCATGATAAGTAACTCCATCAAATGGTCATTCACTGGATTACTTGTTGATTGGATTAGGTAAACGTGGCCACCACGAATACTTTGCTCGATATTAATTTGAATTTCGCCATCACTGAATTGCCTAACTTCAGATTTTCCTAACTCTACTCCAACAGAATCAGCAATTTTTTGTGCCAATGGTTTGTTAGAGTTTAATGAAAAAATTTTTAGTCTTGGATCAAAGTAATGATTAGACATGAGGACCTCCACTTTCTTGTTTTACTGAGTTTGTACTTCCCTATAAATAGTAGTCATTTTTTCCGAATAAATCAAGTGTTTTCGGGGTTTTTATTCGTTAAAAGGCAATTTTTTAGCATAACCCTCCAAATTTGATTGTCTAGAACGAGCAATACCTAATGCGTCTTCTGGTACGTCTTTAGTGATGGTAGAGCCTGCAGCAGTGACACTGTTCTTCCCAAGAGTAAGTGGACCAATTAGATTTGTACCACTTCCGATGAAACTATGATCGCCGATCGTCGTGTGGAATTTTTTTTTTCCATCATAATTAACAAACACAGTGCCACAACCAACATTGATGTCTTTTCCTAAAGTCGCATCACCAACATATGTTAAATGACCTACTTTTGTTCGTTCGCCAATTGTGGCTTTTTTAATTTCAACAAAGTTTCCGATATGTGCGCCTGATGAAATTGTTGATAATGGTCTAATGTGTGCGTAAGGCCCGATGTCAACGCCATTTTCGATTGTTGATTCTTCAATATTAGAAGAAGTCACGATAATGTTATCTCCTAAATGACTCTCACGAATGTCAGAATGGGCTCCAATGACACAATTTTCACCAATCACCGTGTGTCCTTTTAGTTGAACACCAGGCTCAACAGTTGTGTCACGTCCAATTTTGACATCTGATTCGATGTAAGTCGTATCTGGATCGATAAAGGTGACACCATTTCTCATGTGAGCCTCGTTAATGCGTGCTTGCATCAATTTGTTGGCTTTTGCTAGGGCAACACGGTCGTTGACCCCCATAGATTCATCTTCTGAATCCATAACATATGCCGTTACGATTTCTCCAGCATTTTTTAAGATACTAATTACATCTGGTAAATAATATTCGCCTTGTGCATTGTCATTTCCAACTTTTTCTAAAGCGTGAAACAATGACTGATTATCAAAACAATACGTACCGGTATTGAATTCGTTGATAAGTAGCTCTGTTTCACTCGCATCTTTGTGCTCGACAATTTTTTCGACAAGGTTTAAGTCATCTCTTACAATTCGTCCATAGCCAGTAGCATCTTTTGCGACAGCAGATAGGATGGTTGCTTTTGCTTTGGTTTCTTCATGGTGTTTCACGAGTTGAGACAAAGTATCATGAGTTAGAAGTGGTGTGTCACCACAAATAACTAGAGTTGTGCCTTCTTTGTCTTTTAATAATTCTGATGTAGCTAAAACGGCATGACCTGTTCCGAGTTGCTCTGTTTGAAGAGCATAATGAGAGCGATTTCCTAAATGTTCTTTGACTTTTTCAGCGCCAAAACCTACAACAGTAACAATATCTGTTATGTCTATTTTTTCTACTTGGTCCATAACGTGCTCGACCATTGGTTTGCCAGCAACAGGGTGGAGTACTTTGTATAATGATGATTTCATGCGTGACCCTTGCCCAGCTGCTAAAATAATTGCATAGCGGTTTTCCACTTTCAACACTCCTTAAGACTAATCTTATGATTCCACTTATTCTAACAAAAAAAGAACTTGAATATCAAGCTCTTTCCACGATGTATCTAAACTATACCAATTTAATTAGTTTTTTGTTGAAAATAAGTGCCTGGTACGACGTGAATCGTTTTGGTGCGTGTGTCCACATCTTTGACGCAAAGAAGAGATGAATAATCTTCGATCATGCGACGACCACTAAAGGTAGATTCTGCGAATACTGTAATACCGACTAATTCGGATTCGAATTCCTCAATAAGAGCCTTCATACCGTTCACCGTACCGCCACCTTTCATGAAATCATCCACTACTAGCACACGGGACCCTCGTTTTAGACTACGTTTGGATAGCTCCATTTTTTCGATTCGTTCGGATGAACCAGACACATAATTCACACTGACTGTGGATCCTTCAGTAATTTTTGAATCACGTCTTACAATTACAAAAGGAACATTTAGATAGTAAGATACTGCTTGGGCGATTGGTACACCTTTTGTAGCAACGGTCATTACTGCATCAATTTTTTTGTCAGCATATTGAGAGGCAATAATTTGTCCCACTTGTTTTAGTAACTGGGGTTCACCTAGTAAGTCAGATAAATAAACATAGCCACCAGGTAGTAATCTATCTTGTTCAGATAAGCGTTCACATAATGTGTCAACAATTTCCTTGGCATCTTCATAAGGCATTTTTGGAGTAAAAATAACCCCACCTGCGGCGCCAGCAACTGTTTCGAGGGTACCAAAACCTCTATCGCTAAATGTTTTTTTGATAATGGTTAGATCTTCACTAATAGATGATTTAGCTGACTCATATTTTTTTACAAAGTATGTCAATGGAGTAAGCGTGTGAGGATGATTTAAAATATAGTGTGTCATATCAATCATACGTTCACTTCGTTTTATTTTCATATGTATAACTCCTCGTTAATTTAAGTAATATTAACTATTATAGTCTGTTTTTTAAAAAAAACAAAGTATTTTTATAAATATAATCAAAATGTTCGCAAATTAATCTATTGATAAAAAAAGAAAGGGAAGATGTTAAGGTCTTCTCTTTCTTTTTTGACGTACGACATCAATGATATTGACAACGGTAAAGATACTAATAAAAATTAAAGTAATAGTAGCTCCAGGTGGTGTATCTAGTTGATACGAAGAAATAAGTCCTGAAATCATGCCAATAAAGCCTATAATGACACTTAAAATCATGACCCATGTAAATGTTTTGCCTAATTTCATTGAAATAGTTGCCGGTAAAATCATAATAGCTGACACAAGCAATGCTCCAGCGATTGGAATCATGACGGTAATTGCTACTCCAGTAATCACGTTAAACACGGTTGATAATAGATGCACGGGAAGTCCATCGACATGGGCCGTTTCTTCATCAAACGTTAGGACATACATCGGTTTTTTTAAAAAGAAAAACAAAATAAGAATAACGATTAGTAGAAGGCCTAGTATTTTTACTTGGGACCAGTTAATCGTGACGATAGAGCCAAATAGGTATTGCTGGATGTTCATGGTGTTTTCACCTTTATTTAAGTTCATAAGTACTAGAGCTAAGGCAAGTCCACCAGACATTAGTATCGCAGTAGATACTTCGGAGTAAGATTTATACAAACTACGGATATATTCTAAGATAAGAGCTGATGCGATTACCACAATAAGTGTTGTGATGGTTGGATTGACATTGATAAAAAAACCAAGGGCAATCCCTGCTAGTGATACATGAGACAAAGTGTCAGCGAGTAGGGATTGCCGTCTAAGGACTAAAAAGACTCCAAGCATAGGCGCAATCACGGCCATAAATGATGAGGCAATTAAAGCACGGGTCATGAATTCATATGAAAACATCTCCATTCTGAGTCCTCCTTTCTCACTAATTGGATGTGACGATCCATGTATTCTTTAATATCTTCGTGGTCATGAGTAATCATTAAAATAGCTTTGTGGTGGTGGTGAGCACTATGTCTTAATAGCTCATAAAACTCTCGTCTAGAGGCTTCATCCATTCCAGTAGTTGGCTCATCTAATACGAATAGATCTGGATCTGTAGCAAATATACGAGCTAAACAGATACGCTGTTTTTGTCCACCAGATAATTCTCCAATTCGCTTTTGTCGCATCTCCCACATTCCGACTGACCGCAATGCTTTTTCTACATGTTGATGATCGATATCTGTCAAACGTTTAAACCAACGTCCTCTTTGATAACGTCCAGATTGGACAAGTTCAATCACTGTGCTAGGAAATCCAGCATTAAATGAAGCAACTTGCTGCGGGATATAGCCAATTTTTAATGGGTTTTCTTCTATATTAACAGGAGAAATAAACACCTCTCCTTTTTCTGGTTTTAATAATCCTAATGTATTTCGAATCAAAGTAGACTTAGCTGCGCCGTTTTCTCCTGTCAGGATAACAAATTCACCTGAGTCCACGTGATAGGAAATATCCTGTAATACTGGTTCATCGCCATAATAGAACGTTAAGTCTGTGACGTTGATATAGTTCATGGTGGTAACCTCCTTCAAATCGTAAGTGTTACGTTTTGTGCAAAGGAAAGAATATCATGATAGAGAAGGGAATGCAAGAGTAAAGTACTTTAAGCGCTACTATATATGCTTTTTGATAACGAGGTATTTTTTATTTGCTAGAGCTGTTTAAATTGATCGAACTACCATCAATCATAAGTTTTAGCTTTTTTGCACAAAGCGATTTTTTTATGACTTCAAGTTGAATTTAAGTTGTTTATAAAACTTTATATAGACATAGTGTTTTATATGTGATAGTTTATAGTTAAATGTTACTGTTTATTTTTTATACAATTCAATTTATAACATTTATTTTCTTTTTTGTTTAAAAAAACAAAATAAATTATAAAAAAATGGTTTTTTTATTTTTTTGGAACAGTATAATATTTTTTTCAGCTTATGTATATGGTTAATTATCTTATTTCGGGGATGAGTCTTTAAAACTTTTGGTATGGGGATTAAGTTGGTAACAGTCACTGTTCACATGAACAGATGAGTGGTTATATCTATCATATTGAAAGGAGGACAGGAAATTTTCAAAAAAGGAAATTTCACACACAATAGTTAATGAACCTATCGTTGTGTCATAGTACTGAATGATAGAAAATCTAAGGAGGAATTTTATAAAATGAAAGAGCAAACATTAGGAAAAAAATTAATGAAAAAGGGTACAAATTATTTAATGCTAGGAGTTGTGTTAAGTAGCTCAGCATTACTATTACTTAATACACCAACAGCAAATGCAGCAGAAGTTAATCCAGACGTGGCTCAAATATTAAGTGAATCAGTTGAAGAAGCGTCAGCGGTTATCTATGAAGATGCTGAAGGGTCTCATATGATACCTGTATCAGAAAATAGTGTGGTTAAATTATCTGCAACCAATACAGTGTTAAAAATGACAATTGATGGTCAAAAATATGAGTTGAAAGATATTAAGAACGTTACATTTAAAGGTATTACTGTTGATCGTTTGGTTCCTTTCTATTTAAATACTGTCGAAAAAGTAACGCTTGACAATGTGAATTTTACTAAAGGAATTGATTTTTCAGGAATGGAAAATATTGAAACATTAATCGTTAAAGATTCAACATTTGGCTCTTCTGATTACTCATTAGCTGTTCATGCAGCACCTAAATTAACGACATTTGCTATTGATAATTCAAATTTTGCAGCAGATGTACGTATTTATAGTAACCATGAGTTAGAAGTGTCTCACTTATCAAATTCAACATTTGTGAAAGATGTCAAACAATATTCTAATAAAGTAGGATATTCAACCGACTTTATTAACAACCGTTTTGAACGAAATAAAACAAATCGTGTAATCACGTCAGGTGGAATGAATCAAAACGATGTGTTCATGATGAATCAAAATGGTGCAAATTTAGATCATGCACCGTTTGATGAAACTAAGGATGGATTTGTCGCTTATACACAAGATGGAGAGCCACAAAAAATTGTTGTTCCAGCAGGTGTCAAAGTGACAAAAGTAAAAGACTTGAAAGATACTGTAACAATTGAACTGTCTGATGGAAATGTATATAAAATTGAGGGAAGTTCTGAGTTGTACTTTAGAAATGTAGATATCACAACACCAGTGGCATTTACATCAAAACACTTGCGATTAAATAAAATGGCATTTGTTGAAACAAGAACTAAGTTGATTGATATCGCATATAGCGAAACAGTGAAAGATGTACAAGTCATTGATACTGAAATTTCACAATCATCAGGCTACTTAAGTATTTACAACAATAAAGCAATTGAAAATTTAGAGATTCAAAATTCTAAAGTAACAGGCTCTTCAGGGTACATTTCAGTTTATAATAACAAACAAATGTCTAAATTTGTGATGAACGATATGTATACACATGGTTACTTATCTGCCTATAACTTGGGAGACACAGTTTTACAAATTAGTAATTCACTATTTGATGATTATATCTCAACCAATCAAGTCATTGAAGGTGAAGGAGAACGTGCTGTTATTGGCTACTTACCAGAAATTCATGGTGCAAAAGATATTACTTTGAAAAAAGGTTCTAAATTGAATGTGTTAGAAAATGTGACAGCAACAGATTTTGAAGATGGTGATTTAACAGGGAAACTAGAAGTAACTGGAAATGTTAAACCGGGTAGAGGAATATATCCAGTTGACATTTCTGTAACAGACATGGATGGAAATACAGTATCTGTTACTATCAACGTTACTATCAAATAACTAGTTGAGCTAAGAACAGTGTAGTGCTATCTATGACCTATGTCATTGGGTGTAGGTCATAGTGATATTATTGTATCTATTTTATGATGAAGAAGTACGTGTTCATTATTAAGGATTTTTAGAAAGGAGGTTAACCATGAAAAAGAAGAAGAAAATAATAACATGGTTTTTTGCCATTTCAGTCTTAGTTGTTAGTTTAGTAATGAATGGTAGTCTTACTAATGCTGATACAAACCAAAGTTTTGTAGGAGAGAGTATCCAGGCAGGAAGGTTGCGGTTTGGAATGATAAAATCTGAAATGAGTAGGGATCCTCTTGGTCCTAGCGAAACTATAATTCCCAATACGGTTCCAACTGTTCGATATGTACAAAGTGATACAAACGTGATAGAGCATATATTTGTTAGCCCCGACGCTAACATTGCTAATTCAACCTCACCATTCAATGTCATCGAAACAATTGATGAATATAATTTATTAGGTTATCAAAAAAAAGCTGGTGTAACAGAATTTAAAACGGGTGGAAAACAGGTTGGCGACAAAAGAGTCATAGAAGCACAGGGTGTGAAATATGGTAGTGATGACTTTGACATAACACTGAGACTAGAAGCAGATAGTAAGAATACTAGTATCAAACATACCTTCACGATTACAAACAAAAGCGACAAACCTAAAACTATTTATCCGGCAAAGCAAGTAGATACAGAATTGGCACAAAACGATTATGTCCCTATTGTATCAAGAGGTCCTCACAAAGGTTTGTACATTGAAGCAAAACAAGAAAATTCTGAAGATGTCTATAGATTAGACTATATAACGGATTTTGAAGATGGTCCTTCACATTATAAAGGTGCTGAAGCGTTTACTTCGTTTGCTGATGTATTTGGATCGAAATTAGATCAACCAGTTGCAAACATACCACAAACGGAAGATAAGGTAGAAGAAGCAGAAGTAGATCGTGTCATTTACGGAGATGGCGTCTATGAAGAAGGTGGCAACTCAGATGATCAAGATACTGCTATTTATATGGTTTGGGAGAAAAAAACCTTAGCACCTGGGGAAAGCACCACTGCTTCCTATGCTGTTGGGATTAGTGCAGCAACAAAAATGAAAATAAATAAAACAGCATCTAATAAAACAAGTACAGACGGATCTCATCGTTCGGGAGATGAATTGGAGTACACTATTGATTTAAATAATTCAGCAGATGTAGCCAGTGGATTGGTTCAAAATATACAACTTCACGATAAATTGCCTACAGAAGTTGAAAAACCAACATCTATCGAGTTAGTTGACGCAAAAGGAAATAAGGCAGAACAGTCGATTGCTAAAGTATATAAACCTGATAAACATGAAATTAGTTTGAGCATAGATGATATGTTAGGACAAGAAACAGTCAAATTAAAGTATCGTGTCAAAATTAAAAGTGAAGCATCAGGAAAAACAATTGTAAACGAGGCTCAAGCGACAGGTCAAAATCCAAATGGAGGTTTGTTTGAGATAGTTACTTCTGTAGAAACACCTATTCTTTCTACTGGTAAAGTTATGATTCGTTATGAAGACAATAAAAAAAATGAAGTAGCGACACCGAAAGTCATTGAAGGGGTAATTGGAGATCCGTATGATGTGTCTCAGATTGACATTTTTGGCTATCAGTATAAACAAACAGAAGGTAAGCCAAAAGGTAAGTTTACGGTAAGTGATCAGACTGTTACATTTGTTTACGAGCCGAGAACAATGTATAAGCTAACGCAAAGTGTTACCAATTCATTAGGCCAAAATGTAGATAAACAAGGTATTGCTTTAGATGAGATCCTCACTTACAAAACGACATTGATACCATTTCAAGAGTTCCTTACACCAACAGAAAAGAAATCTATCTATAAAGAAATAAAGATTAAGAAGAAAATTGATCCGAATTTAGTAGATATAGACGATATTAAGTTGCAAACAAGTGATGGTCGAAAAATTGGAAGTATCAATTATGATAGTGACACACAAGAAGTAGTTGTCACAGTATCAGAAGCAGATAATGTACCTATTGTAACGACAGTTGAACTGATATTTAAAGGAAAAGTTAAAAAGAAACTTCCAATGGGAACTGTCGTCAAACAGAAAGCGACATCCGAGGTTGTGTATCAATTAGATGACACATTAGAGGCCTCTGCTGTTTCCAATGAAGTTGAATCGACAGTGAATAAAGGGGAGTTGTTGATTATATCAGCACCTCAGTTGATTGATTTTGGAGAAGCTAAGATAAAAGATTATGACAAGGTTGTTAGTTCAACTTTTGATAAGTCGTTGATTGTTAAGGACACAACGAAAGATCAAGATTGGAAAGTGATGGTTAAGTTAGTTGAAGAGATGACGAACAAGGATGCATCAGAACCTATTACATTACCAGACTCCTTATTTGTTAGATATGGCAAACAAAACAATCCATTGGTGCTAAATAACGAAACACTAGTGTATCAGTCTAATTTAGCAAAGGAACCAACTGATAAAGAAGAGTTCGATATATCTGCTGGTTGGGGACAAAAAGAGGATGAGGATGGTATCAAATTCAAGGCATCTAAAATTCCTCAATTAGGTAAATACCAAGGAAAAGTGGAATGGTCTGTAGCAAATACTCAGTAAAGACAGGAGACAGGTAACGATGAAAACAATGAAAAGCTTAATAAAAATCGTGCTCTTGTTTGCACTAGTTGTAGGAGCAATACAGGCACCAAAGAGTGCTTTTGCAGATAAAAAAGCAACAGAAGGTCAGAACGAGGCGAACGTGGAATTTTATGAACCAACGCCCCCTAAAAAGGTAGACCCAAAACCAGCTAAAATAGTCCCGTCAAAAGTGTTACCAAAAACGGGTGAAAGAAATCCTTCAATAAGTGTTTCTGCGATAGGAGCAGTGTTGATTGTGATTACCAGTATGTATGCTATAAAGAAAATAAGGGTAGGTGATATAGATGAAAATTAAATTAATTTGTTTATCTATAGCATCCTTTACACTTTTAGTAGGAAAGCCTATGTATGCAGATGAATTAACTGGTGGAGCAGATGTTGATATCAGTATTGTTGATACAGAAACCCATCCCGTGGATCCAGAACACCCTGAAGTACCAGTTGATCCAGGTGGAGACTATACGAAGACGACGGGGTTACTGAGATTTGATGTTATTCCACGATTAAATTTTGGAGCTCAAGAAATTTCGTCAAAAGATCAAGATTACGATGTTCATGCACAGTTGTTTAAAGGCGATACAGACGTTCGTCCAAATTACATACAAATTACAGACAATAGACGAAGTATGGCTGGATGGGTTGCCTCTGTAAGGCAAGAAACACAATTTGAAAACAAAGAGACTAAAAACAAATTTTTAAAAGGGGCTATGCTTTCGTTTGATAAGCAATGGTTGAATTCTACAGAGTCTAAAGAATTAAGCCCGACAGTTATAAAAGACGCTATAAAGATTGAAGAAGTTGGAGCGACGTATCCAATAGCTAAAGCAGAACAAGGCAAAGGATCAGGCACATGGGTGATACCCTTTGGCTCTACTGGAGAAATAGAGGGTCAAGAAAAAACACTTAGTCCGTTGTTGAATGCAGATGGTAAACCGGTCACTGATGCATCATTTGACAACAAACCTATTTATAAAAATTCAGGAATTCAGTTATTTGTTCCTGGAGCAGTACAAAAGGATCCGGTAAAATATAAAACCGTGTTAACTTGGACTTTGTCTGAGCTATCATAAATAAAAAAATAGGAGGAAGTATATAATGAAAGCAACAAAATTAGTTACAACAGCAGCAATTGCAACGTTAGGTTTAACACTATTAGCACCATCTGCTTTAGCAGAAGGTTCACCATGGGCAGGAGCTGGAGATATCACATTCTCAGAAGATACAGGAAAATTAAATCCAACTGACCCAGAAAAACCAGGGAAAATTGACCCTCCAGGTACAGTAAATCCAACTGGTGGTCCATTTGCCATTAACGTAGTATCTGATTTGCATTTTAAAGGAGAAAATGCAGATGGTTCAGCTAAAATAAGTACAAACAAAGGTGAATTCTTTGCTGGAAAACCAGTTGGAAAAGTTGAAGGAAAAGAATTAGAACGTGGTAACTGGGTACAAGTAACAGATATGCGTGCCGTTGATAAAAATGGCCCTAAAGGTTGGAAATTATCAGCAGCATTAACAAAACAATTTGTAAACACAGAAGATGATACACAAAAAATTGATGGCGCAACAATTACTTATACAAATCCAGTTGTAACAGCTGAAAAAGATAAAGAACCAAGACCAGATTTATTGTTAGGATCAGATGCTAAATTTACTGCTGGCGCAACCAAAGTATTAGAATTTAAAGATGGTGGTAGCGAATCAGTTGAAATGGCAACAGCTAAAGCTGGTAGTGGATTCGGTACTTATTACCTACAATTTGGACGTAGCTCTACTATTGAAGGTGTAACCGAAGATACAACAGCAAATTCTGTTAAATTAACAGTTCCTTCAAACACACCAGTAGCTGCTAAAAAATATGTAGCAGAAATCACATGGACACTTTCAGATTTATAAAATCTATTAATGAACATAAAAATGCCAAGAAAAGCGCTAAAATACATTTTAGTGCTTTTCTTTTATTGCATAGATATAATATGTCGCTTATAATGGAATAAGTTATATATAAAAACGGTTTACTTGACTAAAATAGATAGTGGGGATTAGATGTGAAACGATTAATTAAAATAAGTTTTTTAATAGCCAGTTATTTTTTTGTGCTTGGTTCGGCTGTTTCAGTACAAGCTGATACTACAGATATACAAGGCGCTAGTTTTTCAAAAAAAGTTCAACATCCTGATAATCAAATAGGTACAGGGGAAGCGTTAAATTTAATGATGACACCTGGTCAAAAACAACAAGTTAAAGTAGAAATTACTAATTATAACGACAAAGAAATTGTGGTTGAAGCGAAAATTGCAGGAGCTAGAACAAATGGTAGTGGTGGTTTAGAGTACAGTCCGAATAAATTGCCACACGATAAATCAATGAAGTATGACTTACCTGATTTAGTAAAAATACCTTCAGAAATTAAAGTACCAGCTAAGGGAAAAGAAGATTTAATTGTTGATATTACGATGCCTGATGCATCATATGATGGGATTATTACAGGTGGAATTCAATTAATGGAAAAAGGCAAAGGCGTTGAATCATTGGATGATAAAGGTGCCACAATTGTAAATAAAATTGCTTTTTTATTTGGAGTCACTCTTAGAATGAATGATACAAAGATTGAGCCAGACTTTAAATTGAATACAATTAAACCTGGTCTTCAAAATTACCGGAATGCAATCTTTGTCAATTTAAGTAATACTCAAAGTATGATTGCTGAAAATCTAGTATTAAATGCAGAAATCACATTAAAAGGTAAGTCTGATGTTCTGTATCAAAAGAAAAAAACAGATGTATCCATGGCTCCAAATTCTATTATGAATTATCCAGTTAGTTTAGATGGGGATGCCATGAAAGCTGGAGATTATACAGCTCATGTTATTCTTAAAGGGTATGGTAAAGAATGGAAATGGGATAAACATTTTACCATCACGGATGAAGAAGCAGATGAATTTAATAAAAAAGATCCTTATTTAGTACAAGAGAGAGGTATTGATTGGAAAACAATTGCACTCATTGTAGTAGGTGTAGTAGTTTTAGTTGGGATTGTTTTAATAACGAGAAGCATAATGAAGAAAAAAAAATCTAAAAAGAAGAGTTCTACGAAGAAAAAGGCAACAAGACGCAAATAAAAAGTCATAGAAAGTTGGAGAGTTAATGAATACATTCGAAATTATTATCATAGTGGGCATTGCAATAACTATCTTACTTTTTATTTTGACGCTTGTGTCTATCATTAAACTTTTCGTGGTAAAAAGAAGCATAAAAACGTTAGAAAATAATAGACCAAGAGATAAGAGGAAAAAGAGACGATGGAAAAAAACGTTAGCATTAGAAAAAAAGAACAAAACAAAATGGGTTAAAACAAGCCTGTTTAGTTTAATAGGTACTGTGCTAATAGGTGCGGGTGCTGGCTATGCTAAATTTTATCAAGCAACAAACATAAGTGAACAAGATACAGATAATATTGTTTATGGCTATTATCTTTTAGACCAGATGGAAGAACAATTAAAGGATATAGAGAAAAAAAATGATAATAAATCTGCTAGTAACATTCACAAAATTGCAGTGTCACTCTCTTCTTTTGCTTCAAAAAAAGGAAGCGATCGAAGCGTTGAAGAAGCATAAATTTTACTTAATCAATACTATGCAAGAGTTGGTCAATTCGGAGTCAATATTAGCAGTCAAAATTATGACGAATTAAAACAGAGTACAGAGCGACAGAAAGAATACTTAGATGATATTAAACGAATCAAAATCACACAGAAAAAAGTTATTGATTACTATAAGATTGATGAATCGTCATTGAAAGAAAAAAAATAGCCACAAAGGATGACTAACTATGAGTAAACACCATAAAAAAAGTCATAAAAAAAACACACACACTACAAAGAAACATCATAAAAAGAAGAAAAGCATATCAAAAAAAAGACGCAAAAAGAAACAGTCAAAACGAAGTATTGCGATGAAATTAGGTGTGGCCATCCTGTTGTCTAGCATTTTTTATATGGTATTATTTTTTATCTTTTTTTCAATTGGTAAAATGGATGGTTATTCGATGTTACCAACGATAGGGAATAAGCAGGTCGTGGCGATTAGTCGAAATAGACGCATTAAACGTTTCGATATTGTTTTTTTAAAAACACCAGGAAATGGGAAAGGCCATTCTATTCGACGTGTCATAGGTATGCCCGGAGATGAAGTGACGTTTAAACAAGATGAACTTTACATAAACGGCGAAGGAAAAGAAGAAAAGTATTTAGTTGCGAAGAAAAAAGCACTAAAAGAGATGATTTTAACAGATGATTTCAAATTGGAGGATGTAACAGGACACAAGACAGTACCCAAAGACAGCTATTTTTTACTGGGGGACAATCGAAAGAGTTCAACAGATAGTAGGTATTACGGGAACGTTTCTAAAAAAAATATTATTGGAAAAGTCGAAATAAGACTATTTCCTTTTAGTAAATTTAAGGTGTTTTAATTAAGGATAAGGAAATGAGTGCTATATGAAAAACAAATCATTAACTTTAATAGGAACAATGGTCACTATATTGTGTCTGGTTTTTTTTATAGATAACTATATGGTTGAAGCGGAGGAAGGTACTTTAAATTTTACATATGAAAATGAACTACCTAAAAATCAAATTGGTGATAAAACATACTTTGAGTTAAAAGTAAAACCGAAAGATACACAAACCTTAGTTACAAAGGTGACAAATAAGAGCAAGAAAAAGAGGACCATCATTATTACTGTAAGCAATGCTACAACAAGTCCGACTGGTGATATTAATTATGGGCCGAATAAAAAGAAATTAGTCGGAAAAAAACCATTACGATTAACAGATATGATTGAGTACCCTAATCAGGTGATATTGAAACCAGGTGAAATGAAGAAAGTTCGATTAAAGTTAACTGTTCCTAAAGAACCTTTTGATGGCATTGTTTTAGGTGGTGTCCATTTGAAAGAGGAGTCGAAGAAAAAGGAACGAAGTATTGAAGAGGGAGCGTCTTTAGAAAATGAGTATTCATATGTGTATTCAATTTCATTAAAAGAAACAGATAAAAAAATAGAGCCAGTGCTAACGTCTACAGGTTCGGTATATAACCAAAAAGTATATACAGCTATTAATAACCCGCAACCTATTATTTTATCTGATATTCAGATAGATAGTCAATTAATGACAGAAGATTCAGATAAAGTGTTAAAGGACTCAACATTGACAGGCTATCGGATGGCACCTAACTCATCGTTAGATATCCCATTTGAAGGGACAGAAGACTTGGATGTCGGCATGTATCGAACAAAAACCATTGTGACGATAAAAGAACAAAAATGGACATTCGACAATAAATTTGAGGTGACAAAAGAAAATAAGGAAAGCTATAAGAAAGAACTATTTGAAGAAACGCCTAAAGAAAAACGATTGAATTGGTTTGTTATGTTGTTAGTGGTGTTGTTATTTGTAGGAACGACCATTGCTATATTTTTAGGGTTGATTGTTTTTAAGAAAAAGCATTAAGTTGTACAAAAGAAGCATTGCTAAATGATACATGAAAAAATCGTATCATTTAGCAATGCTTCTTTTTTGATTGTTTTTAGCCGTTATTGATTTAAAGTTCGAACTAAATAAACCTCATCACAAAATCCTTTGAGTGCATTGGCTACATGAATAGCGCGGGAGTGTTTCTGACAAAGAGCGAAAACAGTAGGACCACTACCACTCATCACAGCCGCATCAGCACCAAATTCTAACATTTTTGCTTTAATGTGTTTGACAATAGGGTGTTTTTCCATTGTATATGATTCTAAGGAATTACCTAGCAGTTGCGTCATGGCGTCATAGTCATTTTGTTCGATAGACTGTTTTAATGACGAGATGTTTGGATGATGGATATTTTCCAAAGATAGTTTTGAAAAAACACGTGGTGTTGAGACACTTATTTTGGGTTTAACCAGTACTACCCAGCATTGAGGAACAGGATGCGAGAGAGGGAAAACGCGTTCTCCAATACCTGTGACCAAAGCAGTTTTACCATATATACAGTAGGGAACGTCTGTTCCAACCGGGACAGATAACGTTGCCATGTCATCTAAAGATGCATTTAAACCAAACAGTCGATTAATGCCACGAAACGTAGCAGCAGCATCGCTACTTCCACCACCAAGTCCTGCAGCTACAGGAATATTTTTTTTAAGATCAACCTGTACGCCGTTAGAGAAACCGTATACTTTTTGCATGATTTCAATTGTTTGATAAATATTATTTTTACGATCAATTGGCAGAAACCCATTGTCTGTTTTTATAATAATATCTGTTGTTTCCAGTGCAGTGAAAGTAAGTCGGTCTGATAAATCAACACTTGCCATAATCATTTCTAATTCATGATAGCCATCATCACGTTTATGTAGAACGTTTAAGCCTAAATTGATTTTGGCTGGTGCCTTTTCAATAATAGTCATTAAATTCCTCCTTCTTTCCAAACCATACGTAAAAAAGCTATTTGTTTGATTATACAATAAAAAATAAATATTTTGAAATAGTTTAAAACAATTAAAGAATAAGTACGACGTATTCAGGTTCAAAAAGGTGTTATTTAATTATACTATGTTGAAATAATTCTTCTATATATGGAAAAAATAAATTACAGAGAAAACGTTTTATTATTTAATGTCAATAAAAATTAGACAATTGTAATTTAATATATATATATATTAACCTGTGTTGCAATTGTTTTATGTTTTGTGTATTATTGTGTTAATGAATAATCATTGTTTTTTAATTATGCTTATAAAGTGTTTGAATGGTTATAAAATTTTAAAGCTTACAATAACGTTAGTTGTTTAGAAGGTCTGTGTAAGTATTAACATGATACTATGTGTATATAAAAGTTCTGGTTGATTGATGCGCCAACATCTAACATATAGTGACTAACTCGTGTAATTCTTAGTGATGTATATAATTACTATTAATATATTAGGAGGTGATTGTTTATAGAATGTTGGTACAGATTTTGGAAGAAAGGAGGAAAATGAATGAAACGACAGTTAAACTTACTATTATTACCTATTTGTGTGATACTAAGTACTTTTATGCTGAGTACAGTAGCAGAAGCTAGAGCCATGACAGGTGAAAATCTACTTAATTATCCTGGGATTAATTTGGTAGATTATCAGACGAATGAATCTACCGGTTTTATTCCAGCAGAGTATGCTACAGCTTTACGTCCTAGCTCAAAATTAACTTATACAGTTGTAGGATCTAGTAAAGGTGTCGATATTGATGATGATGATGACCCTACTGCAGCAGCTGCAAAATTTAGATTAAGAGATATTAATGATGGGCGACCTCATTATGTACAGTTAAATAAATTAGCTGTTTATAATGGTTCTTATATAGATTTAAGGATGAATTTGGTTTCTATGACTTCTAAAAAGTCCAATCCGACTGTTAAAGTTTACTTAGCTACGGAGAATAAAAACTTTCTTAGAATTAATACATCAGGTAAAGATTCAGAGCTACAAATTAGGTATGAATTTTACAAACATGGTACGAATGAAAAAGTAGATTTTTCAGGAATGTGGAACTTTAAAAGGATTAATAAATTAAAGTCTGTTTCTATAAATGAATCAAAAGATAGAACTAAAGGATTGTTCACGTATACGAATAGTAGTTTAGAGTATCAAGAACATGAATCTATTGATGGCTTTCTACAAGTTTTTGGTATAGCGAGTGGAGAAAAACCAGATATGGAGTTTACTGCGTTGATGGATACAGATGATGGTGATTTTGAAATGTATATAAATACAATTAATGGTGCTACCGCCTCATATACGAAATATGAGCCTATGCCTATCACTAGAATGGAGTTACCATCACCTCAAATTGTTGGTGAAGTTACAGATTCTCCGAATCTAATATATGAGGTGATTCAGGATATGCCAGAACAAATTCAAGAACGGTTTTATCCTAAGGACTACAAATTAACTGTTAATTTAGATCCATTGACAGACATGACAGATTTGAAAATGGAAGTGTTTGATATTGAGGATAATCCCGCATCACAATTTTTTGATGCTAAAAAGGATGTAGCGGGCAAAAAATTGACCATTACAATGAAAAATAATGCCATGTTAAAAAATAAAAATTTTGTAGATAATTCGTACAGATTTGAAATAACATCTAAGGTTACGGATACTAAAAAGTTAAAAACATATTATAATCCTGGAAGTAAGTATTATGAAGTCCCAGCTAGCGTTCAATACGTTACGGATATGAATACAAGTAAACAAAATATAGGACATGCTGATTTGAAGCCTTTTATTTCTGCTACTCCCCAAAAACAAACGGTCGCTCAAGGTAGTTCAACGTCAGATTGGAAAAAATTTGTAGAGACAGATTTATTTGATGATCTGAATGGTGCTTTTGACGGAGACGAAGTTGAAATATCAAAAATTGAAAATAAAACATTTAATGTAGTTGGTAATACGACTGTTAAAGTAACTTTAAAAGGAAATAGATCTGGACTGTCTGTTGATTATGATGTGCCTGTTGTTGTTTTAGGTGAGCGAACAGCGATATTAAATTATGTTGATAAAGATGGGAAAGTATTATCACCTATTGTTACAAAAAAAGGATTCGAGACATATGATTATGATTTTTCAAAAGAAAATATAAAAATACCTAATTATCGTTTTGTAAAAGTAGATGAAAAAGGGGATCCTGAAAAAGGGACCTACCCAACCGAAAACAAAACGTTAAACATTCGATTTGTTTACGAATTAGATGATCAGGATGTCACTGTTAGGCATGTAGATGGATCTGGTAAAGATATCTTTAAAAAGAGTGTCTCAGCAATGAATTCTGGAAAAGATCATACGATCGAGTCAGCAAATATTCCAGGATACAAAGTAAAATCAGTTAAGGTAGATAACAAAGAGAGTGACTTATCAAAAGATGGAAAAACAACGATTTCAGTTAAAGACAAGGGAATTGATGTTGTCTTTACATATGAATCTGTTCATTACTCACTAGATATGAAAGTGAATAAATCCACAATCTCTCAACGCGATGACATCACTTATACATTAAATGTTAAGAGTGGTATGGTTTACCCAACTGGAGTTGAAGCGGATGACTACAGTAATGTGGCTATTACTATCCCGATTGATGAGCGTTTAGAGAATATTGATAAAATTGAAGTATTAAGTAAAAACGATACTAAAATCGGTATTGGTCAATACGATGATGTTTCAAAGGCACTAAAAGTGACACTTTCTGAAAAAGTTAAAAACACAGAAGATTTTAAAGTGACATATGTTGCTACTGTGAAACCAAAAGCTAAAACAAATGATGATATCAAAGCAGAAGCTACTATGAGTGCTAGTTATTTGGTCAATGGAGCAGAACGGGACATTAAAAAAACATCGAACGAAGTCAAAACAACGATTATGGGTGGGTTACGCTTTTTATCAACACCTGATGAAATTGATTTTGGTTCTGTAGAGTTTAAAGCAAAAAATGCGACTATTGGTGTTCAAAAGATTGATAAGCAACTAGTTGTCTCAGACACACGTTCGAATGCAGCAGGTGGATGGACGATGACAGCAGAAGTAGTATCACCGATTCAAACGACATCTGGGAAAAAATTAGATGGTCAAATCACATATCGAAAAGGTAACGAGGAATTTACGTTAACATCTGATGCTAAAGCTATTTATAAACATCAGACAACTGCTACAGATCCAGAAGTGGATGTATCTAGTAGTTGGGATCAAACGTTACAAAGTGACGGTGTTAAATTGAAATTTAAATCAACAGATATGCTACAAGTTGGTGAGTACAAAGGAAAAATACAATGGAAGCTAATTGCTGGACAACCATAAAGTACTAGGAGGGTGAATAAGTGAAAAATAAAAGATGTATTTTACTGTTTAGTGCTTTGGTTGTACTAGCTTTTGGTGGATTATTCACCGACTACTCTCATGCAAATGAGAGTGAGGGTGGTCAAGTAACAGTAACGGGTAGTATCACATTTGAAGAAGAGACTGAAATACCGAAACCAACACCCAAGCAACCTGGTAAACCAGGGAAAGCTAGCCCAATTTCAAAAATTCTTCCCCAAACGGGAGAAGAAATGGTCTCATATGGCATAGTGGGTGTAGGAATTCTTTTAGCTGTCTTAATTCTATTTTTATTAAAGAAAAAGAAGAAAGATGGTGAAGAAGAATGAGGATAAGAACGAGTTCTTTGATAGTTGCAACGATGTTACTTTTAGTTGGATTATCATCACCAAAAGTAAGTTATGCAGAAGGCGATGCTCAATCCTTAGCGACAGAGGGTACAGTGCAAGTGAATGATCCTGGAGTTACGACTATTGTAGATCCAGAAAATCCAGAAAAACCAATCAATCCAGGTGAATCTCCTTCAACAAAAGGATCACTAAGGATTGACTATGTGTCATCTTTAGAATTTGGTAAAGTAAAACTTAAAAAAACAGACCGTAATTATCATTCTCTAGCCAGTGTATTAAAGGAAGAGTCTTTAACAAGAGGACATTTTCTACAAGTTACAGATTTTAGAGATAAAAATACGGGATGGGTTCTTCAAGTTAAACAAGAAGAACAGTTTAAGACAGTTGATTATGATGAGTTAACTGGTGCAGTTCTATCTTTTGATAAAGGATGGGCAAACTCAACTAGTACGAGTGGAGCGCCTACAGTTACCAGAGATGCGATAGCAATCACTAATATTGGTGAGGTTTATGATGTTGCTAGAGCAAGTAAAGATAGTGGCATGGGAGTATGGTCAATTAGTTTTGGTGCTTCGAAAGATAATAAAAACAATCAGCCAAACACGTTGACAAAAGCTAAAAATGAAACAAACACAACACAAAATAGTAAACCAGCTGATGAAAAAACGAAGTCAAATGATGCTAAAAATAGCGAATCAGCAGATATATCATTAAATAATTTAATGGAAAATAGTGCTGTGACATTAAATATTCCGGATGCAACAAAAGTGTTGCCTAAGGAATATCAAACTAAAATCACTTGGATTTTAGGAGAATTACCTTAGATTGTTTTCAAAGTCCATTATGGATTTTAAAAAATATTATTTACATTATATAGGAGGAAATAAAAATGAAAATGACATCAAAATGTGCAAGTGCTTTAGTAGCATTGTTAGCAGTATCAACAGTAGGAGGATCAGCAGTTTTTGCAGCTGAGGCAGATGATGCGAAAGTAAATCAATCAACAGGAACTGTAGAAGTAACAGACGCAACAGATACTGGTGGACCAGGAACTGATGGCGAAATCGTTGACCCGGAAGACAAAGACACAATTAAACCAACAGATCCTAAAGATATCGATACAAATACTAATAAAGGACCAATTAAATTAGAACAAGTATCTAAACTAGATTTTGGTAAAATTGAACCTGCAGCGAAAACTGTAGAAGCGTTTGCTGCACCAGTAAGCATGCAAGGTGGAAAAGAACGTGGGGCAGTTGTCCAATTTGCAGATGTTCGTGCTGGAGTATATGGTTATAAATTAAATGTAGCTATGACTCAACAATTCACGAATGAAAAAGCACGTGCATTAACAGGTTCAACTATTACTTATAACAATGGTATTATGAAAGCTGAAGACGGTAATGAAAATACTCCAGCTAGCACATTGAATTTCAATGCTGTTGAAATTGGTTTTGACGAAGACAAAAAACAAGGTGAAGCAGTAACTGTTGTTGAAGCAGCGAAAGATGCAGCAAAAGAAGAAGGTAAAGGACGTTATGTTGTTGAATTCGGACAAAGTGCTGATTATACTCAACAACCTGGAACAGTTGGAACTCCTAAAGCAGATTCAATTAAAGACGCTGTTAAATTAACTATTCCTAACAAAACAGCATCAAATATGCAAAAAGGTACATATACAGCTAAAGTAACATGGACATTAGTGACTGAACCTTAAAAAGCATAATCAAACTGTAGTTTATTACGATTTAGTAAGTTAGAAGCAATGCGTTGCTTCTAACTTACTAATTTTATTTTATACACAAACTTTTGGTTATATTTATGATATAATAGAAGAAAATAAATAAAGAGGTTAATTAATGTGAAAAAAAATAAGATATATTATTTTATATTATCAATTGGTTTATTAATGGTGATGTTTACAGCAAATAGTAGGGTTAGTTATGCAGATGACACGCAAACTAATTTTGCGTATAAAGTTGAATTTCCTGATAATCAAATAGAAAAAGATAAAGGTTATTTACATTTAAAAATGAATCCAGGACAGGAACAAAAAGTAAGTATTGAGTTTTCAAATGCTGGAAAACAAAAAACCGCAGTAGGTATATCTTTAAATGGAGCAAAAACAAATTCTAATGGAGTAGTTGAGTATGGAGATACAAAGGTTAGAAATGATGAGTCGCTAAAATTCGACTTTAAAAAAATTGTCACAGCACCCAAAAGGGTTGAATTAAAACCTGGAGAAGTGAAAAAAGTAGAATTTGATATCAAAATGCCAGATACACAATATGATGGTGTGATTGCTGGTGGTATTCAAATTATTGAAGAGAACCAAAACAATAGCGAAGAAAATAAAGGATCCACAGTTATAAATGAGTATGCGTATGTCATTGCTATGCTACTTCAAGAGACTGATGCAAAAGTGTTGCCACAATTAAAATTGAACACAGTTAAGGCAGGGCAGTCAAACTTTAGAAATACGGTCTTTGTTAATTATTCGAACACACATGCAGCCTATGTAAATGATATGACCACGGAAGTACAAATTACGAAAAAAGGTAGTGGAACAGTCATCTATGAGCGTAAACAGGCCAAAATGAGAATGGCACCTAATTCTTTTATAGAATTTCCTGTTAGTATGTCCGGCGAACAAATGGTAGCGGGTGATTATACAGCAAAAATATTAGTCACTGCATCTGATGATGTACGAGAAGAATGGACAAAAGATTTTAAAATAACTAAAGATGATGCTGATAAATTTAATGAACGTGATGTCGGTTTGGTTCAAAATAAAGGATTAAACTGGAAATTGATTATATTAGTTGTTGTAGGATTCTTTGCATTAGTTATACTTATTACCACGTTAGTTGTGTTGACTCGTAAGAAAAAAACTGGTAAATCTAAGAAAAAAAGTAAAAAAGGAAAAAGTAAAAAGAAATAAAATGTAATGGGATGCATGACAGGAGTATAAACATATGAGTAATTTAGAGTGGGTTTTTTTAGGAACGTTTATTAGTAGTTTGATCTTACTATTATCTGCTCTTACTTTTTTAGGATTTTTTCTTTATAATAAGCGTGAGTTAAAGCATATATCTAAAAAGAAAGAAAAAGGAAAAAGTAAGCGCAGGGCACAAAAAAAGAAAATTAAAATATTAACAGCTCGTAAAAAGAAAACAATCCTTCTATTTGCCATTTGTTTGTTTTTAGGAACCTTATCAGGAGCTGCTTCTGGATACGTTTCTTATTATCAATCTGTCAATTTAAGTGAAAAAGACAGTGAGTCTGTTGTATCTGGTTATTATTTGTTGTCAGATTTTAAGCAACAATTAGAAACGCTTAGTTGTAGAATCAAGTTAGTCACCCTAAAATAATAAAAAAACACCATGG
>JBQELZ010000015.1:0-40611 GCA_052104115.1 Vagococcus sp. | reverse complement strand
GGTGTTTTTTTATTATTTTAGGGTGACTAACTTGATTCTACAACTAAGCAAAAAATATGATAGTTTAATAAAAGCATCATGAATTTTTGTTATTTTAATAAATAATTCGTGCTAAGAATGCCTAAATTATAAAGGATGGAATCGATGAGACGCCATAATACTCAACTTAAAGAACCAATCAACTATGCTCTATTTTTACCCATATTTTTAATGCTTATATTAAGTATTTGGCTCCAGTATTGGGTAGCTTTATACGAATACGACACGGGAAGCAAACAAGCGTTTAAACAAATAGCCTTTGTTATCATTAGCTTGATTGCCATGTATGTGGTCAAGCATGTCAACAAAAAGAGAATTTGGAAACTTGTTCCGTGGTTTTACCTCTTTTCCTTACTCCTCATGTTGTCTCTTTATTTTTATTACGACGCCAGTATGTATGCCCTCACTGGAACAAAAAGATGGTTAGATATTGGTGGCATAAAGTTTCAACCATCTGAATTAGCTAAAACAGCATACATCCTTTTTATCTCAAAAGAACTTGTTCAATATGGGAGAAAGACAACTAGCAAGACCATTCAGACAGATACGTCCCTTCTTTTGAGATTAGTACTTTTTAGTCTTCCACTCTTTGGATTAATGTTTATGCAAAAAGATTTTGGTACCTCACTTGTCTTTATTTGTGTACTTGGTGCTTTACTCATAGCCGCTGGAATTGATTGGCGTATCTTATTATTAATTGGCTCAATCGGGGTATTACTTGGAGGCACTTTGGTTTTACTGGTCTTTACAGACATTGGAAACGAGATTCTAGCCACAATTCATTTTAAACAATATCAATTGGACCGAGTAAGAGCATGGGCTAATCCTTATGAGTTTGCTGATACAATTGCCTACCAACAAGTCCAAGGCCTTGTAGCTATTGGCTCAGGCGGACTATTTGGAAAAGGGATTACAGGAGTTGACGTGTATGTTCCCGTCAGAGAGTCAGATATGATTTTTACAGTGATTGGAGAAGCATACGGATTCATTGGCTGCTCCTTAGTCATTATTTTATACTTTTATTTATTCTTTCAAATTTTTTACGCAGGTCTAAAGAGTAATTCTAAATTTAATATCTATATTTGTGTGGGTATCGTATTTATGTTAGTTTTTCAAACAGTTGAAAACATAGGTGCATCTATCGGCCTCCTACCCTTAACCGGAATTCCACTTCCATTTCTTAGTCAAGGTGGGACAGCACTCATTTCAACTATGATTGCCCTAGGATTAATTTTTGAAATTGATGTTGATGCTTGATTTTAAGCAAAAAAACAGCCTCTTCTAATAAAAGAGACTGTTTTTTTATATTTGATTATTTTGCAATCGGTACATATCATAATACAATCCTTCGTGTTCAATCAATGTGTCATGATTGCCTTGCTCAACAATATGACCTTTATCTAAAACAAGTATTAGATTCGCATCCTTAATCGTAGAAAGCCTATGAGCAATTGCAATCGTCGTACGCCCCTGTCTCATCCGTTCTAAGCCTTCTTGGATCAGTCTTTCGGTTTCCGTATCAATACTTGCCGTTGCTTCATCTAAGACGAGTATTTTAGGATCTGTGACAATCGTTCTTGCAAAAGAAATTAATTGTCGTTGCCCGCTTGAGAAACTTGACCCACTTTCCAATACTTTAGCATGATACGTATTCGGTAAGGTATTGATGAATGTATCGGCTTGAACAAATTTTGCCGCATGAATGATTTGTTCATCCGTGATGGTATCGTCCAGAAGTCGAATATTACTTGCTATGTCTCCGTAAAACATAAAGGCATCTTGCAACACAAGTCCCATCTTATCTCTTAATTCCTCAATAGCGTACTCTTTTATGTCCACATCATCGATTAGAATTTGACCATCATAAAACTCATAAAACCTCATTAAAACATTGATAATAGAACTCTTTCCACTTCCTGTATGACCAACAAGTGCCACGGTTTCACCAGGATTTGCCACAAAACTAATATCATTTAATACATTGTGCTTGCCATCATAAGAAAAACTAACATGTTTGAATTCTATTTTAGCATCCGTAATTTTTGCATTGGCCCCTGGATTCGACTGTGGTGTTACTTCATCGTGGTCTAAAATTGTAATGATACGACTTCCTGCCACTACACCATCTTGAAAGACACTCAATAAATCCATCATACTTGTCATTGGTTTAAAAAACTGTTGCACATAAGAGATAAAGGCATAAATCAGACCTACCTCAACTGGGGAATGAATTGCCTCGACCCCAAAGCCCCCTAGAATAAGAGCCGTACTTAAAGCGAGCAATAAGTTAATAATCGGTGCGAGTAATAAAGAATTGGTTTTAATCATGTCATATTTTGACTGTAAATAATCATCATTACTTTGTTCAAACTCCGCTTCTAATCGTTTCTCTTGTCTAAAGTACTGAATAACCGCCATACCAGAAATAGACTCATTTAGTTTTGTATTTAAAAAGCTTAATTTTTCACGCATACCACGGTAAATTTTAGAACTAAACTTTTGATAATACCAAATAACTGTTCCTAATATAGGGAAAAATAGCAAGCAAAGAAGGGTTAATTGTAGATTAATCACCGCCATTGCACCAAATGATGCCACAATGCCAAATAATGCAGATAGAACCATTAAAAAGACCAACCAAAACTCAAACAGAGTCTCGGTATCATTGGTTACCCTCGAAACAATTGAGCCTGCTGGTGTTTGGTCAAAATATCTCATACCTAAAGTTTGTAATTTTGTAAATAATTGTACGCGAATCGATTGATACGTGTTAAGTGATCCTTTATAGTAAAAAATCCATTGACCAAACCAAACGATGGATTTAATTATAATTCCAACAGCATACAACGCTGAGAAATATAGAATTACATTCATCGTTGCCTCGTTGGTTGTTAAATGATTATCCATAAATACTTGTAATATTTTAGGCAAGGCTATATTCACTACTGCCAGTGCCATAGCAAAAAATATCGCTCTGTAGAAATATTTTTTAAAGGGTTTAGCAAATGTAAATAATCTCTTAATAATGACGAGTTGTTCTTTCATTGTAAAGGATTTCGTCCAAGCAGAATTTGACTCTTCCATTATCTCACCCCTTTTTCAATTTTATCTTCTAACTGTTGGTGTTCGTACATTTTCTTATACCATCCACCAATGTCGATTAAGTCATCATGTGTACCACGCTCAACAATTGTTCCACCATCCACCACAATAATTTCATCTGCATGCTTCACGCTACTTAACCTATGAGTACTAATAATCGTTGTCTTATTTATTCTGTTCTCTTTTAAATTCGTCAGTATTAATTCTTCTGTTTTAGCATCAACTGCTGACAGCGCATCATCTAAAATCAACAATTCAGGTTTTACAAGCAACGCCCTTGCAATCGAAATACGTTGTTTTTGTCCACCTGACAATGATACACCTCGTTCGCCAACCATCGTATCATACCCATCAGAAAAGTGACGAATGTCATCATGAATCGCTGCTTCACTGGAGATAGCTTCTACTTCTTTTTGACTCGCATGTGGCACACCAAAGCGAATATTATCACGTACCGTCATAGAAAATAAAAAATGATCTTGAGGCACATATCCAATCGAATGAAGCAATGCATCTAATGTATACTCTTGTAAGTGATGACCATTAAACGTAATACCTCCAGTGTAATTGTCATACTCTCTAAGTAATAATTTTAATATCGTCGTTTTTCCTGAACCTGTTTTCCCAACGATTCCCAAAGTTTGACCTTCTTTAATATCAAAAGTGATGCCTTGAAGCGTTGGTAAGTCATCACCTGAATACGTAAAAGATTGAACATCGTAATGAATATCTCCATTTGCAGCAGTTTGAATCCCTGTTTTCATTTCAACAATATTGGATGTTTCATTCATTAAATTCATGACACGGTCGTAACTGGCGTTACCACGTTGCAATACATTAAAAAATCGACCAATCGCAAACATTGGCCAAACTAACATCCCAATATAATTAAAAAATGCAATTAATTGACCAATTGAAATAACGTCATTAGTGACATAATAACCACCCAAACTAATAGAGATAATATAGGAAAAACCAATGATTAAGGTAATCAATGGATCAAACAAGGCATCCAAAAAATTGACGCGATTATTTTTTTCAATCGATTCATTTATTTTATCCTGAAAGTCATTAATTTCCGCTTGTTCTTGTCCAAATGTTTTTATCACTTTAATACCAGTCACCGTTTCTTGTGTCTTATCATTTATTTTTGAAAATGACGCTTGAGACTCTTTAAAGGCATCATGTAATTTGTTTCCTAATTTACTAGACATCAACGCCAACAAGGGAAATGGGATTAAGGCAATAATTGTTAATCGCCAATCCACAAACAGCATCATTGCAACAACAGTAATAGCTCCTGTAATAAAAGCATCTGCAAAAGTTAAAATACCTGCGCCAGCCACATTTTGTATCGCATTCAAGTCATTAGTCGCATGAGCCATCAGGTCTCCAGTACGATATGTCTGGTAAAAATCTTGATCCATTTGAGTAAAATGATGAAACAATCGTTTTCTCATGGTCTTTTCCAACCTTGCAGCACCACCCCATATCCTTGTTCTCCAAACATATCTGAGTCCGTATACAACAAGTGCTGAGATTATTAATAAACCTAGCCATCCTATTAACCCTTTTTTAGTCAATGTTTGATTTGCAATACTATCCACAATAATACCAATCACTCTTGGAGGGAGTAGTTGAATAATAGCCACTAATATTAATGCCCCTACCCCTATAATGTAGGTTTTCTTTTCTACTTTAAAAAACCATGATAATTTCTTAAAAACACTCATTCTCTCACTCCTTTTTATCCAATACTAAAAAAAGCCGATGCAAAAAATGCACCCGCTTTTTATGTTTTATCAAATTCAGTATAAAAAATCTACTTTTTCTTCCTAGTATTTTGATTTTTCATATTTTGCATCATTTGGCGAACTTTTTTCTCTGATGGTTTTTGTCCCATCTGTGCCATCATCATGCGTAACATATCCTCATTAACGGGAGGATTTTTCTCCAATTGATCTTCAAATGTTTTCTTAGCGAAATAAAATCCACCCACTGCTCCTAATAATAACGCAATGACAATGAATAAAATAACCAATGCTGTATTCATAATTTTCGACACTCCTTCCTCCAGTTAATTAAATCTCACAATAACATATTGTACTAGATATTTAGCTGAAATAAAAGTCTTTCTAGCGTTTTATTTTTGATTTTGTACGTCTTCTAATAAATTAGGATTGAATGTTTGTTGTTTAAACATCTCAATTTCATACGCATAAGGTGCTTTTGCTGTTTTTTTATCTTCACCTACAAACGGTGTTTCTAAAATTTTTGGCAACACTTCTAACTTAGGATGATGAACCACATGATTTAGCGCCTCAAAACCAATGGTACCAAACCCAATATTCGCATGACGGTCTTTGTGGGAACCTTGTGGATTTTTAGAATCATTTACATGTATCACTTTCAAACGATCTAAACCAATTATCTTGTCAAATTCATCAAGCACACTATCAAAATCATCCCGGACATTATATCCAGCATCATTAATGTGACAGGTATCCAAGGTCACAGATAATTTATCCTTGTGTGTCACACCATCAATAATTTGTGCCAATTCTTCAAACGTACGCCCAATTTCTGTGCCCTTTCCAGCCATTGTTTCTAGAGCAATTTGTGGGACTTGGTCAGCACGAAGCACTTCATTTAATCCCTTAATAATTTGATTAATCCCTACTTCTGCTCCGGCTCCAACATGCGCTCCAGGATGTAAAGTAATTTGTTTCGCTCCAATTGCCTCAACTCGTAAAATTTCTTGTCTTAAAAACTCAGTTGCAAAACCAAAATTCTGTGGTTTTGTTGTATTTCCAAGATTTATAATATACGGGGCATGAACGACAATCTTATCCACATCAATATCATGCTCTTTCATAAATGCCAATCCTGAGTCAATGTTTAACTCCTCAATTGGTTTTCTTCTTGTATTTTGAGGTGCACCAGTATAAATCATAAACGTATTCGCACCATAACCTTCAGCTAATTCTGCCGAGCCTAAAAGCATTGGCTTGCCGCTCATACTAACGTGTGATCCTATAAACATAACTCACTCTTCCCTTCATTTCTTCTCTTTTAAATTGTAACGTTCAACGTGTTAATACACAAGTTTAGTGCTTTTAATTAAATCAACATAAAAACAGCATAGACTTTGATATCTATGCTGTTTACAATGTTCTATTAATTAAAAATTTAACAAGAAATATTTTTTCTTACCACGGCGAACGACAATAAACTGACCTTCGATTTTATCTGTATCAGATAACACATAATCAAGTTCTTGCACGCGATCGCCATTTATATAAATAGCTCCATTTTGAATGTCTTCTCGTGCTTGACGTTTTGAAGACTCAATGCCTGATGTTACAAGTAAGTCAACTAACGTTAAGTCGTCTTCTCCTTGAACATCGTAACTAGGAACATCTTTAAATCCTTGTTTTACTTCTTCAGCAGATAAAGCTTTAATATCTCCGCTAAATAGAGCTGCAGAAATTTTAACTGCTTGCAAGTAAGCTTCTTCACCATGAACAAGCGTGGTCACTTCTTTAGCTAATACTTTTTGAGCATCACGTTTATGTGGTTCAGCAACAAATGTCTTTTCGATAATCGCAATTTCTTCTAAAGATAAAAATGTAAAGTATTTCAAAAATTGGACAGCATCACGGTCATCTGTATTTAACCAAAATTGATAAAATTCATATGGAGATGTCTTATCTGCATCTAACCAAATAGCATTTCCTTCAGTTTTTCCAAATTTAGTGCCATCTGCTTTTTTAATTAAAGGCATTGTTAATCCGTAGCCTTGAACTTCCTTCTCACGACGCAATAGTTCAATACCAGATGTGATGTTCCCCCATTGGTCACTACCACCAAGTTGAAGTTGAACTCCTTCTGTTTCATAAAGTTTTAGGAAATCATAAGCTTGCAACAATTGGTAAGCAAACTCAGTATAAGAAATACCTGTTTCAATTCTACGTTTGACACTTTCTTTACTCATCATATAGTTCACAGTAAAGTTTTTCCCTACATCTCTTAAAAAGTCAATCAATGAAAGTGACGTTAACCAATCTGCGTTATTCGCTAGAATGGCAGGATTTTGTTTGTCGTCAAAATCAATAAAACGAGATAATTGATTTTTTAAACTATCAGCCCATGATTTTACTGTTTCTGAAGAATTCAAGCCTCTCTCAGCATCTTTAAAAGATGGGTCACCAATCATACCAGTTCCTCCACCAACAAGTGCTACTGGTACATGCCCATTTTCTTGAAATCTTTTTAAGATTAAAACAGGTAACAAATGACCAATATGTAAACTATCCGCAGTCGGATCAAATCCAACATACAGTTTAACAGACTCTTCATTTAATAATTTTTCTAATGCTGCTTCATCGGTCATCTGATAAATCAGACCACGATCCTTTAATTCACTTAAAAAATTCGTCGTCATATTATGTTCCTCCTTTTTTATGTTCAAGTACTATCTTAACGCATTCATTAAGCAAAATAAAGCGTTTCGACAGAATAATTTTGTTATATTCTGTTTTTATGTGGTGGAAACTATCAATACATTTAACTAAATGTTATAATTATTAGGATTAAAAGCATTAGAGGTGATAATTTGATAAATAATACTCCTAAAGAACCAAGAAAAAGATCGTCTGTTGCCTTCAAATTAAATGTGACATATCGTGTGTTTCGGTCACTCTTTTTAATAATTGTTTTAGGAATGTCAGCACTCGGTTTTCTTGGCCTAGGTATAGGTGTCGGTTACTTTGGCTCACTTGTATCTGGTGTTGACGTGCCAGAAAAATTTGAATTAGAACAAAAAATAAACGATATTGAACAACAGTCAAAAATGACTTACTCAAATGGCGAAGACATTGCTGTGATAAAATCAGACTTAATCCGTACATCAGTTAGTGAAGAAAACATCTCACCTTTTATAAAAAAAGCGCTTGTCTCAACAGAAGATGAAAATTTCTATGATCATAAAGGAATTGTTCCAAAAGCGATTACCCGTGCCACTATATCTGATGTGGTCGGTATTGGTGGTAGTTCAGGTGGCTCTACACTGACTCAGCAATTAATTAAACAACAAGTCTTGACGAGCGAGACCTCTTACAAACGTAAAGCAACTGAAATTTTACTAGCTATGCGTACAGAAAAGTTTTTTTCAAAAGCAGAAATATTAAACGCTTATCTAAATGTCTCACCTTTTGGTCGAAATAATCGTGGTGAAAACATTGCGGGTATTGAAGAAGCGGCATTAGGTATCTTTGGTGTTCATGCTAAGGAAGTAACATTACCACAAGCAGCTTTTCTTGCTGGATTGCCACAAAGCCCTATACAGTATAGTCCTTATACAAATACCGGTGAATTTAAAGAAGATATTCAGTCTGGTCTAGAGCGAAAAAATGACGTTCTTTTTAATATGTATCGTCAAAAACAAATTACCCAAAAAGAATACGAAGAAGCTAAAAAATATGATTTAGCAAAAGACTTTAGGCAACCTGAACAAACTAGAAATGATAATACTGGTTTTCTCTATAACTATATTTACGATGAAGCCAGTCGCATTCTTATGCCGACTTACTATGAAAAAGATGGCTTGAATAAAGCTGATATCGATGAGTCTCAGGAATTATTTGATAAGTACTTTGATATTGCCAGACGTGAACTTAGACAAAATGGCTATACTGTCCATTCAACTATCGATAAAAATGTGCACCAATCAATGCAAGAGGGCGTTCAAGAATATGGATATGTGTTGGACGATGGTCGAAATAAATTACTAGAAACTGGTAGTATTTTAATGGATAACCAGACAGGACGAATTTATGGGTTTATTGGTGGTCGAGATTATAATCAAAATCAAAACAATCATGCCTTTCAAACAAGACGATCTCCTGGTTCGACGATTAAGCCAATATTGGCTTACGCTCCAGCAATTGATATTGGTTTAATCGGATCAGAATCTAAGTTATCCGATTATCCTCAAAATTACTCAAACGGTCAAACGATTAAGAATTATTCAGATGAAGGTAGTAACAGTTTCAAATCAGTTAGAGAATCACTAAAATGGTCTTTAAATATACCTGTGGTTAATTTGTACAGTGATGTCAAAGCTCATACAGATCCCAAATCCTATTTTGATAAGATGAATATTGGTTTAAATCCAGAAGAATTTTCTCGTGAATCTATCCCCCTTGGTGGGACCGATCACGGAATGACCGTTAATGAAGAAACAGCTTCTTTTGCAGCCTTGGCTAATAAAGGAGAGTATAATCAAGGATACTCCATTGATAAAATTACAGATAACAACGGTGACGTGATTTATGAACATGTCTCCAATCCTGTACAAGTCTACAAACCGGCTACAGCGTCTATCATGAATGACATGATGCGTGATGTTGTTAATTCAGGAACCGGACAACCTGCAAAAGATGCCCTCAGAGGTATTAACCCGACTTTAGCAAATGCTGATTGGGTTGGTAAAACAGGGACTTCAGAAAATGAAGTAGATTATTGGTTTACCGCCTCTACTCCATCTATCACAATGAGCAGTTGGATTGGCTACGACGACAATACACCCATGTATCAAAACTGGAACAAACAAAATATGATTTACTGGTCCTATATGACAAACTATGTGTACCAACGTAATCCAGATATTTTTGACGCATCAAGTAAATTTACATTAGATTCTACTGTTCGAAAGGAAAAAGTTTCTGAATTTACAGGTCAAAAAGAAGGAACTGTGAGGGTTGATAATAGTTACAATGTCTACTTAAAAGGGTCTAAAACGGTCACAAGTTTATATGCCGATCAAGGTCCTAGTGACAGCCAGTTTAGATTTGGTATTGGTGGGACAGACGCCAATTATAAACAAGCATGGGAGAAATTTGGTAGCTCACTCACATCACCACAGAAACCAAAAACACCTGCTAAACCCGCTAAAAAGAAACCATAAACAAAACCGTACTTATCACTCAATATGATAGGTACGGTTTTTTATTCTTTATTTGGTTGAACCTTTTTGAATTAACCCATAAGGAAGGACTACAGATTTTTCTTCAATCTCTTCTTTATTCATCAATTTTGTTAGTAATCGCATTGAGACTGCACCAATATCATAAAGTGGTTGAGAAATACTTGTAATACTTGGACGGGCAATATCTGTAAATAGCGAATTATTGCTTGTAATAATTTCAAAATCGGTTGGAACGCTTATGCCATTATCTGTCAAACTATTTAATAGTCCTACAGCTAGCTCATCATCCGACACTACTGCAGCAGTTGCGCCACTATTCATCATACGATCATGTAGTTTTAACCCTGACTTATAACTATATTCTGATTCAAAAATTAACCCTTCATTGTAGTCCAATCCATTTTCTTTCAAAGCTTCTTTGTAACCATTTAATCTATGTACCCCATTAATTGGGTCTAATAACGAACCTGATACAAACGCTACTTTTTTATTACCTGATTCAATCAATGCAATTGTTGCATCTTTCGTTGCTGCCTTATAATCGATGTTGACAGAGCCTACTTGGTTGTCCGGATCAATTGAGCCAGCTAATACGACAGGTGTTTTAGAACGGGAGAACTCCCCTCTAATTTCTTCTGTCAAATGGTGCCCCATAAAAATCACACCATCAACTTGTTTGGCTAATAATGTGTTTAATACATTTACTTCTTTTTTATCATCCCCATCAGAGTTTGCTAAAATGATATTGTATTTGTACATAGTTGCAACGTCATCAATACCACGGGCTAATGATGCAAAATACGCATTACTCACGTCTGGGATAATAACCCCAATCGTCGTCGTACGCTTGCTTGCTAAACCTCTAGCTACAGCATTAGGTCTATAATCAAGTCTCTCTATAACATCTAGTACTTTTTTTCTAGTTGCAGGTTTTACGTTTGGGTTGCCATTCACCACACGGGAGACGGTAGCCATTGAGACTGCTGCTTCTCTTGCAACGTCATAAATTGTAATTGTTTGTTTTTCCATTTTTGTTTCTCCTTCAGCATTTCAAAAATATGCGATGAAATACACTTTTATTGCCCTAAGATTATCAGATAACTGTTAATTTTGCAAGCGTTTTAACATCGTTTTCATGAAAAATAAGAGAAAATTTCATATATGGTAAAAAAAAGCCTCGTAAAATAAATTTCAACGAGGTTTTTCACATAGTTTATTCTTTAATTAATTCTTCTTCCGTTTGTTCGATCGTATTATATAAATCTTCAGCTAAATCATTTTCATCTAAAACAATATCTTCTTCTGGTAATTCGGATACTCTATTCAAAACGTTAGCAGATGTTTGCTTAAATTCTTGAGATAAATCTTTTTTCTTATCTTTTAAATTACCCACTAGTTCGTTTGATGTTTCTTTGGCATGAGATAATCGAGTGTTTACTTTATCACCAATCCAACTATACTCATCTGATTTTTGTTTTGCTAAGTCTTCTAATACAGACCCTTTCTCTTGTGCAATCTCTGCATATTCACTTGCTTTTTCATCTGAAACATCATCTAGTTGTTCTAGTAAATCTTTTCTCATTTTTTTACCACTTTTTGGTGTAAATAGAAGTGCTGCTGTTGCTGCTGCTGCACCACCTACAATCGCTCCTAATAAAAAGCCACTTGATTTTTTTGACATGTCCATTTCCCCCTATGTTTTCATTCTCTATTTTTTAAATAAATTTGATGCAGTTTGTGCTGCTTTTCCAACTAACGTTGCTTTGGCTGCTGTTTTACCAGCATCTCCAACTTTAAGTAACATGTTTTTGCTTGATTCATTCAATTCTGATACACTTACACTTAAATCAGCAACAGCCTGAAATAGTGGATCGATTGTTTCTACTTTTTGTGTGACATCATCTAGTAACTCATTTCCTGTAACAAGTAATTCTTCCGTTTGATGCATTAACACGTCCACATCTTTCGTTAAAACTGTTACAGATTTATTTGTTTTGTCTAATATTTTATTTACTTTCTCTACTGATTGGCTAATTGTTTTATTAAGGTTTAATAAGAAAAAGACAATAACCACTACTAAAATTGCAAAAGCCAATGCTGCTATAATTGCTGCAATTTCTAATCCTGACATCTTTACTATCTCCTACCTTTCATTTAAAATACTAATTTTAGAATACCACTATCTTAATTATTTCTCAACAACTAAATACGTGGTAAAATAACTGTATATCCATACAAAAAACAAAAGGAGGTCTATTATCATGCAAGAAACAACTTCAAGCACACAATTAGAGATTGTTAAACAAACATCTAAAGGTCTTAATTTATTTCACAAATTTTGGGCAAATTTAAATTGGGAAAAAATAATATCAACTATTATAACAAAAGCCTTTCTTATCATGGTGGTTATACTTATATTAATCATTGTAAGAAAAATTGTATTAAAGATTTTGTCCAATACATTTGAAAAATACAAAAAGAAACAAACGTATAGCGAAGGTCGTATAACAACCATGCATACAGTTGCTAGAAACTTTTTTCAGTATTTCTTATTCTTTGTAGCTGTCTATTCTGTTTTAACTATTGTCGGTGTTCCAGTTGGTTCATTAATTGCTGGTGCTGGGATTGCTGGTGTTGCTGTTGGTCTCGGTGCACAAGGATTTATTAACGATGTCATCACTGGATTCTTCATCATCTATGAACGCCAACTCGATGTTGGTGATCATGTTGTGATAGATAGTGTAGAAGGTATTGTGGATCAAGTCGGTCTTAGAACAACACAAATCAAAAGTTTCAATGGAACGATGAACTTTGTTCCAAATCGACAAATTTTAATTGTCAGTAATATGTCACGAGGCAATCAACAAGTACTAATCGATATCCGTGTAAAACCTGAAGAAGACATTGAACGTGTAAAAGAAATTATGGAGTTTGTCAACAAAGAACAACTAATAAACATTGCTGAATTACGCTCAGAACCTAATATATTAGGCCTTGTGGATTTGCAGAATGGATCATTTGCGGTTAGATGTGTTGCTTACGCTGTAGCTGGCTCACAATTTATGGTCAAAACAGAAATGACAACAGCCTATATCGAGGCATTAACAAATGCTGGTATCAATATCCCAACATCGCCTATCAATTTAACCATGTAAAAAATGGATTGCTATTTGTTAATAGCAATCCATTTTTATTTTTTATACATGTTTAGCACAGGTTTACCTGTGTCTTCTATCTTAATTTGTTTTTCAAACACATCATATTTCAATTCTAACTCATGAGCCAAATGATTAACTGATTTGAGTATTTCTCGTCGTGTGATAATCCCTTTAAAATTATTATCATCATCTACTGCAGGAATAAAATTGGTATTCACAAGTAGATTTAATATCTTTTCAATGTTATAAGGAGTACTAACACTAACAGTCTTAACATCTGTGTCCATCACATCTGCCACTAAAATATGTGACAATCTATCTGGATCTATTTTTTCTGTTTCAAACATTTCAGATACAACATTTGATAAGGAGACTAGACCAACAAATTTTTCATCTTTATTTAACACCGGTATCCGACTATAACCAATGTTAGTTAACACAAGCAATGCGTGCTCTAAATTGTTGGTATCCATCAAAGTCGCGACATTTTCACCCTCAACTAATAAGTTTGCTTCATTTTCTAATAACAATTCTTTAACAGCATTTCCAATCATCGAATTGCCTCCATTCTTATTCTATCTCTATTTTAACCAAAATTTGAGAAAAAAACATGAATTTCATAAAAAATTCACAACTTATTTACTAAAAACAAAACTAAGATCAGGAATCATGTTATGTTGGCGGTCATAATAATCTACTTTAAATGTAGTATCTGTACTTTCAATGAGTGCATATGTTTTTAAATGACTATACATGCCTCTAGGTTGTGAAATACTTCCTGGATTTAAAAATAATGTTTGTCCATCGTACTCGACTGCAAGTTTATGAGTATGTCCATAAATAGCAATCGTCGCTTGTTTTTCTTGACTAGCTAGTCCTAAAGTTGTCAAGCCTTGGTTCACATCAAATAAATGCCCATGTGTCGTAAAAATAATATCTGATCCAATTGACACTACTTTCATTCGGTCATAGCCAGGTACGTAGTCACAATTTCCTTTTACAACAACAAAATGTTGCCATAACTCATCCGTCGTCTCTAGCTCTGAATCACCACAATGAAACATAGCATCGACTTTTCCATACCATTGGCTATCAATATCTACCAACGCATCTCTGTCACCATGATTGTCACTCACAACTAAATATTTCATATTATTAACCTCACTTTTTACAGCCACGTATCAAACTCTTTATTTAATTGCTCAATTGCTTTTGCTCGGTGGCTAATTTTATTTTTCTGTTCCGAATCCAATTCTGCAACACTTTTATCTTCACTTGGCACATAAAACAACGGATCGTAGCCAAAACCATTATCACCTCTAGGAATTGTGGCAATACTGCCTGATAGTTCTCCTGTCACGACTAAGCTTTCTTTATTTGGTGCTGCTAAAACGAGTGTGCAATTAAATTGAGCCGTGCGATTTTCTTTTTCAACACCTGTTAATTCGTGCAATAGCTTAGCATTATTCGCAGCGTCACTTTTAGCCTCACCTGCATATCTAGCTGAGTAAATACCTGGACGACCATTTAATGCATCAACTTTTAACCCTGAATCATCCGCTAATACCAATCTATTTAACTGTTTAGAAATCGTTTCGGCTTTTAGCCTGGCATTTTCCTCAAACGTACTTCCTGTTTCCTCCACATCTGGAATATCCGGAAAATCTAGTAATGTTTTCACAACAAATCCCTTAGCTCCAAACATTTCTTCAAACTCTTTTGCTTTACCTTTATTTTTAGTGGCAATTAAAATCTCTTTTCCCTGTTCAACAGATGTAGACTCGAATTGTTTCGTACTACGGGATTTTGTAAATACTTCGGATTGATAGTTTATTAATTCTTGAATACCCGCTTCACCTAAGTCAAGTAATTGATTTAATTCAGTTCGCGAAAAAGTCGATTCTTCACCAGTACCTTGAACTTCTACAAGTTGACCTGTTTCAGTCATGACGACATTCATATCAACTAAAGCAGATGAATCTTCTACATAATCTAAATCTAACACACAATCTCCCGTCGGTAAAATGCCAACACTCACGGCAGCTAATCCTTCAATGATAGGATTTTCAGCAATGATGCCATCTAATAATAACTTATCAATTGCCAATTTTAACGCCACATAGGCACCGGTAATACTGGCTGTTCGTGTCCCGCCATCTGCTTGGATAACATCACAGTCAATCACAATTGAACGCTCGCCAAGTTTGTTTAAATCAATGATTGCTCGCAAAGAACGGCCAATTAATCGTTGAATTTCCATTGTTCGTCCAGTTAACTTACCTTTAGAGCTTTCTCGTCTATTCCTTGTATTCGTTGCCCTTGGTAACATACTGTACTCAGCTGTCACCCAACCTGTTCCCTCTCCTCTTAAAAAAGGAGGTACTTTCTCTTCAACTGTCGCGTTCACTATGACTTTCGTTTTCCCAAATTCAATCAATACAGAGCCTTCTGGATGCATTAAATAATCAGGTGTTATAACAACTTTTCTCAGCTCGTTATTTAGACGTGTATCATGTCTCATTTTATTTCCTCCTAAGGTAATTGTACTCTATTAATAGTGATGGTATCTAAAGGTAACCAGTCTAAACTAATGTCTTTAAATAGTTTTTGAGATCCTGTTGTAAAAAACTGATGGTTTTTTTCTTTTAAATCAGGTGTCGCTGAAATATTATAATAATCCAATAGCATACTAACTTCGCTGACTGCCTCTGCACCTGAATCAATCAACGTGACACCTTCCCCCATTGTCTCAGCAATCAACGGTTTTAATAATGGATAATGCGTACAGCCCATTATTAGTGTATCTATCCCGTCTTCTTTTATAGGTTGTAGCGTTTGCGTCACTACTTTTTTTGCAATGGCGGATTGGTATTCCTTGCTTTCAACAATTGGGACAAATTTAGGACACGCCAAACCAAAAACATCTGTTGTTGGTGACTTTTTATGAACTGCCTCCACATAAGCCTCACTATTTATCGTTCCTACAGTGCCTATAATACCAATTTTTTTATTATCTGTTGACTTTAAAGCAGCCCTAGCTCCAGGATTTATAACACCAACTACTGGAATATCAAGGGATGCTTTAATCTCATCCAATGCAATGGCTGTAGCTGTATTACAGGCCATTACAATCATCTTAACATCTTTTTTCAACAGAAAATGTGTCATGTCCCAAGTAAACTCTTTAATCTGCTCAATCGGTCTTGGACCATAAGGGCACCTTGCAGTATCTCCTATATAATAAATGGTTTCATTTGGTAACTGTTTTAGTGCCTCTCTAACAACTGTTAAGCCCCCAACTCCAGAATCTAAAAAGCCAATTGCTTGATTATTTTTCATGATTTAGACCTCTTCATTCCTTATTTCCGATAATTATTTGTTTGATTAACACGCCACATCGGATAAAAAGTAGCAACATTGCGACGCTATCCATCAAACAATGTTGCTACTTACTATAACGTCAAACTAGGCGTTGCATTTAGTGTCCAATCCGCCACATGACCTTTTCTTGCTTCAATATAACCTGCTGCCCCAATCATAGCGGCATTGTCACCACATAATCTTAAAGGTGGTACAAGCAATGAGACATCTGTCAGATCACGAGAAACAGCCTCTTCCATCGCTTTACGCAGTCCTTTATTCGCTGCCACTCCACCAGCGACAATTAACTGATTCACTTCATACTCTTGACATGCTCGAATCGTTTTTGACACCAATACATCAATCACACTCTGTTGGAAACTTGCAGCCAAGTTTTCAGGAACTAGCATCTCATGGCGTTGTTCAGCATTATGGACAAGATTAATAAACGAACTTTTTAGCCCACTAAAACTAAAGTCAAAATTATCTTCTTTCATCATAGCTCTTGGAAAATGGTACGTATCCTCGCCCTTATGTGCCATTTCATCTAGCTCTTTGCCACTTGGGTAAGACAGACCTAAAACACGTCCTACTTTATCATAAGCTTCTCCTGCTGCATCGTCTCTCGTTTCGCCAATAATTTGATACGAGCCATCTTCTTGCATATAGACAAGCTCTGTATGCCCTCCACTAACCAATAACGCCATCAGAGGAAAGTCTAATGTTGACACAAATCGTGCCGCATAAATATGGCCAGCCATATGATTAACTGGAATTAAAGGCAACTCATTGGCCCAAGCAAAACTTTTAGCGGCAGATAATCCAATTAACAATGCTCCGACTAATCCCGGACCATACGTTACAGCGACTCCCCCTAGTTCATTAGTTGTTACGTCGGCTTCTAATAAAGCTTCGTCAATGCACCCTATGATTTGTTCAACATGATGCCTACTAGCTACTTCTGGCACCACTCCCCCAAATCGTTTATGACTATTTATCTGAGATGCCACTATGTTTGATAATATCATATGACCATCCTCTATCACAGCCACACTTGTCTCATCACAACTACTTTCTATTGCCAGAAGAAGGTGTCTATCTTTCCCTTTAAATATATCCAACTCTTGTCACTTCCTATATGTTTAATTCCATTATCATCGCATCCTCAACTGGGTGTTGATAATAACGTTTACGCTGACCAACTGTACAAAACCTATTGTTTTTATAGAATTCTATAGCCGTTTGATTACTGCTTCTGACTTCCAAAAACACATGACAGATTCCTTTTTGTTTTAACTCATCTAGACACTCATTTAAAAGTATCTTCCCCACACCTTGATGTTTACTCTCATTTGCTACAGCAATTAATACAATTTCTGCTTCATCTAAGACATAGGACACACCCAAGAACCCTTGAAGTACATCTCCATCGTGCTTAAAGTAATACAAATGAGTCGATTGATTCATATCATCTAAAAACTGAGCAACCGTCCAAGGTGACCCATACTCAAAGCTTTTTTCACTTAGCTCAAAGCACTTCCTTGATAAATCTTCTAATGAAAACATCATGTATCCTTACCACCCTTTAAGCTCAACAACATATCAATGGCATCTTCACCGTTTTCTTGGTAATAACCAGGTTTAACACCTCTGACTTCAAAGCCCATTTTTTTGTAGGCATTAATAGCAATAAGATTGGACTTTTTCACCTCTAAACTCACAGTCAGACATTGGTTTCTTTCAGCGTACAAACACGCTTCTCTAATTAAATTTGTACCAATACCTTGCTGTTGATACTCAGGTAAAACAGCAAGGTTAGTAATATGAGCGTCTCTATTTTCTTCAAGACGCACACCAATGAATCCAATAACTCTATCATAGTCCAATGCTTTTAAATAAATCCCCTTATATTTACGACTCAATTCTAGCCATAGAATACTTGTGCTCCATGGTGATTTTCCATTGTATACAGATTTCAAAACGTGTTGAATCACATGTGTATCTGTTATTCTCGCCATGTCTATCCTTATTTCAAGTTTCTCCACATTAACTACCTTCTTTTTGAATCTACCTATATTGGTAAAATATCTAAACTCTCTCCACATAGTTAGTGTCCTCGACACTATGTGTCTCCAACCATTTTTCTTCTGCTTCGACTCGTTTTAAATAGGTAGGAATAAACTCTTCTATATTGCCTACTATATTTGTTTCATTCGCTAACGCCACCATAGACATTGGTCGAATGACATTGTTTGATTGATGGTCATCAAATGAAGATTCACCAAACACCTCCATGATCTGATCCTTAAATAAGGATAAATCAGATCCTACAAAAAAGACTGGTCTGTTTATTTTTTTCAACTCTTCTAACCAAGTACCAAATTCAATATGTCTGTCTGCAACATCATTCACTAACTGTCCATCTTCCCATTTATAGATGCCTGTATACACATTATTTCGACGAGCGTTGATAATTGGAACGATGAGGCCAATATTTTCTTTTTTGCTCGCTGCGATAACAGCTAAACTGGAAACAGCATGTAAATCTGCTTGTAACGCCCAAGCAAGTGTCTTAGCAGTTGTGACACCAATTCTTAGTCCTGTATAAGATCCAGGTCCTTTTGCCACAATAATTTTAGTAATATCAGCTGGTTTCTTATGATTCGTTTTTAATAAAAAATCAATCGCTGGCATTAATGTCACACTATGATTTTTTTGGCTAGCTGTAAAAAACTCGCCGATTACATTTCCTTCATCTGACAAAGATAATGCCATTTCCTGATTCGAAGTGTCTATTGCTAATGTCGTCATTCATCATCGATCCTTTTCATTGTATTCTGATTTATTGTAGCACAAAATGAGCCGAAACTTCTATTATTCCAGCCATAATATGAGTGTTTCTTCTTTAACTATTAATTGGGACTGAAAAAATCAGAGACTCTATGTCTCTGATTTTTCTTCCGTCATCGTTATTTTTTCTAATCGATTGTCTTTTATTTTTATACGCTGAACAACAGTATGATTGACCAGCAACGCTGTAAATATGACACCCTCTTCTTCAAATGAGAATCCTTTTTCAACTTCATTTGGATACACACTTGTAAAATAGCCGCCTAATGTCACATTACCATTTGGATCTTCAAGCCCATCTAAATGGAAAAAGTGTCTGATTTCATCTAATTCGATTCTACCGTCAACAAGATACTCATCTTGGCCGATTGATTTTATCAACACTGTTTCGGTATCCAATTCATCCTGAATATCTCCAACGATTTCCTCAACAATGTCCTCGATTGTCACAATCCCGACGGTACCACCGTACTCATCAACAACCATTGCAATATGCTTATGTTGTTTTTGCATTACTTTTAGCAATTCTTTAATGGGCAATGTTTCGATTACAAAAATAGGTTTAGCAACTTCTTCAGCCAACAAACGTGTTTCGTCTTCATATGACACTCTCACTAATTGTGGCAACGTCACATATCCCATAATTTCATCTTTTGATTCCTTAATAACTGGAAAACGACTATGGCCAATATCCAGAATTTTAGGAATAGCATCAGCAACTGTCATGTCATAGTCCAACACATGCATCTCTAACCTATTTGTCATAATTTCTTTAACTTGGCGTTCGTCAAATTCAAAAATATTCGACAAATATCTGAACTCTTCTTGATTAATTTCACCTTTGTCGTAACTATCTGCGGCTACCAATATTAGTTCTTCTTCCGATAGTGTCTCCTCTGATTCGCCAACCATATGAATACCCACTAATTTACCAATACTATTAGCAGAATGATTTAATAATTTGATAAAGAAATACGTTAATTTATAAAACGCATGTAGTGGTTTGGCAATCGCTATGACAACTTTTTCAGAATTGGCAATACTGTATGATTTAGGTAGTAATTCACCTACTACAACTTCTACAAAAGTCACTAAAACATAAGATAATATCATCGACAATGTCATACTGACACTATGACTAACTGGAATATAATCAAACAATGGTAAAATCATTCCACGTACTACTTCTTCTCCTATACCACCAATAATCAACGTGGTTAATGTAATACCAAGTTGACATGCACTTAGATAATCATCTAAATGGTGAACTAAATGAATGGCCAATGTGGCCTCTTTTACTCCATTTGCTTCTAACTGTTCAAGCTTAGAAGATCGCACTTTGACTAAGGCAAATTCCGCTGCCACAAAAAGTGCGGTAATCCAAATCATAACAACAATAAGGATTAGTTTAACTGCTAACATATTGACACCTCTTAAAAAAATTCGTTATGCTTATCTTATAATACATAAATAAAAAAAAGATATACTTAATGGGTAAATAAATCAATTTCCACAAAAAATAGCAACATCTGACTGTTGCTAATTGGCACTATTTATTCATCAAGAAACTAGCCAAAAGAAAAACGGCTGGTAATAAGTTATTAAAGAAATGAAGTAACATAGAATCAACGATTCTACCTTTTCGTTGATAAGCCACATACATGATTAATCCTAATGAAAAATACATCATAAAGGATACAATATTATCACTTTGATGCACACTTGAAAAGGCAAGTGATGTCATAATCATTGGGAACCATTTTGGTGTGTCCTTCAGTAACAAACGAGTCGGCAAGCCTCTAAACACTAATTCTTCCATAATTGGAGCACCTATTGCAATGGATACTGTTAGTAATAGTACTACAACTAACTGACTATCCACTCCGAATAACTCTTGTATCATCTGATCATTGGCACTAGTATCCGTACCATAAATCATGGTCATTAACGAGGTACCAACTACCGCTATCACTCGACCTACTAAAAAAAATGCAAAGGCTGTTCCAACATCTTGTTTTGTAATTTTGATATCTATATCTCCCGAATGACGTTTATAATATCGCCAAATCCAGCGAATCGTTAGATAAAAAATAATAAGCCATAACACGCCTAATCCTATGGCGATAATACTCGATTTTCCTTTAGATAAACTTCCAACAACAGGTATTAAGGTCATAGAAATTTGTGACACCAAAAAGAAACCAAACAGAATTAATAAGGTTTTTATTATTTGCCATACTTTGTTCCAAGATATGTTTAATTTGTCTTTCATCCACTCTCTCCTTTATGTTACTTATTATCATTCTACCTAATTTATCTAAAAAAATAAACCTGTATTTTTTACAGGTTTATTTTTTTTGTTGTCCCACGCTCAATTAATTCTGATGCAATAGTGACTTTTTGTGCCACGGGCGACTGACCAAACAAACTGTCTGTCAACAATTGTACGGCCATCTCTCCCATCCACTCCGTATAGACTTTAATGGTTGTTAAACCTGGTGACACATATTTGGCTACGCTAATATCATTAAATGCAATTAGGCTAATATCATCAGGTACAGATAAAGAATGCTCTTGTAATGCCCTTAACGCGCCAATCGCTATGGAGTCACTCGAAACAAACAACGCCTTTGGTAACGGATGATTCTGTTTTAATAACTCACTCATCAACCGGTACCCACCATCAACTGTAAAATCTGTTTCATAGACGAAAGACGCATCATATAGCTCTAATCTCTGCATAATGCTTTTAAAGTAAACCAATCGCTTATCAATTAATGGCTCTTTATCCCATTTAGTTTGTTCAATACCAGATATAATCCCAATTGAATCATGTCCTAACTGTAGAAAATGATCAATAGCTAACCAGACAGCTTGCTCATAGTCCACAACAATACTATTATAACCCTCACGTATAGCATCATAATCAACAAATAATAATTTAGCATGTTTTCGTTTTACTTTTTCCATTTCTGATAGACTTAATTTTCCTAAAACGATAATGCCATCTAACGTATCCGTTTCAGAGTGTTCTGTCAATGCTAATTTTTCTACTTTATAATGCTGTTCTTGACACTTTTTTTCAATCCCCATACGAATGGACATGTAATATAAATCCTCTAATTCCTCTGATTCATCGTACCATTGAATCAAGCCAATTCGTCCAATAAACTGTTTTTGTTTTTTCAAATGTTTTTTATAATTTAGCGATTCAGCTGTTTCGAAAATCCTTTTTTTGGTTTCTTTAGATACAGACATTTCTTGATCGTAATTAAGCACCCGTGACACTGTAGCTGGGGATACGTCAGCAAGTTTCGCAATATCTTTAATCGTTGCCAAATTTACACCCTCATTTCTTTAAAGTGTTCGAGTAAATTCGAGAAATGCTTTTTCTCCTTGTTGATCTTTTTTAAACACACCAGCATCAAGTAGCACTTGCTCAAAAATTTTGCCAACTTCCATTTCGATGACTTTATCTACTGTATCTGATGTGATATCTTGCGTTTTCTTCATCTCTTTCGCCCACTCTAAATGATAATCAGCTACCTTTGCTTCACGGCCTAATAAGAATTCTTTGACGTTTTCTAATTCATTTTTCAAACGTGGTGGTAAAATAGCCAAGCCCATTACCTCAATTAAGCCAATATTTTCTTTTTTGATATGATGCAACTCTGGATGTGGGTGAAAAATGCCATCTGGAAACGCTACCGATACATTATTATCTCGCAAGACTAAATCAAACTCATACATGTTATCTACTTTTCTAACGATAGGTGTCACAGTATGATGTTCTACTCCATCCTCCGTCTTTGCTAAAATGTCTAATGACGGATACGAAAATTGTTTCCACTTTAATGTGACATACTCTGCGACATTTAAAATATCTTGTTTTGATGTACTTTGCAGGCGGATGACCGACATTGGCCACTTCACGATACCTGCTTTAACAGATTTAAAACCAGGTATGTCAAATGTGTAATCAATCTCCGCTTTTGCCATTGGGAATGCATGATTGCCACCTTGAAAATGATCATGACTTAATATAGAACCTCCCACAATGGGTAAATCAGCATTCGATCCCACAAAGTAATGTGGGAAAATATCCACTATTTGTAGCAAACGATCAAAACTAGCTCTGGAAATAGTCATTGGCTCATGCTTTTCTGACAGAAAGATACAATGTTCGTTGAAATAGGCATAAGGTGAATATTGAAATCCCCAACTGTCTCCATTTAAATTCATACGAATAATTCGGTGATTCGTCCTAGCTGGATGATTCACTCTGCCTTCATATCCTTCATTTTCCATGCATAAATGACATAATGGATAATCAATCGTTTCAGCTTGTCGGCTTAACGCGATGTCTTTTGGGTCTTTTTCTGGTTTAGATAAATTAATAGTGATTTCGAGTTCACCATAATTCGTGTGATGAGTATATGAGATATTTTTAGCAATATCACGTGTTTTGATGTAATCATTCATTCTACTTATCGTATAGAAATAATCCGTTGCTTCTTTTGGTGAAGACTCATATTGTTTAGAGAACAAAGCATTTATAACAGAAGGTGGTGGTGTTAATATATCTGTAATTTTAGCAGATAATCGCTCAATTGCTCCTATGTCTCTCGATTCAATCACATGATTGTTGATGGCTATTTCGATTAACTCATCTAGTAGTTCAATTGACGTTAATGTATCACGCTTCGTATCTCCCACTTCGAAGGAGCTTTGACCGACTAATGACATCAATCTATTCTGTAGATATATTCGATCTAAATCCATCCAACCGCCTGATTGAATGGCAATACTTACAAAGTCTGTGATAACCTGATTTGCATCCATTTTTTCACCCTCTAACTTAATCATTGTATCCATTAGGACTAGAATTGTGCCATTTCCAAGCACTTTCAAATATTTTTTTTATAGTGGTATTCACCGGATTCCATCCTAACACCTGTTTTGCTTTCTCAGGAGATGCCACCAAGATAGCAGGATCACCTGCACGACGCTCACCAATTTTGACTGGAATGACTTTCCCAGTCACAAGTCGAGCCTCTTCGACCATTTCTTTCACAGAAAAACCATCACTACTACCTAGATTAAACACGTCACTGTCATTTCCTTTTTCAAGGTAGTCTAACGCTAATACGTGTGCGTCACCTAAATCAACAACATGTACATAATCTCTAATACATGTACCATCTGGCGTATCATAATCTTCACCAAAGATAACAATTTCTTCTCTTTTTTCTAATGCAGTTTGTAGGATAATAGGTACTAAATGTGTTTCTGGTGTATGATCTTCACCAATGGATGTGTCAAGACTAGCCCCAGCTACATTAAAATAGCGAAGTGCTACATATTTTATGCCATATGCCTCATCACACCAATGCATCATCTTTTCCATCATTAACTTACTTTCTCCATAAGGGTTCTTAGGATTCGTTCTTGTCGTTTCAAGAATTGGCACTTCTTCTGGTTCGCCGTAAGTCGCTGCTGTTGAAGAGAAGACAATATGTTTCACATCAAATTCTTGCATGATTTCTAGTACAATCTGGGTACCGTACACATTATTATTAAAATATTCCAACGGTTTTCCAACAGATTCTCCAACCAAAGAACTTGCCGCAAAATGAACGATACCTGTGATGTTTTCTTCTGTAAAAACATGTGACATAAAGGCTTTGTCACGAATATCTCCCTCATAAAATCTAGCTTTTTCATGAACGGCCTGTTTATGGCCTGTTAATAAATTATCAATGACCACAACATCTTTTCCTTTTTCTATTAACGCTTGTACAGCGTGTGAGCCAATATAACCCGCTCCTCCTAAAACTGCGATTGACATATCTATTTCCTCCTAATATTTACCAAATTTTTTTTGCTCCATCAGCGATATTGGCTAAATAAAAATCTGCTGGATAACCAATTTGACGTTCGTATTCAACACCTATATCTTCAATCACACTATCTAATTTATCATTTTCAACAAGAGCAATAGCACAACCACCAAAGCCTGCACCTGTCATTCGCGCCCCAATAACCCCTTCAGACTGTTGGGCTAACTCAACCAATGTATCTAACTCAATCCCTGTTACCTCATAATCATCTTTTAAGGATGCATGGGATGCATTTAACAACTCACCAAACACTACTAAATTATTGTTAACTAATGCTTGTTTAGCTAAAATAGTACGTTGGTTTTCAGTTACTGCATGACGTGCTCTTTTTTCTAGTGTTGGATGATTAATTAAATGAGTATAAGACACGAATGTGTCATTATCTAGTTCTCCTAATGATGCAATATCAAGTTCTGTTTGAAGTTTAGCTAATGCTGATTCACACTCACTACGTCTCTCGTTATACTTAGAATCAGCTAACTCACGTCTTTTATTTGTGTTCATGATTAAAATAGTTTGGTTGTCTAACTCAACAGGAACCATGTCATACTCCAATGTGGCACAATCTAACAGGATGGCTTGATTTTCTTTTCCCATACCTATCGCAAATTGATCCATAATGCCAGAATTCACACCGATGAACTCATTTTCAACTTTTTTCCCAAGTTTTACTAACTCAACTCTTGATATAGACACATCCCATATATCTTCAAGCATAACACCTGTTAGTAATTCGATAGAAGCAGATGACGATAATCCTGCTCCATTCGGAATATTTCCATACACATAAAAATCAAATCCCATAATAGAATGATTGGTTAATTCTTTTATGTAGCGAATCATTCCTTTTGGATAATTAGCCCAATCATCTTCTTTATTATAAGTCAGCTCGTCAAGACTGAACGATATAATCCCATTATCCGGAAAATTTTCTGAATACATATTAATCATAGAATCATTACGCTTGTGGACTAACCCGTATGTTCCTAAAGAAATAGAACATGGAAAAACGTTCCCTCCATTATAATCTGTATGTTCTCCTATTAAGTTGATTCTTCCTGGAGCAAAATAAGCATGTTCAGGTGCGTGTTTAAAAATCGACTCAAATTTAATCGCTAATTCTTTTTCCATGATGGTAACTCCTCAATTTTTATTTACTAAAATAATTATAATTTATTTACTAAATTTTCTCAAGCTTTTATCAAATAAAAAAGAGCATAAGATAAATCTTATACCCTTTTTAACAACTACTCGTTTAAGCCAATTTCTGACACAACTACTTCTGCAATTTTATCTACATAATAATCTACTTTTTCTTTTGTTGGTGCTTCAGCCATGACTCTAAGTAATGGCTCTGTACCAGAAGGTCTTACTAATATACGACCATCTCCTGCCATTTCTGCTTCTACTTCATCGATAATAGCTTTAATAGCTGGTACATCCATTGCACCGTATTTGTCTGATACTCGAATGTTTACTAATTTTTGAGGGTATTCCTCAATATCAGATACCAATTGAGACAATGTCTTACCTGTATCTTTCATAACATTCATCAGTTGAATCCCTGACAATAAACCGTCGCCCGTAGTATTATGATTTAAAAATACGATATGACCAGATTGCTCTCCACCTAAATTGTAATCTGATTTTCTCATTTCTTCAACCACATAACGGTCACCAACCTGTGTCGCAACGGCCCTCATACCGGCTTCTTTAACAGCTTTATGGAAACCTAAATTACTCATGACTGTCGCTACAATCGTATCCTTGTTTAATAACTTATGTTCAGATAGGTATTTCCCACAGATATAAAGAATTTTATCCCCATCCACAATATGTCCTTTTTCATCTACTGCAATAACACGGTCACCGTCTCCATCAAAAGCTAACCCTAAGTCTGCTTGTTTTTCAACGACAAATTCAGCTAATTTTTCAGGATGGGTTGAGCCAACACCGCCATTAATATTGATGCCATTTGGTTTGACTCCCATTGTATAGAAATCTGTTTCCAAGTCAGCAAACAAACGGTTAATGATTGGAGCAGTTGCTCCATTTGCCCCGTCTAAACAAACAGTCATCCCATCTAGATCACCAGGAATGGTTTGTTTTAAGAACTGAACATATTTTTGAATACATTCTGGATAATCATCTAAAGTGCCTAGGCCTGCTGCTGAAGGCCTAGGTAATAGATCTTCTTTTGCATCTAATAATGCTTCAATTTCAGCTTCTTCCTCATCCACTAATTTAAACCCATCTGGCCCAAAAAATTTTATTCCATTATCTGCCGCTGGATTATGTGACGCTGAAATCATAACACCTGCTGCTGCTTTTTGAGTACGAGTTAAATACGCAACACCAGGTGTAGAAATAACTCCTAGTTGTAATACTTCAATCCCTACTGAAAGCAGACCTGATATGAGAGCTTGTTCCAATAACTGTCCAGATATACGTGTGTCTCTTCCCACTAATACTTGTGGTTGAGATTCTGATGTATCCGCATGTTGTGTTAAGACATAACCGCCACATCTACCAATTTTAAACGCTAATTCTGGCGTTAATTCCTTGTTTGCAACACCTCTAACACCATCAGTTCCAAAATACTTACCCATAATATATAAATCTCCTAACTAGTTTCTTTTATTCGGAATCTACAGATTCCTCTTTTACCGAATTAGTTGTACTTTCTGAAAGTTTATCAGATTTTGTTGTCGTTGTCGATTTTCCCTTTTTTGTAGAAGATGACCCCGAATTAGTCTGTTGTGCTTTTTCAGGTATAACTGTTATAAAAACAGAATCAGGAATTACCTTAATATCTTTTGGGACTACCACAACATAAGAACTACTAACTGTTTCTCTTATATTACTCGTATCAATTTTTAAATCTATTTTACTAATTTCATCTAAAGTATCTTTAGGTCCTTGAATAGTCACTTCTTCATCTTTTACCGAAAAAGCATAATCTTTAATCCCATTTGGAATTAACCCTGCCTGAATTGGATTAATTTTCACTTTTTTTGTTGGTGCATCAACTTCAACATTTACTTTGACCGCATCAGGTTCTATATGCACACTTAATGGTTCACCTTTTGCATTAATAGCATACACTTTTACTTTCTGTGAAAAATCATTCGTGACATCTTTTTTATCACTCACACCGGCAATAACTCGGTCGACTTGCTTTAAAGTATCCGTTCCTGCTGATAATGTCACATTAGACGGTTCAACACTCGCCTGTTTCATTTCATACCCATTAGCAAAAATATTACTATCAATCGCAGGTTCTACCTTAAACGAGTTATTTTCTTTCTTTTCAATTATAACATGTAATTTATTAGGTTTTATTTTTGCCTTGATTGAACCCGGCATCCCAACAACTTCAAGTGGAACTTCAAACGTCCCTTCTTTGTATTTAGTTAAATCCATAATAACAGAAAAACTTCTCGTTTCTGAATTAGACTCTTTATCTAGAAGTATTTTATTTGGACTTTTCATTTCGACATCCACCGTTTGCTCATAACCTGAAATAAAATATTTGTCTTGATTGTATGTCACATTGATTGGGACATTTTCAGACACTGCTTCTAATTCATTAAACACAGGTTGATTGGACACAACATCTTGTGTAATCGAGTTAGCATTATAGTACAATAAAATGGCAAAAAAGAGTGATAAAATTCTGACAAACCAAGGTGCTTTGTCTTTTTCTTTCATTATTTTTTACCCCCTTTAAGATTGGTTGTAAACGCATCTTTCATATGGTAAAAAATATTTTGTTTTTCTTCTTCAACTTTCTCTACTAATTCACGTGTCAAAACATCAATGTATTCATCACGAGTTAAGTGAGGCATAAACTTATTTTGATAGGTTAAACTTACATCACCTGTTTCTTCAGAAACGATTACAGTAATAGAATCTGTCACTTCACTTAGTCCAATCGCGGCTCTGTGACGTGTACCAAATTCTTTTGGAATTAACGTACTCTCTGAAAGAGGTAAATACGAGCTAGCAGACGAAATTTTATCTTCCTTTATGATTACCGCTCCATCATGCAATGGTGTATTAGGGATGAAAATATTAATTAATAATTGACTGGATACATCCGCATCTAAAGGGATACCTGTATCAATATACTCTCGTAAACTATCCCCTTTTTCCAAACAAATCAAAGCACCAATTTTACGTTTTGACATGTATTGAATTGCCTCATCTAAATGAGTAACTAACATGTTGTTATTATCTGCTGTTTTCTTTACAGTTTTTAAAATAGATCCTCTACCCAAATGTTCCAATCCTCGTCTAACTTCCGGTTGAAAAATAACAATAGCTGCAATTGCACCGTATGTAATTACTTGACTCATTAGCCATGACACGGTATTCAGCCCAATCAAATCACTAATAATTCGAACAATGATAATGATAGCAATACCTTTAAATACCTGTATCGCTTTTGTCCCATTCAACAACATGATTAATTTATATATGACATACCAGACAACTAATATATCCAGTAAATGAATAAAAATATTTACTGACGTATAACTGCTAACTAGATATTGCCACATACTGGGTTTGAACAAGTCTAATACATTAAAATTCATCTTGCCCTCCCCCCTCTCTTTATAATATTCTTATTGTTACACACATCTTACGTCATCAAACGATTAAAAAAACAAAGCCAAAAAGCGACTCTGTTTTCATGTTTATTTAGCACGTTTTACATAAGTACCTTCTTGTGTATTTATTTCTAATTTTTCTCCAGCTTCAATAAAGTCTGGCACATTTACAACTAATCCCGTCTCCATAATAGCCGGTTTTCCAGAGCCTGTCACAGTTGCACCTTTAATAGATGGTTGTGTTTCTTGCACTTCTAACACAACAGTCGTAGGTAAACTTACTCCTACCACTTCAACCTCATAAAATTGAATCGTCACTTCCATGTTATCTAATAAGTATTTTAATTCGTCTTGAATAACATCTACCGGAATTTCATATTGTTCATATGTTGATAAATCCATAAATACAGCCACATTGTCTTGGATATACAAATATTGAACATCTTTACTATCGATGTGTGCTTTCTTTACTTTTTCATCTGGACGCATTGTCGTATCCGTTGTTGAACCAGATCTCATGTCTCTCAATTTTAGACGCATTACCGTATTCCCTTTACCAGGTTTATGGTGACTAGCTTCCAATACTTTTATTAATTTTCCATCTTTTTCAAATGTCATACCTGATCTCAAATCTACTACTGATATCATTCAAATTCTCCTCTTTTTCTAATCTATGTCCTATTCTACCACAATATAACAAGATTTCCTTTTAATCCTACTAAAAAAAATCTTTTTTTCAAACTTTTTTCATATATAGACGAAATGACGTGTGTATAACCAAAAAGAAAGTATAGAATATCATCAGATAACATGCTATTATGACGGTATCAAGAAAAGGAGGGCATCAAATGGATTTGTTTTTTAGCGTCATGTCATTTGTTGGGATTATCAGTATCGGCTACTTCACACGAAAAAACCCAGATAAAAAGAAGCGAAATATAGCAATTGCTCTAACATTCGCTAGTATCTTAATGCTTTATCTTACGGCTGATAGAACGGAACGTGCCTCTTTAAATATCGGAACAACAACGACGCAAACATCAACTGACAGATAATCGTCCGTACAAAAATAGCTTAGCACATATATTGTGCTAAGCTATTTTTTAATACATTTCTAAATACTGTTCTCTTTCCCATTCTGAAACTTGTTCACGGAATGCAGACCATTCCATTTTCTTTGCTTCAATAAAATTATTATAAATATGAGATCCTAATGCTTCTTTCATTGTGTCATCTTCTCTTAACGCTTTAATTGCATTATGTAAAGTTGATGGTAAATCAGTAATGTCTGCTTCTCTACGTTCTTCCTCAGTCATCACATAGATATTACGATCCACAGCTGCAGGTGGAGTGATGTTATTTTTAATTCCATCTAATCCTGCTTCTAATAAAACTGCCATAGCGAGATATGGATTAGCTGTCGGATCAACTGAACGCAGTTCTAAACGCGTTGATAAGCCTCTTGAACTTGGTACTCTAACCAATGGCGAACGATTTTTACCACTCCAAGCCACATAGACTGGAGCTTCATAACCTGGTACCAATCGCTTATATGAGTTAACAATAGGATTACAAACTGCTGTGTACCCACGAGCATGTTTTAATAATCCACCTAAAAACTGATAAGCTGTCTCACTTAATTGATCCTCACCATTCTCATCATAAAAGACATTTCCTTCTTCATTAAATAATGACATATTGATATGCATTCCTGAGCCTGCAATACCATGCAATGGTTTCGGCATAAACGTCGCGTGTAGTCCATGTTTTCTAGCAATCGTACGAACCACTAATTCAAAGGTTTGAATATTATCACACGCCTCTACTGCATCAGAGTATTTAAAATCGATTTCATGTTGACCTGGAGCACACTCGTGATGAGACGCCTCCACTTCAAATCCCAAACTTTCCAACTCCAACACGATATCACGTCGACAATTTTCTCCCAAATCGATTGGTGCATAATCAAAGTAACCACCACTATCATTTAATTGGTTTGTTGGTCGGCCATTTTCATCTAGTTTAAATAAGAAAAACTCTGGTTCTGGTCCGATGTTAAACTTAGTAAATCCTAACGCTTCCATCTCTTTCATAATTCTCTTTAAATTACTACGTGGATCCCCCTTAAATGGTTTTCCATCTGTTCCATACACATCACAAATCAATCTAGCTACATTCCCTTTTTCACTTTCCCACGGGAATACCATAAACGTTGATACATCTGGATATAGATACATATCACTTTCTTCAATACGTACAAATCCTTCAATAGATGACCCATCAAACATCATTTTATTATCTAATACTTTATCTAATTGGCTAATAGGAACCTCAACATTTTTCAATCTACCAAGAATATCCGTAAACATCAATCTTAAAAATCGAACGTTTTCTTCTTTAGCTGCTACTTTAATTTGTTCTTTCGTTGTATATTTCCCCATTATGTCGCCTCTTCATTTTTTATTTTCTAATCGTGATTAGAATGTTTATCTTGGATGAAGTCCACTTTCTCTCATTAAATCTTGATACAAAGCAATCCTTATTTTTTCTTCGGAAATTTTTTCTTTTTCCTGTTCCTGTTTTAAATAATGATACTGTATCTCTTTAATCGTGTATCCCTCATCAAGCATATCCTTTATATCAAGTAAGCAATCAATATCATTTAAAGAAAATAACCGATTATTTCCTTGATTACGCTTTGGGAAAATCAATCCTTGTTCTTCATAATAACGTATCTGTCTGGCTGATAATTCCGTTAATGTCATAACAGATCCTATCGGAAAAACAGACATTGTCCGTTTTAATTCTTTTTTCGACATCTTCTCACTCCTTTATAAAAGGTTAAAAAAAGAATAACAGGACCTAAAAAAAAAGTCAATTATCTACGTTAGATAATCTAACATGGATAACAACTTTTTTTAATATTTAAAAAAATACTTCATTAACTGCCTGAGACACTGCAATTTTTACATGTTCATATGTTAAGCCACCTTGAACATATAATTGATAAGGTGCTCGTATAGGTCCATCTGCAGTCAATTCTAAACTAGCGCCTTGAATAAAGGTTCCTGCTGCCATAATCACATCATCTTCATATCCAGGCATATAAGAAGGGATAGGCAAGACATGTGCATCAATTGGAGAAAATTTTTGAATAGCCTGGCAAAAAGAAATCATTTTTTCTTGATTATTCAAAGAAATAAGCTGAATTAAATCTGTTCTTGGCTCATTCCACTTCGGTGTAGAATCAATTTCAAATTCCTCCAACAAAGCCGATGTAAAAACAGCTCCCTGAATCGCTTGACTTACCGCATGTGGAGCTAAGAAAAACCCTTGAATCATTTCATGTGTGCTATAAATCATCGCACCGCCTTCACCACCAACTCCAGGTGTCGTTAACCGGTACGCGGCTTTTTCAACCAGCTCTTTTTTCCCAACAATATATCCGCCTGTTTTAACAATACCGCCACCTGGATTTTTAATCAGAGAGCCCGCCATGATATCTGCACCAACTTCAGTCGGCTCGTAAATTTCTGCAAATTCGCCGTAACAATTGTCTACAAACACAACAATATTTGGATTAATCGATTTAACAAAACAAATCATCTCATCAATCTCACTAATGGTGAATGAAGGTCTAGCATCATACCCTCTTGATCGTTGAATACCAATCACTTTTGTTTTATCACCCATTTGTTTAGCAACCTCATCAAAATCAACAGAACCGTCCTCTTTCAATAATACTTCTTTGTAACTAATATTATATTCTTTTAATGAACCAACGCCATTTCCGGCAGTCCCAATGACTTCATGCAACGTATCATAAGGAGTACCTGTTATGTACATCAACTCGTCTCCTGGTCGTAAAATACCAAATAACGAAGTAGCAATAGCATGTGTACCAGAAATAATTTGCGGTCTCACTAATGCCGCTTCTGTTTTAAAGACATCAGCATAAACCGATTCTAGTGCATCTCTCCCTAAGTCATCATAGCCGTAGCCTGTAGAAGCCATAAAATGACTTTCTGATAGGTGGTTTTTTCTAAAAGCTTCAAGCACTTTAGCTTGATTACTTAGTGCGATTTCTTGCAATTGCGATCTTACATGAATAATCTTTTCATCCACATGATGTATTTTTTCAATTAAAACTGGATTAAATCCATTCGTCCAACTCATCTTCCAAATCTCCTCTAGTCCAACGTGTATTTGCCTTAGCAAACCCAAACACACGGTATTCGTTTTCTTCTTCATCAAACTCATAATAATCTAACAAAGTATCTTGTGCCATTTGATTTAATAAATACATATCAGATGCTCCAAGAACTACTTCATAGGGCACTAAGATATCCTTTAGCCTGGCAACAATCGCTTGTGTCAAATCAGAGGGGCCTGATGCTTCTACAGCTGACACAAGACAATTTGGATATAAGGTCGGTATAAAAGAGTCCCCCTCCAGCAAATCAGCCTTGTTGTAAACTGTTAAAACTGGCGTTTCATTCATATCTAATGTCTCTAATAAACCAATAACTGTTGTTTCTTGCTGATCTCTATCTTTCGACGTCACATCTACGACATGAAGCAACAAGTCCATCCCTTTACTTTCCTCCAACGTAGATTGAAAGGCTTCAATCAATTGTGTAGGCAAGTCTTGAATGAAGCCAACTGTATCTGTTAAAGTCGTTTGAAAACCATCTGGCATGGTCCATTTTTTGGTCAATGGGTCAAGCGTTGCAAACAACTGATTTTCTGAATAGGTGTTAGCATCGGTCAACATATTCATAATTGTTGATTTACCCGCATTTGTATAGCCTATCAAACCAATCTGAAAGACATTAGAGTCATGCCTTTTTTGTCTGCTTCTTTCTCGATGTTCACTAATCTGTGCTAATTCACGTTTAATTTGCGTTACTTTATGTCTAATATGACGTCTATCTGTTTCAAGCTTGGTTTCTCCAGGTCCTCTCGTTCCAATACCTCCACCTAATCTAGATAAAGCTGTTCCCTGTCCAACCAATCTTGGTAACAAGTAATTAAGTTGTGCCAATTCAACTTGTAATTGACCTTCTTTTGATTTCGCACGTAATGCAAAAATATCTAAGATTAACTGAACTCGGTCAATCACTTTAACCAGTGCTACGTCCTCAATAGATTTAGCTTGTCTAGCAGTTAATTCATGATTAAACACAACCATGTCTGCCTCAGTTGATTGAATCAATGAGCCCAATTCTTCTAATTTACCTTTACCAAGAATCGTTCGTCTATCAACCGTTTGACGTTTTTGAATCAACTCACCAACGACTTCTCCTTGAGCAGTTTCAACTAAACTAGCCAGTTCCTTCATTGACTCTTCAAAAGTGACATAATTAGTTTGTGTTTCAACACCCACAATAATAACTTTTTCGATCTTAACCACCTCTTTTTAAGTTAAATACCATTTTTCAATCTCTTTTTCTAATATAGAAAGTTGTGACGGCGTTTGTACGAGATCCCACCATTCTACTGACATTCTATTTCTGAACCACGTTAACTGTCTTTTTGCATACTGCCTTGAGTGTTGTTTTACCTTGTCAATCGCCTCTTCCAGACTTATACTTCCTTCAAAATATGGGAAAAATTCCTTGTAGCCGATGCCTTGGCTTGCTTGTGTTTTTCCAAGCTCATACACATAATGTGCTTCTTCAACCAATCCTTGACCAATCATGATGTCAACGCGTTGATTAATTCTATCATAAAGAATCGAACGATCTGTATAAAGTCCCACGATTTTCACATCATACACACTATCTTCTACCTTTTTAAAATCAACGGTTTGTTGATTTAGGATACTCATCCCTGTCTTTTCAAAAACTTCAATCCCTCGAATAACACGTTTCAAATTGTTAGGATGTATCTTACTTGCACCCAAAGGATCCATATCATTTAAACGATTCCAAACTTCTTGGTTCCCTTTCTCTAAGGCTAAACACGCCATCTCGTCCCTGAATGCTAGCGCGTTTGCTTTATCTTGTTCTGACTCATTACTTCCCAACTGAAAATCAAACAACAGTGATTGAATGTACATACCAGTGCCACCAGCAATTATTGGTAACTCATTCGTTTGATGAATCTCTACTATTTTGCTTTCTGCCTCTTTTTTGAAGTCATGGGCTGAATAGGTATCCGTTGCTTCTTTAATGTCTAAAAGATGATGTATGATACCATCTTGTTCTTCTTCTGTTGCCTTGGCTGTTCCGATATCTAACTGTCTGTAAACTTGCAAAGAATCACCACTAATAATTTGACCATTGAACCTTTTTGCCATATGAATGCTTAATGCTGTTTTCCCTACAGCTGTAGGTCCAACAATAACCAATACTTTCTGTTTTTTCTCCATCTGTCTTACATCATTTCTCTTAAAGCCAATGCTTTTTCTGGGAAATCCGTATGTATGGCTGTCAAGTCACTTTCAAAAGCGTGTTGAATGTCTTCATCACTGTTCACAGTCCAAGGTCTTATGTGTTTATTAAACGTAGCAACATCCTCAGTATGACCTTTAACCCATTTAATAGATGGATGCATACCTTCAATAAACTCTGTTTCTTTAGCAAAAGAAATTTTTTTCGCAGAGCTATCTAAAATAATCGCTTTTAATGTCTGTTGATCCAATTCCTGCATCCGTTTCAACGTCTCCATATTAAAACTGGAAAACATATAAGAACCTGGAAGTACTCGTTCTAGTAAACAATCTATCACTTTTTTCTCAATGCCCGGATAATCAAATTTATCTGTTTTCAGTTCAATATTCAGCATGCCTTTGTAATTCTCTTCTATCAAGAGATTCAAAACTTCTTTAAATACAGGTATTTTTTCAGAAGAGAAGGATGGTTCAAACCAAGATCCTGCATCCAATTCTTTAATTTGTTTTAGTGTTAAGTCTTTAATCTCTCCAGTGCCATTGGTGGTACGTGAGACGTCTTCATCGTGAATGACGATTAATTCTCCATCTTTTGATAATTGCACATCCAATTCAATGCCATCACTTTTCACACGGCACGCCTCTTTAAATGCAGCAAGTGTGTTTTCCGGATGTGTCCCTTTACTGCCTCTGTGAGCAAAAATTAAGGTCATGTTTATCACTCCATTTCAGATTATAGTGTATCACTTATTAATAGGAATTTAAATCAAGCTTTTTAGTTATCACTAGATTTTTATCTCTAAATAGTCCATAATGGTAGTGTACAATAAATAGAGGATGTGTAAATCGTATGAAAAAATTTACTTCAGGCTTTTTAGCTGGAACAACTGTTACTTTAGCTGCGTTAGCTGGTGTAGCTATAGGGATTAAGAAGATTGTTATCGAACCAGTTGAAGAAAAAGAAATCATGATTGACGACAATCGTAAAAAAGCAATGCGTAAAAGTCGTGCACGTTAATACCAATTTCGTATAAAAAAGAGATTATCCATTTAAATAGATAATCTCTTTTTTATTATTTTTTCGTTTTACCAGTCCAGCTACTGTATCCACCTTTTAAAATGTAAACATCTGTAAATCCTTCTTTTTTTAACAGACTTGCCATATAAGTTGATACACTTGTTTTGTTATCATACAAATAGATAGGTGTGTCTTTTCTAATGCCATTAAGATATTCTTTATGAGACCTAGCCACTGTATAAGGAATACTTCTCGCCCCTAAAATATGTCCGCGATTAAACTCATCTTTTTCACGTACATCAATGACCTGTGCGGTTCTCATTGTTTCTTGGAATTCAATCGTTTCAATCCATTGAGCAGTTCTTTTTCTCTTTATAAAGAAAAACAACCTATATAATCCATAGATTACTAAAAATGTAATAAGAATAACGTTAATCGTTCTAATAACTGCCATAAATCAAATGCCCTCTCTATATATAATTTATTTAAATTTAAGTGCAAGTGATGCTGCACCAATAACCCCTGCTTCATTACCAAGTTGTGCTAGTTTAATTGTCGTACTTTCGTAAACTTGTAAAAAAGCAAACTGCTTAAAGTAAATTTGAATTTTTTCAAGTAAGAAATTCCCAGCTGCGGACACGCCACCACCAATGACAATATCACTTGGGTTTAACATATTTCCAATATTACCACATGCTAGACCTAAATAATAGCATACTTTATCAACAACAGATAAAGCAAATAAATCATTATCTTTTGCTAAATCAAAAACATCCTTGCTCGTGACATTTTGGCCGTCATCTATCATATACTTTAATTTAGAGTCTCCTGAGTAACTTTCAGACATGTATCTTGCGAGTTTCACTACACCAGTCGCACTTGCTACCGTTTCTAAACATCCTTTTTTGCCACATGTACATTCAAACCCATCAGGCTCTACTGTCATATGACCAATTTCTCCTGCTGCTCCTGCTACTCCGTGCAACAGCTCACCTTCTGCAATAATACCACCTCCAACACCAGTTCCTAATGTTATAAAGGTCACATCTGAAGAATTTTCTCCAGCACCTTTCCATCTCTCACCAAGAGCTGCAACATTGGCATCATTGTCTAGAGTAAAAGGGATTCCTAATGCTAATTCCATGGGTTCTTTAATCTGTTGTAAGGTCTTCCAATTCAAATTATACGCACCAATAACGGTACCTGCTTTACGATCTACTGTACCTGGTGTCCCCATCCCAATGCCGATAAAGTCTGAGGCATCCATCTCATAAAGATGAATACGATGTTTAATAGATTCAATCATATCCGGTACTATATGTGTCCCTTGGTCATTACTATTTGTTTCGATACTCCATTTTTGTTGGATATCACCTTGCTCTGTCAAAATCGCAAATTTTGCTGTTGTTCCACCCAAATCAATACCAATTAACTTATTTTTCAATTTAGCCCCTCCTGATATTCTGTTTCTAATCTATGCTCTCGTTTCAATACCATCATAGCATTAATAAATACAGGTTTTTCAATGACTCCTGTTTTATTTAAATTACTTAGCTCAACCATCATCAACTCGATATCCCAAAGACGATTACCAACATAGATATAAATACCAAATCCTTTAAGCAATTGTTGTACATCATACAACGTTCTCATTTTAACACTTCCCATACTATTATACAGATAACATATTTAAAATCATAGTACCAGTTTTACTTTATTCCTTTTCCACAGCTAGCCGAACATGAATCCATAAGCTAAACAAAATCCAATCATAAACAGAAAAATAATACCTGATAAAATTCGTTTATGTTTGTTTATCTCTTGTTCTAAGCCTCGTTGTTTTTTCGGCGTTCCTATAACCATCATAACCAATATACCGCCAATAGCTCCACCTAAATGTCCAAACATATCAACGCCTGAATCAAAGATGTTCATGACCAAGTTCAGTACAATTAGTAACGTCATATTTTGTGACATACGTCTAATCATTGGGTGATATGGATATATCCTACCTAATATAATAAATGCCGCAAACATGCCAAATAAGGATGTGCTAGCCCCGGCTGAAATAGAATTCGGGTGACTGAAAGCAAAGCTAAGCAGATTGCCTAATATGCCACTTAACACATACACAGCGAAAAATCGGATATGACCAATGATTGGTTCTAAAATTCGTCCTGCGAAATACAATGTCAACGAATTCAATGCGATATGTGTTAAACCAATATGGACAAATATAGGTGTAATAAAACGCCAAAATTGATGGTTCTCAATAATAGCAGATGGAGTCATCGCACCAAATAGTAACAATATGCCACCATTTTCTGAACCGCCATATATCCCAAACTTCATCCCGACTAGTTCCATTAAGACAAACACAACAAGTTGTATGATCAAAAAAGCATATGTCATAAACGGTACGTTCGTCATTCGACGCCATTTATTAGAATCTAAATTCATAAAAAATCTCCTTTCTTATTGCTCAATATAAAGAGTTTGGACAGGTAAATCATGCCCTTCTGGCACAAAATCTTCACTGAGTTGTTCAGCTAATACTAAACTACATGTATTGCCTACAAAATCCGTTAAATACCTATCATAAAATCCTCCACCAAATCCGACTCTATAGCCAGCACGTGAAAATGCTACACCAGGAACGATTAATAGATCTATTCTATCTGTTGTTATGACAGTTGGAGTGTCTGGTTCTAATACTCCAAAAGATGTCTTCACCAACGGTTCAGTCCCATCGTAACGATAAAATTCCATCTTACCATTGCCAAATGTCTTAGGGACACAGACACACTTTCCTTCTTTAATTGCTCTATGTATCACCTGACTTGTATTAAATTCGTACGATATTGACAAAGTCGTTCCAATAACTTTTGCGTCTCTCCACTCCGCACTTAAAAACAGTTGATTCATAATATCTAACTCTTTTTGAACCTTTATTTCTGGCGTTTTTGCTAAACTTTTTAAACGAGTTAACGTTTCTTTTCTTACCATTTTTTTCATATTCGTTCAGCCTTTTCTTTTTATTTACTAAACAATAAGGTCATTATAACTGTATCTATCACAAATTGAAAATAAAATAACAAGTTCGCAAAAAGAAAACGTTTTTATGATATAATTTACTTGCTTAGTTGTAGAATCAAGTTAGTCACCCTAAAATAATAAAAAAACACCATG
>JBQELZ010000014.1:0-46997 GCA_052104115.1 Vagococcus sp. | reverse complement strand
ATGGTGTTTTTTTATTATTTTAGGGTGACTAACTTGATTCTACAACTAAGCACAAGATAAAATTATATTAGAGTATCATTTAGATGTAGATGGTAATGAAGATGAACGTGTTTTACATCACGCTTTCTTTAATAGTTACTTTCAGACAGGACTTAAAAATTTAATGGATAAAGCAATCATCGAGTCAGCACAAGAAGAATTAAATATACCTGTTGATGACTACACAAAAGTAGATGAAATTCCTTTTGACTTTCAACGTAGACGTATGAGCGTTGTGGTTGAAAATAAAGAAGGAAACACACAAATGATTACTAAAGGTGCCGTTGAAGAAATGCTTGATATTTCTAAGTATGTCGATTATCAAGGGACTGTTATGACCCTGACGGATGACATTAGACAAACCATATTAAAAACAGTAGACGATTTGAATGAAGATGGGCTACGTGTGATAGCTGTGTCACAAAAAACCAATCCAAGTGTTGTTGGAGAGTTTTCAGTGAAGGATGAGAGTGATATGGTGTTAATTGGTTACCTGGCATTCCTTGATCCACCAAAAGAAACAACTAAGGACGCTATAAAAGCACTAAAACATCATGGTGTTGGCGTGAAAGTTTTAACTGGAGATAATGCACTAGTGACGAAATCAGTTTGTAAACAAGTAGGATTGGGAGAAGAAGAGCTAGTTACTGGTAATGAGATTTCTAAAATGAATGATACAGAATTAAAAGTTGTCGCTGAAACCTATAATATTTTTGTGAAATTGACACCTGCTCAAAAAACGAGGTTGGTCAGAGTATTGAGAGAATCTGGTCATACAGTTGGATTTATGGGCGATGGTATTAATGATGCTCCTGCCATGAAAGAAGCTGATGTAGGGATTTCAGTTGATACAGCAGTGGATATTGCTAAAGAGTCGGCTGATGTAATTCTGTTAGAAAAATATTTAATGGTATTGGAACGTGGTATTCTTTCAGGTCGTACTACATTTGGTAATATTATGAAATACGTTAAAATGACTGCTAGTTCAAATTTTGGGAATATGTTCTCAGTAGTAGTAGCGAGTATTTTCTTACCATTTTTACCGATGCTCCCACTACAATTACTATTTCTAAACTTAATCTATGATATTTCTTGTATGTCTATTCCATGGGATAATATGGATAAAGAGTATTTAGAAGAACCTAAAAAATGGGATTCTATCAGTATTGGCTCCTTTATGAAATGGTTAGGACCCACAAGTTCTATTTTTGATATCACGACATATGTATTAATGTACTTTTTAATCTGTCCGGCAGTTGTTGGTGGATCTTATCATTCATTAGATGCAAATGGACAAGTAGCGTTTATAGCAGTATTTCATGCTGGGTGGTTTGTGGAATCACTTTGGTCTCAAACTTTAGTGATTCACACACTTAGAACGCCAAAAGTTCCGTTCTTACAAAGTAATGCCTCATTTATTTTAACAACCGTGACCTCATTAGGGATTGCTGTTGGAACTATATTACCATTTACAGCGTTTGGTGAAAATCTTGGATTAACTGCTTTACCTACTCAGTATTGGGGATGGCTAGGTTTAACAATTATCTCGTACTTAGTTCTTGTCATGTTTGTTAAAAAATTATATGTGAATCGGTACGGAGAATTATTATAAACTTAAAGAAACAAGTGAAAGCTTGTTTCTTTTTTATGAAACAGATAGAATAAAGATGAGTCATATTATTTGTCATAACTGTTTTTTTCTACTAATCTATAACAAAGAAAAAAATAAATTAAAAGGAAGTTTGATTATGTATCATGTAACGCTCACATACAGTGAAAATGAACCTTGGTGGTTTTTTGAAGACTGGCAAACAGACATCATAGAAGAACATCCTTTTGACACGTTTGAAGAGGCTGAAACTTATTTTGTTACGTGCTATAAAAAGTTGACAAAAGATTACGATGACAGTAGATGTAAGAACCCTTATTTAGTAGCTTTTTGGAATGAAGACGAATTAATTTATTGTGAAGATTGTGACGAAGACTTACAAGCTTACAAAGGATTAATGCTACTAAAAGATGGGGAAAAATTAAACGATGGAGACAATGAAAACGATGAAACAGCTAATTATAGCGGAAAAACCAAGTGTTGCCAGAGACTTGGCAAAAGTGTTAGGAGCGACACAAAAGAATAAGAATTATATTGAAGGAAAAGATGTCATTGTGACATGGGCATTAGGACATTTATTAGGCCTTAAAATGCCTGAGGATTATAATAAAGATTGGTCAGAATGGAAGATGGAGTCTTTACCAATGATTCCTAAAAAATCAGGCATAAAGCCACTTCCCAAAACAAGACCGCAACTTAAAGCAATTAGTCATCTAGCTAATCGATCAGATGTATCAGGAGCCATCATTGCAACAGATGCTGGACGAGAAGGAGAATTAGTCGCTAGATGGATACTAGAATATGTCAAATTCAAAAAACCAGTGAAACGATTATGGATTTCGTCTCAAACTGATAAAGCCATAAAAGAAGGGTTTAAGAATTTGAAGCCTAGCAAAGAATATGATGCTTTATATAATTCAGCTTTATCTAGGGCTGAGGCAGACTGGTTAGTTGGATTAAATGTGACACGTGCTTTAACAGTCAAGTACAGAGATAGTTTATCTGCAGGTCGTGTCCAAACACCGACACTTGCTATGGTTAGAAAGCAAGAGGAAAAGATAGAGCGTTTTAAACCGGAAACATATTTTACGATTGATTTGCATCATCAAGGGATAAAAGGCAAGCTTCAATTATCCCAACCTCGTCAATACAAAGAACGACAAGATGCAGAGAAAAAAATATCTGAATTATCAAAGAAAAAAGCAATTGTTAGTAAGATTACGATGAAAGAAAAAATAGAACATGCGCCTCTTCCATACGATTTGACTGAGATTCAGCGAGAAGCCAATCAGAGATATCAATATTCGGCTAAAAAAACATTGTCGATTATTCAGCGATTGTATGAAACGCATAAAATAGTGACATATCCGCGTACAGATTCGAAACATTTAACAACGGATATGGCGTCCACAATGAAGGAACGGTTGCATGCTGTTGTCTCTATGGATAGTCAAAAAGTAAAAGATATACTTAAAAAAGGGGGACAGGTTAAGCAGACCAAAGTCTTCCAAAATGCAAAAGTAACGGATCACCACGGACTTATACCAACAGAGCAAACACCGAGATTGGAAAAATTAGATAACGATGAAATGAAAATTTACCGAATGATTGTTGAACGATTTTTAGGGCTATTTGAGGAGCCTTATATTGTCTCAAATCAAACAATTCATGTAGATGTTGGTTCAGATGATGTGGTATTTAAGCAAGGAACTGTCATCCAATTAGGTTGGAAGCAAAACATTGAGAAAGAAACGACCAATGTCACATTTGAAAAAGGCCAAGTCTTGGTCGCAAATTATGTCATCAATAAAGAACTGACGACTCCGCCAAGTCCACTGTCTGAGGCGGTACTACTTGGACAAATGGAGAAACACAATTTAGGGACGCCTGCCACACGAGCGGAGATTATTGAAAAATTGATTAGTTCGGATTTAATGGAGAGAAAGACAAGAAGTCTTGCTGTAACACCTAAAGGAAAGCAATTACTACAATTAGTTAATCCTTCTCTAGTAACACCGGAATTAACTGCGAAGTGGGAAACGTCATTAGAAAAAATAGCAGATGGGCAATTAGATAAACATCTTTTTATCAAAGATATTGAAAAAGAAACCACTCGTTTAGTGAAAGAAATCAAGACGAGTGAAGATAAGTATGTTGACCATTCGATAACCAATAAAACATGTCCTGATTGTGGTGAAAAACTTCGAGAAAAAAATGGACGTGATGGGAAAATGTATGTATGTAGTAGTGATACGTGCTCATACAGACGTCGAAAAGACCCTAAAGTGTCCAATCATAGATGCCCTCAATGTAAGAAAAAAATGGATATATTAGAAAATAAAAATGGGGCTTATTTTAAATGTAAGAGATGTAATATTACAGAAAAATTAGAGAAAAAAGGGTCCAAAAAGAAAAAAATGACGAAACATGAAGAACGTCGATTGCTAAATAAATACAACAAGCAAGAAGAAGAACAAGAAAGTCCATTAGCTTTAGCTTTAAAAGCTGCTATGCAAGACAAATAGATGAGTAAGACTGAAAATCTGATTAAATAGATTTTCAGTTTTTATTTAGTCATCACATGGTATAATGGCAGTCTAGGGGGATGTTAATATGAATGATACCGTCGAAGAAATAATTGAAAGACAACGTTCATTTTTTAAAGAGGGAACGACTCGAACATTATCTTTTAGAGTCAAACAATTAAAACTATTAAAAAAACAATTAATGAGTTATGAGTTAGAACTTTTAGAGGCATTGTCGAAAGATTTAGGTAAATCATCAATGGAAGGATTCATGACAGAGATTGGTTTAGTTTATCGACACTTAGATCAAATGATAACAAAGCTGCCAAAATGGGGCAGTAAAAAGAAAGTAAGGACACCATTGTTTTTATGGCCGAGTACGAGTTTTATTGAGCCAACCCCGTATGGAAATTGTTTAATTATTAGTCCGTTTAATTATCCTGTCCTTTTAACGCTTGACCCACTGATTGGGGCAATTGCTGGAGGTAATACTGCACTGGTAGGTATGTCCGAGCATACACCTTATACCAATATTATCTTATCCACGATTATTAGAGATACTTTCTTACCAGACTATGTCCATTGTTATACATCAAATAAAGAAACGAACCAATTAGTCTTAGAGTACCAATTTGATAAGTTATTTTTTACTGGAAGTGAATCTGTTGGGAAAATAGTGTTGGAGAAAGCCGCAAAACATTTAACACCAACGACATTAGAATTAGGTGGGAAAAGTCCAGTTATCGTAACGGCCTATGCAGATATTGAACTGGCAGCTCAACGAATTATTTGGGGGAAATTTATTAACGCTGGACAAACTTGTGTTGCACCAGATTATTGTTTGGTAGATGCTAAAATTAAAGGTGAATTGCTTGAAGAGATGGGACGAACGATTACTCAATTTTTTGGGGACTCACCGAAAGATTCACCAGATTATGCCAGATTGATTAACAAAGAGGCGTGTCACCGAATTCAGGGGTTAATTGAACGAGACAGATCCTTGATATATATGGGGGGGGATGTGGATGAGTCATCATTGTATGTATCGCCCACTTTACTGTATGGGGAAATATCAGCCGATTTAGCCAGTATGGAGCAGGAAATATTTGGCCCGATTTTACCGGTTTTAAGTTATGAACATGTAGATGACGCAATTTCATTCGTTAAAAATCGTCCAAAACCATTGGCATTTTATCCATTTAGTAGTGAAAAATCAGATGTAAAGTATTTAGTGGATAGCATTGATGCAGGTGGGGTTACTGTTAACGATACCTTGTTGCATTTATCCAATGAACATTTACCGTTTGGTGGAGTCGGGGCATCTGGTATGGGACATTATCACGGAAAGGCCACACTTGATTGTTTTACATATCCAAAAGCGATTTTAAAACGAAGCACATTGATTCACTTAAAAGCAATGTTCCCGCCTTATACAAAAGAAAAAGAAGGCTTGATTCAATCTTTTTTTAAATAAAAGAATCCAACACGAGCCTGACTTTTATAGTATACTATTGAGGGAATAAGAGTAAGGAGTTTGATTATGGCGAAGAAAAAGCAAACAAAAAAAGCACCAACTAAGAAACAAAAACAACAACAAGAGAAAACGACCTACTTTTTGATAGGGATTGGTTTTATATTATTTGGTATTATTGGAGGGTTGAAACTAGGTTTCCTTGGTGTATTAATGGCAAACGTGTTTCGTTTTCTTGTTGGTAATACATATGTGGTCATGGCAATACTATTAATTATGTACGGCTTATTATTACTTGTAATGGGGAAAGATCCTAAGTTTAAGCGACAAACGATTTGGATTGGCGGATTGGTATTTTATATTAGTTTATTATTATTTATTGAGATTGGCTTATTTAAACAGATAACTAGAGACACGTCAGTTATTTCCCTTACTTGGCAAAAATTATATACAGATATAAAAACGAATCAAGTGAGCCAATCTGTAGGTGGCGGGATGATAGGCGCAAGTTTGTATGCAGTCACGTATTTTTTAGTGTCAAAATTTGGATCTTATGCGTTGTCATTTATTGGAATGGGTTCAGGTCTCTTATTAATGTCAAATGTTGGCTTAACAGAGGTTGTTAGTAAAGTAGGGACATGGGGTAAATCCTTCTTTCAGTCATTGGATAACCAAAAACAAAAAATAGAGGATAGACAAGACGAAAAAAAAAAGTTGAAATCTGATAAAAATCAAAAGAAAATTTCTGAAAATAATGTAAGAGATTTGACAGAAGGTGAAAAATTAGCTAAAGCTACAGCTAATGTTGCACCAGTTCATGAGCCCGAACAAATCAAATTAGAAATTGATAGTTATCAAGATAGTTATCAGAATAAAAAAAATAAGGCAACAACGAGTAAAAAGAAAGCAGTTGACACTGAGGACTCTCATGAAAAAGAGTCGTCTATTTCGTTTGATATACCAGAAGAAGTAGAAAATGTTGATTATGAGTTACCATCTATTGATTTGTTAAATGATATACCACTAACTGATCAAAGCAAAGAATACAAATTAGTCGAAAAAAATGTTAAAGTACTTGAACGAACTTTTGATAGTTTTAGTGTGGATGCTAAGGTTGTTCGAGCGAGTTTGGGGCCATCTGTTACAAAATTTGAAGTTCAGCCAGCAGTCGGTGTTAAGGTGAGTAAAATTGTTGGATTAACCGATGATTTAGCACTAGCCTTAGCTGCAAAAGATATTCGTATGGAAGCACCAATTCCAGGTAAGTCATTAATTGGAATTGAAGTCCCAAACCAAACAACGAGTATGGTATCGTTCAGAGATGTCATTGAAGCGCAGGATGACCATCCTGATCAATTATTAGAAGTTCCATTAGGTAGAAGTATTTCTGGCGAGGTTATCTCAGCAGACTTAACGAAAATGCCTCATTTACTAATAGCTGGTTCGACTGGTAGTGGTAAATCTGTTTGTATTAACGGGATTATTTCATGTATATTAATGAAAGCTAAACCCAACCAGGTTAAGCTCATGATGATTGACCCTAAAATGGTAGAGTTAAATGTGTATAATGGTATCCCACATCTACTAACCCCAGTTGTGACGAATCCACGTAAGGCAGCAAAAGCATTACAAAAAGTAGTGGAGGAGATGGAAAGACGCTACGAACTTTTTGCTGGATTTGGTGTGAGGAACATGAATGGCTACAATGAAATGATTCGAAAGCATAATGCTCAAACAGGTGAAAGTAAATCTCCACTTCCTTATATTGTGGTGATTGTAGATGAGTTAGCGGATTTAATGATGGTTGCCAGTAATGAAGTAGAAGATGCTATCATTCGATTAGCTCAAATGGCTCGTGCCGCAGGGATTCATATGATTTTAGCCACACAACGTCCAAGTGTGGATGTTATTACGGGAATTATTAAAGCGAATGTACCGTCACGAATTGCGTTTGCTGTATCAAGTGGGATTGATTCGAGAACGATTATTGATGGGAATGGAGCTGAGAAGCTATTAGGACGAGGTGACATGCTATTTGTTCCAATGGGAGAAAATAAACCAATTCGGGTACAAGGTGCTTTTATTTCTGATCAAGAGGTTGAAAATATTGTGGATTTTGTTGCCACACAACAAGAAGCTGATTACCAAGAGCATATGATGCCAACGGATGATGTGGAAAATAGTTCTGGACCAAATGGCTCTCAAGATGAGTATTATGAAGACGCAAAGGCTTTGATTGTGGAAATGCAGACAGCAAGTATTTCGTTGTTACAAAGACGCTTTAGAGTTGGCTATAATCGTGCCGCAAGACTAATTGATGAATTAGAAGAAAATGGCGTGGTAGGACCTTCTGAGGGAAGTAAACCACGTAAAGTGTTAATGACCTATATTCCAGATGAAGAGATTGAAGTATCTGAAAACGATTAAAAAGGATTGAGCGAATAAGCTCAATCCTTTTTTATTAATCTATATTACTTTGTAGAAAGGTGGTTTCATTGTAATTCACAGATTGACGCAATTGATTGGCCATATCTGCTGAAATCTTACCTTGTTCTAATAAAGTTTGTACAATACTGCGTTCTTCATCAAGTGTTTTTAAGAAAAACTCTTGATATAAATCCTGATATGCATCTTGTTGACGCAATTCATAATTTTTAATACGATCAATTTTACTTTGGTATTCTAATGCAATCTGACTTAGAATACTATTTTTTAATTGATAGTGTTTATCGTTATGATCTAGCTGAGCTTGACAATCAATCAGTGTACGAATCGCGCATTTGGAACTTTCGGTTTCTAGTAACACGATGTCTTTGTAGTTTGTCTCAGGTCGATGAGCTTGTTTTAAAAAAGTTTTTACAACAAGTCGTTTGGCTTTTTTTCGTGTTTTATAGAGAGATTGTTTTACTACAATTGAAATATTCGTTGAATGAGCTCTTTTTTTGTAGTTTAACATTTGAATGTAATTACGTGATAAAGACTTAGGAAAATCGTGTGTTTCTAATATGGCTAGAGCTCCTTTGTATTCACTTTCTACGGCTAAACTGCGATATTCAACCTCTAAATCATGATAAAATTCGTTTGATGTTAAGTCATCGTTTAGATACAAATAACGCAATTGCTTATCTAAGTCATTTAATAAATCGGTAATAACCATATGATTTTTTGAATTTCGATCATTCTTTAATGATTTAATGGCGCGCTTTGTCATTAATTTACGTGCTTCAATTTCAGTTAAGTCAGATGTATCAGTTTCATCATCTTCATCAACAGTAAGAAAGGCATCGTCTCCAGTTAGTAAAATACGTTTTCTCTCTTTTGTTAAGATAGGTAATGTGACAACAGCTACAAGTAAACTCATTAAGATAACGCCACTTGCTAGGAAAATAATCATATAACGTTCTCTAAATAACTCACCAGTCGGAAGTAAAAATGGAATAGAAAGTACCATAGCCATGGTAACCGCACCTCTAACTCCAGTTAGGCCGGTTAGAAGGGCAGTAAAAAATTTTGGCTTTACTCGGACCATATTTCTCGTTTTAAAATAGTTTAGCCACAAGTAACCATATGTCCAAAAGGTTCGAATGAATAATAAAATAAACCAAATAATCATGACATAAAGAATTAAGATGGCGTTATTTATCGATGGATCTATTATGGCCTCTCTCATAGCTAATGGTAATAAGGCACCTAAAACAACAAAGACAATCCCGTTTAATAGATAAATGATAATATCCCATAGCTTTGTGGTGACCAATTTAATCTCTGAATACTGCCCTCTATATAAAGGCTCTTGCTGAATGGAAATGACACCTGCCACTACTACAGCAATAACCCCTGATGCGTGCAGTACTTCTGCTGCGATAAAGATAATAAATGGTGTAATAACTTGTAAGGATGAATGTAGTATAACATCTTGAATTCCTTGTCGAAGTAGTATTGTTTGTAGAAGATAAAACAGATTAGCTAATACTAAACCGACCAAGATTCCAACGAATGTCATATATAAAAAATCTGTTGTGGCTGATCGTAATGAAAATTCACCTGTTAAAAAGGCTGCCAGAGCATACTTAAATGCAATTAATCCACTGGCATCGTTAATCAAACTTTCACCGCTAATTAGGGTCATAATACGTTTTGGTAATTTTACCTGTTCGGCAATGCCTTGTACAGCAACTGGATCTGTTGGCGACAAAACAGCAGCTAAGGCAAAAGAAAGAGGTAAAGAAATTTCTGGGATGAAGAAGTTGATTAAAAACCCTCCTGCGACTGTCGTCAATAAAACTAACCAAATCGCATTTGCGAAAATAGGAGCTCTAAATTCCCAAAGTTCCTTCTTAGGAAAATGCTTGGCATCGCTATAAAGAAGTGGGGCAACAAAGAGAAGCATAAACCAATCTGTTTCTAGTTCTATTTGTAAATTCAGCGTAATAGCTGCGATCACTCCAATTGCAATTTCAATTAATGCGGTGGGAATGGATACTAAGTAATGACTAATGATATTAGAAATGATAACTAGGAAAATTAATAATATTGTTGCTTCTAATACAGCCATATAACACCTCCGTTTATTTAATTAACTATTATTATACCAAACAAATAGTTAAAAAGATTTTTTTTAAGATTTTCTTTTTGTTTTTTTAACAATCTTACAAAAATGTTCGATGGATGTTAGTCCGATACATGTAGGAATTGATTCATGTGTTGTAAAGTAAGGGTGTAGCAAATAAGTACGAAATGAGGTCATATATGTTATTAATCGAACAAGTATCTAAAACATATGGAAATGACGTCAAGTATGACGCTCTAACCTCCATCAATTTGGCCGTTAGAAAAGGTGACTTTGTTGGGATTATGGGGCCGTCTGGTAGTGGAAAATCTACGCTATTGAATTTAATAGGAACATTGGATAAACCAACTGCTGGAAAAATCAAGATTGATGGTCATGAACCTTCCAAATTAAAGTCAGAAGAATTAGCTCAATTTAGAAGAAATGAGTTGGGATTTGTTTTTCAACATTTCAATCTCATGCCAACTTTAACCGTTGAAGAGAATATCGTATTACCGTTAACTCTTAGTGGTGAAAAGTTAGATGTGATGGAACAAGCTTTACATGATGTAGCGACAAGATTGGGCATTGAGAGCTTATTAAAAAAACGAATTGCGACCATTTCAGGTGGTCAAGCCCAACGTGTTGCTATTGCAAGAGCAATGATTCACCAACCAAAATTAGTTCTTGCGGATGAACCGACCGGTAATTTGGATACGAAAGCCTCAAAGGATGTGATGAAGTTGCTGTCAGAATTAAATGAGACAGAACAATCTACTATTTTGATGGTGACACATGATCCAGTTGCAGCCAGCTATTGTAAGAAAATTGTTTTTATAAAGGACGGTGAATTGGTACAACAAATAGCTAAAGCAGGAACAAGGACAGAGTTTTATGATGATATTCTGAGTAATTTACGCAGTTTAGAAGGTGTTCCAGATGAAGTTTAGAGAGTTTGTGTTTAAGAACACCATCAGAAATAAAAATTTATATTTGGCCTATTTTTTAAGTACTTTGACCACAGTCATGACCTTTTTTACCTTTGCCGTCTTTGCTTTTCATCCCCAATTAGCAAGCGGGTTACATGCTGCGGTTCAAATAGGTATGTTGACATCTTCAGTGATTATTTATTTATTTTCTTTTTTCTATGTGCTGTACTCAATGGATATATTTTTACAGTCGCGGAAAAAAGAGTTTGGGTTATTACTGATTCAAGGGATGTCCCCAAAACAATTAAAAAAAATGGTATTTCAAGAAAACATGATAATTGGTTTTTTTGCTACTATTTTTGGCACCACAATAGGTATCTTTTTTGCCCAATTTATTTTGTGGTTGAGTCATATAACTATGCACGTCAATTTAGGCTTTTACTTCCCCATAAAAGCAATTATCGTGACAGTTGTCTCGTTCACACTATTATTTTTGCTCATTTCCTTTTTTATTCAATTTAAGATACCGAAAATGGATGTCCAAGAATTGTTAAAAAGCGGCGAACTGGGTAAAGGGATTGTCCAAGTATCGTTAATAAAATCAATTGTTGGTTTAATGCTAATAGGTCTTGGGTATACAATTTCCCTAAGTGTTCATGGTATGACAGTCGTGATGGTGATGTTCCCCGTCATCGTTATTGTGATTGTTGGCACGAAATTGTTATTTAATCAATTAAGTGTATTTTTTGTGAACCGATTGCAACGAAATCAACGACTATTTTGGAAAAAAACAAATATGCTCGTTTTTTCAGATTTAGGATTTCGAATGAAAGATAATGCACGGTCATTTTTCTTGGTATCTGTTATCACCACTGTAGCATTTTCAGCTATTGGTACACTCATTGGATTTAGAGAATTGTCGTTAGAAGGGACAGATAGTTTCCCCTATGATTTTTACTATCAACCAAGTGACGACTCTAAAAAAAATGAATCAGCTATGTTAACTAAAATGAATTTAGAAATAGACACACATAAATTAGAAACAAATCAAGCGACATTACATGTTCTAGATGTTAAAGATGACAAAACAAATGACTTATATAAAATTATTAAGGTTTCAGACTACAACCGCATAGCCAAAGAAATAAAAAACATACAAATAGCAATCAATGACAACGAAGCAATGCGTTTGGATGTAAAAGATCGTTCTTCTAATTCTCCCAAATTAGATATCCCAAAAACGATTCATACGAAAGAAAACGGTGTAGAATTAAACGTTCATGATTTCATGATAAGTAAACATATAGTGTCAACCTTTGATGATGTCTTTGTTGTATCAGATGAAAATTACCCCAATTTTTTATCTGGAACAAAAGAATCAGTATTTTATGGATGGTTTGTAACAAATGGAACATTTACTGATCAAGTGAATGTTGGTAAATCAATGTCTGAACATCGTGACGTCCAAAGTCGTGCGTACATGGTTCAGATGATTACAGATATGTACGCCCCAGTATTATTTGTAGGATTTTTTATAAGTGTTATCTTCTTTATATCGGCTGGAAGCTTTCTATATTTTAGATTATACAGTGATATGGATTTAGATAAAGAAAAGTTTAGAATGGTTTATAAACTAGGGTTTAGTAAAAAAGAAATGAAAAAAGTTGTGTATCAACAAGTAGGCATCCTGTTCTTCACCCCAATTATTGTCTCATCTCTGCATGGAATTGTTGCTTTAAAAGCGATGTATGCTTTGTTTGATGAAGGCATGCATGCTACAGCATTTATTGTTTTAGGAACATTTGTCGGCATTCAACTTGTCTATTATGTGATAGCCAGAGTTTTTTACTTTAATAAGCTGTACCAATCTGTCATTTCAACTGATTAAACGCTACGTTAAAAGAATAAACCAAAAAAGAGATACCTATTCAAGCAGGTATCTCTTTTTATTTATCTCATAATCGTGTCGATAGCGTTAATAGTAGCGTATCTAAAACCTTCTTTTTCAAGCGCAGTGATTCCTTTTATGGTTGTCCCACCAGGAGAGGTGACACCATCTTTCAATTCACCTGGATGTTTGCCTGTTTCTAAAAGAAGATTGGCCGAACTACTGACCATTTTTGCAGCAACTTTGTAAGCCATATCTCGGTCCATACCATTTAGGACTGCACCATCAGCCAATGCTTCCATGAATACATCAACAAATGCTGGTCCACATCCTGCTAATGTTCCGAAGATACCGATTTTATCTTCTGTGATTTCTACAAGCTCACCTAAAAGAGTAAGCGAGTTGGTCATGGTATGCCTGTGATGAGTTGATAGGGTGTTAGGAAAGACAATTCCGGTTATGCCTTGATTGATTTGAACGGGAGTATTAGGAATTGCCTGAGCAATTGGATAAGAGTCGCCCATCACACTCTGCATGTCATGGACTGAGACACCTGCTGATACGGAAATAATAGGGATAACTTTACCTACTAATTCCTTATTTATTTCCTGTAATAAAGGTAGGATAAGAGGCGTGTTCACAGCAAGAAACAATACGTCACATGTAGCAAAAACAGTGTAATCTTGAACAAGAGTAAAACCTAATTCTTGTTGTAGTGTATGAGCTGTTCCTCTGGATCCTCCTTTAACGTAGATAGACTCTGGTGGTACAGCATCTGACTTAATCCATCCCTTTATCATGGCACTACCCATATGGCCTGCACCCAAAATACCTATTTTCATGATTGCCACTCCTTTTTTACTGTAATCTATTATATTATAAAGTAAGAAACAGCCAAAAGACAGAGATATCTATTTTTATAGCCATAGCCGTGAATATTATGTATACTGAAAAAAAGTTGTATGGAACTTGGAGGAATGTAAGTGGAACTTATTGTGCAAAATGTTATAAAAGAATTTAAGGATAAACGAATATTAAATCAAGTAGATTTTACATTTGAAAAGGGAAAAATCTATGGGTTATTAGGTAGAAACGGAGCGGGGAAAACGACCTTATTTAATTGTATTTCTAAAGATATTCTATTTGAATCAGGCTCTATCATGTTAGGTGAACATGGTTTGTTAGAAGACTATAAAGATAGTGATGTTGGATTGGTTCATGCCACGCCTAGTGTTCCTGATTTCATGACTGGTTATGAATTTATAAAATTTTTTATAGACATGAACCATACTCAGATGAAACATGTTAGAACACCAGATGACTATTTGGCTAAAGTAGGCATAAACAGGGAAGATAGGCATCGATTAATGAAAGACTACTCTCATGGCATGAAAAATAAAGTCCAAATGATCGCGACGATGATGATTCAGCCACCTATTTTATTATTGGATGAACCACTAACATCATTTGATGTTGTGGCAGCACATCAAATGAAAGAATTAATTCTCTCGATGAAATCTGATTCAATCGTTATATTTTCGACGCATATTTTGCAGTTAGCTCAAGATTTATGCGATGAAATTGTTCTATTACATAATGGCCAATTGCAAGGGTTATCTACAGATAAAATCGATGATCAGGATTTTGAAAATGAAATTATCACGTTATTATCTGATGGCAACATGGGTGGATTAGATGACAAATGAGATGAAGCAAGGTTTAGCCATTCATTGGAAATATCGACAGTATAAAGCAAGTACATTTGCAAATGGGTGTTATTATTTTTTAGGCCGAATCCCTCTATTTGGGAAGTTTATTCCAACATCTATGTTGTATGGAGATTATGGATTAAAAAAAATCATTACGTATATAAAAATAGGTATGGATGGGTTAGTCTCTATAGGAAAATCTCTGTTACCATTTTTGATTAGTTATGCATTGACACTGGGCATTAATAGCATAAGCGATCAAACGCTTCCTATTTTTGTTAGTTGGTTTTTATTTGTTTGTATTAGTGGTGAGTTAATGGGTCACTTGTTTATGACGTTGACGAAAAAAGAGATACAGTTTATCTCGAATTTTCATGTATCTAAAATTGATTACTTGAGAAGTAAAACGTTGCTTGGTATTATGATGAATGCTTTTCTAAGTTTACCTTGGTTACTTATTCTAGGCGTGATAGAAAAGAATGTCTGGCTATATGTACTGATTGGGTATTTTTCTATTGTGTCGTTGTCCTTATTATGGGCAAGTATTAATTTAAGGCTAACGATACGTCGTCATCGTGTTTTGATTAAAGTATTAACCAGTTTTGCTGCTTACTCAGTTGTGATTGGGATACTCGCTATCAGCCTTCATCAGGAACATGTTGCAGTGCTTCAACGTGTCATTATTAGCTGGCCGTTAGCTTTAAGTGTCATTGTGTTGAGTATTCCATGTTTGTATATGTATGTCCATTTCAAAGGATTTGATGATTATGGAAAACAAATGATTGATTCATCTATGGGTATAATTGGTCGAGCGAACAAGGCGGAACGAAATCAAACACGTTATTTCGGAGAAGCCAAAAAACTTCAAAGTGGAATGAGAATAGAAAAAGATAAATTTGATCATTTATCAGGAAGTGCCTATTTGAATGCTCTCTTATTTAGTCGATTTAAAGGAACTCTAAGAAAACAAATGCTGATTCGGATCGTTGCCATTAGTGTTGGTATGATGGGATTGATTATGGCGATGTATTTTTTACCTAGTGTTCCAGCCAATAAATCAGATAAGGTGTTTTATCGTTTGATGCCTATTATGTTTTTTGTTATGTATTTATCCTCATTCGGTAAAAAAGTGGTACAAACAGTCTTTATGAACTGTGATTCATCTATGTTATCGTATCCTTTTTATCGTGAGTCTAATGCTATTGTAAAAGGATTTATCTTTCGCGTGCTGAAAGTATTTTATTACAATGGTTTGGTAGCAGGAACTTTTGTTTTTTGGGTGATTGTATTTAATGCATTGAATCAACCAGGTCTTTCTCTACAAGCCTTATTAGTCTTTATTTTGGTCATGTTTAGTTTGACCCTTCTTTTTTCGTTTCATGATTTGTTTGTTTACTATTTGTTGCAGCCGTTCACAAGTGATTTAGATGTAAAGAATCCGGTATATAAAATAGTAGATGGTTTATTTTATTTTATTTCTTATATGAATTTACAAATTCATACAGCAGGTATTTGGTATGCACTCCTTATCTCGGCTATTTCAATTAGCTATTTTCTTATTGGGCTTATGATTATTGTCAAAATAGCACCAAAAACATTTAGACTTAAAAATTAAGGAAAGACTCTTGCATAATCTTAGGAAAAATGATTAAATAGAAGACAAGATAATCATATTTGATTGTAGAGAAAGATAACTTGTTATGATAGCCATTTTTTAGGGAGGAAAACCTTGACTGAAAGTTTTCTAAATGTGTCCATAATTTGACCACTTTCGAGAGTTTAGTTGAAACTAGACCGGTCGTACCGTTAACACGTTGAGAAGATAAGATCTTTCTTATCTTAAATTTAGGTGGAACCACGATAACTTCGTCCTAGTGTGCATAGTATGCATACTAGGACTTTTTTTATAATTTTTTAAGGAGGAAGAATTATGTCAACAATTAATATCACATTTCCAGATGGAGCAGTAAAGGAATTTGACGTAAACACAACCACATTAGATATTGCTAAAAGTATTAGTAATAGTTTAGGTAAAAAAGCATTAGCTGGGAAATTAAATGGCAAATTGATCGATTTGACTCGTCCAATCGATGCGGACGGTTCTCTTGAAATCGTCACACCTGATCATGAGGATGGTTTACAAATTCTACGTCATTCAACCGCTCATTTAATGGCCAACGCTTTAAGAAGGTTGTATCCTGATATCCATTTTGGAGTAGGACCAGCTATTGAAAATGGGTTTTATTATGATACTGATAATGGTGAGCACCCAATATCTGAAGAGGATTTACCAAAAATAGAAGAAGAAATGATGAAAATTGTTAAAGAAAACAATCCAATCGTGCGTAAGGAAGTAACAAGAGAAGAGGCGCTTGAATTGTTTAAAGAGGACCCTTACAAAGTTGAGTTAATCACTGAACTTCCTGAAAATGAAACGATAACAGTTTATGATCAAGGGGATTTTGTTGATCTTTGTCGTGGTGTCCACGTCCCATCAACAGGTCGTATTCAAGTCTTTAAATTATTATCTGTAGCTGGTGCTTATTGGCGAGGAGACTCCAACAAACAGATGATGCAACGTGTTTACGGAACAGCTTTCTTTGATAAAAAAGCCTTGAAAGACTACATTAAGATGCGTGAAGAAGCCAAAGAGCGTGACCATCGTAAATTAGGGAAAGAATTAGATTTATTTATGGTGAGTCCTGAGGTTGGCTCTGGCTTACCATTCTGGCTGCCAAAAGGTGCCACTATTCGTCGTACCATTGAACGATATATTACAGATAAAGAAATTAGTCTAGGTTATCAACACGTGTATACACCAATCATGGCAGATGTCAATTTGTATAAAACGAGTGGTCATTGGGATCATTACCATGATGATATGTTCCCACCAATGGATATGGGGGACGGTGAGATGTTAGTCTTACGTCCAATGAACTGTCCACATCACATGATGGTTTATAAAAATGATATTCATAGTTATCGTGAGTTACCAATTAGAATTGCAGAACTTGGTATGATGCACCGTTATGAAAAATCAGGGGCACTATCAGGGTTACAACGTGTGCGTGAAATGACATTAAACGATGGGCATACTTTTGTTCGTCCGGATCAAATTAAAGATGAATTTAAACGGACATTAGAATTAATGGTGGCAGTATATAAAGATTTTAACATTACAGATTATCGTTTCCGCTTGAGTTACCGTGACCCAGAAAATACTGAAAAATATTTTGACGATGACGAAATGTGGGAAAAAGCACAAACAATGTTAAAAGCAGCGATGGATGAAATGGAATTAGAATACTTTGAGGCAGATGGAGAAGCAGCGTTTTATGGACCTAAATTAGATGTACAGGTAAAAACAGCTATGGGAGTAGAGGAAACACTTTCAACTATTCAATTAGACTTCTTACTACCTGAACGATTTGAATTAACCTATGTTGGTGAAGATGGAGAAAATTCTCATCGACCTGTTGTTATTCACCGTGGTATCGTCTCAACGATGGAACGATTTGTTGCATATTTAACAGAAGTTTACAAAGGTGCGTTTCCAACTTGGTTGTCACCTGTTCAAGGGACAATCATTCCTGTGAACTTAGACTTACACAGTGATTATGCACGTGCTGTAAAAGAAAAATTAGATGCTCATGGCTTGCGATTTGATGTGGACGTTAGAAATGAAAAAATGGGATATAAAATTCGTGAATCTCAAACTCAAAAAATTCCTTACCAAGTTGTTGTTGGAGATAAAGAGTTAGAGGCAGGCGAAGTAAATGTACGTCGTTATGGTAGTAAAGAAACACATACTATTAGTGTAGACAAGTTTGTTTTATCAGTGGTAGATGAAGTTCGTCACTACAGCCAAGCATAATATGAAATCGACAGATGATAAGTCTGTCGATTTTTCTGTTTAAAATGAACGAAAGTCGTTGTCTTTTCATTGAAAATAGGTGAAATACGTGAGATACTCATAACTGGTTCTAAAAATAAAAAATTATTTAAATTTAAATAGATATGCTTTTTATTTTGATTAAAAAAAGTATAATAACATTAATTGTAGTAGTTGAAAGGACAATGTATCGAATGAGAAAAAACAGAAATCAGTGGCGTCCATTTTCTAAGAAAAATCAATCAAATACAAGGAAGTCTCACGTACCATTCCGTTTAGATTTTCTTTTTTTTATTGTATTTGTATTATTTACAGCGCTTATTGTGAGGTTATCAGATTTACAAATTAATCAACATGAAAAATTTCTTGAAATTGTCGAAAGCGGTCAAACCAATAAAATTGAAGAGAGTGCGCCTAGAGGGTATATATATGATTCTAAAGGCAAAATATTAGTTGGTAATAAAGCCAATCAAGTTATTTTGTTTACAAGAAGTTCGGGAATGACGGCAGAAGACATTATGGCTATTAGTAAAAAAATAGTACAAGTTGTCAGTATAGAGCCAGAAAAATTATCGGAAAGAGATAAAAAAGATTTTTGGTTAGCTGAACCAGACCATTTAAAAGAGGCTCAAAATCGTTTGACTGTGTCAGACAGACTAAATAGCAAAGGTGAACAGTTATCTGAAGGTGAGTTGTATAAAAAAGTAGTCGACAAAGTGTCGGATGAAGAGGTTGCAATAGAGGGTGAAGAGCTAAAAGTTGCTACTGTTTTTAAAAAAATTAACGGCGCCTATGCGTTACAACCTATAACGATTAAAAATAAAGGGGTGACACCAGAAGAAATCGCTGTGGTAGGAGAAAATTCTTCCACTATACCTGGTATCTCAACAGGGACGGATTGGGAGCGTGAGTATCCTGAAAAAGATCAAATTCGTTCAATTTTAGGAACTGTGTCGACTGAAAAACAAGGCCTGCCAGAAGAAAAACTCCAAGAGTATTTAGACAAAGGCTATAAGCATAATGACCGAGTTGGATTGAGTTATTTAGAGTCCGCTTACGAAAATGATTTAAAAGGTAAAAAAGGTGAATCTGAAGTTTTAACGGATAAAAATCAAAAAATTATTTCTAAAAAAGAATCTAAACCAAGTGAAAAAGGAGATAATGTCGTTTTAACGATTGATTTAGACTTTCAAAAGAGGGTAGAAGAAATTTTAGAAGCCAATTATCAAATGTTGATAAATAGTGGAAAGGCAAATCTATCAGATGGTGCTTATGTCGTTGTTACAGAGCCTAAAACTGGAAATGTCATTTCAATGGTAGGGTTAAATCATAATAAAGAGACAGGAAAATTAGAAGATGATGCACTAGGTACTATTAATAAAGGGTTTGTTCCTGGGTCAGCAATAAAAGCTGCAACAATCATGTCTGGTTATGAAAACAATATTATTAGTGGCAATCAAACAATGATTGATGAGCCGTTGCAATTTCAAGATGGGACATTTAAGACATCCTTATTTAATCAATACGGTGCGGTTTCTTTAAATACTGCACAAGCTTTAGAAGTATCATCTAACGTTTACATGATGAAAATTGCACTAGGTATGATGGGAACTCAGTATTCTCCAGGAATGACATTGCCTATCCAAACAGATGTATTTGAAACACTTAGAAAAACATATAGTGAATTTGGCTTAGGAAGTAAAACAGGGATTGATTTACCAAATGAATCAACAGGATACATTAATAAAACGTATAAAGATAAAAACGGCAACTATATACCAGGTATTATGGCTAGTGCATTAGACTTGTCATTTGGTAACTTTGATACATACACTCCAATGCAACTTAATCAATATGTGGCTACAGTAGCTAACAATGGTACTAGAGTGGCCCCTCATGTGGTCAAGGGAATTTATGGAACGAATGATAACGGTGAACTTGGAGACATGAAAAAAGAGGTTGATCCTAAAATTTTGAGTAAAATTGAAGGAAAGCAAACCGAATTTGATATTATCCATCAGGGAATGAGACAAGTCGTAACAGGTCCAATGGGAACAGGGCACGCGCTTCAAGGAGCAAGTTATGATATTGCTGCCAAAACAGGAACTGCTGAAACCTTTGCTGTAAATAGTAATGGTAAGGTAGTTGAAGTTATCAATAGCACAATTGTAGGGTTTGCCCCTTATGAAGACCCTAAAATAGCTGTTAGTGTGGTTATTCCACAAATTACTGATGATGATGACGGAACGAATGCCATTGTACTAAGAGAAGTAGTGAATGCTTATTATGAAACGCAAAACTCACAATAACAAAATTATGAGTTTTAAGCTGTAAAGTGAAACTCCTTAACAAAATCATTAAAAAGGGTAGAAATTGACATAAAAACATGATATGATATTCAAGTATCAAGTTGATGCTTGAATATCAATTTAGTTGGAGGGAAAACAATGCGCGTAAATATTACTTTAGAATGTACTGAATGTAAAGAAAGAAATTACCTTTCTAATAAAAACAAACGTAACAACCCAGATCGTTTAGAAGTTAAAAAATATTGTCCACGTGAACGTAAAGTTACGTTACACCGTGAAACTAAATAATAGTTTAAAACTAAAAGCTAGAAACTTTGTATACAAAGTTTCTAGCTTTTTTATTTTGCTTCCTCTTTTTAAATGTAAACGATATCGGTTTTTATGACTATTAAAAATAGAAACGGCTAATTAAAATTCAATAACTAATGTATCTGTATATTTTGTCTTTTTAACAGACAAAATATATAAGTTTGTTCTACATTTCGTTATATATAATAGTTTTTGTAAGTGACAATCGCATTAAACATTGTAAGTCAAAGGGGAATGTTTAATGGATATGTAGTTATTGGGGAATAATTACACATGTAAGGGATGCATATCATCAGTGGATGGCTAGAGAAAAATTGAAGAGTGGGGACTGATTGTTGTTACAAGTCATTAAGTATATCAGTTGTGTAAGTTAAAGGGGACAACTTGAAAGCCAATGACAAATGGGGAAAAGTATAAGGATGATGATAATTTAAATTAGTCATAGTAAGGCAAAGGGGACGACTAGTTTAAAAATGATGGGGAAACTGTTGTACCGTCTAATTGTATATAACAGTATGATGTAAGTATGAACTTCTTAAACTACTTGGAAACAAGGGGGAATAGTTTAAGAGGTTTTTTTGGGTTTAAAATGATAAAATTGACTTGTGCTTTAAAAATAAAAGCGTTATAATTGGACTATACCAAAAATAAAAAGGGGTATCATGATGAATATAGTTAAAGTAAAAAATAGTTCTGAAGGCGGAAAAGTAGCGTTTAATATCATCAAAAAGGACATGGACGAACAATCTATACAAACATTGGGTTTAGCAACTGGGAGTACACCAGAATCGTTATATCAAGAATTAGTGAAGAGTGACTTAGATTTTAGTGATATTAACTCTGTTAACTTAGATGAATATGTTGGACTAGCACCTAGTGATGATCAAAGCTACGATTATTTTATGAAAGAACATCTGTTTAATGCTAAACCATTTAAACACAATTATTTACCGAATGGACTAGCTACTGATAGTGAAAAAGAATGTGAGCGATATGATAAGATTATTGCAGAAAATCCAATTGATATACAGATTTTAGGAATTGGAGAAAATGGACATATTGGGTTTAATGAGCCAGGCTCTTCTTTTGAAGCGACTACAAGTGAAGTTACGTTGACACAGTCTACGATTGAAGCAAATAGTCGTAACTTTACTAATATTGAGGATGTCCCAACGAAAGCCTATTCAATGGGGATTAAATCGATTATGCAAGCTAGAAAAATCATTTTATTAGCTTATGGCACTAAGAAAGCAGAAGCTATTTTTAATACAGTTGAAGGTGCCATCACAGAAGATGTGCCTGCAAGTGCATTACAAAATCATCCTGATGTCACCATCATCGTAGACGAAGCAGCCGCTTCAAAATTATCTTAAAAAAAGAGGCTTAGCGATAGGTTATCGCTGAGTCTCTTTTGTCTTTCATTTTAATAAATAGAGGTTTTAATACTGGAATTAAAACAAGATAAAACCCTACATTTCCTAGGGCATGCATGGTATCAAAAGGGACACCTTGTAAGTAATAGACCCAAAAGGCATCAACGCCTAAAAAACTAGCGTTAACAAATGAAATAACAAAACCATATACAAAGCCTAAGATCCCTGAATAGGTAGCTTGCAACCATAAAGGCGCTGATAATAGAAATTTACTCAGTAAAAAAGTAATCAAACAAATCACTAAGTAAGAGGCGAGCTGTGCAATTGTCCAAATTCCCATACCTAAAAATAAATTTGAGACCATCATGGATACAAAGGCTACACTAAATCCAAAATAAAAACCAAAGATTAAGGTAGACAGTATGACGATACTCGTTAAAGGCTGGACATTTGGAATAAATTGAAAGGCAATACGACCTACATATGCAGTGGCACTGATTAAGGCAATATAGGTGATTGAACGAACAGATTTATTTAAATGCATTTAATCGCCATTGAATATCGTCTTTTTCAGATGGATAAATGTCGTTTGCACCTTTTGATGTTTCTTTATCATTAATGTAATACATCCAATATTTATTGTCAGATGGTTGTTGTTTTTTGCCATCAATTTCTGTTACAAAGCCTTTTTCTTCTTTTACATCAAAGTTTTCCTTTAGGATGTCTAAAACCGATTGATCTTTTGGAACATTTAGTTCTTTCGACGATACTTCTTTCTCATCTTCAATGATGCTCATCTTAATGGCGACAGTTTCTTCTTTGGCAGTAGAAGACTGTTCTGTTTTGATACTTGAAGATGAAGCTGTTTCCTCTTGTTTTGTGTTTCCACATCCAACGCTTGTTAGTAGTAAAAATGATAATGGTACAGTTAATAATAATTTTTTCATAATGACCTCCATAAATATAAGTAGAATTCTTCAATCATCATAAACAATTTTTTGCTGAAAATCAATAGTTAGCCTGAATTGGATATTCGTGATAATTTTCAAAGAAATTTTTGTCAATTTTTGCTATAATAGAAAGGATTCAATAGGAAAGGATGTTCGTACGTCATGTCTAATATCAATAGCTTGGTTTCAGGCTTAAATAATAAACAAAAAGAGGCTGTTCTTCATACTGACGGACCGCTATTACTTATGGCAGGTGCCGGTAGTGGAAAAACACGTGTGTTAACTCACCGAATTGCCTACATTATTGAAGAAAAACAAGTGAATCCTTGGAATATTTTAGCCATCACTTTTACAAATAAGGCAGCTAAGGAAATGAAAGAGCGTGTGATTACCATTTTAGGACCTGATGGTGAAAATGTATGGGTGTCTACCTTCCATTCGATGTGTGTTCGTATGCTGAGGCGCGATGTGGATTTAATCGGATATAATCGTAATTTTACCATTATTGATAGCAGTGATCAGTTAACATTGATGAAACGTATTTTAAAAGAAGAAAATATCGACCCTAAAAAGCATGATCCAAGATCCATGATAGGTGCTATTAGTAATGCTAAAAACGAGTTGTTAACACCAGATATGTATGAGGAACGATACACAGGATTTGTTGAGAAAATTGTAGCTAGATGCTATAAGCGATATCAAAAAGAGCTTAGACAGAATCAATCAATGGATTTTGATGATTTGATTATGTTGACCATTCAGCTATTTGAAAAAAGTCCTGAAACACTGTCATATTATCAAAATAAATTTCAATATATTCATGTGGATGAGTACCAAGATACAAACCATGCACAGTATACATTGGTCAATAAATTAGCACAACGCTTTAATAATCTATGCGTGGTGGGAGATGCTGACCAAAGTATTTATGGGTGGCGTGGTGCTGATATGCAAAATATTTTGAATTTTGAGCAAGATTATCCAACGGCAAAAACCATTTTATTAGAACAAAACTATCGTTCAACGAAACATATTTTACAAGCAGCTAATAGTGTCATTGACCATAATACTGATCGTAAGAAGAAAAAATTATGGACTGATAACGATGATGGAGACAAAGTTATTTATTATCGCAGTGAAAATGAACGAGATGAAACACAGTTTATTGTTAGTATGGTACAAAAATTAGTGTCGGAACAAGGTTATAAATATGGTGATTTTTGTGTGTTATATCGAACAAATGCTATGTCCCGTGTTGTAGAAGAAACGTTTTTAAAATCTAATGTTCCTTATAAAATGATTGGTGGGCATAAATTCTACGATAGAAAAGAAATTAAAGATATTTTGGCTTATCTAAATGTTGTTTCAAATGAAATGGATTCTTTAAGTTTTGAACGGGTTGTTAACTCACCTAAAAGAGGAATTGGCCCAGGAACGATTGATAAACTTAGAGCTTTTGCTGAGATACATGAGTGGTCATTGCTACAAGCATCTATAGATGTAGATTTAACGAACATTACTGGAAAAGCAAGAAATGAGTTAGCTGGATTTGGCGCAATGATTCAAGACTTGCGTGAAATGATTCCATTTTTGAGCATTACGGAGTTAGTGGAGCAAACTCTTGAGAAGAGTGGCTATTTAGACGATTTAAAAGTACAAAATACGTTAGAATCCCAGTCTAGATTAGAAAATTTAGAAGAGTTTTTATCTGTAACCAAAGAATTTGATAAACAATTTGAAGCTGGAGAGTATGAATCAGAAGAAAACGAGGAACAAAGTAAGCTAGCACTCTTTTTAAATGATTTGGCTCTTGTATCAGACATTGATTCTCTAGAAGAAGATCAAAGTCAAGTAACGTTCATGACTCTACATGCCGCTAAAGGATTAGAATTTCCATTTGTCTTTTTAATGGGAATGGAAGAAGGCGTATTTCCATTATCTAGAGCTATTTTAGAAAATGATGAGCTAGAAGAAGAACGTCGATTGGCTTATGTGGGGATTACACGAGCCGAACAAAAGCTATTTCTAACCAACGCCTTTAGCCGAACTCTTTACGGCCGAACACAGTACAACCGGCCTTCTAGATTCTTAGGTGAAATTGATGAGGCTGTATTAGAAACAGCTGGTCAAGAAAATCGAGTGACTCGGAAAACACCAATTGGACAAAGACCTAAGCGTTCTGAGTACATACAACCAGAAAACGCACGGGTATCAAATAAAACGCAAACAGGTGGAGAACAAACAGGTTGGAAAGCTGGAGATAAGGCTCAACATAAAAAATGGGGCGTAGGTACTGTTGTTAAAGTTAGTGGAACAGCAAAAGATCTAGAACTAGATATTGCATTTCCATCACAAGGGATCAAACGATTGCTTGCAGCTTTTGCTCCAATAGAAAAAGTGGAATAAGGGAGAGTGAGTCCATTGGCGATAAGTAAAGAAGAAGCACAAAAAATAATTGATACGTTAAGAACCAAATTAAATAAATGGGCTTACGAGTATTATGTAAACGATCAACCTTCGATTGAGGATAGTGAGTATGATCATGCATATCACCAGTTAGTCGAACTTGAAACACAATTTCCCGAACTAGTAACACCAGAGTCGATTACGCAACGTGTTGGTGGAGCTGTATTATCTGGTTTTACTAAAGTAGAACACACGGTTCCGATGCTTAGCTTAAGCAATGCCTTTAACAAAGAAGACCTACTAGAATTTGACAAACGGATTAAGAAATTAACAACGAAGAAGATTCAATACATGGTAGAGCTTAAAATTGATGGACTAGCGATTAATTTAAAATATGAAGAAGGTAAGTTTGTTCAAGGTGCAACCCGTGGAGATGGCACCATTGGCGAAGATATCACACAGAATTTGCGCACAGTAAAATCGATTCCTTTAACCTTGAATAAGCCACTTACAATAGATGTGAGAGGCGAATGCTTTATGCCAAAATCAGCTTTTATCGCGTTGAATCAAGCTCGAGAGGAAGAGGGAGAAAACGTATTTGCGAATCCTCGTAATGCTGCAGCAGGAAGTTTAAGGCAGTTAGATTCTAAGGTGACAGCTAAACGAAACTTAAGTACGTTTATTTATAACGTAGCAGATACAACAGCGTTCTCAGCGATATCACAAAGTGACTCATTGTCCGAACTGGATGCTTTAGGCTTAAAAACAAATCATGAAAGACGTTTGTGTGAGTCAATAGATGAGGTATGGGCTTATATTGAATCCTTTAGAGAGGAACGTCAACATCTAACATATGAAATTGACGGGATAGTGATAAAAGTCAATGATTTTGAGGCGCAAAAAGAGATTGGTTATACTGTTAAAGCTCCTCGTTGGGCGATTGCCTATAAGTTTCCAGCCGAGGAAGCAGAGACAGTGATTAGAGATATTGAATGGACTGTTGGAAGAACAGGAGTCGTAACGCCAACAGCTGTTATGGATCCGGTTCAATTAGCAGGGACGAGTGTCGCAAGAGCTAGCTTACATAATGTTGACTTGATTAGAGAAAAAGATATTCGATTAGATGATCATGTTATGATTCATAAAGCTGGAGATATCATACCAGAAGTAACACGTGTGTTGACGGATAAACGCCAAGCTGATAGTCAGGTCTATCCTATCCCAACTCACTGTCCAACATGTGAGTCTCACTTAGAACGAATTGAGTCTGAAGTTGCCTTGAGATGTATGAATCCAATGTGTCCAGCACAGTTAAAAGAAGGATTAAATCACTTTGTATCAAGAAATGCTATGAATATAGATGGACTTGGACCTAGAGTTTTAGAGCAGATGTATGACAAAGGGATTATAAAAAATGTGGCAGACCTGTATTTTGTCACAGAAGAAGAATTATTAACACTTGATAAAATCAAGGAGAAATCAGCTAATAATATTCTACAAGCGATTACTCACAGTAAGCAAAATTCGTTAGAAAAATTGCTGTTTGGATTAGGTGTGCAACATGTTGGAGCAAAAGCGGCTAAATTAATTGCTGAGCGATTCAAAACACTTGATTCTATCATGGAAGCAAGCAAGGATGACATTAGTTCAATTGATGCAATAGGACCTGTTATCGCTGATAGTATTGAAAAGTACTTTTCAAATTCGGATGTACATAGATTAGTAGATGAATTGAAACAAGCACATGTAAACGTTATTTACTTAGGAAAATTAACGGAAGAGTTGGCAACTGTTAGCTCTCCATTTACTGGTAAAACAGTCGTCTTAACTGGTAAATTAACGCATTATAACCGGAATGAAGCCAAAGAAAAAATCGAGGCTCTCGGAGGAAAAGTTACGGGAAGTGTGTCTAAGAAAACAGATATTGTCGTCGCTGGTGAGGAAGCTGGTAGTAAACTAGAAAAGGCTGAAACATTAGGAATTACTATCTGGAATGAAGAAGAAATGGTATCTGCCATTGAAAATAGTAGTAAAGTTGAATAAAATAGTTTAATGTATTCAATATGGATGTTATCAATTAAGAAAATGAGATAAAGAGGAGAGAAGAGGCTATATGTCAATATCAAAAGAAGAAGTAAAAAGAGTCGCTAACTTGTCAAAATTATCTTTCTCAGACGATGAGTTAGATATGTTTACCACTCAAATGGGTCAAATCATTAATATGATGGAAGAATTAGAAAATGTCGATACTGAAGGTGTAGCATTCACTTCAAACGTATCTTCTGAGATAAATGTCTTGAGAGAAGATGTAGTCATTAAAGGTGAAGATCGTGAGCTATTATTAAAAAACGTACCTGAGACAGAAAAAGGCTTTATTAAAGTGCCGGCAATTATTGATAATGGGGAGGCTGGCGCATAATGAGTCATTTACATGAGCTATCAGTAAAAGAATTAGCAGCAACAATTCAAACTAAAGACGTATCTGTTGAAGAGGTCGTTAAAGATTCCTTCAAGCGTATCAAGGAAACGGAAGGACAAATAGATGCTTTTATTACATTAAATGAAGAAAAAGCATTGGATATGGCTCGTTCTCTAGATAAAGCAGATGTGAGCACAGTCTCTCCGTTAGCGGGTGTACCAATCGGAATTAAAGACAATATTGTTACAAAAGATATTCTAACAACAGCAGCTAGTAAAATGCTATATAACTTTAATCCAGTATATGATGCTACGGCAGTTACAAAATTACATGATGCTGGCTTCATACCAGTTGGAAAATTAAACATGGATGAGTTTGCAATGGGCTCTACGACTGAAACATCTTATTTTAAGAAAACAAAAAATGCTTGGGATACTACGAAAGTACCAGGTGGTTCTTCAGGTGGTTCTGCAGCAGCTGTTGCAGCAGGTCAAATTCCTGTTTCTTTAGGTAGTGACACAGGGGGGAGTATCCGTCAACCAGCTTCATTTAATGGGATTGTTGGGATGAAACCAACTTACGGACGTATTTCTCGTTTTGGACTAATCGCATTTGCATCAAGTTTAGACCAAATTGGACCGATGACACGTACAGTAGAGGATAATGCTTTAGTACTGAATGCTATTAGCGGTCATGACGAAAAAGATGGCACAAGTTCTAAAAAGGATGTGCCTAATTTCACGTCGTCTCTAAACAAAGAAATAAAAGGAATGAAAATTGGTGTTCCTAAAGAATTTATGGGTGAGGGGGTTCATCCAGATGTTAGAGATGCTGTTAAAAAAGCGGCAGCGACATTTGAACAACTAGGAGCCATTGTAGAAGAAGTGAGTTTACCACATTCAAAACATGGTGTAGAAGTGTATTATATTATTGCTTCTTCTGAAGCTTCATCCAATTTACAACGCTTTGACGGGATTCGTTACGGCTATCGTTCTGAAAATGTGACAAGTTTAGACGATGTTTACGTAAATTCACGTTCAGAAGGGTTTGGTTCAGAAGTAAAACGCCGTATAATGTTAGGTTCATTCTCACTAAGCTCTGGTTACTATGATGCGTATTTCAAAAAAGCAGGACAAGTACGTACGTTAATCATTGAAGACTTTAAACGTGTGTTTTCTGACTATGATTTGATTTTAGGACCAGTGTCGCCAACTGTTGCATATGATTTTGGCGCAGATGCGGATGATCCTGTTACTGCTTATATGCGTGATATTTTAACGATTCCTCTAAACTTAGCTGGATTACCAGGCATGAGTATACCTGGAGGATTCTCAGAAGGATTGCCAATTGGGATTCAATTGATAGGCAATTACTTTGACGAAGAAACCATGTATCAAGCAGCTCACGCGTTTGAACAAGCAACAGAGTATCATACAATCAAACCAACTATTTTAGGAGGTAAAGCTTAATGAATTTTGAAACAGTCATTGGTTTAGAAGTCCATGTGGAATTAAAAACAAACACAAAAATATTTTCACCTTCTGCAGCCCACTTTGGAGCAGAGCCTAATACAAACACTAACGTTGTTGATTTTAGTATGCCAGGTGTTTTACCTGTGATGAATAAACAAGCGATGGAATTTGGAATGAAAGCAGCTCTTGCATTAAATTGTGAAATCTCTCAATCAACTCATTTTGACCGCAAGAATTATTTTTATCCAGATAATCCAAAAGCGTATCAAATCTCTCAGTTTGATGAACCAATTGGTCATGATGGCTGGGTTGAAATAGATGTAGAAGGTAAAAAGAAAAAAATTAGAATTGAACGTGTTCATTTAGAAGAAGACGCTGGTAAGAATATTCATGGAAATGAAGGTTATTCTTATGTTGACTTGAACAGACAAGGAACACCATTGATTGAAATCGTATCAGAAGCTGATATGCGTTCTCCAGAGGAGGCTTACGCTTATTTAGAAGCGGTAAGATCAATCATCCAATTTACAGGCGTGAGTGATGTGAAAATGGAAGAAGGCTCTATGAGATGTGATGCAAATATTTCATTGCGACCATATGGACAAGAAGAATTTGGGACAAAAGCAGAAATTAAAAATTTAAACTCATTAAACTATGTTAAATTAGGCTTAGCTCATGAAGAAAAACGTCAAGCACGTGTTTTATTGTCAGGTGGAGAGATCCAACAAGAAACAAGACGATACGATGAAGCTACAAAGAAAACACTTTTAATGCGTGTTAAAGAAGGCTCTAGTGACTATCGATATTTCCCAGAACCAGATGTTCCGCGGTTTGAAATTTCAGATGAATGGGTAGAAAAAGTGCGACAAAGTTTACCTGAATTACCAGCAGCAAGAAGAGAACGTTATATAAAAGAATTAGGATTGCCTGATTACGATGCAATGGTGTTAACATTGACTCGTGAGATGTCAGACTTCTTTGATGCTACTATTAAAAATGGGGCAGATGCAAAACAAGCTTCTAACTGGTTAATGGGAGAAGTATCTGCATATTTAAATAGCGAAAAACGTGAATTAAATGAAACGAAGTTAACACCAGAAAACTTAGCAGGAATGATTCAATTGATTGATGATGGTACAATTAGCTCTAAAATTGCAAAAAAAGTATTTAAAGAGTTAATTGAAAATGGTGGAGATGCCAAACAAGTCGTTGAAGCAAAAGGCCTTGTCCAGTTATCTGATCCCTCTCAATTGTTACCAATTATTAATGACATACTTGATAATAATGAGCAATCAATTGAGGACTTTAAAAACGGTAAGGACCGAGCTGTTGGTTTCTTAGTTGGGCAAGTTATGAAGGCAACTAAAGGAAAAGCTAATCCAGGAGTCGTTAACAAATTATTAAATGAGGAATTATCTAAAAGATAGGTAGTTTGGATAAGGAGAGAACCATGAGAGCACGTTTAATTTATAATCCAACGTCAGGTAAAGAGCAATTGAAACGTCATTTAGCTGATATATTGAGCATTATGGAACAAGCAGGCTACGAGTCTAGTGCCTATCCAACGACACCAGAACCCTTTTCTGCTAAAAAAGAAGCCACACGAGCAGCTTTAGCAGGCTTTGATTTGATTGTTGCAGCAGGTGGAGATGGTACCATTAATGAAGTCATTAATGGTATTGCTCCTTTAGAAAATCGTCCCAAACTAGCGATTATACCTGGTGGAACGACTAACGATTACGCTAGAGCATTACATATACCGCGAGATAATTTAGTGAAAGCAACAGAAGTTATTTTAAAAAATCAAACCATTAAAGCAGATATTGGAAAAGCGGGAAATAATTATTTTATGAACATTGCTGCGGGTGGTTATTTAACAGAGCTAACGTATGAAGTTCCATCTCAGCTGAAGAGTGTTTTTGGCTATTTAGCCTATCTAGTAAAAGGTGCTGAAATGCTTCCTAGAGTGAAACCAATTGATATGAAATTAGTCTATGATGATGGAGAGTTTGATGGGCAAGCATCCATGTTCTTTTTAGGATTGACGAATTCAATTGGTGGATTTGAGCAAATTGCACCAGATGCTCAGTTAGATGACGGTAAATTTTCATTGATTATTGTCAAAACAGCCAATGTTATTGAGATTATGTATTTAGTCGCAATGATGATTAATGGTGGGAAACATATCAATGATCCACGAATTATCTACAAAAAAACATCCAAACTGTATGCTGAAACTTTTAATGATGATTACCGAATGATGATTAATCTCGATGGTGATTACGGCGGAGATGCTCCAATGGAATTTACAAATCTAAAACAGCATATTGAAATTTATGCGAACTTAGATGATATTCCTGATTCTGCCATGTCAGGTGATATTGAAATGGAAGAAGTAACGGATGAATTTGTTAAGCAAGTTGAAAAACTGACCCATGAAGATATCAATGGGGATGGAAAAATTGAGAAAGATTAAATGAAGACTAAGTACGACTTAGTCTTTCTTTACGTCAAATAAAAGATAAGGAAGAAACGAATGAAAAAAGAAAAATATGAATGTCCAGTAGCAAAGAATGACCGTGTTAAAGTTGTTATAGAAGATTTAACACATGATGGCCGAGGTGTAGGTAAGGTGGATCACTACCCTTTATTTATTGAAAATGCTATTCCTGGTGAAGAAGTACAAGTACAAGTAATGAAAACAACCAAAAAATTTGGGTATGCGAAAGTGATTAGATGGATTGAAAAAAGTGAAGACCGAGTTGAAGAAGTGGAAACAAACTGGATTAGAACTGGTATTGCACCGATTCACCATATGACATATTCTGCTCAATTAACCTTTAAACAAAATCAAGTTAAAAACGCGATGAAAAAAATCGGTCATTTTGAAGATATGGACGTTAAGTCTGTTTTAGGGATGGAACAACCATTTGCGTATCGTAATAAAGCACAAATTCCTGTTAGAAAAATTGATAATCAGTTAGAATTTGGCTTCTTTAGAAGAAATAGTCATGATTTAGTGCCTATTGAAGATTTCTATATTCAAGAGCCAGAAATTGATGAATTGTTAATTAATTTAAAAGAAATTTTGATAAAATATGGTGTGAAACCATATAATGAGTCGGATGATACAGGAAATCTAAAAAATGTGATGGTTCGAAAAGGACACTATACAGGTCAATTGATGATCGTGTTTGTGACAAAGAAAAAGAAAGTATTCAAAGTCGATCAAATTACGGCTGAAATTGTTGAACAAAATCCTAATGTTGTTTCTATTATGCAAAATATTCATCCAGAAAAAACAAACACAATTTTAGGTAAAGAATTTATGTGTTTATATGGAAAAGAGTACATTGAGGATCAATTACTTGGAAAAACCTATCATGTATCTGCCAAATCATTCTATCAAATCAACACAAAACAAGCAGAAGTTTTGTATAAAGAAGCTATTCAATTAGCTGACTTTAAAGAAACAGATATTGTTGTAGATGCGTATTGTGGCATTGGTACAATTGCACTAAGTATTGCAGAAAAAGTTAAAAAAGTTTATGGTGTTGAGGTAGTAGAAGATGCTATTTTAGATGCAAAAGAAAATGCTTCTTTAAATGGTATTGATAATGCCGAGTTTGAGGTTGGTAGAGCAGAGTATGTGTTTAAAAAATGGTTAGAGGATGGATTTAAACCTAATGTAGTTATCGTTGATCCTCCAAGAAAAGGATTAGATGCTCAGTTTATTGATGCATGTTGTGACATGGATCCGGAAAAGGTGATTTATGTATCATGTGATCCAGCAACACTAGCTAGAGATATGAAATTGTTTGCAGAAAAAGGATATACGACAAATAGTGTACAACCAGTAGATATGTTCCCGCAAACGTCTCACGTAGAGAGTGTTGTTTTACTAGAAAAATAATAAAAATAGGTGATCGTGTTATGAGTAACAGGATCACCTATTTTTTATTTTGGTATTAATAAACATTGGTGGTAGTAATTTGAGTGTGTGAGCAAAGGATGTTTGGAAACAATAATAATACTCTCCTTTTGTTTATCAGTAATATATTTCAGTAAAGGCATTAAATTTTTTATAAAATAAACCATAGAATCATCTTCTTTATCAAAAATAACAATTCTTTTTTTTAAGATAAGTGCACGAATTAATAATAGAATAAATTGCTCTTCGCCTGACAGAGAGTGGGCTACTTGAGTGTCGATTGATTCTTCCAATTTAAATAGCTGGATTAAATCATGACACTCTTTTTTAAATTGATTTTTTTCCTTTTTAGGAATCCCTAATAGTAGATTTTCAGATACTGTCAGAAAAGGGAGCATAAATGGTTTATCTGTTTCCATTGAAAAAAAAGATGTGGAGGCAGTCAGCGACTCAAAGAAGCTCATTATTTTTTCTCTATCAATAGATGTGTCAGGTTCAGTTTGATAGAGCAAGGTTACTTTACCATCGAACTGAATCGCATTAGATAATAGAGCATCTATAGTATGTTGACGAATCATTACATCATCCTCCTGTAGGAATATTTACTTGAATATGTATAAAAGCCGAGAAATGAGCCAAATAGACAACTTAAAAGCATGGCAGAAAAATTGATGCCAATTAACTGGACCAGACGAACTGTATCGCTCGTTCCAAAATTACTATCCATGAGTGTTAATTGGTTAAATGGGAGTAGTACTTTTTCTTCGGTTGGTTTTTTTTGTGTGGTATGATTATCTGTTTGCTCAATAATAAATTCTGGTTGCTTAACATGTTGTTGAATCATTTTTTGGTTTACATTGACTGACATTTGAACAAATTGTTCTTGACATACTAATAAAAATGAGACACATACAAGTAAACTAATACCAATAGGGATAAACAAATCTGATAAAAGGAGCTTAATAATATTGTGTTTATTGACCCCCATATTGAACATCGCGTGAATATCATTTTTTCTTATTTTAGCTATGACGATACTGAAAATGTAGAAACCGACTGTAGAGACGATCATTAGCAGTTTAGCATATTTTATAGAATGATGTGAGAGTAGATTGATTTGATGAATGAGTTCTTCTTGTATAGTAGTTGTTACATTAGGGGAAACCGAATGAAAGTATGCCCATTTATTATCGATGTAGTTTAACATAATCTTTTGAGTAAAGATAAGTTGTGATAAAAATGTTGCCATCAATAATAGGGCAGAAAAAAGCACAAAAAAGCAACTGGATACATATTTATGATATTTTACTGCTAAAAAAGATTGTTTTATTGCATTCATCAATTCATACCTCCGACTCATACAAAGTATAGCCTTTAGTTGTGAAAAATATATGAAAAATAAAATAAAAAAAGAGACTTTAATTTTAGTTAAAGTCTCTTTTGGCTATTTACTCTCAGAACTGGATGATGTTTCTGTTTCTGATGTTTCAGGTTTACCAAAGTAATCTTGATAAGATTTTGTTTGATACAAATCAGTTGTTGATTTGTTACCATGTTGAGAATAAACACTAGTTGATTTATTGCCCTTTTCTTTTTCAATGGCTTCAAGTTTTTCTAAACTGTGTTTGTAGTCATACTTAGTTGGATCAACTGGTTTTAAACCACTTTCAGTATAGAATCTTAGTAAGTCGCCATTTGTTAAAGCGTCGGACATATTCAGTTGCGTACTTGCAATATCTCTTGCTTTTTCTACTTCTTCAATCTGTTCATCAGTTGGTTCCTCGATGATTTCGCCTGTTTCGTTCAAGTAAATCGTGTGTCCTATCACAGTGTATGTAGGTGTGATAAACGTTCCGTTCCTAAAAGCAACGACTTGTGAACGATCTTTAGAGAACAAATCTTGACCAAGTTGAATATAATTAGATGTATCAATGCCTAAAAGGTGTAATAGTGTTGGTAACATGTCAATTTGTCCACCGTAGACATTTGAGACACTACCTTTGGATTGACCTGGAATATGATACATGATAGGAACACGTTGTAATTGAGTGTCATCAAAGTCATTCCAATCATCTTTTGATTTATCAAGTAAATCAGCTAAATATTTATTTCTAGAATTTGAGATACCGTAATGGTCACCATACATAACAATGATCGAATTATCATATAACCCACTTGCTTTTAAGTAATTGAAGAATTCTTCAACGGCTTTATCTAAGTAATTTGCTGTGGCGAAATAACCATTAATGGTTGTATCCGGTGTTTGTGCAATAGGAAAACCAGCATCATCATCTTTAAATTGAGAATAAGGATAATGGTTCGTTACCGCAATAAATTTAGAGTAAAATGGTTGTTGTAAATGCTCTAAGTACTGCACAGATTGTGCAAAAAATGGTTTATCGTGTAAACCATATTGGAATGAATTGTTTTCATTGACATCATAGTAACCTGCATCAAAGAAATTGTCATAGCCTAAACGCTTGTATGTTTCATTTCGATTCCAAAAGGCACCACCATTTCCGTGGAATACTGCACTTGTATAACCAGCTTCTTGTTCCAATATAGCTGGAGCTGCTTGGAATGTATTTTTATCTCCCAGTTGTGTAAACAACGGACCTTGTCCTAATCCGAAAAATGAGTTTTCTAACATAGTCTCAGCATCACTTGTTTTACCAGACCCCACTTGATGGAATCCATTTTCGAAACTGAATGTTTCATTTGAATGATAAATACTATTTATAAAAGGTGTGACCTCATGTTCAACGCCATTTTCATCTTTTAATTTATAGTCTACTAAAAATTGTTGGAAACTTTCTAGATGAATATAAATGACGTTTCTGTCTTTAGCGATTCCAAACATGTCGTCTTTAGGAGCTGCATAGTGGTCTTTTACGTAGCTTTGGACATCAACTAAGTCATTCTCACTTGCTTGAGCTCGTCGTTGATTTGCATGGTATGTTTGTACACCATCATAAACGGTAAATACATTCATTCCTAAATATTTAACGATGTGATCTCTTGAAAAAGTACGTTTTAGTAATTCTGGTCTATCTGTTTCAGCTAACGTTAAATTGACTGAAAATAGAAAAACTGAGAAACAAGTAATGGCTAATGCACTTCTCGCTTTAACAGGACGGTCATCAATTTTTATTTTTTTAAAGACTAGAAGTACAATCAGTACAATGATATCAATCCAATATAAGAAATCATACGGACGAAACATTCTTAAAGCACTTTCTCCCAAACCTGATGATACTTTTCCTGCGCCTAACATTGTGTTTACGGTAATAAAATCTGTAAATTCTCGGTAATAAATGACATTCGAGAATAAGAGTAACGTTGTCAATGACGCAATGATTAGTAACGCGATATAAGAACGCTTTGGATGTTTCACATAGAGTGAAGCAGAGAATAAAAATAGTGTTGTTGCAATTGGACTTAAAAATAAGATAAAGTACTGAAAGACACTCTCAATTCCTAAGTTAAAGTCAACAATGTAAGCAAAGCAACTCTTTAACCAAAAAAGAGCAGCTAGTAGAATAAAAAATCCTACCCTAGTGTTTATCCAGTTTTTATTATTATAATTGTGTTTCAAGTTTAAACTTCCTTTCTTACATCCCAACCCATTTAGCTAAAATAAAGCTAAACATACATATAACATTCTACAATTAACTCTGTATAGTGTCAATTCACAACCTCATTTTTAACATTATTCTATAACAATAAATCTCGTTAAAAAAATTTAGCCAATAGCGGTAAAAACTGATATAGTATTATATATATAGAATATAGAAAAGGATAAGTTAATGAAAAACATAATAATAAAAAATAAAGCATCTAAAAAGTTTCTTAAACAATTTCCATTAGTACAAGAAGCTGATTTACTCACTACACAAGAGTTACCGACAAAGCAGTTTTCAAAAGAGTGGGTGGCATTTTATTCTGAAAAAAAAGAATTCTTAGGATATGGTTATTTAGGAAAACAAAACAAAGGAATTGGTTGGCTATTAAGTTTTAAAGAGGAGCAACCATTAGATACCCATTTTTTTGAAACGCTCTTTAGGCAATCGTTTAAAAAAAGAGAACGATTTTTTGATGCGGATGATACAAATGCCTTTAGATTGCTAAATGGGGAAGGTGACGGATTAGGTGGATTGACGATTGATTGGTACGATGGCTACCTCGTTTTGTCTTGGTACAATGACATGATTTATTCCTATCAGGCAGAGTTGATTGGATGTATCAAAGAAGTACTTCCTTCTATTAAAGGGATTTATGAAAAAATAAGATTTGCCAATGCATCTAACACACAGTCACAGTTTGTATCTGGAGCAAGTGCACCTGAACCATTGGTTGTTCTGGAAAATGGAGTGCGTTATGCGACTTATTTAAATGAAGGATTAATGACTGGAATATTTCTTGATCAAAAGGATGTGCGTGGTACTTTAACAGAGGGGATAGCTTCTGGCAAAACAGTGTTGAATACGTTTAGCTATACTGGTGCATTTTCGGTAGCCGCTTTAATTGGAGGAGCAGCACACACAACGAGTGTTGATTTGGCAAAACGAAGTGTAGAAAAAACGAGAGAACAATTTGAAGTGAATGGGATTGATGCAGGAACCCAAGATATTTTAGTTATGGATGTGTTTAATTATTTCAACTATGCACAGAAAAAAGGAAAGACATTTGATATTGTAGTGCTAGATCCACCAAGTTTTGCACGAAATAAGAAGAAAACATTTTCTGTGGCAAAGGATTATGGTACATTAACAATAGAAGCAGCTCATTTAGTCACTGAAAATGGGTATTTAGTGGCATCAACTAATGCTGCGAACGTCACCTTTGAAAAATTTGATAAAATGGTCCAATCAGGTATAAAAGAGACAGGAAAATCATTTAAAAAGATGAATGTTTATCGTTTGCCGGAAGATTTTTCGGTGTCATCAGATTTTGTAGAAGGCAATTATTTAAAAGTCATTATTTATCAACTATACTAATAAGAAATTAAAGATGGGATAGATGTTTTATGTCTAAGTTAAAAGTTAGAAATTTAACTTTAGGTGAGAATCAGCCAAAAGTTTGCGTATCATTAATTGCAAGTAATTTTAAAGAGCTATTTTCGGAAGCTATGAGATTAAGTCAATTAGATTGTGACATTATTGAATGGCGAGCAGATTATTTTATGTATATCAATGATATTTCTTTTATGAGAAAAGCAGCGTATTTTATTAGATATGCGATTGAAGACAAACCACTTATTTTTACGTTTAGAACGTTAGAAGAAGGTGGTGGTCAATACATAGAAGATGAGTACTACTTTGAATTAAATAGGTATATGATTCACACTGGATTAGTAGACATCATTGATTTGGAATTGAACAAATTACCAGATAATACAACTGATGTCATACAATATGCAAAGTTGAAAGATGTTAAAGTGTTAATTTCTCATCATAATTATGAGAGAACACCTAGTAAAGATAGCCTAATTGAAACAGTTTATGACATGAATGAACTAGGTGCTGATATTTGTAAAGTTGCTGTGACACCTAATGACATGACAGACGTATTGACGATATTAGAGAGTTCTAACGAGATACAAAAAGCTAAACCTAATTTACCATTTTTAGTTATAGGTATGGGGGAAATAGGTAAATTGACTCGTTTATCAGGCGAGTTATTTGGGTCAGTGCTGACATTTGCCTCAACTGGGTCATCCCACGTAACACTTGGACAAATACCAATTGATGAATTAAGAGAAGGCATGAATATATTAGGAAAATAAGTGAAGGTGACAAACTTGGCAAAGAAAAAAGGACATAAAACAAATGCCATTCGACTATTAGAACAAAAAAAAATTCCATTTACGGCTTCGGAGTATGAATGGACGGATGATCATATGGGAGCCAAAGGAACAGCAGCTCAATTAGGTCTTGATGAGGCTACCATTTTTAAAACATTAGTAACAGTGGGAAATGTAACAGGTCCGGTAGTTGCTGTTATACCTGGAAATAAAGAATTGGACCTTAAAAAATTAGCTAAAGCAAGTGGGAATAAAAAAATAGAGATGTTGCCAATGAAAGAATTGGAGCCTTTAACCGGCTATGTACATGGTGGCTGTTCTCCTGTTGGTATGAAAAAACAATTTCCGACGTATTTTGCTGAAGAAGCTTTACATTTAAAAGCGTTCCACTGTTCAGCTGGTAAAAGAGGAATGCAATTGTGCGTAGATCCGTCTGTCTTAGCAACAGTTGTTCATGGTAAATTTGTTGATATTTCTATATAAAAATAAAATGATTTTGTTGATACCTTTAAGAGGGCTTACAACAAAATCATTTTTTATTGTTATGCAGTATACTGTTCCATTTCTTCTATAAAGCATTTAACTGTTGCTTGTTCTAATGAGTCCGATAGAGTAGAAGAAGGCTGATGCGAATGATAATAACGAATAACAGGGTTATAACCAGACGTATTATCTTCTCGAGCTAGATAAATCGTTTTATCTAGATAAGTTTGACTTTCTAATAAATCATTCTTAATGTCATTCAGTAAATCACTGTAATCATAACTAATAAATTCATGATTAGTTTTTCTAACGATGATAATCACCTCCTGATATAATTAAGTATAGCATAGACAACTATTAAAAGAGGAGGATTAGATAAAACCTAATAAATTATTAAGAATGTTTTGGTTCTGATAAATTGACAGTAGCCACTTCATTTTTAGAAGTGGCTACCTGATTAAATATATGTATGTTTAAAGTTGTTCCTGACTATTACTAATTTTTAAATACTTCTCATTTAGACGATGCCATCCCAACCTCTAGGGCATCCTTGTAGCTCTTTAACTACGCCAGATTGAATAAATTTCTTCAAAATAACTTAAAAATGTTGCTATAAATATCTTTAACGTTTCTATAGTATAGCACGAATGTGAATAAATACCAAGCAAACTCACAATATATTTATTTTTATCTACCCTTATTTGAAACGGAAGCGCAATAAAAAGGTATCCAGCCATAAAAATGTTGAATACCTTCGTCAATAGTTGGAATCTTCCACAGTTGATTACTCCTTAACTAGTTGATTTAAATTGTTTTTTGCTTCTTCAATAGTATTACCTTCTGCTGAAATGCTTTCGTTGTTTGCATCAAAAACGATGAAAACATTTAAATCAGTGTTTAAAGTAACTCTATATTGAAGTGTTTGATTGTTAAATACCATAATCATTCTCCTTTCAAGATTGTAATGGAAAGGCATAAACTTTCTGGTAACAAAATTCCTTTAATTAACTTACCATAGTTAAAAAGAGTTAGCAAGTAAAAAGATTTATTTCATGAAAAGTTCAAATTTTTAGATTATAATATTACTTGTTTAAGGTTTAGAGAATTAATAGTATACTAAAGTTAATAAAAAGTGATTGGTGTTGAAAAAAATGGTATTTTATTTTATAGGTTTGATATTGACAGTAATAGGCGTAACTTATTTTATTTTTCCTTCTAAGAAGAGATCAAATAAGTATGGGTACAGAACACCAAGAGCAAAAGAGAGTGATGCAACGTTCTACTATGCTCAAAAAATAGCGGCTCGAATCTTTTTTTTAGTAGGAGCAGTGACATATGGTATCGGATTTTTGTTAAAGAAATACCATTTAGTGCAATTTATTATCTTAGAAATTTTATTAATAGGTATTCCTATTGTAATAACGTTTTATTTAATGGAAAGAAAAATAGAACAATACAATGACAAACTGAATGGAAAGGAAGATGACAAACATGAAATTATTAATGATTGAAGACAATGAGTCTGTATCTGAAATGATGCAAATGTTCTTTTTAAATGAAGATTGGGATGTGACGTTTAAGTATGATGGAAAAGAAGGGTTAGATGCTTTTCTAGAAGATCCATCAAGTTGGGATATGATTACATTGGATTTGAATTTACCAACTATGGATGGTGTAGCAGTGTGTCGTGAAATCCGTAAAGAATCATCTAGTGTACCAATTATTATGCTAACTGCCAGAGACTCAGAAAGTGATCAAGTTATTGGATTGGAAATGGGTGCTGATGATTACGTGACGAAACCATTTAGTCCAATTACTCTAATTGCTCGAATTAAAGCTCTTCATAGACGTGCTTTATTATCAGATGACTCAGAGCATACTACTAATGAGATAGAGGATGATTTTGATGTTGTTACCGATCACTTTAAAATGAATGTGAAAACGAGAGAAGTATATTTAGATGATCAATTGGTGAGTGGTTTAACGCCTAAAGAATTTGATTTATTATTAACATTAGCCAAAAAACCAAGACAAGTTTTTTCAAGAGAAAAATTACTTGAACTTGTTTGGGATTATCAGTACTTTGGAGATGAACGGACAGTTGATGCTCATATTAAAAAGTTAAGACAAAAAATTGAAAAAGCTGGACCACAAGTCATTCAGACTGTTTGGGGTGTGGGATACAAATTTGATGATTCTGGGGTCGGGGTGTAATGCGTTACTTACTACAGCAAATGATTGCTTTTTTTGCGATTATTTTAACGGTATTACTTATTTTTGGTTTGTCATTTACTCAATTTACTAAAAATACAGTGAAGGAAACAACTTATAAGCAGTTAGAAGGGTACTCTCAGACAGTCCTAGACAATATACAAAATCAGAATTGGACGTTAAAGCAATCTCTTGATACAACCAAAAATATTTTACACAATCAAAAGGTGGGTTTTTTTTTACTAGACCCTAAACGAATTGCCAACTATCCAGCAGAAGTAGAGGGACAAACGGCTAAAAATATTATTTCAGATGATGAGCTTAAAACATTAAAAGAAGGCAAAGCAATCAAAAAAACAGTAGTAGATAAAACATTTGCTGGGAAAAGTTTAACGGTAGCTGTTCATATCCAACCATTGTTTTCGACACCTGATTTTGAATTTGAGGGCTTGTTGTTAGTGTATCAACCGAGTAGTAATATTGATGAGAGTGTTAGTGCTCTAACTCAGAATCTATTTAAGGGATTTATTATTTCAACGGTGATTGCGTTGATTATTAGTTATATTTTAGCGAAGTTTCAAGTGAACCGGATTAACCGAATGCGTAAAGCGACCAATCAAATTTCTTCAGGGAATTTCGATGTTCACTTGGAGGTTAAAAACAATGATGAGCTAGATGATTTAGCGGATGATTTTAATAAAATGGCTGTTGCGTTAAAAGAGTCTCGAGAGGAAATTGAGAGACAAGAAGAAAGAAGACGTAATTTCATGGCTGATGTTGCCCATGAAATGAGAACGCCGTTAACCACTATTAATGGACTTTTAGAAGGCTTAGCGTATGGTGCTATTCCTGAAAATCAAGAGGAAAAATGCTTAACATTGATGCAAAATGAAACAAAACGATTGATTCGATTGGTAAATGAAAATCTTGATTATGAAAAAATATTGACCAATCAAATAAGTATTGTCATTCAAGAGTTAGATGCAACTGATATATTGGCAACAGTTTTAGAACAGTTGAAAGCTAAAGCTGATGATAAAGGGAATATTTTAATTTTGGAGTCATTGGAACCGGTGGAAGTGTTCGCTGATTATGATCGATTCGTACAAATTATGGTTAACATTATTACGAATGCGATTCAATTTACTGAGAATGGACAAATTCGTGTGTCTGCATATCGGGGATATATGGAGACATTCATCAAAATTTCAGATACAGGAATAGGTATGAGCGAAGAGCAACGATTAAATATTTGGGACAGATATTACAAGGCAGACCCTTCACGAAAAAATACTAAATATGGTGAATCTGGGTTGGGCTTATCCATTGTAGATCAGTTAGTTAGACTACATGGTGGTAAAATTGTGGTTGAAAGTGAATTAGATATGGGGACAACATTTACAATTAGTTTTCCTGATAAAGTGAAAGGGTAGAGACATCTACCTTTTTTTCTTAAACTATACCAACGCAAGAATATCTGATACACTTTGTGTATGAAAAATAAGATAGGTGATAAAATGAAAGAAAATTATAGTTATCCGTTAAATCCAGAATGGTCAACAGATGAGTTGATTTCTGTTGTAAATATGTGGCAAGTTTTGGAGGAAGTATACGAAAAGAAAGTAACAGCTGATCGATTTTTAACTCTATATGCAGAGTTTAAAAAAGTCGTGAAAAGTATTGGAGAAGAAGGGCAACTGGGACGTGAGTTTGAAGAACTGACAGGATATTCTCTTTATAAGGTCGTTCAATTGGCCAAAAAACAAAAAGAAGGGCAAATCAACCGAAAGGAGCTAATCTAATGACTGACAAAATGCTAATGGAACAGGTAAAGACGTGGATCGAAGAGGCAGCTGATTTTGTGTTGGATAAATTGAAAGATCCCTTGTTAGTAGAAGAAAAAACAGGTCGCTCTGATTTGGTGACCAATGTAGATAAAGAAACGGAACGATTTTTAGTTTCTAAGATTAGAGAACATTACCCTAATGATGTTATTCTTGGTGAAGAAGGTATGGGAGATACACCAACTTCATTAAATGGAAGAATTTGGGTCATTGATCCAATCGATGGCACATTGAATTTTGTGACGCAACAGGAAAATTTTTGTATCATGTTAGGTTTATTTGAGGATGGTCAGCCAACCCTTGGATTTATTTATGATGTGATCAAGAAAGAATTTGCGTATGGTGGTAAAACAACAGGCGTATTTTTGAACGGAGAACGATTAGATATAGTGGAGAACCAAGCATTAGGGGATGGCTTAATTGGGGTCAATAGCATGATGTTTGCTAAAAATATTCTCCACACACAAGATATTGGTTTAGCCACTTTAGGAGTGAGAATGCATGGATGTGCGGGACTAGACTTTTTAAATGTTATCCGTGGTAAACAAAATGGGTATATCTCAAATTTAGCACCCTGGGATTTTGCTGCAGGTACAGCACTAAGTGAACCGTTAGGATTAGTGTGTTCAAACCTTGATGGCAGTGAGTATGATGTGTTGTCAGATCGTGTGTATTTTGTCGTAGCTACGCCAAAAGCATATGAAGAAATCCAATTAAAAATGATATGATTTAAAAAAAATTGAAGATTTGAAAAGTTTTCACTTTTTTTCATCCGTTTTTTTTGTTATAATGAACAGTCGGCAATTTTAGATGATAAAATATATCATCTTTCGGTCTAATAGAAGTGAGGAGAGTCTAAAACAGTGAAATTAAGAGAAGATATTCGTAATGTGGCAATTATTGCCCACGTTGACCATGGTAAAACAACTTTGGTGGACGAGTTATTAAAACAATCTAATACGTTAGATGGACATGCACAACTACAAGAACGTGCAATGGATTCTGGAGATATTGAAAAGGAACGTGGTATTACTATTCTTGCAAAAAATACTGCTATCAATTACAAAGGAAAACACATTAACATTTTAGATACACCAGGACATGCGGATTTTGGTGGAGAAGTTGAACGTATCATGAAAATGGTTGACGGTGTTGTGTTAGTCGTTGATGCATATGAAGGTACAATGCCTCAAACACGTTTTGTACTAAAAAAAGCGTTGGAACAAAAATTAACACCAATCGTTGTTGTGAACAAAATTGACAAACCAACTGCTCGCCCAGAAGAAGTTGTTGATGAAGTATTAGAATTATTCATCGAACTTGGTGCGGATGATGAACAGTTAGAGTTCCCAGTTGTTTATGCGTCAGCTGTAAATGGTACAACAAGTTTATCTGATAATCCAGCTGATCAAGAAGAAACAATGGATTATGTCTATGACGCTATTTTAGAGCATATTCCAGCTCCTATTGATAATAGTGATGAACCATTACAATTCCAAGTATCATTATTAGATTACAATGATTATGTAGGACGTATTGGTATTGGGCGTGTCTTCCGTGGTACGATGAAAGTTGGGGATCAAGTAGCCCTTCTTAAAAACGATGGTGAAGTGAAGAAATTTAGAGTAACTAAGTTATTAGGTTTCTTAGGACTAGATCGTGTAGAAATCCAAGAAGCCAAAGCTGGAGATTTAATTGCAGTATCTGGTATGGAAGACATCTTTGTTGGGGAAACAGTAACACCTGTTGACCATCAAGATGGACTACCTGTTCTACATATTGATGAACCAACCCTACAAATGACTTTCTTAGTTAATAACTCACCATTTGCAGGACGTGAAGGTAAATATGTAACATCAAGAAAAATCGAAGAACGTTTGATGAATCAATTACAAACAGATGTGTCTCTTAAAGTTGAGGAAACAGAATCTCCTGATAAATGGGTTGTTTCTGGACGTGGTGAATTACATCTATCTATCTTGATTGAAAACATGAGACGTGAAGGATATGAGTTACAAGTTTCTCGTCCGACAGTTATTTATCGTAATGTAGAGGGTACGTTATGTGAGCCATTTGAACGTGTGCAAATCGATACTCCAGAAGAATATATGGGTGGCGTAATTGAATCACTAGGTCAACGTAAAGCAGAAATGCAAGATATGATTAATTCTGGAAATGGTCAAGTTCGATTAATTTTCTTAGCACCAGCAAGAGGGTTAATTGGTTATTCTACTGAGTTTATGTCATTAACTCGTGGTTATGGTATCATGAACCATACGTTTGATTCTTACTTACCAGTTATTTCTGGTTTAACAAGTGGACGTCGTAATGGTGCGTTGGTATCAATTGATCAAGGTAAAGCAACAACATACAGTATCATGAGTATTGAAGAACGTGGAACAGTATATGTTGAACCTGGTACAGAAGTTTATGAAGGCATGATTGTTGGCCAAAATAGTCGTGAAAATGACTTAGGTGTTAACATTATTAAAGCAAAACAAATGACCAACGTTCGTTCTGCTAATAAAGATCAAACATCAGTTATCAAAAAGCCAAAAATCTTAACATTAGAAGAATCGTTACAATTCTTAAATGATGATGAGTACTGTGAAGTAACACCAGAAAGTATTCGTTTGAGAAAACAAATTTTAAATAAAGCTGAACGTGAAAAAGCAGCAAAACGTAAAAAAACAGCTGATCAATAATAAGAAAAGTGATTCTAATGACAATTAGAATCACTTTTTTGTTAAGACGAAATGAACAGATACCAATTTTGGGAAAGGGAAGGTTATCTATAACAAATCGCTAAGTAAATTATATCTCTAAATTGCAACATTAAGTTAGCCACTCTGGTAAAAATATCTAAATATCAGTGT
>JBQELZ010000013.1:0-47875 GCA_052104115.1 Vagococcus sp. | reverse complement strand
CTTTCTTTTTATCTACCTAAAATTTCTATTTACACAAAATATTTTACGCTATCCAATAAACAAATCATACATCTTAGAATAACGTTATTTAAATCACAAACTTATGTTGTTAATAGTCTTTCTTTCTAAGTACCTCCCCGCTCTAATTCTCTGTATTCTTTGTAACATATAGTATTCTTCTATGTTTATTTTTAACGGTCTAAAATAAACATGTAACCGATTCATCTATTTAATTATTTATAAAAAAACAGAGTAAAAATAAATTCTTTTATGATTTTTTGTTCGTTTATTGTTCTTTTTAATTATAAAAAAAGCATATCTCACTAGAAATATGCTTTGATGATTATTTTTTATTTTTACTTGAAAAGACAAACAATTTGCTAAACACATAGTTGGATACTAAAACGAACACACTTGCTATTATCTTACCAACCATGGTGCTCATACCCATTAGATCAATAAAGACGTACAAACAAGCCATTTCTAGGAGTAGTGTCGCAACTCTCACAGAAAAGAAATCAATAATTTCTTTGACTAACAATTTCGTACTAGCAGTTTTACTTTCAAAAACATACAATTTATTCGTAATATAAGCAAAAGTAACAGCAAAAAACCATGCAATCACATTAGCGACTTGATAATTCGTTCCAGCAACCGACTCACAGAACCAAAAAACAAACAAGTTTACAAATGTAGTAAAACCTCCTGTTACAATATACATGAGTATCTGATAACGATGCTCAGTCATAAAACCAAGTTTAAGTACTCGTTCTTTTAATTTATTCATCTTTGTCTAATCCTTTAGTATACTGACTCCCATACTCTTGAATTAAATATGGTGGTCTATTTTTCACTTCCATAAAAATTTTACCAATATATTCCCCCATAACACCTAGGAATATCAACTGTGTACCACTTAAAAACAACAATAAAATCGTTAACGTTGGGAATCCAGGGGTGTCACTTCCTCCTGTTAATGTCGCTATCAGGATATAAACCATGTATATAAATGACGCACTGGCTATAGTTAATCCAAAATACAGTGTTAAACGTAACGGTTTTACTGAATCAGATATAATCCCGTCAATCGCTAGTTTAAACAATGCCTTCATTTGCCATTTACTTGTTCCAGCAAAGCGTTCCTCAGCCACAAATTGGATTTCTTTTTTCTTAAATCCAATCCACATATAAATGCCTTTTGTATAACGTTGTGATTCTCTTATCGTTTTAATACTATCTATGCATTTTCGGTCCAATAATCTAAAATCCCCCACTGCGGGTAAGACCGGAACCATTGAAAAATGATTTAGGCATTTATAGTATAGGTTAGACGTTGCTTTTTTTAAAAAATTTTCGCCTTTACGGTCCACACGTTTCCCGTAGACGTCATCGTAGCCATTCTCCCACTCTCGAATCATTTCAGGAACAGCTGACAACGGATGCTGTAAGTCTGCGTCCATCGTAATCACCGCGTCGCCAACAGCGTAATCAAATCCCGCCAACATAGCTAGTTCTTTTCCGAAATTTCGTGACAAATCGACATAACTAATTCGACTATCTGTTTTTGCTAATTCTTTAACAATTGCCATAGAATCATCGATACTTCCATCATTTACAAACAAAAATTCAAAGTCATATATGCCTGCATAAGGTAAGCTCATTTTATTTAATTCTTCGTGTAATTTTACTAAATTTTCAGTTTCATTATACATGGGGATATTTATCGTAATTATTTTATTCGTCATGTTAATCCTCCTTATGACATTCGGTTGGTACTTTTGATACAATCAAGCAAACATTCTTTATTATATCAACATTCACACACTAAAACAATATACCTAAAATAAAAAGACGTTAGTCTAAAGACTAACGCCTGTCTCATATTTATTTTTTACGGTATTTTGATAAATCAATGGCTACAGCTACTGCAATAATAATTCCTTTGATCACTTGTTGCCACATTGGACTAACGGCAATAAATTGTAACCCATATTGGATAACTGTAAAGATAAGGACACCACTTACAATCCCACCAACTTTACCAACACCACCATTTAATGACACACCACCAACCACACAGGCAGCAATTGCATCAAGTTCGTATCCATTACCATAGTTGTTTGTTGCTCCTGCTGTTCTAGCAGCTTCTAATACGCCACCAATTGCATACATCACTGACGCTAAAATAAAAATACCCATAATAGTGACAAAAACATTCACACCAGATACGACAGCGGCCTCTTTGTTGCCACCAATCGCATACACATTTTTACCAAATACTGTTTTATTTAAAATAAACCAAATCAAAATAATAAATAAGATCGCAATTGGGACTAAAATAGAAATCCCTGGGAATCCACCAATCTGTAAAATCTTCGTTTGTCCAAGTGCGACAAAATCTGGTCGAACGCCACCAATCGGTTGTGATTTATTAGGCTCCATATCAAAATAAAGAGACGTCACACCGTAGACAATAACTTGTACCGCTAGTGTCGCAATAAAAGGATGCATCTCATATTTAGCGACTAAAAACCCATTGATACAGCCAAAAATCATACAAGCAATCACTGCAATAACAATTGGTAAAATAACTGGTAAATAAGGAATATTCGGGAAAAAACGATTCACATAGTCAGGATTTTGTAACATAGAGGTTGACACAACTGCTGCAAGTCCTACCATTCTCCCCGCTGATAAGTCTGTTCCTGCAATCAGTAAGGTAAAACTAATTCCTAATGCTACAATCATTTTTGTCGATGACATGGTTAAAATATCAAGCAATACATTTAGTTGCATAAATCGTGGTTGAATAATCATAATGGCTACAACCAACACTAACAGAGCTAAGATAATCGCATTATTTAATAAGAAATCTTTCGTAGTATCTTTTGATACTATAACTTCAGTATTTTTATATTTTCTACTAAACCGTTGATTCGTTCCATAAATAAGTGCTCCAACACCAACTAACCCTATATATAAGGCTAAGTCATAAAAAACAGCTGGATTAAGCGTGTACCACAATACAACGGATATTGCTGTAATAGCTGCTCCAACAATCATAAACAATGTGGCAAATCGTTCTCTTTCTATTACTTTCACTGATGGATTCATTCGTCTACCCTGCTTTCTTCTGCTTTATTCTTAAATTTTGTAGCTAAGTTCATGACATTAATAGAGTTCATTTCCTCTCCCTCTAAGAATCCTGTGACATGCCCTTCTGCCATGACCATGATTCTATCAGCCATACCAAGTAATTCTGGCATTTCAGACGAAATCATAATAATTGAGTTTCCTTGTTCAACTAATTGATGCATGATGGTATAAATTTCAAACTTAGCACCAACATCAATCCCGCGTGTTGGCTCATCTAAAATCAAAATATCTGGATTTGTTAACAACCATCTCGCTAACAATACTTTTTGTTGATTACCTCCGGAAAGATTACCGATAGATTCATTAATACTAGGTGTTTTAGTGCGTAACTCTTTATTGGATGTTTCCGCAGCTGTCACCCGTCTTTTATCATCTAAAATACCCAATTTGGCATATTTACGTTGGTCAACAATTACACTGTTATCTAAAATAGACAATATATCAAAAATACCTGTTTGACGCCTTTCTTCAGTCAGTAAGGCTATTTTATTGGCTACTGCATCTCGAGACGAGTCAATTTTGACCACTTGTCCATTTTTTTTGATCACTCCGCCATCTACTTCTCTTAAGCCAAAAATCGCTTCAACTAATTCAGTCCGCTGAGCACCTACTAATCCACCAATCCCTAAAATTTCTCCTTTTTTCAGGTCAAAGGACACATCTTTAAAGGAATTTGGTAATGGTGAATTCAAATGAGCGACATCTAATATCACTTCACCTGATGGTTTGTGTGCTCTATCTGGAAAACGGTTTGTCATATCTCGGCCGACCATCTTTTGGATGATTAAATCAGTAGTTAACTCACTAGCATCCCATGTACCAACCTTTTGACCATCTCTCATAATCGTGACTTCATCAGCAATACGTAAAATTTCCTCCATTTTATGAGAAATATAAATAATAGCGCATCCTTGTTCTTGTAATTTTTTGATAATTGAAAACAAATGTTTGGATTCATTTTCCGTTAAAGACGATGTCGGTTCATCCATAATGATGATCTTAGAGTGGTAACTAACTGCTTTGGCAATCTCGACTAACTGTAAAGTAGACGGAGATAACGTTCCTGCAATGGCTTCTGGGTTAATATCTAGTCCAATTTCTTTAAACAAGTCCTCGGTTTGCTGAATCATCTTTTTATGATCCACAGCAATGCCTTTTTTCGGAAACCGACCGAGCCAGATGTTTTCCATAACAGGTCTAAATCGAATCGGATGTAGTTCTTGATGAATCATTGAAATCCCCATTTCTAGGGCATCTTTAGAGTTCATTATTTTAGAAGGTTTGCCATCAAAAATAATCTCTCCTTGGTCTTCATGATAAATACCAAATAAACATTTCATCAACGTTGATTTTCCAGCGCCATTTTCGCCCATTAAGGCATGGACGCTCCCTTTTTTGACAGTCATGCTGACATCATCCAATGCTTTAACGCCAGGAAATTCTTTGGTGATATGATTCATTTCAAGAATGATTGGGTTTGTTGAGTTGTCCATAATATATCCTTTCTATTCCTATGTGACCGAACGAAGAAAAGGGCTAGACCGATAACGACGGAATGCCCCTAACTCTAGTAAAAACGTATAACGTCACTATAGTAATATTATGTTATTTTAAGAAATCTTTGTAGTTATCAGCTGTTACTTTTACATAGTCAATCCAGATGTATTTATCATCTGTTACTGGATAACCAACTTCTTTGTCAGTCACTTCTTTGCCATCCATTACTGCTTTAGCTACGTTTACTGTTGCTTTACCTTGGCTATCTGCATCATTCAATACAGTTCCTAACATTGAGCCATCTCCCATTGCTTCTAACGCTGGAGACGTTGCATCCACACCAACTACAGGAATGTATTTTTTGTCATCCCCTGTGTTATATCCTTCTGCTTTTAATGCTTCAATAGCTCCTAGAGCCATGTCATCATTGTTACAAATAATCGCTTCGATTTTATCCAGTCCTTGACCTGTGATAAATGATTTCATTAAATCTGTTGCTTTTGCTTTATCCCACATTGCTGTATCTGCTGCTAATTTTTCAGCTTTAAATCCACCATCTTCAATCGCTTTAATTGAAAATTCACTACGCAATGTCGCATCTTGATGGCCTGGTTCACCTTGTAGCATCACATATTGGATTGTACCATCATTGTTTTTGTCTGCATCTTTATGGTCGTTAAAGTAATCCACAATAATTTCACCTGAAAGTGTTCCTGATTGCTCAGCTTTTGCCCCAACGTACCAAACTTTTTCATAACTATCCATATCATTTTTTTCTGGTTCACGGTTAACAAATACGATTGGTAAATCTTTTGCTTTTGCTTTGTCAATTAATGGTGCTGCTGCTGTTCTATCCACAGGGTTAACGATTAAGGCATCCACGCCTTTAGTAATAAATGTATCAATTTGTTCATTTTGTGTTGGTTGTTTATTTTGTGAGTCCACCAATTCTAAGTCAACTTTTTTCTCTTTTGCTTGGTCTGACATAGATGTACGGACACCTGTCATAAATGTATCATCAAATTTGTAGATAGCTGAACCAATCATGCCATCTCCTTTTGATTTACCACCTGTATCAGTAGACTCTCCTCCACGAGCGCCACATGCTCCTAAAACTGATGCTGTTGCTAGTACAACTAGTCCCATCCCAAATACTTTTTTACTGTTTTTCATCAATACTGACCCCTTTTCATTTGTCTTTGATACTAAAAGTATATGAAAACGGAGTCATTTTTTCTATACAAAATTATTTGATATTATAGCAAAATTATTAGATGGTTTTATTGTGGATAGTTTGTGATTGTTTCTTTTGTGACAACATCATGCGGTACAATAACATAACGACCTTCTACATTCGGTACAATTTTTTTCACAGATTTTTTTTCTCCTAAAGCATAACTTAGCAAACTAATCGCTCTTGCTTGTTTGTATTGGTTATTTAATACTGTCCCTAATAATTCATCTTCTCTAACAGCAGTCATTCCGTTTTTAGTTCCATCAATTCCAACCACCACTGGACCATGTTCTAAAGAAGAGTGTTCCTTTATTGCATCGATGGCGCCCAAAGCCATTTCATCGTTGTTACTAAAAACGACTTCAATATTCTCACCATATTCGATTAACCACGATGTCATGAAATCATATGCAGGTTTTCGCATCCAATTAGCACTACCACGGGCTAATTTTTCCATATCAACGTTATTTTCAGTCATCATTGCAATACTCGACTCGCTTCTAAGCAATGAATCTTGATGGGATTCTTCTCCCTCTAACATGACATATTGTAGGATACCATCTTGATTTTTATCTACTTTTTTTTGAGATTTTTTGTAAGCATCTATCACTAATTGACCTTGTATTTTACCTGCTTCTTTTGCTTGTGTTCCAACATAATAAGCATCTTGTGATTTATATAAATCTTCTTCTACTGGCTCTCTATTAAAAAATATTACTGGAATATCTGCTTGCTTTGCTTTGTCTACAATCGTAGCAGATACTGTTCTATCTACCATATTTACACATAAGACATCATAGTGATTTCGGATAAAGTTATCTACTTGACTATTTTGTAAACTCTGATCGTTTTTACTATCAAGCAACCTAACATTAATTTTTCGATCATACGTTTCTTCTACTTTTTTTAGTTCTTCTTCTATTTCTCTTCCTAATGATGAGATAAATTCATCATCACCTCTGTAAATCACGACACCTACTTTCAACGGTAATGTCGCTTTTCTCGTTTCTTTGCTCCATACTTTATAGGCATTCAATACAACCAATAATCCAATACTCACCAGTAAACAACCAATGATTTGTTTCTGTTTTTTTTTCATGTTTTTACTCCTATTATTGTATAAACGGAAATAGTAGCTGTTCGTTTTCTTTATTAAAGAGTGTGTCTCCTGTAATAACGGAGTAGTGAATAGCTACGTTATCCTGTTTCATAGTGCCTTTGATCATGTTTTGAATACTCAAGTAACCTACTGCATATTGATTAGAAACAACAACACCTTGTACTCTATTCATTTCTAAATCTAAAATAATACTATTTGTTTTTCCAAATCCATACACATTAATCTGAGAAAAAGCCATGTTTTGTTTCTTTAGCTCACTTAGCTTGATTACATCACTCATTCTCATACCAATAACAGAACCTATCTGTCCATTTTCTAACCATTTCCCACTATCTTTATCATTTTTTAAATCATTGATATACAGCGTTTCTACTTGAATTTGATCTGATTGAAGTTCTTCTACTAATCCTTCGTATTGACTTATCTCCTCCTCAAATGACTGCTCATGAATGATAATGCCAACAGTTTTTTCTTTATCTGTATGCCGATTTTTTACATATTTTCCTAACGCTTTCCCCATAGATCGCTGATTACTCTGAACAACAGGTGCTTGATCTTGTTCACCTACACGACTATTTACCAATACAATTGGAATATCCTTACCAATCATGTTCAGATACGCTTCTAGCTTTTCACCTTTTTTAGGTTCAATAACAAGTCCTTCCGCCCCATTTTTAACTTCTTTTTGAATCAACGTCAGCTGATCATCTGAACTGATAGTATCTTCAATAAAAATGGTAGATACTTCAACATCGAAATCATTAGTAGCTTGGTCAATTCCTTGTTTTAATGCACTTTGTCCATAATCTGTGCCACTATTTCTAATAATGACAGACAATTGTACTGGATGTGTTTTAGGTTCTTTTTTAATATAGTGACCAAAGAGTACTCCAAGCATAATTAGTAGTATCACTATCAACACATTCCCTTGCCACGGCTTTGCTAATCCCCTCATGTTATAGCTCCTTTTCTGCCTGTTCTATAGATATTTGAGGTAGAATAATACGAACTTTCGTTCCTTCATCACGTTCACTTTCTACTTCAATGCCATAGCTTTCTCCGTAGTATAATTGAATACGTTCCTGAATATTTTTTAATGCTATACCTGAACCCGATCCTTTTTCTCCTGTATGAGAATGATCTGAAAACAACATACTTACTTGTTCCTCAGACATACCAGGTCCATTGTCTGTTACTTCTATATATATATTTCCTTTACTAAGAAATGCCTCAATAACCAGTTCACCATCGCCAAACAAATAATCCATACCATGATAAATAGCGTTTTCTACTATCGGTTGAATAATGAGTTTGATTGTCGACATGCTCGCTATACGATCATCTAAAATGATAGTATAGGTAAATTTATTTTTATATCGTATCGACTGAATCGTCAAATAACTTTTTACATGCTCAAATTCTTCTTCTAACGTAATCAAATAATTCCCTTTACTTAGTGAAATCCTAAAGAAACGAGCTAGAGAGGTAATCATCGTAATTGCCCCATCGTATTTTTCCATTTCGATCATCCAAATAGTGGAATCTAACGTATTATAGAGAAAATGAGGATTAATTTGAGATTGTAAAACTGTCATTTCCGTCTGTCTTTTCTTTTTTTCTTGTTCAACCAAATCATCCATTAATTGACGTAATGTGCCAGTCATTGATTCCAAAGTAGCAGATAGATGTCGAATTTCTGTAGTACCATCCTTTGGTATATCAATATTATTGATATCGTTTTCAATTTTAGATACGGCCTTATCTAAATTTTTTATGGGTGTCGTCACTCGAGATGAAATAAATAAATTGACTAGTAAAATACAAATACTTGCAACCAATGTACTCAACCAGACAAATTGACGATTTAGAGTGTACACAGTTTTATAGCTTGATACAGGCGTCACACCAATAATTTTCCAACCACTGTATCCCATTGTTTTAACAGTAATTCTTCTATTTTCTTTCTGATACATTTCATTATGACTTCCTTCAGAATAGGTTGCTGCTTGTCGATTATTTTCATTCATAATACCGCTATAAATAAGCTGTTGCTTCGGATGGTAGATAATTTCTCCTTTTGAATCGATCACATAGACGTAACCTGAATTTCCAAGGTTCACATTCTCACAAATTTTTTCGATTTCTTTAAAATTCATATTTAACACCAAAACACCTGAAGATGTCGCTCCTTTTGTCGTTAAATCGACAGATCTACTTAATGACACTACCCAATGATAGGTATTGTTTTCTGGGTAATACATATTTTCTACATATGGTGTTGAAAAATGAATGTTCTCAATTTTATTTACAGATTTTTGAAACCATTCTTGTTGGCTGACTATTTGATTTTTTTTTAGTTTATTTAATGGTTCCGCTGCGATTAATTCACCATCTTCTCTGAATATTCCAATATTATTAATCGCACCGCTATTGCTTTTATATAAAAAACTTAGTTTGTTTTCAATACTATCCTGATCTTTGTATAAATCATATTCTTTGATAATATTATAATAAGCCACATTCGAGATGGTCATCATATCATGCAGGTAGCTATCTAAATTTAGACTGACTTGGTCCATGACACCTAAACTATTTTCTTCCATCAATCGTTCAGTAGAACGAAAAAATTGTTTTGAATATCCCCACGACATCAGTAAAATAACTACCACAGATGCCACTGTAAATGCTACTGATAATATCCACTGCAAACTAGATTGCTGATACAACAAACGAATTTTCTTGATACTTTTTTTGATTCTTTTCGTCACTACTAAACAGCCTCCTCACTACCAAATTCTCTGCGATATTTAGTTGGTGGAAGGTGATACTTTCTTTTAAAAACATAACTAAAATAATTGGCTTCAGAATAGCCTACCTCTTCAGCAATTTGATACGTTTTTTTAGTTGTTTTTATAAGTAATTCTGCCGCTATTTCTAATCGTGTATCATTTAAATACGATACAAAGCTAATACCTGCTTCTTTTTTGAAAAGAGTTGAAAAATAGGTCGGGCTTAAATATAATACGCTACTCACATCTTCAACAGACAACGTGGCATCTTGATAATGATCTTCAATATAAAGTTTAGCTTTTTTCACAATACTTTCTGTTGAATCCATTGTTTGAGATTTGACATCTTCGCTCATGCTAATTGCAATAGCAATAAGTTGCTTTTTTATTTCTTCTAGTGAGTAATTATTTAATTCTTGTTGAACGCCAGATAAGGCATCATAAATTAAACTCTCATTTTCTAACCGATACGTATTCAACAATTTCATTAAAGTAGTTATGATTTCAATGATATAAATTTTATAGCCATTGGATGAAAAATGATTCACATTTATTGTGTTAAAGATAGTTGTAAAGTAATCCTTGATAGATCTCGTATTTCCAAACTCTATGACGTTCCCTAATAAGCGCTGATCTGATTCTTCAAAATCAATATAGTGCTCTTTTTTAGGCAAACTGACATCTTTATAATAAGTCGTATATGCCCATTTTTGATCCAGTAAGAAACTGTACTCAAAAGCGATTTTGGCTTCTTTATAGGATGTTTTGAGATGCTCTAATCCAGTGTAGTAATTCCCAATTCCTGATAAAAACTTTTTACCTATAATCTCTCGACTTTCTCGACACACTTCATTGACTTGACCAATTAACACATCAACATCCTCTTCTTTTTTCACTTCTACGACTAAAACTAAATAATCCCCCAATACAAAATCATAGTATGGAACATGATGTGTAAACACAGAATGAACAATCTTTTGGACAGCTAAAGGAATTAATTCTTCTCTGTTTTCAAAGATACTCCCCTTTTTGTTTACTGTGGTTTCATTTACTGTTTTTATCAATCCAATTGTGTAAAGGTTTCCATTTTTTCCTAAATTAAATTTTCTACCTTCACTTGCTAATCCTTCCTTAGACACATATCCACCTATACACCCAATTAAAAAATTTTGTCTAATAATATCAAAAGATTGTTGGTAACGTTCTTCTAAGAGTTGAACATTTCGTTTTTCCTCCCATTCAGCATCCATTTCCTCTTTTAATTTAATAAGTTCCTTCTCTAATTGTTTAGCAGAAAATGGCTTTAGAAGATATGAACTGGCATGTAAAGACACTGCTTTTTGAGCATATTCAAATAGATCGTACCCTGAAAAAACAACTATTTTAGCTTTTGGTATAAATTCAACTGCTTTTTCAATTAACTCTAAACCGTTTAAAAACGGCATCTGGACATCTGTTATCAACACATCTGGACGATACATTTCAATATAGTCCAAAGCCATAATTCCATTTTCTGCTAAACCGACTAATTCAAAACCAAGTGCGTCCCAGTTTACTTTTTTAGCCATCCCCTCTAATATTTCAGCTTCATCATCTGCTAACACCACTTTATACTTTCTCACATTGCACTCCCCCTATATGACTGAATTTAGTTTATTGTCAAGTCGCTACATATCTGCCATATTATATCATTTTAATCCCTCCTTGAATTGGTATTCTTGTATTTTTGTGTTATAGTGCTCTACACTATTAATTTTTGAGGAGTTATTTGTATATGAAAGACATCACCAAACAATCAATGAAAGATAATTTGATTCAAACCGTTGGCATTATCTTATTTATTAGCATTATGACTCACCTATTCGGTGAACAAGAAGCTTTAACTTCTGTTGCCGGGATTACTGCTATCTTGATGTTCAAATTTTTACCTTTACCAACATCATTTTATAAAGGGCTTCTTTATAGTAGTGTGGGATTTTTCGTTAGTGGGAGTATCGCATCGTTAAACTTGATGACCGATTCTCTATGTCTCGTTCTGATAAATAGTGTCACTATTTTTAGTTTGATGCTCCTATTTGGTACACCTTTTTCTTATAAATTTTATATACCATTTATTTTAGCCTATATTTTTTCTTCCACAACTGAGGCCGCCTCATTCAATATCGAAACCCGCTTACTCAGTTTAGGTGTCATTAGTCTTTGTATTGGCCTAATGTATGGAATATCCCACAAAGGCTCATCCAATCTTACAACTCCTGTATTACATCCTTACACCATTCAACAAGATTTACTAAAGGCTAGCATCGTAATGAGCTTAGGAATTAGTCTTACTTTGTTCATTACCCATAAATTAAATCTTCCACGTTCAATGTGGATTTGTATGACTATTATGTCACTAACTCAACTAGACAGTTCAATCAGCACAGATCGATTTAAAAAAAGAATCTTAGGGAGTATCATCGGTACAGGGCTGTACCTGATTCTTTTTATAATCCTTATACCAAACAACTATCATTTTATTATTGTATTACTTACAGCGTATATGTATTCCTTTATTAGCGACTATTTTATTCAAATCATTTTTATCACATTAAATGCCCTATATGCAGCTAATAGTATCTGGCCAATACATCAAGCCATCGGTACACGCTTTGGTTTTATAATAATTGGCAGTATAGTTGTTGGTCTACTAAGTATCATAAGTAGTAAGGTCCTATCTAACATTTTTTTAAAAACAAAACTAAAAAAACCCCACATTCCTTCATAAGGATGTGAGGTTTTTTTCATAGTACACGATGTTCTGTTATTTCAATGGTGGATTTTAATTCGCTCATAAAAATAGCCATGTTCATCTGAAAATTATCCGTTGTTTCTTTACTTTTTTCTAAAACCTGCAACCTAGTATCCATATCATGTAACTTGAGTAGTACTTGCTGTAACATATCTAATAATTGATCTTCTTTGTTCATGTTACCAACTCCCTCTTAGTTAATTTATTTGGCCGGTGTTGTAGGCATCCCAGCTTGCTTTGGCTTGTAAAAAAGACCATAGAGAATAGCACAAATAATTGGTAATAGCCCTGCGACGACATACACACCTTGAAAAGATAAGACACTGTGAAGCTCTCCTAATAAGTATGGACCAACCCCTAGTCCTAAATCTAATCCAATAAAGTAAGTCGATAACGAAATACCTATTCGATGACTATCACTTGTTTTCAAACAAATTGCTTGGCCATTTGACATAAATGTTCCATAGCCTAGTCCAATTAATCCACCTGATAATAGTAGCATCCAACTTGTTGTTGTCATACTTAAAACAATTAACCCAATAGTTAGAAACGCATAGCTTGGGTACATCACATAGTGTTCACCTTTAGCATCGAATATTCGTCCAGACATAGGACGAGTTGCTGTTATGACTAATGCATAAACAACAAAGAAAAATGAACTAGCACTCACTAAATCAAGCACTTTAGCATATGATGATAAAAAAGATAACACGCTAGAATAAGACAAGCCCATTAAGAAGGCAATAAACGAAATAAATAATACTTTCTTTTCTATAAAGCTATCCAATTTCCATGTTGATAACAACGCTCTATGTTCATCTGTTAAGACAATATTTTTAACTGGAAATACAAAACAGGCAACTGTTGTCGCTAAAACTAGCACAATTGAAAACATAATAATAAAATAAAAACTAGTCGTATTCAATAATACCATACCTATAAATGGTCCAATTGCTGCAGCTAAACTTGTACTTAATCCATAGTAATTGATGCCTTCACCATGACGTGACTTAGGTATATATGCTGTAACAATAGCATTTGTAGCTGTAGACACTGTTCCATAACCAAACCCATTTAATAAACGGATCACGTATAACATACCTATATTAGGTATAAATAAATACGCAACTGTTGTTATCAGATAAAATAATGCTCCGTACCTCAATACCGCTTTTCGTCCAATCAGTTCTAACATTTTCCCCATAAATAATCTAGCAAATAACGTCCCGATAATGTAAATGCCTGATGCAAGCCCTGCCTGACCCATCGTTGCATGTAAGGTATCTTGTGCAATGACTGCCATGATAACCATTAACAAATAATAAACCAAATAAACAACAAAATTTATCAATGTAATGCTCACAAATCCCTTATTAAATAATTTTTCCTCTGACTGCTCTGCCATACTGTCACTACCTCTTTCTTTTTCATGATGTTTTCTGAAAATAATAACTGCTACTACTATACACAAATTAAACAAAGAAAAAATTCTATTTTGTGATTAATAAATATTATTAACAAATGTTATTATCTTTTGTTTAATTTTTTTACTTTTTTTCTGTATTATAGTTGAAAATACGTGATATAACGTGGTTTAATGAAAGAAACATGAAAAAAGGAGTGTGCATCAGGAATGACAAAAAGTGTCCTTCAAGACTATTTAAACCAACATTCATTTCCTGTTGTTGTTAAAAAGAAAAAAAGCTACTTGTCATATGAAGGAATCCAAGAACAATATGCCTATATCCTTAAAAGTGGCATTATTAAAACGAGTGTTATTTCAAGAGATGGACGTGAATTTAATTTACGTTATATCAATAGCATGGAAATCGTTTCTTTACTCAAAGATGAGTACTCTCAATTTATTGACGCACCTTTCAATATTCGTATTGAATCACAGACTGCTGAGTTGTATCAATTAGACCGTGTTGATTTTTGGAAAGATATCAATCAAAGTCCAGAACTTCAGGCATATGTTAAAGATTATTACCGTGTAAGATTGCTACATTCGATGAAAAAAATGCAGCAAATGCTAATGAATGGTAAGTTTGGGGCTCTGTGCACACAGATTTATGAACTTAGTGAAACATTTGGTGTCCAAACAAATGACGGCATACTTATTGATTTTATCGCAACTAATGAAGACATTGCTCATTTTTGTGGCATCACATCTGCTAGTAGTGTCAATAGAATGATGCAACAGCTAAGAGAGATGAATGCTATTGAAATCAGAAATAGGAAAATCATTATTACAGACTTAGATACGATTAAAGATAATATTATTTTTTAACTAAAAAAGGAATGAGACAATGTGTCTCATTCCTTTTTATTAGTGATTATAAATCATCATTATGCGCAACAGGTGTTTGTTCTGTCATGCTTGTAATCAAACGATGGTTTAACTCTGTGTACTCTTTTAATGAGTAGTCAGCAAACGCTTGTGTTTGTTTGTTTAAATATTCTGGTAACTTCTCTGGACTGTCTTTGATCAATTTCTCTGCTTCTTTATCTGTTTTTGCTAAGTCTTCATTTAGCTGTTTTCTAACTTTTTTACGTGTTGGTAAAATTTCTTCTTTTTTAAATTCTTTGTAATAAGGGACTGTTAATGCATTTGTCGTACGATACGTCCAATAAGCAGAATCACTATCTGCTACGTCTGTTCCCATTTGATACGATTTCGGTGTTTCTGTAATACCTGCATAAAATGGCACATATGAACTTGTTTCAGGTACACCTAACGCTAACCAGTGAATCGCACTAATTTCTTCAGGTACATCATTTCTAACTTGTAAGATATGAGATTCCATTGATCTTGGTACATTAATTGGGCGATATTTGGTTGGTTCACTGCCTGTATATGTATCAAATTTAGTACCGTTAAAGTGAGAACGTAACACAAATCCAACTCGAGCTAATGTGATCTTTTTATCAGCCTTCATAAATAATTCAAAGTCATCGTCGGTGATTTTCTTATCACTTGATGGTGTTAAAATACGTTGTCCATCCCATATACGAGGTGTATTATATTCAGCATCTGATTCTGTATCCGCAAAGGCATCTTTAATCGAAATATCGTTGTCTTTTTTATCTGATAATTTATTTTTTTCAATAAATTCTTTTAATCCTTTTGAATATTTAACATTTTTTGTGTCTTTCCAATCAATCGTTTGAATCGTTAATGTATTGGCAATAACTGCATATTGATCATCTGGTACTCTTACGGCTACCCATTCATGACCTGTTAATAATTCCATATACCAAATATCATTTTTATCTGAAAAGATAATACCATTCGTCTCAGCGGATCCTTTTTCCTCCACAATTTTCGCTAGTGTATCAACTCCGTCTTCTGCTGAAGTGATATATGGCAATACAACAGTCACTAATGAATCCTCTGCCAGACCATCTTCCACATGTGGATCTAATTTTAATACTTTCTCTTTAGTTGTAGCAGACTCAGTTGCACTCATTGTGACATTTTTGCTGTTAATACCAGCTGATTCATACAAACCTTCAGAATCGTCCCACTCTGGAGTCGCTGTGTACTTCATGTGTTCTTTTGGTAACGTGATTTTAAAACCATTTCCTTTTGATACGTGTTCAGTTGGATTACTATTAGCAGCTCTTACATAAAAATGCTTTGCCCAAGCTGTTCCCATATCTTCATTTCTAGCAATCATTGTGGAGCCATCTACGGATGCATCTTTTCCTACTAATACGGTTGTACATGCGTCAGCGGTAGTACTTACTAATACCGTTGCCATTAAACAACTAGCAAATAATGTAAATTTTTTCATTACTGTTCCACCTTCCGAATTTTTCTTCTATTCGACTCCTTATCATTTTACCACCAACTAAGAAAGCGGTTACAGTTAATGAAGATTCATTCATTCATTTTTAGCCTAATACAAACGATTTTCTAATCATTTCACCATTAAAATCATCATTAACCGTCCAATTTATACTGATTATTATCTAATTATCATATTAATATCTTTTTTTATTTTAATACTTCTTAAATTTAGTTTATTTATCTTTTATTCTTCGTTTTTTTATTGTACATTTAATAATGTGGAAAATAATAATTAGGTGGATACCGTATGAAAAAACTTTCCCTACAAAATACGATTATTTTTATCATGATTTGTGCCACGACAGTCTCATTAATTGTATCAGCTACCCTAATCAGGACATACGTCGTTACACAAGAGTATGGGCATACAAAAGAAAAGATTAAAACAATCGCTGAACTCGTGGCAACAAACAAAGAAGTCGAGGCTGCATTAAATCAGACACATACATCAAACAATGCCATTCAACATTTATCCTTACGCACAGCTGAGACAAGTCAAGTTGACTTTATTGTTGTATTAGACCAATCACTTACTCGTCTATCTCATCCTGACAAACATCAAATTGGCAAACCCTTTTCTAATTTACCAGACGCTGAAAAAGCCCTGTTGGGGAATGCTCATTATTCCACAGAAACAGGTATTTTAGGTGAAGGTATTAGGTATTTTAGTCCTGTTAAAAACAGTGACGGTACCATTACTGGTGTAGTATGCGTCGGTCTAACTCTAGAAACAATTCATAAACAAGTGGTCACTGCACAATACAATATCTTGATTGGTTTACTGCTAGGTCTATTGGTTGGTATTTTAGGTGCTATCTTTTTAGCTAAGAAAATTAAGCACATTCTTTTCGGCCTTGAACCTAGAGAAATTGCAGCAAAACTAGAAGAAATTGAAATCATTGAAAATGAAATAAGTGAAGGACTATTAGCCATCGATCAACACCAAAAAATTATTATGATCAATAGAGAAGCATACCAATTAATCAATCAATTGTCTCTAGAATCCTCTATCAAAATTGATCACTATCTAACTACTCATTTATTTGAGACTATATTTGCTGATTGCTTTCAAACACATACCAAAATAAAAGACCAAACACTTCATATAAATGATCTTGAAATTATCGCCAATATTTCCCCTATTTATATTAACGGTATCTTTTCAGGAGCTGTTGCAACGTTTAGAGATCAATCTAAGATGCAACAACTCATCCATAGATTAAGTGGTACGGAACAGTACATAGATTCATTACGCGCCCAAACCCACGAATTTATGAATAAAATGCATGTCATTATGGGGCTTATTGAATTAAAGAAATATGACGATGTATCAGAATATATCCAACTGCTAACTGTACATTACTCAAAAGAAGTTGGCTATATCACAGACTCAATAAAAACACCTGCAATAGCCGGATTTATTCTAGGTAAAATCAGTGAAGCTGATGAACAAGATGTCACAATTACATTGTCTGACTCGTCTTCTCTACCAAATTTAAAATTAGAGTCTAGTATCCATCTCTTATTACAAGTTTTAGGAAATTTATTAGATAATGCCATAGAGGCTGTTGCATGTCAACCGATTAAACAAGTAGATGTGTTGTTAACTTATGACATAGAAGCCAATATTGTAATCATTCAAATTACAGACACTGGTAACGGAATTCCTACATTTATACGGCAACATATATTTGAACAAGGAATTTCAACAAAAGGAAAGCAACGTGGCTTTGGTTTGAATTTGGTGGATAAAACTATTAAACAACATAAAGGCTTTATCGATATCAGCAGCACTTCTACAGGCGGCACACAATTTTATGTCGAATTCCCCCTACGAAACGGAGGCTAAACCATGACAAATGTCTTAATTATTGAAGATGATCCTATGGTTGCAATGCTCAACCAACAATTTATGGAGCAACAACCACAAACTACTATTATCGGCAATGTTCGCCATGTCGTAGATGCTAGAAATATTTTAAAAACCTACCACGTTGATTTAATTCTATTAGATGTCTATCTACCTGGTATTACAGGAATTGATTTTTTAAGTGAGTTACATCACTCAAAACAAACCATTCCAGTGATTATGATAACAGCTGCAAATGATATCCCAACAGTAAAAGACGCCATTCATTACGGTGTAATAGATTATTTAATCAAACCCTTTACATTTGAGAGATTCACACTAGCATTCTCTAAATATTTAGAACTAAGCCGTGTACTATCAAATCATGATACTACCACTCAAACTCATTTAGATACCTACTTCACACGCCAAATTACTCATTCTAATACTAAAAAAACTACCTTACCAAAAGGCTTATCTAAACTAACATTAAAAAAAGTAGTGTCTCAAATTGATTTAGAAACAGAGCCATTTTCTACTGACATATTAGCCAAAAAAATTGCGTTATCTCGCATTTCAACAAAAAAATATTTAGTCTTTTTAGCAGAAATAGATTATATATCAGAAGAAATGGAATACCGAGAAGTTGGTCGTCCTATTACATTATATGATAAAAAAAAGATAACTGACTGTAAGATCCACTCATTTATCTAAACAAAGACACGATTAATCACATGATTAATCGTGTCTTTATTATTGTTACATTGGCACTCTATTGTCTGTTTTACCGAATGTTACCATATCATTAAAATTTTCAAAACTTGTTTCAATCATATTAGATAATGCTTCATCTGTATTTGAACCAATATGAGGTGTCACTAATACTCTAGGATACATATGTATCAAAGACTGTACTGTTTTATTTGGTAATGGCTCCCAAGGTTGGAATTCTTTGAAAAACAAGTCTTTTTCATTAGCAAATACATCCGTACCAAACCCAGCTAATTTATCTGACTCTAGCGCGTCTAGAATAGCTTCATCATCTTGTAGCTCCCCACGAGCTGTGTTAATCAAAATCGCACCTTTTTTCATCTTAGATAAAAAGTCTTTATTTATCATTTTGTCATTCTCACCTGGAAAATAGGGAACATGAACACTCACAATATCACTCTCAGCCAACAATTCATCTAACTCTTTAAAGGTTAAAACAGATTTGGCTACTTCATTTTGGAACACATCATAACCGATGACGCGTGCGCCTAATCCCTTAAATAAATTCGCTTCCGTCACACCAATCTTTCCAGTGCCAATCACACCCACTGTACAATTTCGAATTTCCTTACTAAACATTTCATTATCCACTACAAAATTTTTATTTGATGTCCGTAAAGTTGTATGCGCTGTACTTCGTAGTAACATCATTGCAAGTGTCAATGATAACTCAGCTATTGCATTAGGAGAGTAAGATGGCACTCTTGCAACATCCAGATTAAATTCAGCAGCTGCAGTTAAATCAATATGATTATAGCCAACCGTTCGCGTGAACAAATAGCTTACACCATATGCTGCCATTTTTTCTATATTTTTATAATCTGCTACACAATTTCCGCGTAACAATACAGCTTCGTGTCCTTTAACCGTTTCTATGTTTTCATGCGTTAGTAACTCTTCAACTAAAGTTAAGTCAAACTGATACTTATTTAAATCTTCGAAATACGTGCGTTCATTTTCTCTAACACCATAGCATATAATTTTTAAAGTCATAGTATTCCCCTTTGATAATCATTAAAATAATGTTGTTTTCCCGATAATTTCTAATATAACAATCCAAATTGGTGTCATAACAACTGCCGTAACAGTTGAAACCAACGATGCATTTGATGCTAGTAGTGCCTCTTTGTCAAAACTAATGGCGTACGCCGCTGCAACAGTTGCTGTTGGCGTTGCCATCATGATTACAATTGTTGCTAACGCTTCATAACTAACTGGTAAAATGTGTGTCATACTAAGAATAACCAACAACACAATATTTAAAGCCGGTACTACTATGACTTTTACTACACTGTAATACCAAGAGGTTTTATCAGAAGCTGCTTTTTTAAAACTAACTTCACCTAATGTCGACCCGATCGATAACCAAGCAAGTGGTGAAGCTAATCCAGCTAAATATGTCATCGGTTTATGCAACCAAACTGCTGTTTGATCAATTCTTAAAAACGCATATTGTTGCATGAGACCATCAGCATCTGTCACATTTATTTGAGGTAAATACCCCTGAAAAATCCAGATAAATAACCCACCAAATGTTGCTAAAACAATAGGATTTACGAACATTGTTTTAATATTTTTTAATTCCATTTTTAATCCACTCATTTTTATATAACCATACGAATATAAAAAGATTCTATACCCAATATTAAAAATAGAACTGAACATTACACCAATAGGACCATAAATGGCACTAACAATAGGTGTCCCAAAAAATGTTGTTGAACCAAAAATAGTTAACACACGTAGTGTATCTTGTTTATCTCCCTTGTACTTAATAAAGAATGGTTTTGATACAAAGATTAAAATAATATAAATCAATATTCCCCATATTAAAACATTCATCCCTTGAACCAGTGTATCGCCATCAATATCCTGCATAAAAGCATTAAACGCTAATGCTGGCAACGCAACTGTTAAAACAACTTTTGACAAAATTTTCCCCACTTCGGCCGTAAAAATCCCCTTTTTACGACAGAAAAAACCTAATAAAATAATAAATACTGTTGATGTAATAGCACTGATAATATTCATATCAGTAACTGTTGTTTTAATAATTTCTCCTAAATCCATCTCATAAATCCCCCATATTAATCCATCTACGTTGTCGTCAATTAATTAAATTTAAGACATGGCCACGTCCGTTTTAATAAAGGTAGTTTATTATATTATTGTGAAAAAATGAACAATAAGTAATTAATGAATACTTATGTAACTTTCGTAAATACCCCCTCAACAAAACAAGCCATAGTTTCCTATGACTTGTTTTGTTGAGCTAAATTTTCTCTATGTTCTTGCTTTATGGAATTTAGCAATATGGGATCTTTTATTAAATCTAATGCTGTATTTGCCAATAACTTAGCCCCTATTCCAATTGATGCTAACCCTTTTGAGCTGCAAGCAGCTTCTTTAAATTCAATGCTATGTCCTGCTATATAAGTATCTGATATAGAAACTGTCGGTTGAATGGTTGGGATCACTTGACTCACATTTCCTACATCTGTGGAACCAATACTAATCGGTTTTTCCGTCAACACATCTTTGTTTAATGCCTCGTTAGCTCTCACATGTTTAAAAAACACCTCATCAAATGTTGGGGTCACGACCGTATCATCCACGGCATTTTGAAACAACCCGAACTCATAAGAACAGCCTGTCGCTAAAGCGGCACCTTTGACAATATTCTCAATTTTCTGATACACGTCATTGAGGGTAGGGCGTGTTGCCGCTCTCAAATAAAACCTAGCAGAGGCAAACTCTGGTACTACATTAGCGGCTACTCCACCATCTGTAATCACACCATGTATCTTAACATCTGCTGGTAAGTGTTCCCTTAATGCATTGATACTATTATAAACTTGAATAATGGCGTCAAGGGCGTTAATACCTTTTTCAGGAGCAGCAGCTGCATGGGATGCTTTACCGTAAAACTTTATGTCAACTGGATCATTTGCAAGTGACTCTGATGTTTGGGCATAATGTTGGGCCGGGTGAACACACAGTGCTGCGTCAACATCCTCAAAAAAACCTTCTCTAACAAAACTTCCTTTAGCAGATCCATTTTCTCCACCTTCTTCTCCAGGTGTACCATAAACCCTCACTTCTCCTCCCACTTCATCAATAACTTGTTTTAATGCACTGGCAGCCAAGCTAGAGGTTGTCCCAAATAAATTATGACCACATGCATGTCCGATTCCTGGTAACGCATCGTACTCAGCTAAAAATACGAGGGTAGGACCAGCTTTTTTTGATACATATCTCGCGTCAAATCCTGTTCGATGGCCTGCGACATCTACTGTGACATCAAATCCCTCTGCTCGCAACTGCTCCACTAACACGTTTGACGAGTAAAATTCATAGTTGCTAACTTCTGGGTGCTCAAATATATCCAAAGCTAATGTTTGATAGATAGATAGTTGTTCGTCTATAAATGTTGAAATGTGTTCTCTAATTGTCATGTCGATTCCTCCAATATGTTTTTTGAATACAAAAAAAGCTTCCATCCTAAAAGGACGAAAGCTTTGCTTCGTGTTACCACCTTAATTTATGATATACGCACATCGTACATCACCTCTCTTCGGAACCAACTACCGATTCCTATCGCTATATCGGGCGATCCCGTTGTCAGCTTACAATAATGCTCACCTTCAATAAACTCAGAGACCATGTTCATTTAACGTCAATTGTCCACTTTCCACCATCGTGAACTCTCTATAAATCGCTGCTTAAATTACTTATCTCATCACTGTTGTTTGTATTAAAATATGTTAAGAGTATTATTAATCATTTTTTAATATTTGTCAACTGATTTATTTTTTCATGTCCTTTAAGTCAACTGATTTAATCCAGCCTGTTTGTTGTTTATTATTTTTAGTATATGTCGCTTTATACCATAATCCGTATGACGTTTTCGATTCAGAACTAATCTTCACAGTTTGATTATTTAAACCATTTAAAGTATCTGTTCTTTTTGTTTTATCCACATACGGACTTGTATAGATAGCTCCACTATTTTTATTAATGGTTGCTTCTTTATAGACAGATGGTGTCATTTCAATAAATTCTTCCGTTAAGTCCGTTGATTTAATCCAACCTGTTTGTAGTTTACTAGATTTATAATAATTGAACTCATACCATAAACCATATGAAGTTTTTGATTCTTTTTTAAGCTGAATCATTTCTCCATACAAACCTGATGTTTTTTCTTGAGCTTTTATCCCTTTTGTATAAGGCGCTTCATAGATAACTCCGTAATCCACACGAATTACAGCATATTTATTGATAGGTGTCATTTCCACATATTCATCTGAGACATCAACTGATTTGATCCAACCTGTTTTCTTCTTGCCTTCTTTTTCATAAGAACCATTATACCAGGTACCATACGCAGTTGTTGCTTCCTCGGTTACTTTAAATTCTTTTTTATAAAAATTACCTGTATTATCAATCCGTTTGGTTGTTTCTGTATACGGTGTATCATAGACAGCTCCATGTTCTATCTTTACAGATACTGTTTTACTTAGTGAGTGTTGATTGATTACATCAGACACATCCACTGATTTAATCCAACCTATTTTCTGGCCATTATTATAGGCAAATTGATACCATGTTCCGTATGACGTTTTAGACTCTGCCGTTAAAGTAATAACAGTATCCTTCATACCTGATGTCATAATCTGTTTACCAGTTCCTCTAACATAAGGACTCTCATAAATAGCGCCATTGTTTGTCGTCACAAATCTTTTTTTACTGATATCGGTAACTTTGAACGTTTCAGTCGCTACATCGACTGATTTAATCCAACCTGTTCTAGATTTTCCAGATTCCTCATAAGTAAATTCATACCATAAGCCATATGATGTTTTAGATTCACTTGTCACGTGAATCATTTTTCCATTCATACCTTGAGTTGAGCCTATTCTTTTAGTCTCTTTGGTATAAGGGGTATCATAAACAGCCCCAGCTCCTGTTGTTACGACCATATATGTATCAATTTTTTTGCTGTTGATTAATTCATCAACCAAGTCCACTGACTTAATCCAACCTGATTTTTCCTTGCCATTTTGAGTATAGTGTCCTTTATACCATAAGCCATATCCTGTTGTAGCTTCTTCTTTAACACGAAATTCTTTATCTTTAAAATCATTCGTAGATCCTAAGCGTTTCGTTTTTTCTGTATAAGGCGTATCATAAACAGCTCCGTGCTCAATTTTGACATACTTTATTGCATTCAGTGATTTTTTATTAATAACATCAGATATATCAACTGATTTAATCCAACCTACTTTATTTCCTTGCCCCTTATTGTAATTAAACTGATACCACGTACCATATGACGTTTTAGATTCCGCTGTAATATCTATTGCTTGATCCAACATACCTGATGTTGAATCTAATTTTCGAGTTCCCTTTACATACGGTGACTCGTAGATTGCACCACTATTTGTTGTTATCAATCGTTTTAATTGAGTGGAACGAATCGTCACAAGTTCAGTCGTTAAATCAACTGATTTGATCCAGCCTTCGATCACCTTGCCATTTTGTTCAAACGTTCCCTTATACCATAAGCCATATGCCGTTGTGGCTTTTTCTGTTGCTTTAAACTCTTTATTTTTAAAGTTAGCTGTATTCGTTATACGCTGTGTACCATTTGTGTAAGGACCGTTATAAACAGCTCCATTTTCATTTTTTACATAAAACGTTTCATTTAAAGAGTCTCGATTCATAACATCTGAAACATCCACTGATTTAATCCAACCTACTTTATACACACCAGCTTTTGAATACGAAAATTGATACCATATGCCAAATGATGTCACTGATTCTGCTTCCAACGTGATTGCTTGACCTAGCATGCCATCTGTTTTATCTTGAGCGTATGCTCCTTGTATGTATGGTCGATCATAAATAACCCCATCATTTCTATTGATAAGTGTTCTCCTACTAATTGGTTTGCTATCAAAAGTAGATGAAAATGTTCCTGTATAATCAATGTTAACATCAAAGTATCGACTTTTACTGTCTCCCACAAATTCTATGGTACTACCCCACTGCCAAGCTGCACTGTGTTGATGCATCAAATTATTTTTAGATGGACTATTTGGAAACTGTGCCATCCAAGCCAATTTATTTCCACCTAATTTAGACATGTCTAACACATTACTAGTGAACCAACTTGCCATACTATAATGAAGTACTGTATTAAATCCATGCTGATTTGATAGAGCTGCTGCAAAATACAATGAGTTTTCTGTTGTTCTTCCATTGTTTATTTCACCTTGCTCCGCATCATTGACCATTACAGTATTTGCCCCTAATCCAAGCTCTTTCGCATACTTTGAAAAGTATGCAGCTTCTGCTTCTGCAGATGCTCGGTTCGTAAACCAACTATAATGATACACACTAACTTGCAGTCCTGCCGCTTTTGCATTGGCTATTTGACTTTTAGCAAATGGATTACGGTAATTGGTCGACTCTGTTAATTTTACTACAACTCCTGTTACACCTTGTTTTTTCATATTTAAATAATCCGCAACTGAAATATAATCTTGATGCGACGACACATCAACAAAATCCATCCTAGGTAAGTTAGCTGTATTGGAAGCAATTCCTCTAGTCGAGCGTCTCATCCGTCTAGGTGCTTCATTTGATTTTGCTACATTCCCAAGTTCATGCTGATTTTCTTCAGTAATCTCTGGTACCTCATGCTTATCTAGTCCAGCCATATCATCTGATTCGCTCTCAATTTCGATGGCTTCTCCGTTGTAATAAATCATTTCTTTTTTAGCTTTTTTTTCTTCTGTTTGACTATTACCTGATGGTTCTGTTGTCTTATCTGTTTCTTCCATTACATCTTTACTATTTAACTCGTTTGTTTCATTGTCGTTCTCTAATGTTGATTGTGTGGCTTGACTGTTATTGTCTTCTGTAGAGAGTGTTTCAGCTACTCCTACTACTGAGGTTCCCATCATCATTAAACAAATACTTGGTATAATAATCCGTTTCACGTTAAAAACTCCTTTTTTTAGACTAAATATATTATACCTTAAATAACAGATATAAACAGGCCCAATATTAAAAACCATCTGTTTAATCCATAAAATCCGTTAATCATCTTTATATTTTGTTGTTTTTATTAACACTACATGTCATTTAATTCTATATGTCATCATCACCAACTAGATTTAATAACACCAGGTATATTTCCTAAGTGTGCTTCTTCCCTAAATCGAATGCGAGACATGCCGAATTTTCGCATGTAACCTCTCGGTCGTCCATCAAGACAATCACGATGTCTTAAACGATTAGGATGTGCCTCTTTTGGTAATGTTGCCAATCCCTTATAGTCTTTTTGAGCAATCATCTCTGCCCTTGTTTCCGCGTAGCGTTCAATTAATTGCTCTTGTTTTTTCATTTTGGCGATTTTTGATTTTTTAGCCATTGCTTTTCCTCCTAAAATTTGGTTTAATATTAATTGTTAGTATTTAAATCGTAATCGTTACGTTTTACATACTAAGTCATTACGGGATTATTTGCAACTATTTTTAGAAAGGATACACGATATGACTATTCCAGTAACAGTAGTGACAGGTTTTTTAGGAGCTGGGAAAACCACCCTTATCAACCACGTCTTGCATCATACAACCATTCCAAACGAACAAATCGCTATTATTGTCAATGAATTCGGAGAAATCGGTATCGATCATCAATTAATATTGGACGTAGATGAAACAGTTATCCAATTGAACAATGGATGTATCTGCTGTACCTTGAGAAAAGATATAGAAGAAACTCTTAATCATCTAGAGGAGACATTTCGTATACGCCATAAAACACTATCTAACGTGATTATCGAAACGACTGGTCTGGCGGATCCTTTTCCTATTATTCAAACAATCACTCAACATAACGCCATTCAGCGTACGTTTCATATCGACAGCGTATTAACTCTTATTGACTGTTTGAATTATCAAACTGTTATAAAAAGATATGATGAGGCCAAGCAACAAATCATGCTAGCTGATCGTTTTGTGTTAACGAAAACTGAGAAATGTCTTGGTAGACAAATCAAAAGAATCAAACAAGAGTTATCCGCGATTAACCCAGTAGCTGATTGCCTATTAGTCACTCCTGATTCTGACTTACAAGAAGATGATTTTTTTAATGTCGCTCTTTTTTCAAACAATGAGATGACCTTTAATCCTACACCAATAGCAACTCATCCACACAAACATGATGATGAGTTTGGTTCCATCTGTCTTACAACTGACAAGCCACTCACTCACAGTCAAGTAATCAGTTGGATTGATTCACTACTCATCTATCACTCAGATTTTTTATATCGCTATAAAGGAATTATTTATCTATCCGAACAAGAGTCACCTATTGTACTACAAGGTGTTCATACCCAATACACGTTAACGAATAGTGACGCACTTAATACTAGCAACGTAACCACTATTGTATTGATTGGCAAATACCTTGATAAAGAATCTATCACGGATTCTTTTCATCAGCTACTCTCACATTAATGACTAAATGAGGCTATCACAATGGAAAAACAAGATTTCTCCAGTGCCTATCGTCGCTTAAAAAGCCCAAATATTAAAACAAAAAAACGTGCATTTAAAATCATTAAATTACTCCGTCGTAACAAATAAAAATAAGCCTTTCATCTCTGATGAAAGGCTTATTTTTTAGGATAATACATCTGCTTTCTTAAAATTAGATAGAGCATAACTCATAATTAGAAACAAGCCGCTGTATGCAAGTAAGCTAGCAATAGATAATAACGGTATCTTCCCATCCCTAATATACCCAACTGCCAATTCTCTAAACTGATAAGTTGGCATTGCTCTGGATATAGGTTGAAGCCACGTTGGAAAAACATCAGTGGGGACCCACAATCCACCTAAAAGAGCCATACCTAAGTATAATATATTAGAACATGCAGATGCTGTTTTTTCTTCTTCAAAATGACTAATAACTAATCCAAGACTTAAAAAAGTAATTCCACCAAACAATAAAATAAGACCTGATACAAGCCACTGTATACTAGTTAAATGAATATTATTAAGAACTCTTCCAGCTAGAAAGACTCCCAAAATAGCAGTCGTATATAAACAGACCATCTTTATTATTTTCACTGTGTATACTTCTACAGATGATATATCCACATGAAATAATCTTTTACGCCACCCATTCTTCTTATCTTGTATAATTTCAAAAGGAAACATAAATAAAGCAAAACTAGTCATACTAAACACAGTCATAGACATCAAATACTCTATATAGAATGTATCTCGATACCCTTCAGGAACTTCGATAATTCTTGTAAGCATGACATAAAAAAATATCGGCATACCTGTGCTCATAATGAACGTCTTTTTGTCACGCCACATCCGAATCAATTCAATTTCAATCAACGCTCTCATATGATTCCCCCTTCTCCTTTTTTTTAGTATCATCAAACAATGTCGTCAATAGCGATGCATTCTTTAATTCAATGTAATTTAGAGGTACAGCATGTAATAATAATAAATCAATCACTATGTTTGTAAAATCATTATCAAAATACCAAGACACCTTGTCTTTTTCTTTTATAATCTTAACTCTATTTAATATGTCTTCACTTTCTAATACGTTTTGATAGGAAAGGTATATATCACTGTCAACAGACAAACATTTTTTATTATTTAGCATTCTCAAATGGAAAGGTGTATCCATAGCCTTTATTAATCCCTTTTCCAATAAGATTACTTTATCTGCACAATAGTCCACTTCTTCCAAATAGTGAGTTGTATAAAGAATTGTTGTTCCTTTATTTTTCATTTCATGAACAATGTTCCAAAAATGACGTCTAGTTGATGTATCCATCCCAGCTGTTGGTTCATCAATAACTAGAAACTTAGGCCGATTTAATAAAGCAAGACAAACATCCAACAATCGTCTTTGACCACCTGATAAAGTATAAATAAATTTATTTTTCTGCTCTATCGAAAAATCTAATATATGGTTTATCTCTATTTCTGTCAGTGGGTTATCTGAAAAGCTTGCTATAAATTTTAGCATTTCATTCACTTTCACATCATGTGGAAAACGTGATTCTTGGGATAGAAAGCCGATATCTTTTTTAGTATAATCATTTTTTATCTCTCCACTTGTTGGATGATATAACCCTAATATTAAATTTAACAATGTACTTTTCCCAGCTCCATTTTTCCCTAATAATGCGACACACTCCCCTTCATAAATTGACATATTTATGTCAGTTAATACGTTTTGATTATAAAACTTCTTTGATACTTGATCCAACCGCAATATTTCTCGATCCATTTGCTCACTCCTTTTTGTGTATTTTTTTCAACTGTTTATTAACACTATTAATCGTTCGTCTAGCTTTTAACATGCTCACTAACCAAATAATCAAATAAATAAAAACAAATATAAGTGTAACTACCATTAGTTCTTTCAGACTAGATGTAAACCATCCTGCTAATAAACCGAAAGAAATCATCCCTATATACATTGTACAAAAATGTAATACTGTCTGTTTTAAAATAGACCAGTCATCTCGCTCATAAATTAAACTAGCTACAGAAAACATGACTCCTATCAATCCCCATAAGATTATAGATACCCCTAATGCATTAAGCTCAGTCTCAAATCGATTAGTAAAGTTAGGTGGCGCTGGATAATAAATACCAAAATCTAACAATAAAGAAATCACGTAGGAAATGATTAATCCAATAAATACACCTAAAGGAATACCATTTATTATTCTTTTCAATATTTTTTTCATATACCTAACCTCCTTTTTAACTCTTTCATGTAACGTCTAGATGAATACGTGTCACTCCCATTTGATAACATTATCTTGATCGTTCCTGAAAATGATAATTCCAACTCTTCAATATAATCCGGATTAATTAATTCACTGTTAGAAATTCTAATTAAGGTTTGAAATGAATGTTCCAATTGATAAAGTGGGTGTTTGACAAGCAAGGTCCTATCGTTAAGCTCACAATACACTTTTTTGTCTGACGTAAAAAAACGGATAACCTTTTCTATTTTTAACGGGATTAACGCCGTAGAGTCAACCCCAAATATCGGTTTATTGTTATAGTTATCACAAATCCTGACAATATGTTCAATTTCCGAACTCATTGCATTTGTCTGAATCATAATTTCAGTATCTTCATACTTTTCATCAATATTCAATATAACCTTCATGTTAAAACTCCTCTCACCAAAATTCTATACAAAAAAAATAAAATGTCTATAGGGTTAAGATAGTCGGTCACACTCATTGGATAAATGGTAATAAAAATAAGCTATCCAGTAACGGATAGCTTATTTTTATTCTGCTTGCTCTATTTCACTCGCTAAATCAGCGTAATCGATTGTGGTATGAGTAAATGTATCATCTTGAATCGGAAAATGCTGTGCAAGTGTTTCAATATGACTTAATTCAACCGCACCACTACCAAGTTTAAAATCAATAATATGGCCGCCAAAATCCGCTTGCTCGCTCAAAAAATGCAAATGAAAGCCCGAAGCTGCTACTCCTTGGAATAAGGACGGTGTATAAAAGCCAACAATTGTCCCTAAAATCTGTTCTTTGACAAACTCAGGTTGTCCTTTCGATACCTCTACTAATCGTTTATATGGCTTTTCTTGTTTTGGCATAATGCGAATATGCATACGGTCAAAGAGTCCAGTTATTTTAACAGCGAAAAATAAATTGTCACTCATTGCTTTATTTAACATATCAGTCTTTAAGGTATCACTCGTTTTAGGTGTCTCAACAAAAAACTGAGTATCCGGTAAAAAAGGAGTCACGGCCGCATACGGAGTCAATTCTTCACCTGTTAATTCTATCAGAGTCCCATCAGACCTACCTTGATATGCCTTACCATTTAAAATAATCACTTCACCATCTAAACCGTGTAACGTACCAATACCTAAATCTCCCTTATCCAAGATGTGACGAATCGTTGTGGTTCCATCCATTAATCCTGCCATCAATGCCCCTAATGTGCCGTGTTGATACAATGTTTTTTCGCTCACTATTAGTCATCTCCTTAATAAAATTGATCTGGTAAAATTGTTTTGCCTAATGTTTTATTGTCACGATAGTCTATCGGAATATCAATCACCACTGGCCCATCTGTCACCATTCCTTCTTCAATTGCTTCATTTAATGCCTCTGGAGTCGTTGCTCGTAGCCCTTTTGCTCCAAATGCTTCAGCATATTTAACAAAATCTACAGGGCCAAAATCCACACCTGATGATCGATCATATTTCATTTCCTCTTGGAACTCGACCATGTTGTAATGTCCATCATTCCAAATCAAATGGATGATGTTTAATTTTTTACGAACAGCTGTCTCTAAGTCTTGTGCTGAAAATAAAAAACCACCATCTCCAGATACAGAAATAACTTGTGTGTTCGGTCTAACCAAAGCAGAAGAAATAGCCCAAGGAAGCGCCACTCCCAATGTTTGCATGCCATTACTAAACAATAGATGACGTGGTTCATAACTTCTAAAATGACGTGCCATCCAAATATAGTGACTGCCAACATCCACAGTAACAGTCATCGAGTCGTCTACTTTATCTTGTAAGATATTAATCACTTCTAAAGGATGCAATACTCCTGTAGCATCTGTTGGGTCACATACATCTCTAGCTGTTAAACGCTCTTGTAAACTTTCTAGATACAATTGCGCCTCTTTAGACACTTGACTGCCTTCTAGTACATCGCCTAATAAAGATAACGTTAAAGCAATATTACCAATCAACTCTTTTTCTGGTTGCATATAATGATCTATTTCAGCTGGAATTTCATCAATCACGACAATACGAGCATCTTTTTCAGCATTCCAATTTCTTGCTTCATATTCAATAGGATCATATCCCACCGCAATTACTAAATCACTTCTTTTTAACAGAGCATCCCCAGGTTGATTTCTGAACAATCCAACTCGCCCGAAAAAGTGGTCTTCCAATTCCCTAGAAATAACGCCTGCTGCTTGAAATGTTTCAACAACTGGTAAGTTAGTTTTTTCTACTAACTGTCTAATCGCTTCTGTTGCTGCTGTACTCGACCCTCTCATCCCAACTAACAAAACAGGCAATTGTGCCTCTGATACTTTTTCAGCAAGATACGCAATGTCTACGGAAGACGCAGAACCTAGATTAGGATCACTCAAAGGTTTAATAAGATTTCCTTCAACAGGTGAATCCACAACGTCTTGAGGGATACTGATGAAACTTGCCCCTTGTTTTGATCCTTTAGCCATTCTATACGCATTGGCTATAACTTCCGAGATGGTCTCAGGATCTTGTATTTCAGCACTGTATTTTGTAATAGGTTTAAAAAGTGCTGCATTGTCCATGCTTTGATGTGTCAATTTCAGTAAATCACTACGTTTCACTTGTCCTCCAATTGCCAAAACAGGATCTCCTTCAGCTGTTGCTGTCACTAATCCAGTGGCTAAATTGCTCGCTCCCGGTCCACTTGTGGCAATCACGACACCCGGTTCCCCCGTTAATCGTCCGATTGCTTGTGCCATAAACGCCGCATTCTGTTCATGTCTTGTCACGATTAATTCAGGACCTTTATCAACTAATGCATCAAACACTCCATCAATTTTAGCTCCTGGAATGCCAAATACATAATCGACACCATGATTTTCTAAACTTTCAACAACAGAATCATAACCTTGTTTTTTCGTAGAATCCATCTAAAAATCCCCTTTTAACAGTTTATTATATATAAATATTTTTTAAAAATATTTAAAACTAATACAGTTTTTTAATCTGTTTTTCATTATGAGATAAATTATAGCACTAATCGTTTTATTTGTTGACTATTTTGTTCATTTGTATTATCTTCCACCGTTTTACGAACGTTTTAACTGAGTTGTTTCTTTCAGTTTAACATACTTCGTCTCATAGTAACCACCATAAATAACACGCAAAAAAGCAGACCACAGTCTGCTTTTAACCTAATTCCGGATTCACGACTTTTTCACTAAAGAAATCATGCTCTTTCTTTCCTTTTCTAGCCCAGTAATCCAATATAGATGCTACACACAGACACAATGGAGCATCCTTAGAATCCGTTACCGATAACTCACAATAGTCTCCGCTAATCGTTATCACTTTTTGCATCTCCATCACTTTTTTACTAAACCGGTAAATTCGGTATGTTTGATTGTTGATATCACCTATCGCCAACCAATTTAGTTTTTTTATAAAGTAAAAATCACGTTCAATTGAAAAAATCCGACTCAACGTCCCTACTTTATGATGCTCTTCATACAAATCAAATCGTGTTTGAACCGAAAATGCTGTTTGCTTAACACTTGCTAATACAGTCCCATTCAAGTGATACACTGAAATGACATCTCCGCGAGTGCCCCATCTACCAACTAATAGATAGACAGGTTGTCCCTTCTCATCTTTCACAACTGTTCGTACTTTCGCTGAAAGGAGAGGTTGATGGATGTAATATTTAGACATTCTCCTCAACTTCTTTCATAACTGTCTTGTTATAAATTTTCTGAAATCGCTCTTAGAATCGCTTTCCCTACACCATCATTTATATTCGTATCTGTTTCATATTTCGCTATTTTTTTCACACCCTTTTCAGCGTTTCCCATAGCAAAACTAACACCGGTTGCTTGAAGCATTGACACATCGTTGTAATTATCACCAATTGTCATCACTTGTTCCATTGATATGCCTTTTTCTGTTGCGATACGCTCCACAGCAATCCCTTTTTGCGCATTTTTATGATTAATTTCTATATTTGTCGGAAATGATGATGTCACATAGACATCTCCTAGTTGTTGAATCATTTCTCCAACAGATTCGAGATAGTCTGGTCCTTTCCCACTAAATGAAATAATTTTTAACACCTCGATTGAATCATCTGCTAACAATTTCTCATACGTCGGAATATATGTTACTTCCAGTGTACTTAAATATGTAGCCGCCATAGCAATCGCCATTTTATAAGTTAGATGAGGCATATTCTCTGCTAGATGCGTTGCAAAATTTTCAATTCTCTGCGGGTGACTTTCAGAATACACACCTTCCGTCGTCATTAACTCAAAATACAACCCATTGTCTCTTAACGTGTGCATCACTTTTTTTACTAATTCTTTTTCTAGAGATACAGTAAATAGCACTTGTCCAGCTGAATCAAATACCTGGGCCCCATTCCCTGTAATCATGCTACAATTTATACCTGCTTCTTCTAGAGGTGGTTTCGCTTCTGAGTATGCTCTACCTGTCGCAACCATGAATTCTACTCCGTGTTTTTGAGCCTCTAAAATGGCTTGTTTATTTCCTTCTGAAACCGATAATTTAGATGATAATAACGTACCATCCATATCTGATGCTATTAATTGAATCATAAGCGTCCTCCTTCATTAATGTCTCTTATAGTGTACCATTTTTTGCAACTAGATACATTAATATCCCCGTATTATGTTAAACTTAGATTGAGGTGAAACAATATGGAACAACTAATCCAAACTGATTGGAAAGATATTTTAGCAGACACTTTTCATCAACCCTATTTTAAACAATTGTCAGATTTTTTAGAAGCAGAGTACAAACATCAAGTGATTTATCCCAAAAAAGAGAATCTATTCGAGGCTCTTAATAAAACCCCTTATCAACAAACACAGGTATTAATACTTGGTCAAGATCCTTATCATGGTCCAAATCAAGCTCATGGATTAAGCTTTTCTGTTTTACCAGGAAGCAAGATCCCCCCTTCTCTTAGAAACATTTACAAAGAATTGGAATCCGATTTAGGCTACCCAGCTGTTCAGCACGGTTTTTTAGAAGCCTGGGCAAATCAAGGAGTTTTACTTCTCAACACCGTATTGACGGTTCGAGATGGGCAACCTAATTCCCATCGACAAAAAGGTTGGGAACAATTCACCGATACTATTATTACTGAATTGAATAAACGGGATGAGCCAGTTATTTTTGTCTTGTGGGGAAAACCCGCTCAACAAAAAGCTACCATGATTGATGCAACAAAGCATACCATCTTAACGGCTCCTCACCCTAGTCCTTTGTCAGCCTATAGAGGATTTTTCGGCTCTAAGCCATTTTCAAGCATCAACGATACTTTATTAGCCATGCAGAAAAATCCAATCAATTGGCAACTCCCAGGCACTGTGTTATAACAGATATTCGTCTGTATTATTTTTTTGTCCGTTTCTGTTACACCTAAAGACTTTCCTTATAAAAACAGGATAAAATACTGTTCTTTTTTGCCAATTAAAGGTATGGTATAAGTGTAAATAAAAAAGATAAAAGTGGAGGGTTTCTTTCGTGGAACTATTTGATGGATTAAAAAATAATATTAGTGGTAAAAGTGTAACTATCGTCTTCCCAGAACCAACTGATGTCAGAGTATTAGGGGCGGCTGTGCGTCTTAAATCTGATAACTTAGTGGAACCAATTTTAGTTGGAGATGCAGATAAAATTAGAGAAGTAGCTAGCAGTCGTGGATTATCTATTGAGAGCTTACAAATTATCAACCCCGAAACATACGATAAATTCGATGATATGGTAGCATCTTTCATTGAACGTCGTAAAGGTAAAGCAACAGAAGACCAAGCACGCACTATCTTAAAAGATGAAAACTACTTTGGGACTATGTTAGTTTATATGAACTTAGCTGATGGCTTAGTCAGCGGCGCTGTTCACTCAACAGGAGATACAATTCGTCCAGCTTTACAACTCATTAAAACAAAACCTGGCGTTAGTCGTACAAGTGGTGCCTTTTTAATGGTTGGTAACCGTGACTCAGAAAAATACATTTTCTCAGATTGCGCCATCAACATTAATCCTGATGCTCAAGCATTAGCTGAAATCGCTGTAGAAAGTGCTAAAACTGCGGAAATCTTTGGCATTGACCCTAAAGTTTCGATGTTAAGCTTCTCTACAAAAGGCTCTGCTAAATCTGATGAGGTAACAAAAGTAATTGAAGCAACTAAAATTGCTCAAGAATTGGCACCTGAATATGCTATTGACGGAGAATTACAATTTGATGCGTCTTATGTTCCTGCTGTTGCACAACAAAAAGCACCTGAATCAACTGTTGCAGGTCAAGCGAATGTCTTTGTCTTTCCAGAAATCCAATCAGGTAACATCGGATACAAGATTGCTCAACGTCTTGGCGGTTTCCAAGCGATTGGTCCTATCTTACAAGGGTTAAACAAACCTATCTCTGACTTATCTCGCGGTTGTAACGAAGAAGATGTTTATAAATTATCCATCATCACAGCATCTCAAGTGCTACAAGATAAATAAATTGTTGTATATAAAAAAGCCATGCAAGATGCATGGCTTTTTTTTTCCGATACAGTTATAATTATGTCAAATGAATTTGGAGGTTATCATGGAAACAATTCTCTTACAGAATGAACAAGAAACTAAAAAACTAGCCTATGATCTATCCTTGTTAAGTCAACCAGGAGATATTTTTTTACTAACTGGTGACCTAGGTGCTGGAAAAACCACCTTTACTAAAGGATTCGCAGAAGGGCTTGGGATCAAACAAATGATTAAAAGCCCAACTTATACTCTAATCAGAGAATACGATACAGGACGTCTACCTTTGTATCATATGGATATATATCGTTTAGCAGATGGGGCAAGCGATTTAGGATTAGATGAATACCTTGAAGGAGAAGGTGTCTGCATTATTGAATGGGGACATTTAATCAAAGAAGATATCTACCCACCCTATATTGAATTGTTTTTAGATAAATCTGAAAAAGACCATCAACGCGTCTTTCATATGAACGTTTCCCACCCTACTCACACAAAAAAAGTAACGGATTTAGCAGATCAATTAAAACAAGCGGGATGGTGTTGGCAATGACCGACGTAGACATTACACTTCGAGAAGCAGTGCCGACAGATGCATCTATTTTGCTAGATGCCATTAAACAACTCAATACCGAAACGCCTTTTCTGTTAGTTAGCCAACAGGCACTCAACATGTCTTCAGACACTATGGCACATGAAATTGACTATCTATTCAATGCTCCTGGCCATATGGTACTATTGGCATTCGATAAAGAAACCATTATCGGTGTAGCTACAATTACAAGCGAGCCAGATCGCCCACTCCAACATATTGGAGAAGTCGGAATTAGTGTGAATAAACATTATTGGGGACTAGGTCTTGGTACTCTCATGTTAGAAGAATTAGTCACATGGGCTGAAAGTACTAACCTTATCAAACGTCTAGAAATTAAAGTTCAAAAAAGAAATACACGTGCTATTTCCTTATATGAAAAAGTAGGGTTTGAATTAGAAGGAACAATACGTCGTGGCTTTTTATCAGAAAACAATGACTTTCTTGATGTCTTATTACTCAGTAAATTGCTCTAATAAAAAAGCTTGGCTGTTTGAAACATCAAACAGCCTAGCTTTTTTAAATGTGTTTCACTAATTTTTTTAATGGTTCAACACCAAATGTTTTTTCTTGTTGCAACAAAATAGAGGCACAAGCCAAACTATCATCCAATGCATGATGGTGATTCTCCAAAGAAACAGCTAGATAATCACAAACCGTATTTAATTGGTGATTGGGTAATTCTGGATAAAGTCTACGACTAGTTCTAACAGTACACAGAGACAAAAAATGAGGCAACTCTATGCCATAATAATCTAAACACCCTATTAACACACGATTATCAAATGACGCATTGTGGGCCACGATTAAGCGGTTTTCTTGAAAATAGTGTTTTATTTCATTCCACACTTCTGGAAAAATAGGTGCCCCTTCCACATCTTTCGGATAAATGCCATGCACCTCAATATTTCTCCAATGAAACTCCGCCTCTGGACAAATTAATGTGTAATAGCTGCCAACAATCCTACTATCCTTTACCATAACCAACGCGAGAGAACACGCACTATGCAACTTTCCATTTGCTGTTTCAAAATCCATGGCAATAAAATTCATGTATTCACCTAACTTTATTTTTTACGACGACTCGTCTTTTTTTTATGTGATTTCCCTTTTGATCGGTGTGCTGTTTTTTTAGATGTTCTTGATTTTGTTCCTGTTTTTTTCATCTCTTTATCAATTAACAATCCCAACTCATCTTTAGACTGTTTTGGTCGATCGTACTCTGAACTAGTTGAGTGTGACATAAACTGTTCAAAGTCATCTTCTTCAACGTCATGGCTCTTGACACGAGATGTTTTATTTTTTTTCTTCTTTTTATGTTTACGTTTTTTCTCTTTTTTTGCTTCTTCTTTTTCTAATTTTTTCTTATACCATATATAAACACCTACACACCCAGCACCAATCAACACTAATATGAGCAACGTCCGTAGCCAAACCAAACTTCTTTTGGGTTCTGGCATAGACTCATAACTTTCCTCGATAATGTCATTTTCTACATTAGCATCGTTCTCTGTATCAACAGACTTTTTAGTACTTTCTTCAGATGCATTAGCACTTTCTTTAGATTGGGAACCGGCTGACTCAACAGGACTATCTTTCTTAGCATCCTGTTGCGTTGAACTTGTTTTAGCCACTGACTTATCTTCAATTGTTTCTTTGGTAGATTCGTTTGTTTTTTCTTCAGATTCAATCGTGTTTTTTTCAAAATCATAACGAATATTCGTTGAGTTATCTCCTTCAGCGTCTAACATTGATACCAAAGATTTCTTAGTGCCTTTTGGAATAGGTATTTCAAATTCACCTGTTTCAGATGCCACTACTGAACCAGCTATATTATCTACAAACACATTAGAATTCGGTCTCGTTTTTCCTGACAAAACTTTTTTCTTATCATCATATTTCAACTCTGAGAATAATGGCTCCGTATTTTTACTATCGTCTGCTGCCATCACATTTAGGGAAGCAAAACTAACAAAGAACAGACAAATTAAAGATACTACCGCAAATCGCTTCATTCTTTCGTTCATATAATCTCCTCTTCTTATGCTACTTTAATTGCAATTCTACCGGACAATGGTCACTTCCCATTATATCACTTAAAATTTTTGCATCTAGTAATTCTTCCTTAAGTTTCTCCGATATACAAAAATAGTCAATTCTCCACCCAGCATTATTTGCCCGTGCATTAAATCGATAACTCCACCATGAATACGCTCCCTCTAGATCAGGATAAATATATCGGAAACTATCAATAAATCCTGATTCTAAAAACACAGTAAATTTTTCACGTTCTTGATCTGAAAAACCTGGATTTTTGCGGTTCGTCTTCCAATTTTTTAAATCAATGTTTTCATGCGCAACATTTAAATCTCCACATAAAATAACTGGTTTTTTACTATCTAATTCCATTAAATACGCTCTAAAATCATCTTCCCATCTCATTCGGTAATCGATTCTCTTTAGCTCTGCCTGAGAATTAGGAGTGTAACAATTGACTAAGTAGAAATCCTTAAATTCTAATGTAATGACACGTCCTTCTTTATCGTGCTCCTCTATATCCATGCCATAAGACACGCTTAACGCCTCTCGTTTACTAAAAACAGCTGTACCAGAGTACCCCTTTTTTTCAGCGTAGTTCCAATATTGATAATAACCTGGTAAGTCTAAATCAATTTGTCCTTCTTGTAGCTTTGTTTCTTGTAAACAGAATATATCTGCATTTATATCATTAAAAATATCGACAAATCCTTTTTTTACAACAGCTCTTAATCCATTTACATTCCATGATACAAGTTTCATGTCTATTCCCCCTACTCTTAATCAAACCATACATGATTAAAATTATTTTAACATAAAACACCTTAAAAGTTATTTTATAATTAAGAATCTTACCTTATTGTTTTCTATTCTATCTACCCCGTTTAATTTATGATAAAATGAAACTACTATTTCACCCATGTGGGAAAGGATTTTTTAACTGTGAAAAAAAATAATATTAAACAAGAACTATCTGGCATCCATGTATTATTTGATGAACCTCTATCAGCCTATACATTTACTAAAACAGGTGGCCCAGCAGACGTTCTAGTATTTCCTAAAACTAAAGAAGAAGTAAAAAGAATTGTCACTTACTGTAATAGCCAAAATATTGAGTGGATCTGCTTAGGGAACGCAAGCAACTTAATCGTTCGAGATGGTGGTATATCAGGTTTTGTCATCATGTTAACTAAAATGGACACCATTGAAATACGCCATCCTAAAATTTTAGCTGGTGCTGGAGCTAAATTAGTCGACGTATCATACGCCGCTTTAGACCAACATCTAAAAGGTTTTGAATTTGCTTGCGGGATACCTGGAAGCATTGGTGGTGCCACATATATGAATGCTGGAGCATACGGCGGAGAGCTGACTGACGTTTTCGAATCTGCAGACATTTTATTGGAAGATGGTACAATCGTCACCTATACAAATGAAGATATGGACTTTTCTTATCGTCATAGTATTTTACAAGAAAAAAAAGGTATTGTTTTAAGTGTCACATTTTCTTTTGAAGTAGGAGATAAACAAGCCATTAAAGAACGTATGACTGAACTGAATCTTTTACGTGAATCCAAACAGCCCTTAGAGTACCCTTCTTGTGGAAGTGTATTTAAACGTCCAGAAGGCCATTTTACTGGAAAACTCATTCAAGACGCTGGGTTACAGGGCTTAATTTGGGGAGGCGCTCAAATTTCTGAAAAACATGCTGGATTTATTGTCAATATTAACAACGCAACAGCCACTGACTACGTTGAATTAATCTCACACATTCAGCAAGTTATTTTAGACAAATTTAACGTCGTCCTTGAAACTGAAGTTCATATCATTGGCAAAAAAAAATAAACTAAAAACCAAGCAATGAAAGATCTATCATTGCTTGGTTTTTTTATATAAGTGATTGCTGTTTTGCATAAATTGATTTATTTTGATTGCACGAATAAGCCACACACATCACCACAAAAAAATACGGAATAAGATGGAAACCAAACACTTCTCCACCTATCATAATTGGTGCAAAGAGTGTGTTGGTAGCACTCCCAAAAACTGCAACGTAGCCTAAAGCTGCAACAAATACTGATGGCAAACCAACTATCGGTGCCAAGACAACGCCCAATGTACATCCTATAGCAAACAAAGGCGTGACTTCTCCTCCTTGAAACCCAATAGATAACGTTAAAATGGTTACCACCATTTTTATTATAAAATCATACCCATATATATGACCTCCATCTAAACTCTGTGCAATCAAATTGGTACCTAGCCCTGCGTATCGACCTGACTGACATGCGACAAGTAAAACGACTAAAACAAGACCACCAAAAAAAATACGACAATACCCATTGCTAAACATGGTTAGCGCTCCTTTTTTCCCTCGATTAAGTCCCTCTGTAAAAAGTAGTCCTATCAATCCAAACACGCATCCTAATGCCATTAATTTCAATACCACTAAAAGTGTTAAATTAGGATATACTGTAATCTGAAAACGGAACGTTTCAAGTCCTAAATACGTCGAAACAAAAAAAGAACTGGCTGCTGCTGTACTCGCTGGTAATAATGCTTGATACTTTATATGGCCGCTAACTAGCACTTCCAAAGCAAAGAAAACGGCCGCAATTGGTGTTTGAAATAATCCAGAAAAACCTGCTGCCATGCCTGTGATTAGCAACACTTGAGATACATCCTGTTCACCAAATAAATAGGAATGTATAGGCCATTTATGGGTTTGGTGAGAGACAGTCGCACCGATTTGAACAGCAACGCCCTCTCTACCAGCACTTCCTCCAAATAAATGAGTCAGCCAAGTCGTGCCAATAACAATAGGAATAAGACGTAACGGAATACTCGACTGTTCTCCATGACCTACATCAAAAATCAATCCCATACCTTGGTGACTAATGCCACCAAAACGTTGATAGATATAATGAATCAACATCCCTGCTAACGGCAAAAACCAAATCAACATCAAAAAAAATTGCTGTCTAAATTCCGTTATAGCTAACAACCCTTTTCCAAAACCAACCTCTAATATCCCAATAACACTTCCTATTAAAACACCATATATTGCTAAGTAAAATAATCTAACATATTCGATTTGTTTCATTTTCATTCGATTATCACTCCTTCACAAAAAATAAGTGTCTTAGCACACTCTATTTTGCAACTCATCATGATGGGATGATACTTGTCCCCTTTCAAATGCGCTAGGATCAACATATTGCTTAGCTTTATTTACCGCATTAACTGAATCATGAAAAGCTCCAGCAATCAAGTGTACTTTTCCATCGTAATGTGCGGCATCTCCTACTACGTAAAGCCCTGACACATCCGTTTCACACATATGATTTGATACCACATAATGATTATCTTTAATCGTCAATTCCAAAACATTTCGTTGTATTATTGGATTGTTCTGGTCAAACCCATGACACACCACTAAATCATCCAGCTCATAACAACTGATTTTCCCGTCTAATTCTCGAGTCACATTCATTTTTGTTATTTCTCCCTTTTGATTAGTTTCTATTCCAACTAAACGATGTGCCATTAAGCACTCAACATTGCTTAGAGCATGAATGACATCAATTTCTGCTTCATATCCTTTGAATAAATCTTGTCTATAAACAATTATAACTCGAGTGGCCACTTCACTTAATTCCTTCGCCCATTGAACTGCACTATCACCACCACCAGAAACCACAACTCTTTTATCTTTAAACTGGGATAATTGAGTCATTTCATAATGCACATTAGCGTAGTCTAACCCATTTTTGTCAGTGAATTCAACTTGCTTGGGTGTGATAATACCACTACCTGTTCCCAAAATAACTGACTTACTTTTATAAATATTTCCACAATCTGTTGTGATCACAAATACACCAGCTTGTTTAAAAATATCTATCACTAATTGTCCAGTTAGAATCTCTGGTTCAAAAGTATGACTTTGTTCGATCAATTGATTAATAAGCGCTTCACCACGTGTGGGGATCAGACCACCTACGTCCCAAATTCGTTTATCTTTATATAAATTTAGTTTTCCACCCAATTCTGTTTGAGCTTCAATCACTAATGCTCTCATTTTCCTTAATCCACAATAAAAAGCAGTATAAAGCCCAGCAGGACCACCGCCAACTACAATAACATCTCTTATATCTTCCACGCCATCATCTCCATTACACCTATTAGTATGATAGTCGTAAATTACCACAGTTGATTGGCATTAGCAATTTAATTTTTATTAATGGTGTCAAAATATGCCTTCATCCGATTACTTTAGTTATTTAATTTCAGATTATCCTAAACATTCTTAATGAGAAAACGATTACTCTTCTCTATATAAAAATTAAATTTTTATAAAAAAGTATGTTTTTTATTATATTTTATACAATGACTTATCGTTCTTTATGGTACAATAATTTTCGAATTAAGGTTTGTTTTTTAAACAATAACATAACTTTTTTTATGTTCTACCATTAAAAAACAGCTATCTAAACTCAATAAAGAGAGGAGATATAAAAAATATCAAATACATAACATGACACACGAACGTTCAAAAAACGATATTTTTAAAAACGAAATATTAAAAAACGAGGAGGATTTAAATGTTTTTATTATTATTGGAAATTGTTATTATGGTCATTACTATTATCTATGGCTTGTCTAAAGGTGGGGCTTTAGGTTCAGGAGTATCTGCAATTGTCGCTTTATTCATTATGTTATTTATTTTCAAATTACCACCATCTGCTCCTCCAGTAACTGCAGTTTTAATTATTATTTCCATTGGTGTCGCTAGTGGGGCCTTACAAGCATCAGGTGGCATGGACTACATGATTTCCATCGCCACAAAAATTATTCAAAAATTTCCACGAGCTATTACAATCGTTGCACCTTTGGTTTGTTTTCTATTTGTTTTCGGTATGGGAACAGCAATGATTGCTCTATCATTGGAACCTATTATCGCTGAAACTGCTCTTAAAACAAAAGTAAACCCAAAAGGCGCCTTAATATCATCTGTACTTGCCTCAAACATGGCTCTATTGTGTAGTCCTGCATCATCTTCTACAGCTTTTGTCGTTACTCTTTTGGCTGCATATAATATATCAATGGCTACCTATTTATCTATTGTATTACCTGCTACATTACTATCAATCATTTTGTTAAGTGTCGGTTTAACCATCATTAATAAAAAAACACCATTTGATGAGTCTCTTGTGATTGAACACGACGATTGCTTACAAGCACCTACGTGTTCTAAAGAGGCGAAATATTCAACATTAGTATTTTTAGGATGTGTCTTTTGCATTATTTTATTTGGACTTTTTCCTAGCCTATTGCCTACTTATAAAGTAGATGATAAAATTGTTAAAATTGCTACTTCAGATTTAGTCCAAATGTTCATGTACTTATCAGCAGCTATAAATATCATTCTTTTTAAAGTGAAATCGAAAGATATCTTAAGCTCACCTGCCACTATGAATGCACTAGGTGCCACATTGGTAGTATTAGGACTCGGTTGGGTAGGTTCAACTATTTTCGGTGCACCTACCAATCAAGCAACACTCGTAGCAAGTATTGGCGAAATACTTGCAAATTCACCATGGGTATTAATTTTTATTTGCAGCTTTGTGGCAATGATTATTGGTGCCCAGACAGCTGTTGCTGCAATTATGTTTCCACTAGCTTTACAACTAGGTGTGCCACCGTTATTCCTAGTCATTATTGTTCAATGTTTGAATTTTAATTTTGTTATCCCTGCACAACCTACTCTTTTATTGGCATGTGAGTTAGATAGAACGCAACGAACAAAAACAGTTAGTTTTATCTTGCCAGGAATAGTAATCACCACTCTATCTATCATATTATCATATGGAATGACTGTTATTGTCTAAGTAACCTATTATAGGAGGATATATTATGTATAAAGAAATCGAAACACTTATTCAAAGTAAACAAGGTACTTATTTTAATCTAAGTGATACCATTTGGGATATCGCAGAAACTAAATTCGAAGAAAAAAAATCGGCTGAACTTTTAATAAAAGCCTTAGAAGAAGAAGGCTTTACTATCGAACGACATATTGCTGAAATTGAAACAGCATTTATCGCATCTTATGGTAGTAACGGACCAACTATCGGTTTTTTAGGAGAATATGACGCTCTACCTGATATGAATCAAAAAGCACACGCATTCACCAAAGAAGCTGATCCAAGTCTAAACACAACAAACGGACACGGATGTGGTCATAACTTATTAGGCACAGCATCTCTAGCAGCAGCAGTCGCTACAAAAGATTATATCCAAGCAAATGGCATAGATGCTCAAATCAAATTTTATGGTTGTCCTGCAGAAGAAGGCGGATCGGGTAAAACATATATGAGTCGTGCTCATGCCTTTGACGACTTAGACATGGCTATTTGTTGGCATCCTGGAACGGATAATGCGATTATTGGTTGTCCAACACTAGCAAATATTCAAGCTGTTTTTGAATTTACAGGCAAGAGTGCTCACGCCGCAAATTCACCTGACATGGGACGTAGTGCCTTAGATGCCATGGAATTAATGAACGTCGGTGCTAATTATCTACGAGAACACGTAACATCAGACGCTCGCTATCACTATGCCGTTTTAGACGGTGGCGGTGCAGCTCCTAGCGTGGTACAATCTCACGCTAAAGTTTTGTATCTCATTCGTGCTCCAAAAGGTTATCAAGTGAAAGAGATTTACGATCGTATCTGTAAGGTCGCTGAAGGTGCTGCGATGATGACAGGAACGAGTGTCTCAATTCAATTTGATAAAGCCTGTTCAAATTATATGCCAAACACAGTGTATGCTAGAGTAATGGCTGAAGCTATGGAGGAAGTAGGCGCTCCAGATTTTTCTGAAGAAGACTGGGCCCATGCTAAAAAAATTCACGATGCTTTGACTGAAGATGAGTTGAAATTCCGTATGGTTCCACCAATCGGACCAGTAGAAAAACAGCTTATCATGGAAAATGCAGGTAAACCTTTAGCAGACTACATCTATCCTTATAATGAAGCAATGAAAAATATCACCATGCCTGGTTCTACAGATGTCGGGGACGTTAGCTGGGTTGTGCCTACTGTTCAATGTATCATGGCTACGGAAGTGCAAAATACTGCTCTACATTCATGGCAATGGGTAGCTAATGGTAAGACTGGTATCGCTAAAAAAGGCATGTTACAAGCCGCTAAAGTAATGGCCAACACCGCTCTTAAAGTCATTAAACATCCTGAGTATATTCACGAAGCGAAAGCAGAGCTAAAATCTGTCACTGAACAAACACCATATATTAATCCTATATCTGAAAATGTTAAACCAAATGGTTTAAATATGTAAAAAAAACCCCTACATTGGTGTAGGGGTTTTTTTACATATCTATAGAGCTAAAATAGTTCTACCTACATGTTGACCTTTTTTTATCGTCTCAATAACATCTAAAACGGTATCCAATCGTGCCTCTCCGAAACAAATAATAGGATAGACATCATCTTGTAAGACCGCACTTAGTCGTTGCCATAACGTTTCTTTTTCTTCATTTGAGAGATTTACTGAATCAACACCTAATAATGATATACCTCTCAAAATAAATGGTAATACTGTTGTAGTAAATGTATTACCACTTGCATTTCCACACAGCACAACTGCCCCACCATACGTAACTTGTGGCAAAATGATTTCGAGTATATCTCCTCCTATTGTATCCAAAACAAAATCAAATATCTGCTTTTGTAAGGGACGTATCGTTTCAGGCCTAATAGTATCTCGCGTTACTATTTCCTTTGCCCCTAATGAAGATAGGTAGGTCAACTCATTTTTTCTAGATAGTGCTGTTATATTGTTATACCCCAATGCGTGTAGCAAAGCTATGCTAAAACTGCCTACACCACCAGTAGCTCCTGTCACTAAAATATGTGCCTCTTTATTGTCTTCCAATCCTGCTTTTTCTAGCTTTTTAACTGCTTCTGCTGCCGTAATCCCCGCAGTACCAATGATAGCAGCTTTTTTTGTGGTCATTCGATTAGGTAAAGGAAGAACCCAATCATTTGGTACTCTGGCAAATTCACTAAAACCACCAGTATGACTTACACCAGTACCGTGACCAGTCACAACAACTAAATCCCCCAATCGGAATCGTTGATCAGTCGTTTCTACTATCTCTCCAGTTAAATCAATACCTGGTATCATCGGATACGAACGAATCACACCTCCGTTAGCTACTGTAGATAATACGTCTTTAAAATTCACTGCTGAATAATGGACTTTTATCAACGTATTGCCTTCAGACAAATCTGTCAATTGACACGTTTTTAAACTTGTTACAATCTCGTTCTCTTTTTTTTCAACCGTTATCGCTTCAAATGTACTGGATGTCATTGTTCTATTCCTCCTTAAAAATACTCTTTCTTCTATTATAAATGAGATCTATCTAAAAATCTCCCTTAAATAAAAAGATTGAAAAAGACCGATATATCTTGTATAATTCCGTTAAAAGTAAACTTATAGTTTATATATACTGTACTTTTGTATTTTCAAGTTTAGTATATATAAACTTGAAAACGAGGAATTAAAATGAATATTGGTAGTAAAATAAAAAATTTAAGATTACAAAAAAATTTAACACAAGAAGAATTAGGTGAACGCACAGATTTAACAAAAGGATACATCTCTCAACTGGAAAGAAATCTCAGCTCACCTTCTATGGAAACATTTTTTTCTATATTAGAAGTATTAGGTGTATCTCCTAAGCATTTTTTTTCTAAATTGCAACATTAAGTTAGCCACTCTGGTAAAAATATCTAAAT
>JBQELZ010000012.1:0-50499 GCA_052104115.1 Vagococcus sp. | reverse complement strand
TAACTTAACCGACAGAATGGTTTTTTCCATTTACACATAATTCTTGACGCAACCTATAAAGGAGATAGTTTTGATTGAGTACCCACTATTATTTATATTTATTAACACCTGGGTAGTTCATGTTTAAGTCATCTATTACTAAGTTTCTCTTTAAAAATCTATAAACTATTTCTTTAATCTTGTTTTGTTTCCTGAGAGCTATAGTCTCAATGTTTAGTTAAGGTCTATTAAGTTATTCATGTAATTATCGTAGTTCTTCTATATATTATTTTTTGTTTCGGATAGAATTCAGCTCAAGAAATTATCTATTTGAGTTACTATCTAAAAACTTCCTAAGTTAGCTTGAAAAAAATCATGTTAGGTTGATTCTTCCAAATAGTTCAGAAGATAAATAAAAATCAAAAAAAGTTTTTTGGTTATAAAAATTATTTTTGATTTTTAAATTCTTTATAGTAGCGACTGAAAGTGGAAATACTTATGTTAGTTTTGTCACTGATCTCTTTCATGGTGCAATCTCCTTTTTCATACTGTTCAATTGCATGTTTAATGTGAGGGTGTTCCAAACTTTCAAATTTCTTTTTTCTGCCTTTGTATTTGCCTTGTTGTTTGGCAAGTGCAATTCCTTGTGCTTGTCGTTCTTTAATTTTTATTCTTTCGTTTTCAGCCTGATATTTATATATTTCTAAAATTAAATTATTGAGTAAGGCTCGTAGATTAGTGTCTTCAATTCCTGTAAAAGAGGGAAGGGAGGTGATTTCTAATGTTGCTCCCTTAGATTTAATGTTTTCCATGATTGTTGTTAAATCATTATTATTACGTCCTAATCTGTCTAATTCAGTAATGACTACTATATCACCACTTCTTAAATAATCGAGCATTTCAGCTAGGAAAACCCTATTTAAACCTTTACCACTTACTTTCTCTTGAAAGACCTTAGAACAGCTCTCAAGAGCCTTTAATTGCCTTTCTAAGCTTTGACCTTGACTGCTGACCCTTGCATAACCAATTCTTGCCATAATATAATTCCTCCTAATTTGAAAAACTCTAGTGAAATAGGATAAATCCTATAAAATCAACATTCTTTATATTTTCAATAGACTATAGCCTATTGGAAATTAATCAAAATATTTTTGAACATAGTTTCTTAACTTGAGTGAGCCAGTGTTTCCATTTAATATTTGTATTAAGGTGTTAAATTTTACAATATCAAGATTATCTAGCAGTCTGTTCAAAGATGCATTTGTGTATAATTTTAAAATTTGTGCTTCTTTGTGAAAAGAGGAATTATCAATATTGCCGTTTTCTCGTAATTCAATTCTTAAAGTTGTGCAATATTCATTTATTTTGTCATTTAAAAAGGATAAATTGTTTTCTTTCCCTACGATGATATGCTCAACTTCTTTGAAAATAAATTGATTGTTATTTTGTAGTCTTTGATAGGCACAATCTAAGTTTTTCTTAATCTGCTGAAAGTTATTGTCAATTAAAAGATCTAAAATGTTGTTACCTAATTCTTTGGAAAAGTCTTGGTATATCTGTCTTTGTATAGCTCTGACACTTTGAGCTTGTATACCTAAATTGTCAGCTATATCAGTTGGTGACATTGATAACCAGTTTTTTAATATATACTCCTTATTTTTCCTTTGAGTGTATGCTCCTTCTAAAATGAATTTTTCTAAATCAAGTGTAACTGTGCGTCTAAGTGTAGCAGTTTTTTCATCTTCCTTGTAGGAATGGTTGTATCTAACCTCATGCTCTCTAGTGTAATTTGCTTGAATTAATATTTGATTAATCATCTTGTCTTCCTCAACTTTCTATGTTTTATTTTAGTAGAAAAATGATATTCAAACGTTATTTTTTCTACTGTTCTTCTACTATCTGTAAACTAGTTTTCATATCATTTTAGATTTCAGCTCATTCTTTTTATTTGGAAAATCCATTATATAAAGGTTTTATGGAAAATAAATGATATAAAATAAAAGAAGTTATTAAAATTTTACATCCGAAAATAATTAAAGATTGTTTTATATCGTTTAGTTAGTTTGTTATCTTTGAATTTATAATTAGTGGTTAGATGAACTTTTTAGTCTGTTTATTAATGAGTTACAAAAAGCATTGTTCAGATGAAACATATGATTGTGCAGATTAAGCATAAGATAAAATTAAGGTGATGAAATAGAAAACAGGTAGATAGGAAGATTGTGCAGATTAAGTACAAGATATATTTTAAGTGGAAAAGGGAAAAGCAGATTAGGGATAAGATTGTGCAGATGGAGCATAAGATTGATTTTAAGTATTATTAGTAAAACAGATTAAGGATAAGGCTGTGCAGATGAAACACAAGATGAATTTAAGTCTTGTTAAATTCCAATGTAAGAAGTATAAAGTGACTAGAAATGAACGAGAGGGAAGTGAGTGGTGGCTAAAATCAACTGGTAGAATGATTATTTTAAGCAGAGTACCCTAATTTTATAGTAAATAAAAAACGCTTAGAGAAATTAATCCCTAAGCGTTTATATTCTTGTTTATTTAATTAGTTAACTCCAAGACTGATTAGTTCGCCTGACCAACCCATTGGTTTTCCAGTTGTAGAAACAACTTGCCATTTTTGGTATTGGAAACGTTCGCCAGTTTCCCATAGAGCATCATCCATAATTTTCTCTGCATGTGCGTCTAATTCGGCTTCAGTTGCGAATAATCCTAGTGAACCGATTGGTGTCATTGGGTCTGGTGTTTCAACTACTGGTGCATCTTTTTCCCATACTACAGTTGTAGTATAAGTTGTTACTGTGTCACCTAATTCGTTGATAACTACTTTAACACCACCGTCAGTGCTTTCAGAAACGAAGTCATAGCCAGTAGTGTCTGAAAGTTTGTTTCCATCAGTATCTACGTCAATTGTAACGTATTTATCTGTGTTTGTTGGCTCAGTTGGAGTAACGTCTTTCTTCCAAATCCGAGTAGTTGTATGAGTTGTAATAGTGTTACCGTTTGGTAAAGTTTCTACTGATTTATCAGTGCTTTCAGAAACAAACGAGTACCCATCTGTAGAAGTTAAAACATTACCGTAAGTGTCGATGTTAATTGTAAGGAACTTATCTTCATTAGTTGGGTCTACTGGTGTATCTATTTTACGATAGTTAAAAGTAATGGATGCTCCTGTTTCAGCTTTAACAGACTTAGTTAATTCATCATCTAGAACATAACCTTGTTCAGTAAAGTCTTTTGCGTTAGCTTTTACAGTAGTACCTTTCTCAACAGATTGTGTTTCAACTGATAAAATTTTACCGTCATCAGCAATGTGTTTAATAGAAACGTTTACTTTGTTTTCTACTGGAGGTGTTACATCATCTATTTTTTTGTAAGTAAAGACAATAGTAGAGTCAGTAAGAACTTTAATTGTCTTAGTATCTTCGCCAATTACTTGGTATCCTCTATCTGAAAAATCAATAGCTTTTGTTTCTACAGTAGTATTCTCTTTAGCCTTAGTTGTATCTGTAGATAATAATTCACCATCTTCTGTCACGTGTTTAATAACAATCGTATATTCTTTAATAATTGGGTCTACTGGTTTTACAGGGTCAGTAGGATCAACTACTGGTGGTTTGATTGGTTCTACAGGTTTAACTTGTGTTGTCGGATTAGGGTTAATTGGCTTAACATTACCAGTACCAGTATTTGTATTTGATGTATAAACGTCATTCGGTTTAGATTTAACTTTATTAATACCTTGTTTATCTTCTTTTGTTAATGGTACTTCATTCTTAATAGTGTTATTATTATCAACCAAAGCAATCTTTCCATCAGTTGTATTAATAATTAATTTGTCTCCAGCGTAGATTAAATCAATATTTTCAATATTATTAACCTTAGCAAGAGTTTCAATTGTTACTCCAGTAGCTTCGCTAATACCACTTAATGTGTCACCAGACTTAATAATATAAACACCATCAGTTACTTGTTCTATAGCTTCTTTGATTTGGTCTACTGTGTTAACTTTCCATTCTTCAGCATTCACTTGTGTAGTCATACCAAAGATACCCAGTCCTAAAGCCCCAAAAACCGTAGCTTTTGCATACAACTTAGTACGTTTCTTCATTTGCATTAGTTTACGATAATCTCTTCTTGTTTTCAAAATCATTCCTCCTATTTATCAGATAACTTTTTCAGTTCTTCTAAAATTTCTGTGTTTGTTTTTGCAATAATGGCGTTGTTTCTAAATTTAATAATTGAGAAATTTAAGAAGTAGTAAATTAACAAAGCAACTGGTATTCCTATTACTACAGCTAATTCTATAGATTTATCATTAGAGAATATTTCTAATAGAAATACACCGCTAGCGAATCCTAGTAGTAACGCTACAATCATATTTAGAACTTGAGCTACTGCTATATACGAAAAGCCAAAGTTCGTATATTGATTGTTATTGTTAACCCCTTCTTTAGCTATCTTTTTAGAGCTATAGTATATGTAACCAAACACAATCACAATTAGTACTACGATAATAGCAAGTACAGACATTGTCATAGGCAACCTCCTTATTTTATATACTTTCAGCTATTATTTTACCACCAGTAATACTTAGAGTAAAGTTTATTGTGCAAATAAATACAACTGTTTATATATAATCGACAATAAAATACCTACAATTGTATAAAAGATAGCAATTGTGAGGGTGAATAATGGATAAAGATGATATAGTAAAAAACATAAGAATTAGTTTGAGAGAGATAAGACAGTCTAAAGGAATGACTCAGCAAGAGTTAGCTGACAAAGCAAATCTAAGTTTACCGTTTATAAGTTTTATTGAGAATGGAAAAAGAGTCCCGTCTTTAGAGTCCTTGATTGTTATACTAGAAGTATTTGATATGCCGTTAAGTGAGTTTTTTTTACCTTACTCTCAAGATAGTGATGATGAGGAATTGTTAGAGTTATTGGTGTTATTACAGAAGTCACCACATAAAGATGAGTATATTGGGTTGTTTTTAGAAATGTTGAAGTTGTCTCAGGGACTATCAAATTATAAATAATTAGTAATATGGAGGAGAGTTAGTGATAATTATTGGGGATTTTGAGTATGTGGATGAAGAGCAAGTAATTGAAAGATTCAGAGATTTACTGAAACCAAAATATAATTCAGGTGGTCTCGGTGATTATTCTAGAATGGATAGTATTGAGTTTTCAGCAATAATGGAGTGGTTAAACGAAAATAATTTTGTTATTAAGGAATTTTCCAATGCAATTCAACGGAAAATGTCGTTGAAATCATTTGGCTCAGATACTATTAGAAGTTATATACAAAGTAAAAATCCAGGCTTGTCAAAAGTTGCTTGGAGTGATAGAAGAGCATTAATAGATACTTTAACGATTGAACGAAAGTATGTCGATTCATCTTTTGTTGTAGAAGATGGGATTGATGATATTATGAAAGAAATAGCAATGGGAACTGGTTCATTTGATAGTCAGAGCAAAGAGAATAAATTAGCTAACTTAAATAATTGTGTAGAGTATTTATTGAAAGATAAAAAAAAGTTTAGAAAAGTTGAAAGTCATATCTTCTATGATTTCCTAAATGAATCTGATGTAATAAAATTTAGAAAAGAAACACATGTATTTAGACATCATGATAGAGAAGCAATAGACTCTAGGAAAGGGTGGAGTGGAAGAAAAAAAGATTTTTATATCAGAATGGGTATTATTATTGTGACAGAAGTGTATTTCAATACTGAATCTGATGAAAATATCTTTTAATAAAAAAGCTTACAACTTTTAGAGTTGTAAGCTTTTCTCTTGGAGACACTTTTGGAGACAAACCAACTTGTTTTAGATAGTTTTAGATGTTCCAAAGTATCTTCAAATGCTATTAAATCAATGTTTATAGGTATAAGTTATCTATATCTTTTATTCCCACTCAACAGTTGCAGGTGGCTTACTCGTAATGTCATACACGATACGGTTAACGTGATCGACTTCATTCACGATACGCACAGAGATTTTTTGTAATAAATCCCAGTCTATACGAGCGAAGTCAGCTGTCATTCCGTCAATTGATGTAATAGCACGGATACCAACTGTGTAGTCATATGTACGGCCATCTCCCATAACACCAACTGAACGGATGCCTGGAAGGACTGTAAAGTATTGCCAGATGTCGCGGTCAAGGCCAGCGTTAGCAATTTCTTCACGTAAAATCGCGTCACTTTCGCGAACGATTTCTAATTTTTCTTCTGTAATTTCACCAAGAACGCGGATACCAAGACCTGGTCCAGGGAATGGTTGACGCCATACTAACGCTTCTGGCATACCAAGTTCAATTCCTAAAGCACGAACTTCGTCTTTGAATAGAGTGTTCAATGGTTCGATTAATTCAAATTCCATATCATCTGGTAGTCCACCAACGTTATGATGTGATTTGATGACCTCAGCTGTGTCAGTTCCACTTTCGATAACATCTGTATAAAGTGTTCCTTGAGCTAAGAAGTCAATGCCGTCTAATTTAGCAGCTTCATCATCAAATAAGTAGATAAATTCGTTACCAATGATTTTACGTTTTGTTTCTGGATCGGATACACCAGCCAACTTGTCTAAGAAACGTTTCTTAGCGTTCACGCGGATAATGTTTAACCCAAATTTACCAGATAGGCTATCCATTACTTGATCACCCTCATCTTTACGCAGTAAACCGTGATCAACAAAAATACAAGTTAATTGATCACCAATTGCCTTTTGTAAAAGTACTCCGACAACACTTGAGTCAACCCCACCCGATAAAGCAAGTAAGACTTTTTTGTCTCCTACTTGTTCGCGGATTTTGTTAATTTCTACTTCGATAAAGCTTTCCATTGACCAGTCGCCTTTCGCACCACAAACATCAAAAGCAAAGTGACGTAATACGTCGTTGCCATGTTCAGAATGACGGACTTCGGGATGGAATTGAACAGCATATAAGCCTTTTTCTTGGTTTTCCATAGCTGAGATAGGGCAGTTAGCACTTGTTGCCACTACGTCGAATCCAGCAGGTACTTCTGTGACTAAATCACCATGGCTCATCCACACTTGATGATGCTCTGGTAAATCTTTGAATAATTTGGTTGAAGCGTTAGAAATATCTAACATTGCTTTACCATATTCAGGAGCGCCCGCACTTTTAACCACGCCACCTAATTTGTGCGTCATTAACTGCATACCATAGCAGATACCTAAAATAGGAATGCCTAGTTCAAAGATTTCAGGGTCAATTGAGAAACTTTCTTCGTCATAGACACTGTTTGGTCCACCTGAGAAAATAATTCCTTTAGGTGCGATTTCTTTAATTTCTTCTACAGTTATCTTGTGGCTCATTAATTCAGAGAAAACTCCGAACTCTCTAATGCGGCGTGTAATTAATTGGTTGTATTGGCTACCAAAATCCAATACGATGATTTTTTCCATGTCTTTAAATACGGACGTGTTGGTCACTTGTTTCACCCTATCTTTCTGTAATATTGTTTTTTAGAATTTTCTTAAGAAGATTTCATCGATATTATGATGATCGGTTTTATGTAGAATCACATCTGCACGATTTCGAGTTGGTAAAATAAAGTCATTTAAATTCTTTAAATTCACATCTCGCCATATTTTTTTAGCAAAACTCAATGCTTCCTCTCTTGAACCATTCGCATATTCATAATAATAATTAGTTTTATCATCTTTTGCAAGGTCTAATAATGCTTCGAATCGTTCTAAGTACCATGATTCAATTAATGTTGGGTCTGCATCAACGAAAATTGAGAAGTCAAAGAAGTCACTAATATAGATTTGTTGACTTTCAGGTAGTTGTAAAACGTTGATTCCCTCTACAATCAGTATATCAGGCTGTGAGATAGTTTCAAACTCATTAGGAATGATATCGTATACTTCATGAGAATAAATGGGGATATCTAAGTTATCTTCTCCATTTTTGACTGCATTTAAGAAATCCAATAAACGCTCCATATCGTAACTTTCTGGGAACCCTTTTTTATCTAATATGCCTCGTTGAATTAACTCATCCGTTGGATACAAAAAACCATCAGTTGTAATGAGTTGAACATGACGGCGTTTAAAACTCCTAGATAACATCATCTGTAATAAGCGTGCCGTCGTGCTTTTACCAACTGCTACACTTCCAGCAACTCCGATAATGAAAGGAGACGGATTAGCAAATCGTTGCATAAATAACCCTTTGCTCAAATGGAGAGAATCATATTCTTTCATGTATATATGAATTAAGTGGGTCAACGGGATATAGATATCCAAAACATCTTGTAAAGATATTTGGTCATTAAACCCTTTGATTTGCTGTAATTCTTCATCTGTTAGAGGAGCGACACCGTTTCGATAAAACCCTTGCCATTCATCTCGTGTTAAGTGGTAATAATTTGTTCGTTCATCCATTTGTAAAACTCCTATAATTGATTCTCAAATGTTAGGCATCTATCCAAGGAATAGATAGTGAGATATGCTCGCCTAATTCTTGATTGTGTTTTAATTCTTGAAGACGGAAATCGCGTCGTTTAGCATATCCTTGATGGATCATAATTTCTTCATTTGTTTCAGGAACAATACTTGGTACGCCTTTAAAGTCATCTTCGCATTCTACAATGACAAACGTCATAAAACAAGTGGCTGCGAGATAGCGATCACCTGTGTCTAAGTTTTCTCCAATTACTTTTGCAAAAACTTCCATCGATTTATGTCCTGTTCCAGTCACATAAGATTCCACACACACTGAGTGATTCTCGTATAATGGATGTAAAAAATCTAGCTTATCAGTAGAGGCAGTCATCACTGGTCTACGACAATGTCTAGAGGCTGAAATTGATGTCGTGTCATCGATAAATGTCATAAGACGTCCACCGAATAAAGCGCCAAATGAATTTAAATCAGGTGGAAAAATTCGATGGGTTTGAACCACTCGAGACTCTTTACATTTTTTTGTTTCTGGTAAATCTATAAACATGTTCACAACTCCCCAATTCGTGCTATTATAATAAAGTCTTACTGATTATAGCACATAAGTAGGGATAGATTGAACTAAGAGGGTTGAAACATGAGAAAAATTATCTTATTTGGAGACAGTATTACAGCAGGATATGAAAAAGGAGAGATTGACACACGATTGAACGAGTTAATCATGCCATTTTTTCCAGAGTACGATGTTGTAAATGCAGGTATACCAGGTGATACGACAAAAGATGCCTTGAAACGAGTAAAGGCTCATGTCTGTCAGTATAATCCTGAGTATGTCACAGTATTTTTTGGTGCCAATGATGTATCGAAAACAAGATATGTCTCAGAGTATGCGTTTGAAAAAAATTTGGAGACAATCATACAGCAGATAGGTATTGAAAAAGTCATATTAATTGGGGTACCATATGCCGATCAACTTATCTATGAAAAAGAGCACCCCATTGAAAAAATTAGATTATATAACATGATTACGAGACGAATTGCTAGAGAAAAAGACATTCCATTTATCAATATGTTGGAGTTTATGCTTTCAGAGAAGGATCCCCGTGTGTGGTTACAATCGGATGGCTTACATTTCTCGGAAAAAGGCTACATGTTGTTAGGCAGTCAAATTGTTGACGCATTAAAAAAGAAAGAGGGCAAATAAATATGGCAAATCATTATTTTACCAATCAACCAGATGTCGCTCATGATCGAAAAAAATGGACGTTTCCATTATTAGGTAAAATGTTTTCATTTACAACAGATAGTAACGTTTTTTCTAGAGGAACGGTTGATTTTGGTTCTAGAGTTTTAATTGAAGCGTTTGATGATGCAACATTACCAAAAGGTAGTTTGCTAGATGTCGGATGTGGATACGGTCCAATTGGGTTATCTCTTGCCTATTCAACGGATAGACATGTGGATATGGTAGATGTCAATGAGCGTGCGATTGAGCTGACCAAAGAAAACGCTGAAGCCAATCATATTAAAAATATAGATGCATTTGTTTCATATATATATGACGATGTTGAGAGCAAAGAATATGCAGGTGTGATTAGTAATCCGCCGATTAGAGCTGGAAAAAAGGTTGTACATGATATTATAGAAGGTGCATTTGACCATTTGATAGAAGAAGGGTCATTGACAATTGTTATTCAAAAAAAACAAGGAGCCCCAAGTGCTCAGAAAAAAATGGAAGAGATTTTCGGTAATGTAGAGGTTGTGGCAAAGAACAAAGGGTATTTTATCTTAGTTAGCTATAAAGTTTAAAACGTAAGTAGACGTTATTTTAACACGGCAATCACACATTAAGTGTAAAAAAGTCTAAAAGAAATAAGTCGTTTGTGAAAATGGTTTCTTTAAAATAGAGAGGAAATAGGAGACAAACACACATTATATAGGAAAAATGACTTTGCTATAAACGTACCTTTAGAGTAACAAATTAATGTGAGTTTTAACACAATGTAAGGGTAATGAAAATGATTACATGTTCACTATTTCTGGATAAGGTGTTGTATTCTATTTTATTTTTATTTACATATAATATTTTTTTGTCTTTTATATAAAAAATATGACCTGTTAATGAGTTTTTGGTCAATTACAATTTGTGGAGAAAGCTAAAATGAAACGGTTTTCGCTTGTGAAAAAAAGAGATGTGACGGGATATAAGCATGTTAAATAAATGCATATATTCATTTATTACTTATCAATGAGAAAAATGTGAAAACACTTTTTTGAAATATTGCTTATAATAAAAGTTACAGTTCCGTTGTATAGTTTATCTGTTTTGTAACGGTTTATTTTTTTAGTTTTTGTCTAAAAAAAATTTCTTGGTGATGATTTGATTTAGGAATAGTAATCCAGCTTGAAAATTCGAAATATTGATTTGGGGAACTAATGTAAGGGCAATTTTTTGAATGGAGTGTACCGTTATGGTACGTATTTTTAATGAATCGTCGTCTCAGAAAAAATCTTAGATATAATCCAAGTTGGGGAGATTATAGAATAAGGTAAAATCGTATGAATGAATAAACTAGGAACTATAGTCCAACCGTTCAGGTGGTGGTTTCTGTTTGTTTTTTGGGGAAACGGATGGATACGCACATGAATGGACCTTCTAGATTCAAAGTGATGAAAGTAAGACTTAATTATCAGGGATTTATTCGGGGAAGAAAAAACCAGGACATGCTCCTGGTTTTTTTGTTGACAAAAGGTTCATGAGGCGTTAAAATGGATAGTTGCAGAAGACTTTATGTTTTGAATGGAAAAGGGTATGAAATATTGTCCATACACCTTTATTTATAGGAAAACAAAGATAGAATGATCATATTTTATGTGTTCAAGGTCTATTTTTGGTTTTTTTTTACTTAAAAACAGATTGTTACATATAATGTCATGTAACTTTAACATTTGTAACATAAAGGACTTTTTGAAGAAAACTCAGAGGGGTGACTAATTTGGTTGGACACGTAGTAAAATACGGAAAGCACCGAGAAAGACGCAGTTATTCTAGAATTAGTGAAGTACTAGAACTGCCAAACTTAATTGAAATTCAAACAGACTCTTACAAGTGGTTCTTAGATGAAGGATTACGTGAAATGTTTGAGGACATTATGCCTATCACAGACTTTAGTGAAAAATTATCATTAGAATTTGTTGATTACGAAATGAAAGAACCAAAATACACTGTTGAGGAAGCACGTGCGCATGATACAAACTACTCCGCACCAATCCATGTAACGTTACGCTTAGATAATCAAGTAACTGGTGAAATTAAATCTCAAGAAGTATTCTTTGGAGATTTCCCATTAATGACAGAAATGGGTACATTTATTATTAATGGTGCCGAAAGAGTTGTTGTGTCACAGTTAGTTCGTTCACCCGGAGTTTATTTTAACGGAAAAACTGAAAAAAATGGCCATGAAGGATTTGGTACAACTGTTATACCAAACCGTGGTGCATGGTTAGAATTAGAAACAGACGCTAAAAATTTATCTTATGCTCGTATTGACCGAACGAGAAAAATTCCATTAACGGTTGTTGTTAGAGCATTAGGGTTTGGTTCTGATACAACAATTACTGAAATTTTTGGGGAAAGTGAAAGTTTACAATTAACACTTGAGAAAGATATTCATAAAAACTCAGGAGATTCTCGTACAGAAGAAGCATTGAAAGATGTTTATGAAAGACTTCGTCCAGGCGAGCCTAAGACAGCAGAAAGTTCAAGAAACTTATTAAACTCTCGCTTCTTTGATCCAAAACGTTATGATTTAGCAGCTGTTGGTCGTTACAAAGTTAACAAAAAATTAAATCTAAAAACACGTTTATTAAATCAAACATTAGGTGAAACGTTAGTAGATCCTGAAACAGGTGAAATATTAGCAGAAAAAGGAACGGTTATTTCGCATTCTGTTATGGATGAATTAGAAGAACATTTAGATAATGGACTTAATAGTGTGACTTACTACCCAACAGAAGATGGAGTGGTAACTGAACCTATGACCATCCAAGTTATCAAAGTGTTATCTCCAAAAGATCCTGAGCGAATTGTGAACATGATTGGCAATGGAAACTTAGCGGATGATGTTAAAACAGTTCGTCCAGCTGACATTATTGCAACAATGGGTTACTTCTTTAATTTAATGGAAGGAATCGGCGCAGTAGATGATATTGATCATTTAGGAAATCGTCGTATTCGTTCTGTTGGTGAGTTGTTGCAAAATCAATTCCGTATTGGGTTATCTCGTATGGAACGTGTTGTTCGTGAACGTATGTCTATTCAAGACACTGAGACATTAACACCACAACAATTAATCAATATTCGACCAGTGGTAGCTTCTATGAAAGAATTCTTTGGTTCGTCTCAGTTATCACAATTTATGGATCAAACCAATCCATTGGGTGAGTTGACTCATAAACGTCGTCTATCTGCCTTAGGACCTGGTGGTTTAACTCGTGATCGTGCTGGATACGAAGTGCGTGACGTGCATTATTCCCATTATGGTCGTATGTGTCCGATTGAAACACCTGAGGGACCAAATATTGGGTTAATCAACAGCTTATCTAGTTTTGCAAAAGTGAATAAATATGGATTTATCGAAACGCCTTATCGTCGTGTTGATCGCAAAACTGGTGTTGTTACGGATCATATTGATTACTTAACAGCGGACGAAGAGGATCATTATATGGTTGCGCAAGCGAACTCACCATTAAATGATGACGGCTCATTTGCTGAAGAACTAGTAATGGCTCGTTTGCAAAGTGAAAACTTAGAAGTCTCTGTAGAAAAAGTTGACTACATGGATGTTTCTCCTAAGCAAGTAGTTGCGGTAGCGACAGCCTGTATTCCTTTCTTGGAAAATGATGACTCTAACCGTGCGTTAATGGGTGCCAACATGCAACGTCAAGCTGTTCCGTTAATTCAACCACGCTCACCATTAGTTGGGACTGGTATGGAATACAAAGCAGCTCATGACTCTGGTGCAGCTTTATTATGTAAACATGATGGTGTTGTTGAATTTGTAGATGCTAAAGAAGTACGTGTTCGCCGTGATAACGGTGCTTTAGATAAATACAACATTATTAAATTCCACCGTTCAAATGCTGGAACGAGTTATAACCAACGTCCAATCGTTCGCCTAGGTGAAGTGGTTGAAGCAGGTGACACGTTAGCAGATGGACCATCAATGGAAGAAGGAGAAATGGCTTTAGGCCAAAACGTCCTTGTTGCATTCATGACATGGGAAGGTTACAACTATGAAGATGCGATTATTATGAGTCGCCGATTAGTGAAAGATGACGTGTACACATCCATTCATATTGAAGAGTATGAATCAGAAGCACGTGATACTAAATTAGGACCTGAAGAAATTACACGTGAATTACCAAACGTTGGGGACGATGCGTTAAAAGACTTAGATGAAATGGGTATTATCCGCATTGGAGCTGAAGTTGTTGATGGTGATTTATTAGTTGGTAAAGTAACGCCTAAAGGTGTAACTGAGTTATCAGCAGAAGAACGCCTATTGCATGCAATTTTTGGTGAAAAAGCGCGTGAAGTACGTGATACATCACTACGTGTGCCTCACGGTGGTGGCGGTATTGTTCACGATGTTAAAATCTTTACACGTGAGGGCGGGGACGAGTTAGCACCTGGTGTTAACATGTTAGTCCGTGTTTATATCGTTCAAAAACGTAAAATTCATGAAGGAGATAAGATGGCGGGACGTCATGGTAATAAAGGGGTTGTATCCCGTATTATGCCGGAAGAAGATATGCCATTCTTACCTGATGGCACACCAGTTGACATCATGTTAAATCCATTAGGGGTTCCGTCTCGTATGAATATTGGACAAGTATTAGAGCTTCATCTAGGTATGGCAGCTCGTTCTCTAAATATTCACGTGGCAACACCTGTATTTGATGGTGCCAATGAAGAAGACGTATGGAGTACTGTAGCAGAGGCAAATCTTGCCAAAGATGCTAAAACAATTCTGTATGACGGACGAACAGGAGAACCATTTGATAACCGCATTTCAGTTGGGGTTATGTACATGTTGAAATTAGCCCACATGGTTGATGATAAATTACATGCTCGTTCAATAGGACCATACTCATTAGTAACGCAACAACCACTTGGAGGTAAAGCTCAATTTGGTGGACAACGTTTTGGTGAAATGGAAGTTTGGGCACTTGAAGCATATGGTGCTGCTTACACATTGCAAGAAATTCTGACGTACAAATCAGATGATGTTGTCGGTCGTGTTAAAACGTATGAATCAATTGTTAAGGGTGAGCCTATTCAAAAACCAGGTGTTCCAGAATCATTCCGAGTACTTGTTAAAGAATTACAAGCGTTAGGATTGGATATGCGAGTTCTTGATATTGACGACAAAGAGATTGAACTACGTGACATGGATGATGATGATGATGATTTGATTACAGTGGATGCTTTGGCTAAATATGCAAAAGAGCAAGCTGACAAACAAAACGCAGAAAAATCGTTAAAAGATGCACAAGAAAATAAAGAATAATAAGCAACCAACCAATAGTTATTCTGACAGACAAAGAAACGGAGGGACATCTTTTGATCGATGTAAATAAATTTGAAAGTATGCAAATTGGCCTAGCTTCTTCTGAAAAAATAAGAAGCTGGTCTTACGGTGAAGTTAAAAAACCTGAAACTATCAACTACCGTACTTTAAAACCTGAACGTGATGGTCTTTTCTGTGAACGCATTTTCGGTCCTACTAAGGACTGGGAATGTGCCTGCGGAAAATACAAACGTATCCGCTATAAAGGAATCGTTTGTGACCGTTGTGGGGTTGAGGTGACTCGTTCTAAGGTTCGTCGTGAACGTATGGGACATATTGAATTAGCCGCTCCTGTTACGCATATTTGGTATTTTAAAGGAATTCCAAGTCGTATGGGTCTTGTATTAGATATGAGCCCTAGAGCGCTAGAAGAAGTGATTTATTTTGCTTCTTATGTGGTAACAGATGCAGGAGATACTTCTTTAGAAAGAAAACAATTGCTAACAGAACGAGAATACCGTGAAAAACGCCAAGAGTATGGACAAGGTTTCCAAGCTGGTATGGGTGCTGAAGCGATTAAACGTTTATTAGAAGACGTAGAATTGGAAAAAGAAGTAGCCGAATTAAAAGAAAATTTGAAAACAGCACAAGGACAAAAAAGAACTCGTGCTATCCGTCGATTAGATATTTTAGAAGCTTTTAGAACGTCTGGTAATGAACCAAATTGGATGGTTATGGACGTTGTGCCAATCATTCCTCCAGATTTACGTCCAATGGTTCAATTAGAAGGTGGCCGTTTTGCGACAAGTGATTTGAATGATTTGTACCGTCGTGTGATTAACCGTAATAATCGTTTGAAACGATTATTAGATTTAAACGCACCAGGAATCATCGTTCAAAATGAAAAACGTATGTTGCAAGAAGCTGTAGATGCGTTGATTGATAATGGTCGTCGTGGCCGCCCAGTTACTGGACCAGGTAACCGTCCACTTAAATCACTATCTCACATGCTTAAAGGTAAGCAAGGACGTTTCCGTCAAAACTTACTTGGTAAACGTGTTGACTATTCAGGTCGTTCAGTTATCGTTGTAGGACCTTTCTTAAAAATGTATCAATGTGGTTTACCAAAAGAAATGGCCATTGAGTTGTTCAAACCATTTGTGATGCATGAGTTAGTAAAACGTGAAATTGCAAGTAACATTAAAAATGCGAAACGCCAAATCGAACGTCAAGAAGATGCTGTATGGGATGTTTTAGAAGATGTCATTAAAGAGCATCCTGTATTACTTAACCGAGCACCTACACTACATAGATTAGGAATCCAAGCGTTTGAGCCAGTCTTAGTTGAAGGCCGCGCGATTCGTCTTCACCCATTAGTATGTGAGGCTTATAATGCCGATTTTGATGGGGACCAAATGGCGGTTCACGTCCCTCTAAATGAAGAAGCTCAAGCAGAAGCTCGCTTACTAATGTTAGCAGCTCAAAACATTCTAAACCCTAAAGATGGTAAACCAGTTGTAACGCCATCTCAAGATATGGTTTTAGGTAACTACTACTTAACAATGGAAGAACCTGGCCAAATTGGTGAAGGAATGATTTTCCGTGACTTGAATGAAGTTGTTTTAGCATGGAGAAATGGGTATGTACATTTACACACACGTATTGGATTACAAACAAGCTCAATGCCTGAAAAACCATTTACTGAATGGCAAAGAGAACGTACATTAACCACTACTGTAGGGAAAGCAATCTTTAATGAGATTATGCCTCCTGAGTTCCCTTATTTAAATGAGCCAACTGATTATAACTTAACGGTTCAAACACCTGATAAATACTTTGTTGAAGCTGGAACAGATATTCCTGCCTTTATTAAAGAACAACCAGAAATTGGACCATTCAAGAAGAAAAACTTAGGTAATATCATTGCTGAAGTATTCAAGAGATTCAAGATTACTGAAACATCTAAAATGTTAGATAGAATGAAAGACTTAGGTTACAAACACTCAACATATGCTGGTATGACTGTAGGGATTGCGGATATCGTTGTCTTACATGAAAAACAAGCAATGATTGAAGAAGCACACGAAAAAGTAGAAGTTGTTACAAAACAATTCCGTCGTGGTCTAATCACCGACGAAGAACGTTATGAACGAATTATCGCCATCTGGAATGCGACAAAAGACAGTATCCAAATTAAACTGATGGAAAGTTTAGACTCACGTAACCCTATATTCATGATGAGTGATTCAGGTGCCCGTGGTAATATCTCAAACTTTACTCAGTTAGCTGGTATGCGTGGACTTATGGCCGCACCGAATGGTCAAATTATGGAGTTACCGATTGTATCGAACTTCCGTGAAGGGCTAACAGTCTTAGAAATGTTTATCTCTACCCATGGTGCTCGTAAAGGTATGACGGATACGGCCCTTAAAACAGCCGATTCTGGTTACTTAACACGTCGTTTAGTTGACGTGGCACAAGATGTTATCATTCGTGAGACAGATTGTGGAACAGACCGTGGCTTAGATATTTCAGCGATCAAAGAAGGAAATGAAGTGATTGAAACACTTGAAGAGCGTATGTTAGGACGTTACACACGTAAAACAGTTCTTCATCCTGAAACAGGTGCTGTTATTATTGGAGCAAACAAAATCATTACAGAAGATATTGCAAAACAAATTATTGAAGCTGGTATTGAAAATATTACAATCCGTTCAGTATTTACATGTAATACTAAACATGGAGTATGTAAACATTGTTATGGTCGTAACTTGGCTACAGGTTCAGAAGTTGAAGTTGGAGAAGCGGTTGGTACAATTGCTGCTCAATCAATCGGAGAGCCTGGTACTCAGTTAACCATGCGTACATTCCATACGGGTGGGGTTGCCGGAGATGATATTACTCAAGGTCTTCCTCGTATCCAAGAAATCTTTGAAGCGCGTAATCCTAAAGGGCAAGCAATTATATCAGAAGTTGCTGGTGAAGTGATTGAAATTACTGAAGACCAAACGGATCGTACGAAAGAAGTAATCGTTAAAGGTGAAACAGACACAAGAACATATGCAGTTCCTTACACATCTCGTATGAAAGTTGCTGAAGGTGATGTGATTGATCGTGGTCGTGCATTAACAGAAGGGTCAATTGATCCTAAACAATTACTTACAGTTAAAGATGTCTTGTCAGTTGAAAACTACTTGCTAAAAGAAGTACAAAAAGTATATCGTATGCAAGGGGTAGAAATTGGAGATAAACATATCGAAGTAATGGTTCGCCAAATGCTACGTAAAGTTCGTGTTATGGATCCAGGTGATTCAGATATCTTACCAGGAACGTTACTAGATATTAGTGAATTTAAAGAACGTAACTACAACACCTTAGTAACAGGTGGCGCACCAGCGACTGGTCGTCCAGTGTTATTAGGTATTACAAAAGCGTCTCTTGAAACAAACAGTTTCTTATCGGCTGCATCATTCCAGGAAACAACTCGTGTCCTTACAGATGCTGCTATTAGAGGCAAGAAAGACCACTTACTTGGACTTAAAGAAAATGTTATTATTGGTAAAATCATTCCAGCTGGTACTGGTATGGCTAAATACCGTAATATGGAGCCAAAAGAAGTAGGAGTAGCAAGCGAAAATGTTTACAGTATCAGTGATATTGAAGCACAAATGGCTGCTGCTGATGCATTAAAATCTAAAGATTAAATATATATTTAACAAGCTAGAGGTAATACCTCTAGCTTGTTTTTTTGAAAAAGTGTATAGAGAGAAATTGGTTGAATTATCAGAAAATTGTGCATATATATGAGTAATAATTGGTGGGAACTGAGTAACAAAACATGATATGATGAATTTTGGTATAAAAATGGGGAGGAATTTTGGGATGAGACAAAATAAGATGAAAAAAGTAATATTAAGCGCAGTAATAATGCTAATTCTACAATTATGTAGTCCTGTAGTTGTGTCAGCTGAAGTAACAGTACAAAATGGGGATGCGTATGATCGACACGAAGAACAAATCGAAGACACTGATACATATGAAGAGAAGAAAATTACGTTAAAAGCACATAAAGAAGTTGATCCAAGTAAAGAACCAGAAAAGGTAGATTATGAAATCTTAATTGATGGTTCAGGATCAATGAGAGATACAGATAGTTTAGATGAGACAAAAAAAGCAATAGCTTCATTTATTAATGAGCGAAATCCTAAGTATGAAAGGATAGGAGCAACCGTTTTTAGAGGTCCTGGATATGATACAGGAAAAGAGGAAGTTGTTTATGGTATTAAGACAGATGTATTAAGCGACTTCACAGATGATTATGAACAAGTGATAAAATCTGTAGAAGATATGACAGCTGGTGGTTTAACGCCGTTGTATTATGGGTTAGAAAAATCACTTGAAAAATTCGCTCATGATGATCGTAAAGAGGCACGAAAAGTGTTGATCCTATTTACAGATGGTCATCCAAACGTGGGACCTAAAAGAGATTTCTTTGTTGATGGAGAAAAAATATACGATTATACATCAGAACTATATAATCCTGAAGAAGGAGACTATATAAATGAAGATGTTCGTCTTATTTTGAATAAGACACAAAGTGAACTAGACGCGTTAGATGGGAATGACTTAGACTTAGATTTTGATAATTTAGATAAGATTGATGAACTAAGAGATATCCTGGAATACTATAAACCGGCCTATAGATACAAGTTAAAGAGTGTCAATAAAGGACTAGAGGGACAACGGTATGAAAATAATATTCATGAGTTTTTTGATTTATCACAATTAATCAAAGCGAAATCAGTAGAATTGAAAAATGAAGGAGTAGAAGTATTTACTATCTATTTAGATAACTCCAAACATGACAGTAACACCAAAATGGTTAATAAATATGGGGATGTTGAGCGATTATTCGAGACGATATCTAGTGGTCGTGATCATTTTTTACAGGCTGATAAAGTGAGTATGCTAACAGACTCATTTACAAAAATTAGTGAATCAGTTGGTAAGTACACATATTACATAGAAGATCAAATTGAAGCAGGTTATACGTTAATGCCAGAAACAATCAAAGTAGAGAGTCCAGTTGAATCAAATGTTGCCATCAAACATGACGATGAAAAAATAAGTTGGACGTCAACAGGTGTTGACTATAATGATTTAGAAGTGTCTTATCATATTAATCGAGTGAAGCCTAAAACAGGTCAATTAATCGTTAAACATGTGACTGTTGACGGGGAAGAGCTGATAGAACCTATTAAAACGACAAAAGAAATAGGGACAAACTATCGTACTAACCAGGAAGAGTTTGAGGGATATGAATTTTTAAAACAGTTGGATGGCAGCGCACCAACAAGTGGAACATATAAAGAAGACATGACGACAGTCACATATGTTTACAAGAAAAAAGACATCGTATTTGGTGAATTAGTTGTGAAGCATATGACAGATAATGGTGAGGAGTTAAAATCAGCAAGCAAAACATTTGAAAAAATAGGAACGTCTTATACAACAAATAAAGAAGAGTTTGAAGGTTATGAATTTGTAAAGATGTTAGATGACAGTGCATCAACGAGTGGAGTATATAAAGAAGACGTGACAACAGTCACATATGTTTATGAGAAGAAAGAAATAGTACCTGTGGAGCAATATGGTGAATTGGTTGTGAAGCATATCGATAAAGCAGGGAAAGAGTTAAAACCTGAAACACGTAAGACACAAAAAGTAATGACATCATATGAGACTAGTCAAGCCACTATAGAAGGTTATACATTTAGTCACATGTTAGACACGAGCGCCGCTATATCAGGTAACTATTCTGAAGGTATAACAACGGTTGTTTATGTTTATGAACCCAATGCTGAAACACCTGTTGAAGCAACTAAATATGGCCATTTAGTGGTAAGACATATTAAAGAAGACGGCACTGAACTAAAAACGCAAAGTATAACAACAGAAAAAATAGGCGATCAGTATAATACAAATAAAGAAGAGTTTGTGGGTTATGAGTTTAGTAGGGTCGTAACAGATGGTGGAAATACTGAAGGTAACTATATAGAGGGTACAATAACAGTTACCTATATTTATAAAGAACTAGAAGAACCTAATAAGGAGTTATTTGGTACATTAAAAGTAGTACATATGACTGAAGACGGGGAGCTACTTAAACCAGTAAGTCATGAAGTAAATAAAATAGGTACACCTTATCAGACTAGCAATGAGGATTTTGAAGATTATGATTTCGTTGGATTAGATATGAAAAGCTCGTTAGAAAATGGTCAGTATACAGAAGGTGAAACTGCTGTTATCTACTTATATAAAAAGAAAATAGAAGCGCCTAAATTAGGCACGCTTGTTGTGAAGCATGTCAATGAAGATGGGAAAGAGTTAACGAAACCGGTCACGACAACAAATAAGATTGGTACACCATATACAACAAATAAAAAAGAAATTCAAGGGTATGAGTTTCTAAAATTATCCGAAAAAAGTGCTACAGCAATGGGTGAATATGATCAGGGATTAATTGAAGTGGTATATGTTTACACAGCGTTACCTAAAGAAGTTAAAAAAGGTACAGTGATTGTAAAATATGTGACAGAAGATGGAAAAGAATTAGAAAAGCCAGTGGAATTAGTTGGTAATGTAGGCACTCTTTATCAAACAGAGAAAAAAGAAATTTCAGGGTATGAGTTTGTCGGACTATCCGAAAATGGTGCTAAATCAACAGGCAATTATGATGACACACTTCAAACAGTGATATATGTGTATAAAACGAAAGCGTTGGTATCTACAAAAAATACTCATGAAGGAACTGTGACACCACAGGCTATTAAAGCATCTAAAGCATCAAATGACGTGTCTAAATCATCAAAACAATTACCAAAAACAGGTGAAGTAGCGAGCCATCAGGTCATGCTAATTGGCGAATTGATGTTAGCGTTATTAGGTATTTTATGGTATTTTAAAAAGCAGAAATCAACACGTTAAAGAGTAGCTAGCCTGTTACAGGCTAGCTTTTTTATATGTCCAACAGTAATGTGATTAAAAAGGAGGTTGTCAAAAAAGGGACAAATTTTAATAGGTGCTGTGTTTGTTTTTTGATGAGCGTTAACAGGAGAATAAAAATTATTCCAGTTATTGAAGCAAATAAGACTAACCAAATAGTTAAGTAGATACCATTGATTAAACTAAAAACACAAATTAATTTAATATCTCCACCACCGATAGTATTTGGAAGAAATAAGAGCAAAAGAGAAAAAAACAAATATACTACAATAGGTGTAATAAATTGTTGGTAGTGTAGTGTATGTTGTAAAAATGAATGACTTAATAAAATAATAGTACAAAAATAAAGAATAGAAGGTTCGACAATTCCATATAAAATATCGGTTAAACTAAGAGTTAAAAACATCAAATAGGTAAAAATAAGATCAAAGTTAGGGTCGGGATAGTATTTAAAGAAAAAAATAAGGTGTAGACCTACAAGGCATTCAAACATAGAATGATAGACAGGAATCTTTTCATGACAATAACGGCATGTGTTTTTACAACATATTAAAGTAAACATTGGAATTAAATCTAATACCTTTAGAGGGTGGTGACAGTTTGTACATTCTGAACGACTGTTTATAAACTCTTTTTTTATAGGAATTCTTTCAGCTAGTACTGCTAGAAAAGAACCTAATAAACAACCTGCGTAAAACAATAATAGTAAAATAAAAATCATCTCCTTAAATATATAATACGCAAGATACATGTATTTTTTTATGATTAAAGTATAAAACAGCTTGTTTTTTATGGTATATTGTATAAAAAGATAATATTAGGAGTGGGCGATATGTCGCGAAAAAAGCGAATAGGAATAAGTATATTGATACTTTCATTGCTAGTCTTAATCAGTTGTGGAAAAAAAGAGAAAACTATTGAGGATATTGGGCCGCTGTTTGTTGAAAATTTTATTTATCATAAAGAGAGTGAGACGTTTAAAGAAACGTTTGTAGACGGAGATTTGCTAGAGAAACAATTGACATTGTTAACGAATACCTTTGAAATTAACTTTGAAGATGTCTTTGATCCAATCACCGGGAATTTAAGTGATCAAGAAAGAGAAGAAATATCAACAAATTTAATGAGCAAGATGCAAGAGATGAGTAGTTATGAGTATAAAGTAGTAGAGGATAAAAAAAATTATGGAATAATTGACTATCATATTAAGGGATTTGATTATGCAAGATTAATTGAATTGACAATGGATAAATTGATGGATAAGATGCGCCACGATGAGTCTATTAAAAGTGGTACACCTGAATCAAAAGAAGCAGTTATGACATCTTTTTTTGATGCATTGGATAACTCAAAGAGTTGTGAGGAAGAAGTGACAGTGTCACTAACGTTTGAGTCTTCAAAAAAAAAATGGCAGTTAAGTGATAAACAAGATGACGCTGTGAATCGATTACTATTAGCTTTTGTATCTGGCACTAATTCTCAGCAAGAATATGACGAACGAATGAATGAAGCAATAAAAAGAGCAGTAGATAGAGCTCAAAAAACATTATAAATGACTTTTAAATGATAAATAATTGGATTAGTGTTAGAATAAAGATATCAATGATAAGGAGAGTCTTAATTATGAGTAATGAAAAAACGAAAGCAGTTTTGAATCAAACCGTAGCAGATTTAAGTCAATTTTCAGTCGTTATTCATCAAACACACTGGTATATGAGAGGAGCAAGCTTTTTAAGTTTACATCCTAAAATGGATGAGTTTATGGATGCAGTTAATGACCAATTAGACGTAGTCGCAGAACGACTAATAACGATTGGTGGTAGTCCATTTTCTACGTTGAGTGAGTTCTCTGAACATACTAAAATTAAGGATACACCTGGCAGTTACGATAAAACGATGGGTGAACATTTAGGAACTATACTAGAAGGCTATCATTATTTAAGAGAGTTATGTATTGAAGGCATAGCTATTACTGAGGACGAACAGGATCATGTGACACAAGATATCTTTATTGATATGAAAGGTGATTTTGAAAAAACGATTTGGATGTTACATGCTGAGTTGGGAACTGCGCCTAATTTATAAGATATAAAGCAACGATGTCTATCGTTGCTTTATTATTAGATGTTGACAACGTTTTCTATACATGATATGCTTTTAATGAATAAAAGGAGTGTAACTGACACGATCAGGCACCACCAAGTCTTTAGTAGAATAATTGCTACTTTAGTTTGGTGTTTTTTGTTTTACTGATGGAGAGGTGATTTATATTTATATGATTGTTAAGTCACTGAATAATAATTTAGTTTTAGCGGTAGATGATAAAAAGGAGGAATTAGTATTATTTGGAAAGGGGATTGGATTTAAGAAAAGAAAAGGTGATAGAGTAGAGGAACAGTTGATTGGTAAAGTGTTTCATGCTCAAGGTGATCCATCTTTTTCACATATTATCGAAAGTATTTCTCCAGAAATTCTAACAGTGACAGAAAAAATTATTGATGAAACAGAGAGTAGTTTAGGTCAAAAACTAAATAATAGCATCCTGATTTCTTTGGCAGATCATTTACAAGGAGCCGTAGAAAGAGAGCAAAAGGGTGTGTCGTTAAGTGAAAACTCATTGCAATGGGAGATTCCATTTCTTTATTTTCCAGAGCATGAGTTAGGTAAACGAGCATTAGAGATGATTCAACAAAATTTAGGTATACAATTACCAGATTTTGAAGCGTCTTTCATTGCACTTCACTTTATTAATGCTCAAGATAGCACAAGCTCTATGGATGAAACAATTTTAATCACTAAAATCACTAAAAGTATTGTAAAAGTGATACAGTCTTTATTTGATATTTCTTTGAATAAAGAAAGTATTTTCTACTCAAGAATTGTCACACATATTAGGTATTTTATTAATCGTCAATTACATAATGAAGGCGAAAAAATTATAGTGAATGAGCAACTTTATCAAATTATTCAAGAACAGTATCCAAAAAGTTATGCATGTGGCTTGATGATTTGAGAGATGTTATTAAAAGAATACAATATGTTAATAAACAACGATGAAATGGTTTATCTTATTATCCATATTGAACGCGTTGTATCTGAAACTAAATAATGTAATGGGTGTGTAACGATATTCGGCATTAACCTAAACAAGACGTACTATACTACTATGTATAGGCAGCTTGTTTAGGTTTTTTATTTGGAAAAGTAAACTAAAAAGGAGAAGACAAATGAAAAATAAGGAGTTAGCTGAATTAATTATTGATAAAATCGGTGGAGCAGAGAACATCAGCCAAAGTTGGCATTGTATTACACGGTTACGGTTTAACGTTGTTGATGCCAAAAAGGTTAAACTAGAGGAGATAAAAGAACTAGATGGTGTCATGGGTGCTCAATTTCAAGGAGGACAGTTTCAAGTTATTATCGGAAGTGAAGTGGCAAATGTTTTTAATGAGTTGAGTCAATTGCTTGATGGAAATATGAATGATGGTGAGCAACCGGCTGGTAATAAAGGGAATATTTTAGAGCAAATTTTTGATGTTATTTCTGGTATTTTTACCCCAATACTTGCTGCAATTACAGGTAGCGGTTTACTAAAAGGAATTATGGCTATTTTAGTTGTCTGTAATGCCTTGTCACCAGATAGTTCCACTTATATTGTATTGAATGCTATTTCGGATGCAACATTTCATTTCTTACCATTCTTAATTGCATTTTCAGCAGCCAATAAATTTAAGACAAATCCCTCTCTAGCTGTGGCTCTAGCGGGAGTGCTAATGTATCCAAGTTTTATGGAACTTGCAGCGGCTGGAGAAGTCACGAGCTTAAAATTTTTAGGGATTCTGAATATTCCGATTAACAGCTATGCATCTTCAGTAATTCCAATCATTCTAGGAGTTTGGTTACTTAGTTATGTTGAAAAATATACTAAAAAAATTGTACCAAATTCATTATCAATTATATTTGTTCCGTTGATTTGTTTGTTAGTGACTGCTCCAATTTTATTAGCATTTATTGCACCATTAGGAGTAATGATTGGTAGTTATTTAGAAAGTTTCTTTACGATGCTGTTTAATATTGCCGGACCATTGGCAGGTGCGTTAATGGGTGGTTTGATGCCTGTAATTGTTATCACAGGTATGCATTATGCCTTCTTCCCAGGTACTTTCGCTAGTTTGGGCAAGTTTGGTTATGACATCATGCTACTTCCACTAAACTTAGTAGCCAATCTAGCCCAAGCAGGTGCCACTTTAGGTGTATTTTTCAAAACAAAAGATTCAAAAATGAAACAATTGGCGTTTTCATCATTTATCCCCGCTGTATTTGGTATCACAGAGCCTGCAATTTATGGTGTGACAATGAAACTGAAAAAACCTTTTTACGCTAGTATGATTGGTGGTGCTGTGGGTGGTGCGATATTTGGAACGTTTACTGTTAAAACATTTAGTTTTGCTGTACCAGGTATTTTAGCTATTCCAACTTATATTGAGCAAGGAACGAATAATTTACTATTTGCAGTTTTAGGTATTTTATCTAGTTTTGTAATTGGTTTTGTTATGACTTTAGTTTTAGCTTTTGATGTGGAAACACCTAGTGCAAACAAAGAGGTGAAGGAATCATCAGAGAATCAAGAAAAATCAGTTGACACAAACAATGATATGCCAAGTCACATTGTATCGCCACTGACAGGTCAAATAGTAGATTTATCTAGTTGTCCAGATGAAACATTTGCATCTGAAATGGTAGGAAAAGGTGTGGGGATTATGCCAACAATTGGCGAAGTTCACGCCCCGTTTGATGGAACAGTGACAATGACAACACCAACGAATCATGCTATTGGGTTAGTATCTGATTCAGGTGTAGAAATGCTCGTTCATGTTGGAATTGATACGGTTGGTCTAGATGGTAAAGGGTTTGAACGAAAAGTGAAGAATGGAGACCGAGTTAAAAGTGGAGAATTGCTTTTAACGTTTGATATAGATGTCATTAAAGAAAATGGGCTAAGTTTGTATTCACCAGTTGTGATAACAAATACCCCTAACTTTTTAGATGTATTACCAGTAGCAAAAGAAAATGATTGTGTAACGTTTGAGAAAGATGAGTTACTGATCATAGTAAAATAGCTAGCAATTGATTTAATATAATAAATAAAAACAATATAGGAGGAATATGATTATGAAAGAATTACAAACAGGATTTCCAAAAGGATTTTTATGGGGTGGCGCAACTGCAGCAAATCAAATAGAAGGTGCTTATAATGAAGGCGGAAAAGGGATGTCTACGTCAGATTATGCAGCTTACAAAGATCCATATGCTACAGGAAAAGTGGATAATTTTACATTTGATGTAAGTTCAAAAGAATTAGCAGAGTATAAAGAGAACCCAGAAAAATATATTTTCCCAAAACGTTGGGGGATTGATTTTTACCATAGATACAAGGAAGATATTGCTTTGTTTGCAGAAATGGGCTTTAAAACATTCCGTATTTCAATTTCATGGGCAAGGATTTTCCCAACAGGAATGGAAGCTGAACCAAATGAAGAAGGATTAGCATTCTATGATAAAGTATTTGATGAATGTGCAAAATATGGGATTGAGCCACTTGTAACAATGTCTCATTATGAAATGCCTATCGCTTTAACTGAAACTTATAATGGCTGGGTAAGTCGTGAGTTAATTCCATTATTTGAAAAATATGCGCGTGTGTTATTCAATCGTTATAAAGGAAAAGTAAATTATTGGATTACGTTTAACGAAATGAATATGAACTTAAATAGTTTATATACTGGTGCTGGTGTACTGGAAGATTTGGTAGACAACAAATTGGAAGCAACTTACCAAGCAAGTCATCATCAATTCTTGGCAAGTGCTTTAGCGGTTAAAGCAGCGAAAGAAATTATGCCTGATGCAAAAATCGGCTGTATGATTAACCAAATTGAAGCATATGCGCTAACAACAAAACCAGAAGATCAATTACAAGCATTAAAATCAAATCAGCTTAATATGTTCTACCCAGATGTACAAGCAAGAGGAGCATATCCAACTTATATGGCACGTTACTTTGCTGACCAAAACATCAACGTAGTAACAGAAGAGGGTGATGACAAGATTCTTCAAGAAGGAAAAATTGATTTCGTGGCTATTAGTTACTATATGTCTCACGTAACAGAAGCACGTGAAGATGCTGCTGAAATCGCTGGTTCATTCGATAGCCCAATTAAAAATGAGCATTTAGAATTGTCACAATGGGATTGGCCGATTGATCCAATTGGATTAAGAATTTCATTAATGAAATTGTATGATCGTTATGAGCTGCCATTGTTTGTGTGTGAAAATGGTTTAGGAGCAAAAGATGAATTAACTGAAGATGGGAAAGTACATGATGAGTACCGTATTGATTATCTACGTAAACATGTTGTTCAAATGAAAGAAGCTATTAAAGATGGTGTTAATTTAGTAGGTTACACAACTTGGGGCTGTATTGACTTAGTTAGTTGTGGGACATCTCAAATGTCAAAACGTTATGGTTTCATTTATGTAGATCAAGATGATAAAGGAAATGGTAGTTTAACTCGTTACCGTAAAGATTCATTTAACTGGTACAAAGAAGTCATTGCTTCAAATGGTGAAAATGTTTAACAATTTAAAGGAACGCTTGTTTACAAGCGTCCTTTTTTTTCTTATAGATTATAAAAATCCTATATATTGTGTATAATGATAGATAATATAGTGAAAAGGTGAAGAATTGAATGAAAAAAATTGCATTTTTTGATGTGGATGGTACACTTTGTGACAGCCACGGTGAAGTATTGGCATCTAGTGTGTCATCAATTAGACAGTTTAGAGAGAATGGACATTTGGCTTATATTTGCACAGGTCGATCCAAACCTGAAATATTGGATAGTATTTTAGAGGTTGGATTTGATGGTATTATTGGCGCTGGAGGTGGCTATGTTGTTATAGATCATACCGTTGTGCGTCATCAAACGATGCCTAAACAGTCAGTGTTGGATATTGTAGAGTTTTTCAATGAGTATGATGTTGGGTTTTATTTAGAATCGAATGACGGACTGTTTGCCAGTAAAAATTGTACTCGAAAAATCAAAGAAGAGATTAAAGAGATTGCTTATAATACTGGTGAGGTGTTTGAAGAATTGGATAAGAAAATGAGTTGGTTTTATGAATTGACTAGCCAATTTGATGGTAAAACGATTGATTATGGCAATGTAAATAAAATATCGTTTATTAATAATACCGTTCCATTTGATAAAATAGCAGAAAAGTATGGAGAAGAATTTCATATGTATCACTCAACGGTTCCTTTATTTGGTCCTCAGAGTGGGGAGATTGCGGTTAAAGGGATTGATAAGAAAAAGGCAGTGGAATTTGTTTTGGATTACTTAGAGATGGACAAAAAGCAAGCTATTGCATTTGGAGATGGAGACAATGATATTGCGATGTTTGAAGCAGTTGGGTATTCTATTGCCATGGAAAATGGCACAGAAAAATTGAAAAATATAGCAGATGAAGTCACTGCTGATGCAGATGAAGATGGTATCGCTATTAGTTTAGAGAAAAATCAGTGGATATAAAATAATGCTCCTTATCAACAGAAATGTTGATAAGGAGCATTATTTATTGTTTTTTCTTTTCTTTTTGTTCCACCCAAATAGTGTAACTTGTAAAGAGTCCAACTCCCAAGATGAAGCAAATTAGTCCTAATTTAAAGCCTTCAGGAATGAAGACGAGTTTAATATCATGATTTCCTTTAGGAATGTTAAATGTTAAAAAAGCGTTCATAAAATCGTTGTTTTTCACTTTTTTATTATCAATATAAACAGTCCAACCTTTATCATAAGGAATGGTTGTCATTAATACTTTATCTTCAGCTAGTTCAACATGAGCGGTGGCCCTTCGTTTATTGACGTTAAAATTCACCCCGTTAGCTTGAATTTGTTTCATCGCACTTTGATAGATCATAGTGTCTAGTAATACAACAGGTGGGTTAATTAGCCCAATGTCTTTAGTCCCGTAGAAAGATAAAGTGAAACGAACAGTTGAGTCTTCAGGAAAGTATCCCAAATTATAATATTGACCAGTAATATTAATTTGGGATTTATAGCTAGTTCCCTGTGTTTGTACTGTTACAGTGGAACTCTCTAATTGGCTAAAATCATTTGGAAATAAGCTAATATACGCTTGCTTACCTGCTGGAACGAAGACATCAAACGTAATATCTTTGGATATATTTTCTTTTTTTTCTTTATACGTCACACGATTTGTTTTGGTATTATTTAGTATCTCTACATTATTTGTTGCCGCAACTGTGGGCGTAACGAAGGTGTAGTAGGACTCGTTATAGTTGGCCAATTGATTTATTAACGTTGTTTGAGCTCCTAAATTATCGTTTTTTGGAAATTTGAGTTTGTATAGTGAATCATCGGTTAATACACCTAAAGGCATAGCCAAAGAATTCTCGAAAAGTTTATATTTTCCTTTTGAATTGATTTCTTGGAATCCATATTTATTAATTTGTTGATCACTAATATTATGTTTGATACCTGTTAAACTGTCCATTAAAAGCGTATTGTTTTGATAGCGAACGTTTAAGCTTGTTCCCCTAGATCTAAATCCTAAATCGTTTAATAAAGCAGAGGAATGGCGATTTCTAATAGAGTTAAACATGCTGATGCCACTATAGCCATAATTAAAACTGTCATTCGATGAAATCGGAGATAGCGATTCTAACCGATAAAACGTTTGATCGTTTTTCTTATTGGCCTCATCAACCAATGCTTTGTAATCAGAGTATGGCTCAGAATAAAGACTTCTGGATGCATAGTTCCAGTCATCTAAAATACCATTTATCATATATGATGTGTTTAAAAAAGCTTCACCTGTAATCATCAATAACAATAAAATAGCTAATCTGTTTTTAGGTAATTTGTTTAATTGATAGAAGATGATGGCTGTCACATAAAGTATTAAAAATAAAATGGTGACGAGTAATTTCTCATTATCTGCAAACGTATAGCTTGTGTTACTTGTTGTTAGTTTGGCTAAAACAAAGACAATCATTAACATTAATGCCGTTCCTACAAGGTATCCTCCATCATCTTTAGTAAATACTTGCCAACCATAACCTGCTATCATAATCACTAAAAATGAAAATAAAAAGCTGAATCGAAATAAAAACATGTTTGGAGCATGCATACCATGCCAAAATAAATTTAGTGGTTCGATATAAAAACTAGCAATTAGAATTAAAAATATACTGCCATAAGCTAGTTTGTCCCTTGTAGGAATATTTTTTGAGACAAAATAAAACAAACAAAAAACCAAGGGCAGTAGGCCGACATAAATAAACGGTATCGATCCATATTTAGTTGTATCAAATGTCCCAATCATATTTTTAATAGGTATGTCCCAAAATGCTGTAGCTTCTGTTTTAAATTTTGACAGTTCAGATAAGGTTTCACCGTTTGTTTTTAAATCAAGTACAGCGGGTAAAATCATAACCATTGAACTTATCCCAGCGAGTATGGAAGTAATAAAATAAGGTAAAATACTTGATTTATAGTGTTTGGGATGAGTACTGAAACGAGCCAAATAATACAAGACTGAAAAAATACCAATCATAAATCCAAAATAGAAATTAGAAACAAATAGTAAAAAATATGACACAAAAAGTAGACGAGAACGTCCATTATCCATTACTCGATTGATACCTAAAATAATTAAAGGCAAATATATAAAAATATCTAACCACATGATAAGTTCAGAATGTGCGGTAATAAATGACATTAGCGAATAAGAAATACTTAGTGAAACGATGGACCATTTAGGCAATTTGTATGTTTCTTTGCCATAAAACCAAAATGCCAAGCTCGCACTACCTATTTTTAATAAAGTAAGCAGATATAAGGCATCAGGAATGTTTTCATTTTTAAAGAAAAAGACAAGTGGTGTAAAAATACTACCAAGGTAGTAAGAAATCAAAGACCAGTAATTAAGTCCAAGAGATGCATTCCAAGTATAAAAAATACTTTGCTTTCCATGTAAGACATTGTTGAAGCTTGCATGAAAATTTGAAAATTGTGAGAAGGCATCGCTAGCTAACACACTACGACTGCTTCCTGGGTAAATATCAATACTAAGGTAAACTACTATCATGATAAAGATAGGGACAAGAAACGCAGCTCCCCCATATTTGCCTTCTTTTTTTAAAGAATAGGATAATTTTTCTAACATAAGAAGATAATGCCTCCAATACTAAAGTTTAATGCTTTTATTTTATCATAGGTGTCTATATAAACATAGAAAAGCCAGAGATATACCTGTATCTCTGGCTAATTGAGTTAAGATCTGATTTGACCGTCTCCATATACAATGTATTTTGTTGTTGTTAATTCATGTAATCCCATTGGCCCTCTTGCATGAAGTTTTTGAGTACTAATACCAATTTCTCCACCAAAACCAAAAACACTACCATCGGTAAAGCGAGAAGACGCATTCACGTAAACCGCTGCAGCATCAACTTGTTGTAAGAAACTTTGAGAGGTAAAGTAATTATCTGTCACAATAACTTCAGAATGGTGCGTGGTAAATGTTTCAATGTGTTTTAAGGCATCATCAAAAGAATTAACTACTTTAATAGCTAAAATAAAGTCATTAAATTCAGTTGAAAAATCTAATTCCGTCGCAAGAATAGAGTGAGTTAAATAGGTTTGAGCTACTTTATCTGCCCGGAGTTCTACGTGATAGGAAAGTAGATCTTTTTCAACAAATGGCAAAAAATCTGCCGCGATATCTTTATGTACTAGAAGTGTTTCTGTTGCATTACATACAGAAGGGCGTTGACATTTTCCGTTAATCACAATGTCCCTAGCCATCTCGAATTGAGCCTCTTTATCAACATATACGTGACAATTACCAGTACCTGTTTCAATGACTGGGACCGTTGCAGTTTGTACAACTGTTTTTATTAGATTTGCTCCACCACGTGGGATTAAAACATCTAAATAGTCATTTAATTGCATAAATTCCTTGGCAATATCTCTTGATGTATCTTCAATTAATTGAATGGTTAATCGAGGGAATTTGACATTTTCTAGTGCATCTTGCATAGCTGATACGAGAGCGGTATTTGAATGTATGGCTTCTTTACCTCCACGCAAGATAATAGCATTTCCAGATTTGAAGCATAGACTTGCTGCATCTGTTGTTACGTTAGGACGCGATTCATAGATAATACCAATGACCCCAATTGGAACTCGCTGTTTACCGATGAGTAAGTTATCATCATTTCGCCACATGTGTTCTACGTTTCCAATTGGATCAGGTAAATCAATGATGGTTTGAATATCGTGAATCATGGTATCAATTCGTTCACTTGTGAGTAAAAGTCGATCAATCATACTGTCGGTTAATCCATTTTTCTTAGCTAATTCAATATCTTTGGTATTTTCAGACATAATATAGTCTCGTTGTTTATCTAAGTATGATGCAATAGCAACAAGGGCAGCGTTTTTTTCTTTTGTTGTGGCTCTATTTAAAAAACGTGCTGCTTTTTTTGCGTTTTTCCCCATGTCATTTAAGTTCGTCATGATGTACTCCCTCTCTATTTGAAAATAAAGTCCCAATATTTTTTCCTTCTAAGATGTCAAAGATAATAGAAGGTTCTTCTCCATTCGCTAGAATCATTTGACCATTATCATCCATAACTCGTTTTGCTGCTTTTAGCTTACTGGTCATACCACCTGTCCCAAATTTACTGCCATTTCCACCAGCAGCCAGTTCAAGTTCAGGTGTTAGTGTTGTTATATGAGAATACAGAGTAGCTTGGTGATTTGTTTGTGGATTATCTGAATAAAAGCCATCAATATCTGATAACATCACTAATAAATCAGCTTCCGCGAGTACCGATACGATAGCTGATAATTGATCATTGTCTCCAAATTTTGTTAGATGATCGAGTTCATCTACAGCCACACTATCGTTTTCGTTTACGATGGGAATGACGGACATAGCCATTAGCTCTTTAAATGTATTGATTACATTTTTTCGACTCTCTGGAAAATCTATGATATCGCGAGTTAGTAATACTTGAGCAGATGGTTGATGGTAATAATGGAATCGTTGATTGTATAGCTTAATAAGTTCAGACTGTCCTATTGCTGCAACAGCTTGTTGTTTAGAAATAGTTGTGGGTCGAGAGTCTAATCTTAATTGATCCATACCAACACCAATAGCTCCAGAAGATACTAAAATAATATCGTACCCTTTATTTTTCAATGTTGTAAGGGTAAAGGCTAATTGGTCAATGGCTCTTAAATTAACTTTCCCGTTTGGTAGAATTAAAGAACTTGTTCCGACTTTTACCACTAGTCGTTTGACGTGTTTGATTGAGTCTCTCAACATATTATCATCCTTTTTGATTAGTCTGATTCTAAATCATGAAGAAACAGTCCACTTAATAACTTAGGCTCAAACCAAGTTGATTTAGGTGGCATGATTTGATTAGCATCAGCAACGGCCAATAAGTCATCCATTTTTGTTGGAAATAAAGCAAATCCAACCGTGGCTGACTGACTGTCTACTAGTGATTTTAACTCATTTATTCCTTTGATTCCACCAATAAAGTCAATTCTAGTATCAGTTCGACTATCTGTTATTCCTAATATGGTGCTACAAATGTATGTTTGGAAGATAGATGTGTTTAAAGTATCTAATAGTGTGGGATGTTGTGTTATAAATCCTTCTTTTAATGTGAGACGATACCAGCTATTATCAAGATACATTGAGAATTGAGTAGACGATTGTGGAGATAATTGCTCATCTAAAATAACCTCTACCATGAAATAGGTTTCCAATTGTGTCATGAAATTAGCGGGGAGAGGCATGGTTAGGATACGGTTATAATCGTATATATATAACTCTTCTTTTGGAAAAAGAACAGATAAAAATCGCTGGTATTCAGCATCTTGATTATTTCCATGTTGGGTAATTCTTTTTTGACCTACCTTAACCGCAGACTCTGTTCTGTGATGACCGTCAGCGATATAAAGAGTAGGAATGTATTGAGTAAATAAGTGTTCAAGCTGTGTTATGATTTGCTCATCATCAATCAACCATACTCGATGTCTCACGTGATGGAAGCTACAGAAATCGTAGATGGGTGAATGATGAGATAACCAATGATATTTAATATAAGCGATATCAGGATTTTCTTTATATGTTAGAAAAATTGGGCTAGTATTTGCATCACACGCATCAATATGGTTGATACGATCTAATTCTTTTTCTTCACGTGTGAATTCATGTTTTTTAATGTTCCCGTTGACGTAATCTTCAATACTCGTGCATGCTACGAGTCCCAGTTGACTACGACCATCCATAGTCAACTCATATAAATAAAGTGCAGGATGAGATTCTTTTTGTAACCAGTTGTTGTGAAGAAACTGATTGAGATTTTTGGCAGCGGTATCGTAAACGAGTTGGTCATAAGGTGATAATTCAGGAGCTAAGTCAATTTCAGCCTTATCAACATGTAAAAAAGAGTACGGATTATCCTTTCCTAATAGATAGGCTTCCTCGCTATTTAGAACATCATAGGGAAGAGTAGCGATTTTTTCAACTAAGTGCTCATTTGGACGGATTGCTTTGAATGCTTGTATGTGAACCATTTTTATCCTCCTATTGGTATGTGTTTATAATGTATCTGGTGCGAATAACACCAGGAATAGTATCTATTTGTTCAATAATATGTTGGCATGTGTCGTTTGTTACACGATCTAAATCAATTAAAGTATACGCGTACTCACCTCGACTTCGGTTGCTTAAGTTATCGATATTGACAAGATGTTCTGACATAATGTTAGTCATAGTACCAATCATGTTTGGTATATTTTTGTGAAAGATCGTTAGTCTGTGACTAGCATTAAAAGTCATTTCTATATTAGGGAAATTAACAGAATGCTGTGTGTTTCCTGTCTCTAAAAAAGATGTTGTTGCGTGTACGGCTGAACGAGCACAGTTTATTTCAGCTTCTTTTGTTGATGCACCTAAGTGAGGAAGTACAGTAATGTTTGGACGGTTAATTAGGCTAGGTTCAGGAAAATCTGTCACATAGTGTGCTATTTTTTTTTGAGTAATAGCAGTTAATATAGCAGAATTATCGACCAGATTTCCTCTAGAAAAATTCAAAAGGACAGCCTTAGGTTTCATCTTTTCTAATTCTTTTTTATTAATAAAACCAGTTGTTTCTGGTGTTAGTGGAATATGTAACGTAATGAAATCAGCTTGCTTCCAGATATCGTTTATATCGAAAACCCTATTTACTCGACGAGACATTTTCCAGGCAGTATCGACGGACACATGTGGATCATATCCTATGACGTTCATTCCTATCTGATAAGCATCATTTGCAACCCGAGATCCAATAGCGCCTAAACCGATAACACCTAATGTTTTTCCTTCTAATTCGGTTCCCACAAATTGTTGTTTATGTTGTTCTACAACGCAATCTAGATTGTGGGTATCTAACGTTTGAGTCCATTGTACACTGTCTAAAATAGGGCGTGACATCAGTAGCATACTGGCTAAAACCAATTCTTTAACAGCATTTGCGTTTGCTCCAGGTGTGTTAAACACAGCGATTCCTTTAGTTGTACAAGTATCAACAGGAATATTATTTGTTCCAGCTCCAGCTCGTGCAATCATGAGGGTGGATTCTGGAATGACTTCTGTATGTAGAGAATGGCTTCTCAATAGAATGCTGTCAGGTTGACTCGTCGTATTAATATGATACTCATTAGGTTTAAATAACGCTAAACCTTTCTTTGCAATTGCATTGTATGTGTTAATAGTAAATGTCATTTTATTATCCTCATTTCTCGTTCAAAATCTTGCATACAGTGAATCAAAGCGATGACACCTTCCTTTGGCATCGCATTATAAAGACTTGCTCGCATACCACCCACAGATCGATGGCCTTTTAAATTTAATAAACCACGTTTTTCAGCATACATGAGAAAGGCCTCGTTTGTTGCTACATCTTTCGTAACAAATGGAATATTTGTTAGAGAACGGTCCTTTTTAATGACAGGTGAAAAAAACAGATCTGATTCGTCTAAGTAGTGATAAAGTAAGTGAGATTTTTCTTCGTTGTATTGTGTCATAGCTTTGATGCCACCAAATTGTTTTAACCACTCTAATACTAGAGACATCATGTAAATACTAAAAGTAGGGGGTGTGTTGTAAAGTGAGTGACTATCTCCGTGTACTTTATACGTTAACATTGCTGGTACACAGTTCTTTTCGTAAGTCATCAGTTCTTTTTTTATAATCACGACAGTTACACCTGCAGGACCGATGTTTTTTTGAGCGCCTGCATAAATCAAATCAAAATCTGTTGTTTTATAGTTATTTGATAAAATATTAGATGACATATCTCCTACTAAAGGCACATCATCAATGGATGGCAATGCATGGTATACAGTTCCTTCAATCGTGTTATTGGTTGTAATATGTAAATAATCGAGTGAAGTAGTCGGATTCAATTGTGACAAGTCTGGTAAAGCTGTGTAGCGTTGTTTTTTACCTGTCGCCAATATATGAGTGTCTTTTTTTAAACGTTTGGCTTCTTCAATAGCCTTTTTACTCCAGATTCCAGTATCGATAAAGCCAATAGAGTTAGAGTGACATATGTTTAAAGGCACCATAGTGAATTGCAAACTAGCTCCACCTTGTAAAAATAAAACATCATATGTATCAGGAATGGCCATTAAGTCTCTTAATAAATAGTTAGCTTTTTCTTGAATGTCCATATAGATAGATGAACGATGACTCATTTCCATCACGGACATACCAGAGGATTTAAAATTAATTAGGTCACTTTGGGATTTAATCAGGACCTCACGGGGTAAACTAGCAGGTCCAGCTGAAAAATTATAAATCATTCATTAACATCCTTTCTTTTTATGTTGGACATAGTATATCAATTTTACAACATTAAGAAAAGATTAAAATTAAAATATATTACAATTAAAAAAGATGTAGTTATTTATTTTGTAACAATCGTCAGCAAACGGGTTGACTTTTAAAAGAATGAGCATATAATTCGTTTTGTTATGCAACTTTAAGTCTAAAAATACATTGAGAATAAAAGGATTGTATTAAAAGTGAGGTAGGGGAAATGAGTCAAAAAATGACCAAAGAAAGTTTCGATACATTTAAGATTAGCGGCGCCTTAATTGCTATGGGGGTTGTGTATGGGGATATAGGAACAAGTCCTTTATATGTAATGAAAGCTATTATTGGAGGAAATGGTGGTTTAAAAGAAGTATCTACCACATTTATATTAGGTGCTGTGTCTTTAATATTTTGGACACTGACATTATTAACTTCTATAAAGTATGTCATGATAGCTTTAAATGCAGACAATCATGGGGAAGGTGGAATTTTCTCTCTCTATACATTGGTTAAAAAATCTGGAAAGTATTTGTTATTTCCTGCCATGATTGGTGGGGCTACTTTATTAGCAGATGGTGTTTTAACACCTGCTGTGACTGTGACAACAGCAATTGAAGGATTACGTGGGATACCATCATTTTATGCAGTGTTTGGTGATAACCAACATGTCATAGTTATCATTACCATGACCATCATTTTTTGTTTATTCATGATTCAACGATTGGGTACTCAAAAAGTAGGAACAGCCTTCGGTCCAATTATGCTAGCTTGGTTTACTTTTTTAGGAAGTATAGGCTGTGTGAACTTTTTTAAAGATATGTCAGTTATTCGCGCTTTGAATCCATACTATGCTATTCATATATTAACGTCTAGTGAGAATAAAGCAGGCATTTTTATACTGGGGAGTGTTTTTCTTGCGACAACAGGAGCTGAAGCTCTTTATTCAGATTTAGGACATGCAGGACGTAAAAATATTCGAGTGAGTTGGCCGTATGTAAAATTGTGTTTGGTATTAAATTATTTTGGTCAAGCTGCGTGGATTCTTCATGTGAAGGATGATCCTTATTATCAACATATGGACGCTTTAAATCCATTTTTTAGAATGATGCCAAATGGATTTGCTGTGATTGGTGTGGTCTTTGCTACTTTGGCAGCGATCATTGCTTCTCAGTCATTGATTTCTGGCTCGTATACGTTAGTATCAGAAGCGATCAAGCTTAGATTATTACCTAGAATGAAAATTGATTATCCAACAGATCAAAAGGGTCAATTGTATATACCAGCAGTTAACACATTACTACTGATAGGATGTTTAGGCATTGTGTTGTCTTTTAGAACGTCTGAGCGTATGGAATCTGCATATGGTTTAGCAATCACTATTACGATGTTGATGACCACGATTTTATTACTATTTTATTTATTACAGAGAGGGACGCCAAAAGTCGTGTCTTTTGTTACGTTTTTATTTTTTGGAAGTATTGAAAGTATCTTTTTTATTTCAAGTGCCACAAAATTTTTCCATGGAGGATTTGTTGCAGTGTTTATAGCATTAATTATTTTAAGTATTATGCTCATTTGGCACCGAGGCAACATCATTCAAGAAGAGAGCTCTGACCGTGTTTCGTTATATGATTTTAAAGACCAATTAAAAGAATTGAGGCAAGATAAAGATATTCCTCAATACCAAACGAATATTGTGTTTTTAACCTCAAAAATTAAAGGGCATCAAGTTGAAAATGAAATCATGTATTCTATATTAGACAAAAAACCAAAAAGAGCTAAAGTATACTGGTTTGTGAATGTTTTTGTTACAGATGAACCTTATACAAAAGAGTATTATGTCGATATGATGGGAACCGACTATATTGTGAATGTTCAATTGCGATTAGGGTTTAGAGTCAACCAAGAAGTAAATGTCTATCTAAGGCAAATTGTGAATGACTTGATGAAAGAAGGTAAACTACCTGAACAGCCACAAAAGTATTCTATTTTTGAAGGACGTCATGTAGGAGATTTTGCCTTTGTTTTAATCAGAGAAGAGCTGACGCGTGTGACAGAATTAAGTACAATTGATACGTTGGTGATGCAAGCAAAATTAGCAATTAAGAAAATTGCATTTGATCCTGCTAGATGGTTTGGTTTAGAGTATAGTGATGTGATGGTTGAACACGTTCCACTTATTATTGGCCATGAGAAACATGTGTCAAAATTAAAGCAGGTACAAGTAGATCATTTTGAAGAAGACGATGATTAGGAGGAAAGAGTAAGTTTTAGGCTTACTCTTTTTATTTTGGGTATAATCAGTTAGGATAGTAAAGAATAGAATATAGATGAGGATGATGACAGTGACAAAAATTAGAGGATTTGAAAAAGTATCAACATTTAATGATATTAATTTACCAAAGCGTGCAACAAAGGCAGCAGCTGGGTATGATTTTGAAGCAGCAGAGGAGGTCGTCATACCAAGTATTTGGAAATCAGGTGTGGCGAATGTGCTAAAATCTGTGTTAAAAAAAGAAAATATTTTATTGGATGATGCGACAATGAAGCAAATGAAACCAGTATTAGTACCAACTGGTGTAAAATCATATATGGGAGAGTCGGAATTTTTACAATTATGTAATCGTTCCAGTAATCCTTTAAAACAGTACTTATTATTAGGAAATGGCGTAGGTGTCATTGATAGTGATTATTATAATAATGAGTCAAATGAAGGACATATTATGTTTCAATTTATAAATTTCGGTTTAAGAGACGTGACTATAAAAAAAGGAGAGCGTATAGGACAAGGTGTGTTTTTACCATTTTTAAAAGCTGACAATGATGAGTCTGGTGTTGAACGAACAGGTGGATTTGGATCATCTGGTAAATAACCGCATATATTTTTTAAAAGACGTCCATTATTTAAAAGTTTATGAACAATGTATGATAAAATAATAATAAATCCTATTTAAACAAAAGTAGTGTGTTATAAATAACATATATTTTGAGTTAATAGTATTTAATGATGGTATTTAAAGGAAGATTATATGGCTAAAAAAAAGAAAAATGAATTTGTTTGCCAAGATTGTGGGTATATTTCACCTAAGTATTTGGGACGTTGTCCTAATTGTGGTGAGTGGAATACATTAGTTGAAGAAATAGTGCAAGAAAAGCCAACACGGCATAGTAGAGTTAGTTTAACAGGGAAAACAACGAAGCCAGAAAAATTAAACAAAATTATTAGTAAAAAAGAGCCCCGCGTTAAAACGGATATGGAAGAGTTGAACCGGGTGTTGGGTGGCGGTGTCGTACCAGGTTCAATGGTGCTAATTGGTGGAGACCCCGGTATTGGAAAATCGACATTACTATTACAGGTGTCTCAGCAGTTGAGCAAGCTTGAAGGAGATGTCCTTTATGTTTCTGGAGAAGAGAGTGCCCAGCAGATAAAAATGCGTGCTGAACGTTTGAATGATGAAAATAATAATTTTTATGTGTACGCAGAAACAGATATGGGGCTTATCAAACAAACTATAGAACATGTTATGCCAGAGTATGTAGTCATAGATTCGATACAGACGATGATCCATCCAGAGTTGGATAGTGCTGCAGGAAGTGTTAGTCAAGTGAGAGAAACGACGGCTGAGTTGATGCAGATTGCTAAGACAAACCAGATTGCAATCTTTATTGTTGGACATGTTACAAAAGAAGGATCACTTGCAGGACCTAGAATGTTAGAACATATGGTAGATACCGTACTATATTTTGAAGGGGATAGACATCACACCTTTAGAATTCTAAGAGCTGTAAAAAATCGATTTGGTTCTACAAACGAAATTGGTATATTTGAGATGAGACAAGAAGGATTGGTAGAGGTCAATAATCCGTCAGAAGCCTTTTTGGAAGAACGGTTAGATGGTGCAACAGGCTCAGCTATTGTATGTTCTATGGAGGGAACGCGACCGATTTTAGCAGAAGTACAGGCGTTGATTACACCATCGGTTTTCGGTAATGCTAAGAGAACTGCAACAGGATTAGATTATAATCGTGTGTCTTTAATTATGGCCGTTCTTGAAAAAAGAGCAGGATTGCTGCTACAAAATCAAGATGCGTATCTTAAAGCTGCTGGTGGTGTTAAACTAGATGAGCCAGCAATTGATTTAGCAATAGCAGTGAGTATCGCATCTAGCTATAAAGATAAAGGAACCTCTCCTTTTGAGTGTTTTATTGGGGAGATTGGTTTAACAGGAGAGGTTAGACGGGTCAATAGAATTGATCAAAGGATCCTAGAGGCCAAAAAGTTAGGTTTTAAAAAAATATATGTTCCTAAGAATAATTTGCAAGGTTGGACTGTTCCAACAGGAATTGAAATAGTCGGTGTGGCAACAGTTTCTGAGGCATTGAGGCAAGTGTTCAAATAGGAAAGGAGGAATAGAAGGATGCAGAAAAAAATCTTTGTGGTTTTTATGACGTTAATTGGATTTAGTTTAGGTGCTGGTTTTATCCCAGCTATTTGGAAAGTGGCAAATCTTGATACAAATGAATGGTTAAATAATGAAGTAACAAATGGGTTAATAGGCGCTATTATTTTTATTATTCTTTCTACATTTACAGATCGTTATTTTAGTACATTCATTAAAAAAATTGAAACATTTATTAGTGAACAAAGCTTAACAGACCTTGTATTTGGTAGTGTAGGAACTGCTGTAGGGTTGTTATTAGGTGCCTTAATTGCTATTCCATTTTATTCTTTAAAAGCAGCATTTTTAAATATTATTGTTCCGACGATATTTATGATTGCTTTGGGATATTTAGGGTTTCGAGTTGGGACAACTAAAACTGATGAGTGGAAAAAATTGTTTGGTCCGCGAACTAAAAAAGGAACAGAAGATATATTAGATCGCAAAGTGGATGATCATTTTAGAAAGTATAAAATTTTAGACACAAGTGTTATTATTGATGGTCGTATTTATGATGTTGCGAAAACTGGATTTATTGAGGGAACGTTGCTCATTCCCAATTTTGTATTATATGAATTACAGTATATCGCAGACTCCGGGGACAGTTTAAAGAGAGTGCGTGGTAGACGTGGTTTAGATATTTTAAATGCATTACAAAAAGAAGATGATATTTCTGTAGAGATGTATGAAGGTGATTTTGATGATATTCAAGAAGTTGATAGTAAACTGATTAAGTTAGCAAAATTATTAGATGGGATTGTTGTGACAAATGATTATAACTTAAACAAGGTCAGTGAATTTCAAAATGTTCCAGTGTTTAATATCAATAATTTAGCCAATGCTATCAAGCCTGTTGTTATACCTGGTGAGACAATGGATGTTGTGGTAATGAAAGATGGCACAGAAAGACAGCAAGGTGTTGCTTATTTAGATGACGGAACAATGGTAGTGGTAGAAGATGGTAAACACTTTATGAAGAAAAAAATTAACGTTATTGTGACTAGCGCTTTACAAACCGCTGCAGGACGTATGATCTTTGCAAAACCATCTCATTCGCAGACTAGTTTGAATGAAGAAACATCTAATACAAGTTCAAAGTAATATGAGCCTTTACTATTTGCCTATTTGAGGTTAAAATTTAGTAGAAGAAGTGAAGAGACAAAATGACAGTAAGGAAGGTAATTTCATGACAAAAAAAGTTCGTGTAAGATATGCACCCAGTCCAACAGGACATTTACACATTGGAAATGCTAGAACAGCATTATTCAATTATTTGTACGCAAGACACCATGATGGAGATTTTGTAATTCGTATTGAGGATACAGATCAAAAGCGTAATATCGAAGACGGAGAAAAAAGTCAGTTAGAAAACCTAGAATGGCTAAACATTGATTGGGATGAATCACCTGAAAAACCAGGTAAATTTGGCCCTTATCGTCAATCTGAACGTAAAGATATTTATTTACCACTTGTTGATCAATTATTAGCAAGTAATTTAGCATATAAATGTTATTGTACGGAAGACGAGTTAGAATCAGAAAGAGAAGCACAACGCTCTCGTAATGAAATACCACGTTACAGTGGAAAATGTGCACATTTAACGCCAAGTGAGCAAGCAGCGAAAGAAGCAGAAGGAATCGTTCCAGTTGTTCGTTTTAGAGTACCAAAAAACAAAGAATATACCTTTAAAGATATTGTAAAAGGAGACATCACATTTGAATCTGATAGTGTTGGTGGAGATTTTGTTATTTTAAAACGTGATGGTATGCCAACATATAATTTTGCTGTAGCAGTAGACGATCATTTGATGGAAATTACGCACGTATTACGTGGAGATGATCATATTGCAAATACACCTAAGCAATTGATGATTTATGAAGCATTAGGTTGGACACCTCCAGAATTTGGTCATATGACATTAATTATCAATTCAGAAACAGGTAAAAAGCTAAGTAAACGTGATGAAACAATACTTCAATTTATTGAACAATACCGTGATTTGGGTTACTTACCAGAAGCGATGTTTAACTTTATTGCTTTACTAGGTTGGTCTCCAGTAGGTGAGGACGAGTTATTCTCTCAAGAAGAATTCATCAAAATATTTGATGCAGATAGATTAGGGAAATCACCCGCTGCATTTGACAACAAAAAATTAGAATGGATCAGTAACCAATACTTGAAACAAGTAGATCGTAAAGACATTGCGCGTATGGCGTTACCATTCTTAGTTGAAAAAGGACTAGTAGAAGAACAACCATCTGAAGAAAAATTGGCTTGGATTGAAGAGCTAGTTAGCTTGTATCAACCACAAATGAGTTATGCTGGTGAGATAGTAGAGTTGTCTGATTTGTTCTTCAATGATACATTATCGTTAAATGATGAAGCAAAAGAAGTGTTAGCAGGTGAAACAGTGCCACAAGTACTTGAAGCATTTACGGCTCAAATCACTGAGTTAGAGGTATTTGAAGTTGCAGACATTAAAGCAGCCATCAAAGCTGTACAGAAAGAGACTGGTATTAAAGGTAAAAACTTATTCATGCCTATCCGTGTGGCTGTAAGTGGTCAAATGCATGGCCCAGAATTAGCAGAAACAATTATGTTATTAGGTAAAGAAAAAGTATTAAATCATATCAGTCAATCAATGAATTAAATACAACGAAAAGAAGAGTAGATTTATAGTTAGTATCAGAGAGCTCATGGTTGGTGAAAATGAGTGTAACGGTAAATCGAAGTGCGTCTTAGAGTAGATTTAGTGAAATAAGAGTAGCTAAAAACGTGTGATAGATGTTATCCTATCAAAAGGTAAGAAGTGAAAACTTGTTACGAATAAAAGTGGAACCACGTTTTAGAACGTCTTTTAGTGAATGAACTAAAAGACGTTTTTTTATTTTTTTAGAGGACTGGTGAAGATGAGTATACGCGAAGATATTGAGAATGTTAAAAAACATGACCCAGCTGCGAAATCGACAGCAGAAGTATTTTTTACGTACCCTGGTTTACATGCTCTTTGGGCCCATAGATGGTCTCACTTTTTGTACAATAAGAAATGCTTCTTTTTAGCAAGGTGTCATTCCCAGTTTTGGCGATTTATAACAGGTATTGAGATTCATCCTGGTGCACAAATAGGCAAGCGTTTGTTTATAGACCATGGTATGGGACTGGTGATTGGTGAAACCACTATAGTGGAAGATGATGTTACCTTGTTTCATGGTGTCACTTTAGGAGGAACAGGCAATCATTGTGGAAAACGTCACCCAACGATTCGAAAAGGTGCCATGATTTCTGCTCATTCTCAAATTTTAGGACCAGTTGAGATTGGTGAAAATTCTAAAATTGGTGCGTCATCCGTTGTATTAACGGATATACCGGCCAATGCAACAGCTGTTGGTATGCCAGCTAAAGTGGTTCGATTGAATGGAAAAAAAGTCAGTCAAAGGAGAAATGACGATGCAAATATATAATACGCTAACACGAAGAAAAGAGTTATTTAAACCGATAGAACCTAATAAAGTGAAAATGTATGTGTGCGGGCCAACTGTTTATAATTATATTCATATTGGCAATGCAAGAAGTACGGTATCTTTTGATACAGTACGCAGATATTTGGAGTATAAAGGTTATGAGGTAGCTTATGTCTCTAACTTTACAGATGTCGATGATAAGATTATTCGAACAGCTAATGAAGAAGGAATTACACCAAAAGAATTATCGGATAAATTTATTGAGGCATTTAAAGAAGATACAGGAAAATTAAATGTGCAACCAGCATGTGTTCATCCACGGGTTATTGATCACATAGAAGACATCCTTGCTTTTATCTCTACTTTAATCGATAAAGGGTATGCTTATGAATCGCAAGGTGATGTATATTACCGCGCTAGAAAATTTGCACACTATGGTGAGTTGAGTAATAAAAGTCTAGATGATTTAGAAGTTGGTGCGAGTCAGCGAACTGGGGATGAACAAGAGAAAAAGGAAGATCCTTTAGATTTTGCTCTGTGGAAATCAGCAAAAGAAGGAGAAATTTCATGGACATCTCCATGGGGAGAAGGTCGACCAGGATGGCACATAGAGTGCTCTGTTATGGCAACAAAGCATTTGGGTGAAACGATTGATATTCATGGTGGGGGACAAGATTTAGAATTTCCACATCATGAAAATGAAATAGCGCAAAGCGAAGCGAAAACAGGTCAAAAATTTGCGAACTATTGGATGCATAATGCGTATCTAACAGTAGGTGATACAGGAGAAAAAATGAGTAAGTCATTAGGTAACTTTGTGACAGCTCATGATTTGATGCAAGAGATTGCCCCAGATGTGATTCGCTTTGCCTTATCGACGACGCATTATAGAAAACCAATGCCATTTAACAAAACCATTTTAAAAGAAGCGGAAACAAACCTAAATAAAATTAAGAGTAGCTATCATAATAGTCAATTTAGATGGTCACAAGGTGAAGACGTAACGGATGCTGATACAGAGCATGAAGCAACGTTAGCAGGGTTCAGAGAACAATTTGAGAAAGGGATGGATGATGATTTTAATGCTGCAAATGGTATTACAGCTATTTATGGCTTGGTCAAATGGCTTAATTCGTACCTAGAGCAAGATGTTATTTCAAAACCACTCATTTCATCTGCACAACGTTTATTAACAGAGCTTATGTCAGTGTTTGGTATTGTGTTAGGTGATGAATTACTGTTAGATGAAAAAATAGAACAATTAATTGAGGAGAGAACGCAAGCGCGTCAAGAAAAAAACTTTGCTCGTAGTGATGCCATCCGTGACCAACTAAAAGAGCAAGGAATCGTTTTAGATGATACACCTCAAGGAACAAGATGGAGCAGAAGTGAATGAGAGAAGAAAAAGATTATACATTATTAAGCGGATTGACATTGGCTTATATCGGTGATGCTGTATATGAAGTTTATGTAAGAGATTATTTAATCCGAACGGGTCAAACGAAACCAAGTCAATTGCATCGATTAGCGACACATTACGTATCAGCTAAGGCACAACATTATTTAATAGAAAAAATGTTTGATGAAGAGCTGTTAACAGATATTGAATCCTCTATTTATAAACGTGGTAGAAATGCGAAAAGTCATACGAGTGCCAAGAACACTTCTATCGCGATTTATCGTTCGTCTACAGGGTTTGAAGCGCTAATGGGATACTTGCATCTAACGGAGCAGAAAGAGCGGTTAGACGAGCTGATAGCATGGTCAATAGAGAAAATAGGAGAGAAGAAATGAAAAAACCACAAAATAAACGTCCTAGACGAGAAAATATTACAGAAGACGTCGATTTGGATGATGTTGTATTTGGCAAACATGCGACAGTAGAAGCGCTCAATGCAAAACGCGGCAATAAATTATTTTTGCAAGAAGATTTAAAAGGCAATAAAATTACTGAAATAAAAGAATTGGCACAAGAACATGCGGTACCAATAAAATGGGTGCCTAAAACAAAATTAGATGATATGGTTAACAAAGAGAATCATCAAGGAATTGTGATGAAGATAACGGCATACGAATATGTGACTCTTGATCAATTATTAGATCAAACGAAAGAAAAGGAAAATCGTTTCTTTTTAATGTTGGATAGCATTATGGATCCTCATAATTTGGGGTCGATGTTACGAACGGCAGATGCTGTCAATGTAGATGGCGTCATCATTCCTAAGCATCGTGCTGTAGGTATTACACCAGTTGTAGTGAAAACATCAACTGGTGCGGTAGAGCATATTCCAGTTGCTAGAGTGACAAATTTGAACCAAGCAGCCAAAAAAATGAAAGAACAAAACATTTGGATTTTTGGTACAGATATGGAAGGCACTGATTACCGAAATTGGAACGTATCTGGAGATATCGCGTTAGTGATTGGAAATGAAGGCAAAGGAATGAGCTTATCACTAAAAAAAGAAATGGATGAAATGATTACTATTCCAATTGAAGGTCACGTGCAAAGCTTGAATGCAAGTGTTGCAGCAGGACTTTTAATGTATGAGGTATATCGTAAGCGTTCATAAATAGCTAGGGGATGGGTGAAATAAATTGAAGCATCAAGTATTATTTGTGGATGGGTACAATATGATTGGTGCTTGGCCAATATTAGATAAGTTAAAAAAGCAAGATAAATTAGCGGATGCTCGTGATTTACTACTGTTTATGCTATCAAATTATGGAAAGTATAAAGGAATAGAAATCTTAGTAGTATTTGATGCCCAATTTGTTCCGGGAATTCAGCAAATATATGATGAATACGGTGTGACAGTTATCTTTACAAAAGAAGAAGAAACAGCAGACACATATATTGAGCGAGAAGCGAGTGGGAGGATTAATCCATTGACACATGTTCGAGTCGCTACGAGTGACTTAGCCGAGCAATGGATGATATTTTCAAAAGGAGCGCTAAGAGTATCTGCAAGAGAATTATACAAGGATATTCAAGAATCTGAAAAGCAAATACTAGTAGATGCTAAGGACTACCAATTTGAAAATTATAGACGAAATTCACCATGGTCTGGCGAACAATTAACGACATTGCAACATATATTTGATCAATTAAATAATGATTAAAAGCAAATGAGAACACGCTTTCTCTTTTGCTTTTTTATTTTTAATGGTATGATAAATGAACAGAGAGAGGAAACGGTTTCAACTGTGAAGGGGAACTTTATGCTTAACCCAGAAAATGAAGTATTAAAAAAGGCTAAAGGTGGCTGTTCAGACGCCTTTGAAGAAGTATTTAATAAGTACAAGCCTATTGTATTTTTAATGAGAAAACAATATTTTTTAAAAGGATTTGAAATGGATGATTGGTTACAAGAGGGACGTATTGTGTGTTATCAGTCATTGAAAAAGTTTCAAGAGACAAAAGGAGTAACGTTTGGGTCTTTTTTTAAAGTAAATTTTGAAAGATATGTTTTTAGCATGCTCAGGCGGCAAGAAGCTTATAAAAGAAGAGTCGATAAAGTATCTGAGTCGTTAGACTATGACATAGAATCAAAAGCAGAGTTTTATTACAGAAGGGTAGATAGGCAAGCATTATTACACATTGATTATATCGAAATCAAAGAGAATATCAGTGACTATAATGCTAATTTGTCCCTTTTAGAAAATAATGTTTTGTTATTGTATTTATCGGGTAAAGATTTTCTGGAAATCGGGGAAGAGTTAGAAATAAAGCCAAGTGCAGCGAAATATGCATATGATCGAAGTAAACGTAAGTTTAAACAATTTTTAAAAAAATAATGAAAAGGTTTCCTCTTTTTGTTGTTCAAATTATGTTATTCTATGAACATGAGTAACATATTAAATTTATCTAAAAGGGTTGATTGTGTAATAATCTTATGGTAAAATTTGTAGTTTTCTTATATTTGTGTTACAATGGGGTGAAGAGGTGAGTTGAATGGCAACTAGTATAATAGCAATCAAAGAAGAGCTAGAAAATAAAATTGGTAGTCGCATTACGTTAGTCGCTCAAACAGGTAGAAAAAGACAGACTGAACGTAGTGGTGTTTTGTCTGAGACTTATCCATCCGTTTTTATTGTTGATCTAGATCAAGATGAAAATGCATTTGAAAGAGTATCTTATAGTTACACAGATATTTTAACCCATGCTGTTGAAGTACAGTTTATGGATGAAACAAAAGAGCAATTATTTGGATAGTTCAATTAATATTTAGCCTAATACTCTTATTAAGGCTTTTTATTTTGAGTAAACCATCAAGTGGAGGGGTACGATGATAAAGGTTTTATTTGTTTGCTTAGGAAATATTTGCCGTTCACCAATGGCAGAAGCAGTGTTTAAAGAAAAAGTGAAGCAGGCTGGTCTGGAAGATAAGATAGCTGTGTCATCAGCTGCGACAGGTAGTTGGAATTTAGGGGATCCCCCACATGAGGGAACAAGGCGTATACTAGATGCTAAAAAGATTGACTATAGTGGCATAGAGTCTACAAAAATTACAAAAGAGGATTTCTCTGAGTATGATTATATTATTGGAATGGATGAAAATAATATGAATCTAAATTGCAACATTAAGTTAGCCACTCTGGTAAAAATATCTAAATATCAGT
>JBQELZ010000011.1:26365-52833 GCA_052104115.1 Vagococcus sp. | reverse complement strand
GTTTTCAAAGGTCTAATCAGTTGCTTTAGCAACTTTTATATCATACCAAGTTGAGAATCATTTGTCAACAACTTTTTTGATATTTTTATTTTTTAAAATCTCAACTTCTGTTATGAAACGAAAAGTTGCAACTAGTAGATAATAGCATTAAATCAATATGTTTGTCAACTATTATTTCGAAAAACTTTTTACTAGTTTGTTTTTTTATTTGATGCCCCTCAATAGGACATGTATTAATATACCAATTTAACAACCATTCGTCAACTATTATTTTTCAGCCCTTTTTTCCGTTCATTTTATTAAGCATAAGATAATAATATACGTCTTTTAATTGAAGATAGCGTATTTTTTGACTTTTGATCTACTTTCTTTTACTTTCTTATTGTTTCATCTCTCTTTTGCTTATCGTTTCAATAAAAAAAAGGAGAAAATTTTCTCCTTTTTTATCTCATTGTTGGGAATAACAAGACATCTCTTATTGATTGTGCATTTGTAAGTAACATCACCAAACGGTCAATTCCAATACCTAATCCACCTGTTGGAGGCATCCCATACTCTAATGCTTCGATAAAGTCTTCATCTATCCCTTGGGCTTCATCATTTCCTAGATCTTTTTCTTTCATTTGAGCTTCGAAACGTTCACGTTGATCTATCGGATCATTTAATTCAGTAAAGGCATTTCCATACTCATGACCTACGATAAATACTTCAAATCTATCTGTAAATCTTGGGTCTTCAGCATTTTTCTTAGCAAGTGGGGAGATTGATACTGGGTGACCATAAATAAACGTTGGTTGAATTAATGTTTCTTCTACATATGTTTCAAAGAATTCATTCACGACATGACCATAATCCATATGATCTTCTACTTCTATATTATGTTCTTTAGCAATCGCTCTCGCTTCTTCATCTGTCATCTCTTTCCAAAAGTCTACACCCGATGCTTCTTTAACCGCATCAACCATATGGACTCTCTTCCAAGGCCCAGTTAAATCAACATCGTACTCACCATACTTAATGGTTAATGTACCTAGTACTTTTTCTGCCGCGTGAGTAATGATACCTTCTGTTAAATTCATAACATCATCATAATCTGCATAAGCAGTGTAAACTTCCAACATTGTAAACTCTGGATTATGTGTTGTATCAATTCCTTCATTACGGAACACACGACCAATTTCGTATACTTTTTCCATACCACCAACAATTAATCGTTTTAGATGCAACTCTAACGCAATACGTAAGTATAAATCCATGTCTAATGCATTGTGATGCGTAATGAATGGACGAGCAGCAGCTCCACCTGCAATATTGTGTAGAGTTGGTGTTTCTACTTCTAAGTATCCTGAGTTGTTTAAGTAGTTACGCACTTCTCGGATAATTTCACTTCGCTTAACAAAGCGATCAAAGCTATCTTGGTTACTGATTAGGTCTAAGTAGCGTTGACGATATTTTTGTTCCACGTTTGTTAGGCCATGGTATTTATCTGGTAGTGGACGTAGTGCTTTAGTTAAAAATGTAAGAGTCGTTGGCTTAATCGTGATCTCACCCATGTCTGTTTTCATCACTTCACCCGTTACACCAACAAAATCGCCTAAGTCAGCATGTTTAAACAGGTCATACTCTTCTTCTCCAACAGCATCTTTTCTCACATAAATTTGAATTTGACCTTCTCTATCTTGTAAATGCGCAAATCCAACTTTACCTTTACCACGTTTTGTCATGATACGGCCTGCTACAGTTGCTGTAAGACCCATTTCTTGTAATTCTTCTTTTGTTTTATCATCATAATTGGCATGAAGCTCAGCTGAGTTAGTTGTACGTTCAAAACGAGTTCCAAATGGATCCAATCCTTTTTCACGCAATTCTGCCATTTTTTCTCTTCTTACTATTAACTGGTCATTCATTTCCTCATGACCTACAATCTCTTTTGACACGATACTTCCTCCTATATTCTTTTTTATAGTCATTATACCTTATAATGCCATACTAAAACAAAAAAAGGCAAGTTCGATTTGCCTTTTCTCTACACAATTTAACTTGCTAAGCCTTTTGCAATCAAATTAGCTATATAATCATCCAATATTTCAACAATTTCTTGCTGACTAGTCGCTTGATTAATCGCTAGTTTAGGCTTCGCTGCTCGTGGTGTTCCTTTCAAATAATAGGCCGCATGTTGTCTAAATTCTAAAGAACCAATTTTTTCACCTTTTAATTGAATCAAGCGAGCCAAATGAAGTTTAGCTGTTTCGATTTTTTCAGCTGGTTGTGGCTCGTCTAGTAATTCTCCTGTTTCTAGGTAATGTTGTGTTCTATAGATCATCCATGGATTTCCTAAAGCAGCACGGCCAATCATAACACCATCACACCCAACATGATCTATCATGCGTTTTGCATCTTCCGGTGTTCTTACATCTCCATTCCCCATAAATGGGATTGTTAAGGCTTTTTTTACATCTCTTAAAACATCCCAATTTGCTTTTCCCTCATACATTTGTACTCTAGTACGACCGTGCATGGCCACCGCTTTAGCTCCGGCACTTTGAGCCGCTAATGCATTTTCAACCGCATAAACATGTTCATCGTCCCAACCAATACGTTGTTTAACCGTGACAGGCAGGTCAACCGCACTAGCTACTGCTTGAACCATTTCATATACCTTATCAGGATCCAACAACCACCTAGCTCCTGCTTCCGCTTTAATAATTTTATTTACTGGGCATCCCATATTAATGTCAATGATGTCGGCAGCTGTGTGTGCTTCAACAAATTTAGCCGCTTCGACTAGCGTTTCTTTATTACCGCCAAAAATTTGCAAACTTAATGGATGCTCCGTTTCATCAATATAAAGCATATCTAATGTTTTCTTATTTCGTTGTTGAATCCCTTTATCACTAATCATCTCACAGACAACCAATCCTGCACCGAACTCTTTAACGGTCACACGAAAAGCTGAGTTACTAATTCCTGCCATCGGGGCAACGACTACTCGATTTGGTATTTCTACATCACCTATTTGCCACAAAGTGATATTCCCCCTTATTTAATTGCTTCATCTCTTAAAACTGTTAACTCATCTGCATTGTAGTGATACGCCTCACCACAAAAATGACACACAGCTTCTGCGCCTTCGTCTTCTTCAATCATCTGTGTTAGTTCATCTTTTCCTAAGGTCACTAAAGCTGATGAAAATCGTTCCTTCGAACAATTGCAATGAAATTGAACAGGCATAGTTTCTAGAATTTGAACATTTTCAGCACCTAGTAATCGTTCCAAAATTTGTTCAGGTGTTTCTCCTGCATCTAGCAGATTAGATACTTGCGGGATATCCGCTAATCGTGTTTCAATTTCTGATATTGTTTCTTCTGACGCACCTGGCATCACTTGAATCATAAAGCCACCAGCGGCTTTTACTTTGTCATCATTTTCATTGTCCACTAGCACACTTAGGCCAACTGCTGACGGTACTTGCTCTGAATTTGCTAGATAATATGTAAAATCTTCTGCAATTTCTCCGGACACTAATGGTACTTGTCCTGTAAATGGCTCTCTTAATCCTAAATCTTTAATCACACTTAAAGACCCCGTTGTTCCTACTGCTCCACGGACATCAATTTTTCCAACAGCGTTCGCTGGTAGATTCACTTCTGGATGTTGGACATAGCCTTTTACATTTCCTTTAGCATCCGCATCTACTACTATCGCTCCCAACGGGCCATCTCCTTGAATCTTTACTGTAACCGTTTCGTCACCTTTATGCATTGAACCTAGTAACAACGAGCCTGTCATCGTACGACCCAATGCAGCTGTCGCTGCACGCCATGTGTCATGTCTTTCTTGTGCTTCTGCTACAGTATCTGTTGTACGAACTGCCATAGCTCTAATATCGCCATTAAAACATAATGCTTTTACTAAATAATCAGTCATGCTATCTCTTCCTTATCTATTCATTAGTCATTTTTCCCATAAAAAAAGTGGGGTACACTTTCGTATATCCCACTTATCATAACTTATTTGTAGCGATCTTCAAAATTATTTTGCTCGTATTCAGACTCTTTTACTTCTTTAGAGTCTTCAGCAATTGAGTCATCTAATTGAGTCTCTTCTTGCTCACTTTCTGATTGAGCTTGTGCTTCTTCTTCTCGTTCTGTTTTTTGTTTCTCAGCATCCTTGCGAGCTAATGCCTCTTTTGCTTCTTCAAAAGTGCCTTCTTTCTCACTTGGAAATTCATCTTTTTTCGAATCAGCTGGCATGACGCCTTTTTCAAACAAAGAAGTAATTGCTTTAGCATCAAGTGTTTCGTATTCTAACAATGACTCAGCAATCAATTTATGTTGCTCACGGTGAGCTTCAATAATCTCTGTTGCTTTTTTGTGAGCTTCCATCAAAATCTTACGCACTTCTTCGTCAATTTGGAAAGCAACTTGTTCAGAGTACGCTTTTGTTTGACCATAATCACGGCCAACAAACACTTGATGGTTCCCTTCATATTGAACGGGACCTAAATCACTCATTCCATATTCAGTTACCATTGAACGAGCCAAACCTGTTGCTTGTTCAAAGTCATTGCTAGCTCCTGTAGACTGAACACCAAAGATAAGCTCTTCAGCTACACGACCACCTAATAAACCAACAATACGTTCGAACATTTCATTTTTTGTAATTAAGAATTGATCTTCTTTTGGAAGTGAAATCATATAACCGCCTGCACGACCACGTGGCACAATCGTTACCTTATGTACAACGTTAGCATCATCTAAAACTAACCCACAAATAGTGTGTCCCGCCTCATGATAGGCTACTAACTCACGTTGACGCTTACTAATAACACGGTCTTTTTTAGCAGGTCCCGCAATGACTCTGTCTTGGGCCTCATCAATATCACTAGCATCGATTTTCTTTTTATTACGACGAGCTGCCACAAGGGCTGCTTCGTTTAACACGTTTTCTAAATCTGCACCTGCAAAACCAGGTGTTTGTTGTGCAACAACTTTTAAATCCACATCTTCTGCCAAAGGCTTGTTACGTGAGTGGACTTTAAGAATCTGTTCACGGCCTTTAACATCTGGCGTGCCAACTAAAATCTGGCGGTCAAAACGTCCTGGACGTAACAACGCTGGATCTAGTACATCTGAACGGTTTGTTGCAGCAATAACAATAACACCTTCATTGCCACCAAATCCATCCATTTCAACAAGCAGTTGGTTAAGTGTTTGTTCACGCTCATCGTGTCCTCCACCCATACCAGCGCCACGTTGGCGACCTACCGCATCAATCTCATCAATAAAGATAATGGCCGGAGCCGCTTTTTTAGCTGTTTCAAACAAGTCACGTACACGACTTGCCCCAACACCAACGAACATTTCCACAAAATCAGAACCTGAAATTGAGAAGAATGGTACACCAGCTTCACCAGCTACAGCTTTTGCTAATAATGTTTTACCCGTTCCTGGAGGTCCTTCTAATAAAACACCTGCAGGAATACGTGCACCTAGCTCAACAAATCGTCGTGGGTCTTTCAAAAACTCTACGACTTCAACTAATTCTTGTTTCTCTTCCTCTGCTCCCGCAACATCAGAGAATCTAACATTAATTGATTTTTTGTCGGCTTCTTTTGTTTTAGACTTACCAAAGTTCATCACTCGGCCATTTCCACCGCCTTGACCACCTTGTCCCATCATCATATAGAAAATAAAGACCATAAAGATGACTGGTAAGAAGCTAAATAACATGTTTACCCACATACCACCATTTGATTGTTCTTTCACGATAAATTTAGTCTTCGCACCCTTGGCTGCCTGGCTGATGTTATCTATCGTCGAATCATTCGGTAATACAGTTGTTGTAAATCGTTTCGATTTTACTTTTGTTTTTCCAAATACAGGTAGTCCACCTGAATCTGTGATTTTTTGATCGTCAAAGTACTCACCAGTAATTTTATAAACACCGTTCGATGGTTGAACGGAGAATTCTTTTACTTGCTCATCTTTTAATTGCTGATAGAATGTTGAATAATTTACGCTTGGGGATTGATCTCCGCCTTGACCGAAAAAGAAATACACAATCATAATCATTGATAAGAAAACAATGATATAATAAAGCGAATTTTTCTTCCCTGAATTCTTATTATTCATACATGTCCTCCTTTATATTAAGTTTTAGTAAAGCTAAGAAATTATTATAACATAAGAATTATAAATTATCGTTTTCATAGATTTCAGGTTTTAATACCCCAATGTATGGTAAGTTACGATAATCTTCTGCGTAATCTAATCCATATCCGACAACAAATTCATTTGGCACTTCAAATCCGATATAATCGGCAGCCATTTCTACTACTCTACCTTCTGGTTTGTCTAACATTGTAGCGATTTTTACAGATGCTGCTTTACGATGTTTTAGCATATCCACAAGATATCGTAATGTACGACCACTGTCGATAATGTCTTCGACAATTAAAATATGACGGCCTTCAACGACGGTGTCTAAGTCTTTTAAAATGCGGACTTCTCCAGAAGAGACAGTCGCATTTCCATAACTTGAAACGTCCATAAAGTCCATTTCCATATGAATCGTCATCGCACGTGTTAAGTCAGCTAAAAATGGAACAGCTCCTTTTAAAACACCTACGACTAGAGGGTTTTTATCTTGATAATCCTCACTAATCGCCTTACCTAATGCAGATACTCGTTCCTGAATTTGCTCTTGTGAATAAAATGTTTTTTCTATATCTTTTTCTATCATCGGGATCTCCTTCCAAACTTGCTTGCCTTATCGATAGTAGTAGACAAGCTTATACTGTATTTTATCAGTTTCATTGCGAATACTCAAATAAGTTTCCCTAAAAGGAAGCAACCAAATGATATTGTTTTTTTTATCACTGATAATCCAGCTTTTTTCACGTGCCGAATGAGATATTTTCTCATCAATAAAATAACGAGATACTTTCTTTGTTTGTCCAGATTGATTGAATATCATCCGGTCTCCAGGTTGCGATTTCCTGACTATTAAAGGCCCCTCTACTTCTTGATATAAAAGGATTTCTTTCTTAGACCAATTCCTAACCTCTGTTGGCACACATTCCAGCGTATTGTCTGTCCAAACTAACCATTCCCCCTTGTTTAAATAAACCCCTTTATTAAGAAGAAGTGGTTGCGAACTCACAGAGCTGACAGTTTTCTCTTTCTTTTGATAAATATTAATTTTTTCATAACTTCTCTCACATACCCATTTTTTAGGTAACGCTATCTGTTGATTAGGTTTTTTACCCATACATTGTGTGAGTATCCCTTTTTTTATACGCCGACTCAAAACGATAGCTTGCTCCTTATACAAACAATCCGCTAAAGCATCGATTAAAAAATAGCGTTCTGCTTCTGTATATGTCACAAACAATGACCGATTCAATTCCCAACCAGTATCGGTCTGTGTAATAGAGGCATCATATAAGAAAGCAACTCTCTCAGATACTAGTTGATTGGCATATATTAATTCTTCTCGAAACTGCTGCATGTGTTGGGTAAATCGAGGATTCTCTTCTTCTAATTTCGGGATGACTTGTCTTCTTATCCGATTTCTCAAATAAACATCTGTATGATTGGTGTCATCCTCATAATACGGAACATTATATTCCTTGGCATACTCATAAAGACTCGGCTTATCTAGCTTTAATAATGGTCTAATCAATTGTCCCTCACCAAAAGGACGCACATCTTGAATCCCAGTGATTGCTGATAAAGAGTTGCCATTTATAAGTCGCATCAACATCGTCTCAACTTGATCGCCTTGATGATGCGCAGTGGCCAGTATAGAAAAATGATGTTCCTCCATGGTTGCCTTAAAAAAAGCATACCTAAATTCTCTCGCTTTTTGTTCTATCTGGGTTTTCATATTAGGACCTTCTAACCATCTGGTGACAAATAAACGTAGCTCTCGTTCCTGACAATAGTGACGTATAAATGCTTCTTCTTCTGCGGATTCATCTCTCAGTTGATGATTGATATGCGCCACAGCTAAAACAGGTCGTAAATCATCTGGTAATGATTGCATTAAATGAAGCAAAACCATCGAATCCACGCCTCCAGATACTGCAAGCAACACTCTATCTGTTGGTTTCCACCATTTCTTCTCCCTAATCAACGCTTCAAATATATGTCTGACGTTCATCTGTCTTCTCCTTTATAAAATGAAAAAAAGGATAAGAAAATTCTTATCCTTTACTTATCTAGTTACGTCGACCGCCTCGGCCGCCTCGCTTACCTTCAGTGTTACGTTTTAATGAAGTTAAACGATCATCGCTGTCTTTCAAGAATGAACTCATCAATGTATCGAAGCTTTCTTTCTTTTGAGCCGGCGCTGCTGGTTTACGATAATTACTTGAGCGTTCAGATTTATTGTAATTATTGTTATTACGTTTATACTCTTTACGTGCTCCTTGAGGCTTCTCTTCCTCATTGGCTCTCTTAATAGATAAGCCAATTTTGCCATCATTCCCAATTGTCATAACTTTAACTTCTACTTGGTCACCCACGCTTAAGACATCGTTAATATCCTTTACAAAACTATTAGATACCTCACTAATATGAACAAGCCCAGTTTTGCCATTCCCCAAATCAACGAATGCTCCAAAATTGGTAATCCCTGAAACTTTTCCAGGTAACTTTACCCCGACTTCAATTGACATAAAAAAAATTTTCCTCCTTGAACCTTCTAATAATATTTATAGTTATTTGTTACCACTAGTTTGAGTTGAACCACTCAAGTCAGGAATACTGTATACCTGTTCTCCCTCTTTCGAGTAAAAATACTTAGATCGAGCCATTTTTTCAACATACTCATCATCATTTAATAAGTTAACTTCTCTTTCTAAGTCTTTTTTTGTTTTGGCCACTTGCTTGTTTTCGCTCACGACCTCTTCACGGTTCTTTTGTAATACTACAAGGTGCTGTCCATTTCTAAATAAATTAATGCCAATGATTGAGAACACAACAAAAGCGACCGCGAACATAATCGCTAAGCGACGGCGGCGAAAAATTAATTTTTTCTGATCTTTTTGAGAACTCTTCATGCTTAGACCCATCTGTTGCTCTTGGTCATACGCTAACAATTTTTGGTCTTTTTTCATTTTTTATTGGACTCCATTCACTTATTAAAGATATGACTATTATACCAAGACAAACAACCATTGTCTAATGCTAATCTAAACTTTCGTAACTTGTTTCTCTTGTTTCGCTAATCACTTCATATAAATCTTTTGCTTCATCTTTTTTTGTGGTGTCTTTTAATTCTAACACACGTACTACCAGCGTTTTATTCCCAAATAGAATCTTAATCTCATCGTTCACTTTCACGGCTGTAGATGATTTAGCCAATTGCCCATTTACCTGAATACGCCCTTTATCTGCTATTTCTTTCGCTACAGTGCGTCGTTTAATAATGCGCGATACTTTTAAAAATTTATCTAATCTCATATTTTTTCACCTTTTCCTCTTAATAAAATTGTGCCACTATATTTTTACCAAACGGAATCATCAACCATTCCTTCTTGGTAAATAGTCTCATTTGAATCAAGCATATGAGATATACCATCAGTCCTAATAACACCCCAATACACGTGTAAACAAATGACAACAGTCGACCGTGTTGAAGCCAACCGATCTGTTCTAACCCTATCCGGTAAATAACTAATACGACAATCATGACACCTAAACTGCCTATTAATTTTATCATAAAACGTACACCAACACGTATAGTGGGTTCTCTTTTCAGCAAGACATATTGCAATACAAGCAAGCAGCCTGATAAGCCCAGCAATGTGCTAATGCTTGAGCCTACTGTTCCAAAATAATACGTCAACAACGGGGTTGTAATCCCCTTAATCACTAATCCTATAACAGCCGCTATAAATTGAAATCTCACATGATTTTGACTTTGATAAATCGTTTGATACCCCTGAATCATGGAGACAAAAAAGATAGACAGTACAAACAAACACAATGTTAATTCTCCACTATTGTCGCTAAACAAGGTGACATTGATATATGGCAATGTCAGCATCAAGCCAATTCCGGCCGCACTGGCTATAGCAAGTGACACGCGTAAATAAGCTCGTGCTGTTTCTAAGTAGCGTATCATATCTTTGAAAATAAAGGACTTCGTTAAGGTGGGTAAAAAAGTCGCAGTCATCGCCACAGCTACCACTAACCCTAACTGAACCAATGGCTGACCTCTATCAAATACTCCTTTTGAAATCTTAGCACTTAATTCCGGCATGCCACTAAATTCCAAATATTGTTTAATCGTAAAAGAATCCACCAATTGAAAAATAACTAGGTACGCACTAAAAAAACACAACGTACCGCCTTCCATTATAAACCGTTTCACAAAAGTAATCGTCTCTTCTCTACTACTTGTCACTCTTTTTTTACGCAACTGATGGTTTCTACCATATAGATAGAGAACAAACAACCCACACAACCCACCAATCAAGGCACCTGATGTTGCCAATGTTCCCATCTTATAAACAGACAAATGATACGTCACATAGACATAACCAGATGCTAAAATCACAACGACTCGCACACCTTGTTCCATCAGCTGTGATACAGCTGTCGGCACCATTTCTAGTTGTCCTTGGTAATACCCTCTATAAGAAGACAGAAAGGGAACTAGGACAAACACAAAAGAAACGACTCGAATAAGGGGGGACAACAGAGCGTCTCCCATCCCTTTCGCCAAAAATTCTGCACCTAAAAATAACACGCCAAACAATAGAACAGACATCACACTCACACTGTTGAAAAAAAGAGTCATAATGCGTTGATGCTCAGATGTATCCTCTTCAGCTGCGATAAGTTTTGACAGATAAACAGGGAGTCCTGATAATGCCAGTGTCATCCCTATGCCATATATTGGGTAAATCTGTTGATAGACATAAAACCCTTCATCGCCAACTAAATTTTGAAATGGCACACGGTACACTGCACTTAACACTTTTACGATAAAAGATGTAACTGTCAGAATAACGGCGCCACGTACCATTTTTTTCTCCATTTTATTTTCCATCATCACATACCTCTAATTACTCTTTTTCAGTTTTTAGATACTTTTGCTGACGTAATGAGGCTACAAACTGAGACAGTTCTTGTAACCACACTGCTTCAGTCAATTTATTGGTCAGTTTTAAGTACACAGACATTTGACCGTCATCTGAGCTAAGCTCTGCTTTCAAAGTCGTCGCAGATAGTGCTTTAAAAATCTGCTCCACCGTATACGTATGTGTGCCTTCTTTACTCAAGATTACGTCAATTTTCGCCTGTTTCTTTTGAATTTTTTCAATCAACGCAAAGTCACTATTCATTTTAATTAACCCGACTGTCAACAAGTTAGCTACCTCTTCTGGGTATTCTCCAAATCGGTCCAGCAAATCAGCTTCCAACTCATCAAACATCTCTTGATTATCCAACTGTCTAATGCGTTTATAAATTTCGATTTTTTGTCGTTCATCCTCAATGTAAGTGGTCGGTATATAAGCATCAATGCCGATATCGATTTCTGTTATGGTCTTAACATCTTTAGATGTTACACCTTGTTTACGATTCACCGCTTCTGTTAACATTTGTGTATACATATCAAAACCAACAGAGTCAATGAACCCATGTTGTTGAGCTCCTAATAAATTTCCCGCACCACGAATGGATAAATCTCGCATAGCGATTTTAAACCCTGAACCCAACTCAGTAAAATCCTTAATTGCTTGTAAGCGTTTCTCGCTCACTTCGTTTAACACTTTTTGCGCTTCATACATGAAATAGGCATATGCTACCCGGTTGCTTCGGCCCACACGTCCTCTAAGCTGATACAACTGAGACAACCCCATATGGTCCGCATTTTCAACAAATAAGGTATTCACATTAGGAATGTCTACCCCTGTCTCGATAATCGTTGTGGTCACTAAAATATCATACTCACCATTAATAAATTCCATTAACACATTTTCTAGCTGAACTTCCGTCATTTGACCATGAGCATAAGCCACTCTAGCATCTGGCACAAGCAGACGCATCTCTTCTACTTTTTGTTCTATCGTGCTAACCCGATTATATAAATAAAAAATCTGACCACCACGGGCAATTTCTCGTTCACACGCTTCCCTAATTGCCCCAGGATTTTGTTCCATCACATAGGTTTGAACAGGATAACGATTGGCAGGTGGGGTTTCAATCACAGATAAATCTCTAACACCTAGCATCGACATGTGTAACGTTCTAGGTATTGGGGTCGCCGTTAACGTTAGTACGTCTACTTGAGACTTTAATTGTTTCAACCGTTCTTTGTGTTTCACCCCAAAACGTTGCTCTTCATCCACAATCAAGAGTCCTAAATCCATAAACTCGACATCTTTGGATAAAATACGATGCGTCCCGACAACAATATCAATTTGTCCTCGTTTAATATGTTCTGTTGTTTCTTGTTGTTGTTTTTTTGTTCGAAAACGACTCATCAGTCCTATATTTACTGGGAAATTTGCAAATCGATCTCGCATGGTTTCGTAGTGTTGTTGGGCTAGAATCGTGGTTGGTACTAAGAATGCAACCTGTTTGCCATCTCTAATCGCCTTAAAGGCAGCACGAATAGCAACTTCTGTTTTTCCGTATCCAACATCCCCAACAAGCAAACGGTCCATAGGTCTAATTTTTTCCATGTCTTTTTTAATTTCATGAATACTTCGAAGCTGATCATCTGTTTCAGAATAAGGAAAGCTACCTTCAAACTCATTTTGGTAATCATCATCTGGTGAAAACGCATAGCCTCTTTCGGCCTCTCTCTCAGCATAAAGTTGAATCAAATCATCGGCAATGTCTTCCACTTTTGATGATACTTTATTTTTAGTCTTCGTCCATTCTGTTCCACCTAATTTATTGACTCGAGGTGTTTTGGATTCAGATGCGACATATTTTTGAATCAAATCAAGCTGAGTCACAGGAATAAACAATTTATCATTGTTCTTATACAGAATCGTCATGTAATCTTGATGGACTCCGGCACTTAGAAGCGTTTCCATGCCAATGTATTTCCCAATCCCGTGATTCGCATGAACCACATAATCACCAGGCTTTAATTCATTATAACTTTTTAAACGCTCCGCATTCGAAATCGTTTGTTTTCTCGCTCTTTTTTTCGTCTGGGTATGTAAAATTTCTTTTTCTACAATGACCACTAATTTTTCTTCCGGCAATTCAAATCCTGTGTTAAGTGCACCTGTGTGAATCTGAGTTTGACCTATCATTAACTGGTCACTATCGTTGACAACCACTGGTATATCAAAATCAATCAATAATTCTTCTATTTTCTGCGTTCTCTCCGAATTGTCTGTTAAAATGACTACCGTTTGTTTTTGCTTGTGCCAACGCGCTAATTCTGTTTTTAATAATGGCATTTGACCAAAAAATTGTTGCATGGTTCGATACTCAAATGGATGGATAGCTTGGAATTTCGTATTTCCCATTCCTTTTTGAAACAATGAGACATATGTTTTAGCTTGAGTGGCTTCTTTTAAGATTGTCCTAAAATCGCCGCCCATCTCATGCCCACCTAATAGCACATGTTCCTCTAACTTTAAGGTGATCCATTCGGCTTCTTCTCTTAAAATATCGCGTTCCGTTTCAATCATTCGGCTTAAATCATCCACTACTAGATAATCAGATTCTGCTAAATAATCCGTTAAATGATACGTCTCTGGATACAGTAAATCAGCATACATTCGAACCTCATCAGTCGGTCTGCCTTGTCCCCATTCACTTGTTAAATAATCAGAGTAAGCCTCTAATGCCAGTTTTTCTTCCTTATCTTCAACAACGGACAACGCTTTTTCTGCTAATTGTTTCAATGCATCGGATCCGTTGATTAACTGCTCCTTTGTAAAAAGCATATCTGTAGCAGGTGGGACCACCACAGAATCCACCTCTTTAATCGAACGTTGTGTTTCCACGTCAAATAAACGAATTGATTCTATGTCATCATCAAACAAATCAATCCGAGCTGGGTATTCATTTGTCAAAGGATAAATATCAATGATACTCCCACGCAAACTAAACTCACCTGGTTTTCCAATCATTTGTTGTCTGTCATACCCTAATAAAACAAGTAATTCTGGCAACTGTGTAACATCAATTGTGGCGTCCTTTACAAAAGACAACGTCTGCTCTTTCCAAACCTCTGGACTTGGTAAAAAGCGTCTTAATCCTGCTAATGGTGTGACTAACACACCTGGTTCATCACTCGCTAAAAAGGTCAGCGCACTAATTCTATCTGATAACGCTTCTGGAGAAGAAAAAGACATCTCCACTGCTGTGACTTCATCAACTGGAAAGAAATGTAGATACTTTTCTTCTATTATATGCTGTAAATCATCCACCATTCGAGTAGCATAATACAAATTAGGTGTGACGATTAATAATTTATTGTCTGATTGTAGCATGGTACTCAAGGCTAACGTTTTGGCAGATCCTGACAATCCAGTTATAAGCTGTGAGCTATTCGGATGCAATTGGGACAGCCATTCTTTTATTTTTTTACTATTAGATAATTGAGTAACAAGGGATTTATTGGTATACATCACTTGACCCCCTTTTCACTTATTTTTTAACATTGTACCCATTCATAGTATCAACAAATGTATGTCCTGCTACCCAGTAACCAACAGCATCTGCTGCCTGCTTGATGGAAGATAGCATGTCATCATGTGTCGCTTTTGGAAACGTACTTAAGACATATGATACGACTTCTTGTGAACGACTAGGTCGATCAATACCAACTTTAATTCGGTTGAATTCAGTTGTTCCAATATGAGCGATTAAACTTTTAATCCCATTATGCCCTCCGGCACTGCCTTTTTGGCGCAGTCTAATTTTTCCAATCGGTAAATCCAAATCATCATAAATAACTAACATATCTTCTACATCAATAGCGTAATAATCCATTAATGGTCTAATCGAACGTCCCGATTCATTCATAAAAGTCTGTGGTTTCGCTAAGATGATTTTCTCTCCATTGACAAAATACTCCGCAATATCTGCTTCAAATTGATGTTTATTAAATGATATGTTTTCACGATAGGCCAATTCATCTAATGTAATAAATCCAACATTGTGTTTTGTTTCTCTATATTGTGCACCTGGATTGCCTAATCCTACGATTAATTTCATCGAGTATGTCCCCTGTTCTTATTTAAAATTTATTATGACATGATACGCAAATACGTCTACGCATGCCACACACTGCCTAGAATCCTTATTAGTATATCATAATTTTACTAGTGAACTCTTAAATGGTGTTTTTTTCTAGATGAACTAAAAAAATTCTTAAGAAGTAGGACAATCGCTCTCAAATGACTTTCATAATTATCACTGTTATAATGAACATGTACGATTACTTATAAGTAAGGGAGTGTTTTTATGGCATATGAACAAAACAAACATCAAAAAATTATGATTGTTGGTAATGGTGCAGTAGGGTCTAGTTACGCATTTGCATTGGTTACTCAAGATATTGCACAAGAAATTGGCATCATTGATATTGCTGTAGACACAGCGGAAGGGGATGCTCTTGATTTATCTCATGCCCTTGCCTTTACATCACCTAAAAAAATTTATGCCGCTGAGTATGCGGATTGTAAGGATGCAAACATCGTCGTTATTACAGCGGGGGCCGCACAAAAGCCAGGTGAAACACGACTGGACTTAGTGAATAAAAACCTAGCTATTTTTCAAGACATTATTAAACAAGTCGTTGACTCTGGATTTGATGGCATCTTTTTAGTGGCAACAAATCCTGTTGATATACTTACCTATGCAACGTGGAAATTCTCAGGCTTTCCACAACATAAAGTCATTGGTAGCGGGACATCCCTTGATTCTGCCAGATTTAGACATACCATCTCTGAGTTAGTAGGCGTTGATGCCCGAAACGTACATGGTTACATACTTGGCGAACACGGTGATACAGAATTTCCAGTTTGGTCTCATGCTAATATTGCAGGGCTGCAAATTTATGAATGGGTAAAAGACCATCCTGAGGTCGATGAGGAAGAGCTCGTCAATATTTTCTTTAAAGTACGTGATGCTGCCTATACCATTATCGAAAAAAAAGGAGCAACTTTTTATGGTATTGCTGTCTCTCTCGCTCGTATCACAAAAGCTATCCTAAATGATGAAGATGCTGTATTGCCTCTATCTGTTTATTTAGACGGACAATACGGATTAAACGATATCTACATTGGCGCTCCTGCTGTGATTAATCGTCACGGTGTGAGACATATCATAGAAATTCCATTGACAGATGCAGAACAAGAAAAATTCGATTATTCTGCTGAAAAATTAAGAGAAACAATGGACAACGCCTTTAGCCAATTGGATACTAAATAAAATAATGGATGAAAGACTAGGGTGATATCGCTCTGGTCTTTCATTTGATTTCTATTTAAAGCGCAATTCTTGTATTTATTTGGGGATATGTTACAATATTGTTACAAAAAAGCATTGTGGAGGAGTACTTTTATGAACAAAAAGAAATGGATTCTGTTGCCTGTAGCTTTGATATTAGTGTTAGTGATTTTTTATTGCTATGAGGCGATTCATTTCCAAAATCGTTTTTTACCTAAAACTGCCATTGGTGGCGTGGATGTCGGTCAACTAACAGAAGCTCAAGCAGAAGAAAAACTGATAGCTAAATTAGACCAAGAACATTTTGAAATCGTAAACAATGGAACTACTTGGAAAGATATCCCTAAGAAACAGCTTGGGATTACATATGATATGGATAACATCGCCAGCGATGTATTAAAAAAACAAAACTCATGGCTTTGGTTTGTATCCTATATGTCTGGTGTAAACAACACACCCGTTAAATCAAATTCATACGATGATAAAGTATTAAATGACACACTTGCTTCTCTTGAAAAAGAGTTAAAAACAGTCAATAAAGACAGAACGCAAACAAAAAATGCTTCTATTGAGCAAGTGGATGGAAAATTCGCTATCACTCCTGAAGAAAAAGGAGATTCTTTTAACACAAAAGCTGTTTTAAAAGCTGTACAAAAAGGCATTAAAGATGGTATATCGAGTATTGAGTTGACTGATTACATTGAACAACCCACACTCACAAAAGATGATCCGACTCTAAAAGACGAGTTAGCAAGTATCAACAAAATAGCTGAAATTAATGCATCTTACAGCATTAATGGCCAAAATGTAGTGATTCCAAAAGATAAAATTGCTTCTTGGGTGACATTTTCAAATGGGAAAGTTGATTTAAAACAAGAGGCAGTAAAAGCCTACATTACTGAGTTAGGTAACACATACAATACAAGCACAAATGCTTCTAAATTCAAAAGCACCAAGCGAGGGGAAGTATCTGTTCCTGCGGGGTCTTACAGCTGGACCATTGCTACAGACTCAGAAGCTTTAGAATTAACCGATCTAATCCTTAAAGGTGAGGATTTTAGTGATCGTGTCCCTGATTTTCAAGGGAGCGCGTCGCCAGCTAACCCTCTAATTGGCAATACATACATTGAAGTGGACTTATCTGCTCAACACATGTGGTACTACAAAGATGGTAAATCTGTATTAGATACACCAGTTATTACTGGAAAACCAAGTACTCCTACTCCTCCTGGCGTATTTTATGTCTGGAATAAAAAACAAAATGAAATTCTACGCGGAGAAGATTACGCAAGCCCTGTTGATTTTTGGATGCCAGTTGATTGGACAGGTGTCGGCATTCATGATTCCCCTTGGCAAAATGCTAATGCGTATGGTGGAAATTCGTTCCAAACAGTTGGCTCACATGGTTGTATCAACACACCTCCATCTGTTTGTGCTGAATTATTTAATATGATAGATGTTGGCGTACCAGTTATTATGTTTTAAAAAAAGAAACACGAGAGCCTTAATTAAGGACTCTCGTGTTTCTTTTTTTGACCTTGATATGCTTTTGACACGTCCATCATGTGTTGTAGCGTCTCAAGTATGCTAAATTCATACTCTTTATTTTTTATCTGTTGTGCCATATTTTGAATGACTTCTTTCTCTCGTTTACTATCTAACACCTCTAATTGATGGGCTTCTTTCACACGAATGACTTCGTCTACACACGCATATCTTTTTTCTAACAAATCTACAATTTGCTGATCAATGTCATCAATATCTTGTCTCACTTTTCTTAGCATTCTTAACACCTCTTTATAAGTCTTTAAAAAATGTCTCGGCTGGTTCACTAATCATCATATGTGCCTCAGATAAATAAATAGGTTCCTTGTTAATAACCACAATTTGGCTATTCGGTTGTCGATACTGAATAAGTCCACTAAATGGATAGACTTTAAACGTCGTTCCCACAATCACTATGACATCAGCTACTTTTAAGGCACGAATCGATGTCTCTATTGCTTCTTCAGATAACCCTTCCTCATATAAGACAACATCTGGACGAATATTTCCACCACATTTAGTATGCGTGTAGGATTCCAAATACGTTGATGCATCCACCGTTTCACCACATGTCTGACAGTAACAATCATACAAATTACCATGAAAATCTACCACATGTTTACTACCTGACTGTCTATGTAGACCATCGATATTTTGAGAAATAACGGTAACATCATGATTCAAATCAAGCTCTGCTATCTTGTCATGAATCGTATTAGGGACAGCAGTTGGATGATACAATTGTTTAACAAACGCATAAAACTTATCTGGTTCATTTACCAAACAACCATGACTTAATAAATATTCTGGACTTTTGATACCACTATAAACGCCTGTCATGGACCGATAATCAGGAATACCAGATGGAACAGACACACCAGCACCCGTCATAAATACAAGGCGCTTACTTGATTCAATAACTCTTAACGCTTCTTCTCTACTAGACATATAGCTCCACTCCTTATATGTATTGTATCACTACCCGTCATAAAAACCCAAAACGGCAATAGAGGCAATAATAGCCACAACCATTAAATATTGCTGAATTGATAATTTTTCTTTTAAAAATATACGAGACCAAATAACCGAAACAATACTATAAGAAGCAATCATAGGTGCCACAACAATTGGATTTGTCGCAATCGCCCCAACATAGAAAAACTGCCCCACTGTTTCAAATATAGCAGCCAATCCTTTCGTTCGTTCCTTGAAGATATGAATGGTTTCTCCCTTTACAAATCGAAGATACCCCCACACTATTAGCCCAACCATTAAAAAGGTTAATTCATAACTCATATTCGCTTGGCTTTCAGGTAAAATTTCTGCATATTCTAAATAATAACCATCTAAAAACGTCCCCATACCATCGATGACACAATATAGAATAGGAAATAAGATTGCCACTGCGCTGATTCTGTATTTGTTATCCACAACATCTCCTGACGCTTTTATTTCCGCATCAGATTGTTGTTTTTCAAAAATTGACAACATAAAAATCGCGATAGAAATAACGGCTACTGCGATAAACTGAACCCACACCATTTTCCCTCCTAAAATAAAAAAGGTTAACATGGCCGATACTGCTCCCGACGAATTACTAATCGGAGATGATACGGATAACTCAATGTACCTAAGCCCAACATATCCAATTGCCATGGATAAAATATACATAGCCGATACCGGTAAATATGTAATAAGATATCTTGGATGGTACTCAATCCCTTTATACATACCATAGTAAAAAATAGCATGGAGTCCCATGACTAAGCCAACCATAATCACTGTTTTTGCTGCGCTATGCTTATCACTTTCGTTGTTTCCTAACTTGTAAAATAAATCTGCTGTTCCCCACGCAAAGACTGAAACTAGTGCTGAAAAAAACCACATACTTGATTGCCCCTTTTTTAATTTATCATAACACTTGTCTAAAAATAGCCTAAAAAAAGACTACCGTCAATATTTTTTCAAAAGTTTTCATGACTTTACATATAAGTTGTGTTATAGTGTATTACAAGAAAGAAAAGAACAGCTAAATAACAATATAGAGGTCGCGATTTATCAAGACTATCAATCGAGTATAAGGATACTATGACATTGATACAGAGGGATAATCGCCGAAATCGTAAAAAAGTCCTTGCTTTTTTACTGTTGGGACTATGGTGAATAACCATAGGACTGTCTCAGTTTCGACTGAGGTGCGCTATGATTTGATAAATTGTGTTCCGTGCTTGATTATTTATCAAAAATAAAAGCAGCCTCTATGTATAAGAGGCTGCTTTTTTTGATAAATAAAGGGGAATGATAACATGAATGAACAAAGAGCATGGATGCCTCGCATCCTAACCACCATCTTCCTATTATTAGGAAGCGTTCTATTTTTTACGCACATAAGTTTCGCAGAAAAAGATACCTTCACTGTTGGAATGGAGGCCGGTTATCCACCTTTCAACTGGACTCAATCTGATAATAGTAACGGTGCTGTCCCTATCAAAGGCTCTAAAGAATTTGCTGGTGGCTATGACGTACAAATTGCCAAAAAAATTGCTGACGGGCTCGGAAAAGAACTGGTCATTTTCAAAACAGAATGGGACGGTTTACCTCCTGCTGTCACGTCAGGTAAAGCAGATGCGATTATCGCAGGAATGTCTCCTACAGAAGAGCGAAAAAAAACCATTGATTTTACAGATATTTATTATAGTTCAGACCTTGTTTTACTTGTTAAGAAAAATGGACCTTATGAAGAAGCATCCTCATTAAATGACTTTAGTGGTGCTAAAATCACAGGCCAGCTGAATACCTTTCACTATTCAGTCATCGACCAAATAAATGGCGTCGATCAACAAACAGCCATGGACAACTTTCCTGCTATGCGTGTTGCCTTAGAATCAGGAAAAATTGATGGTTACGTGACAGAAAAACCTGAAGGTATTACAGCAGAAAAACTCAACCCTAATTTTAAAATGATAGAATTCAAAGAGGGAGAAGGGTTCGAAACAGATCCTAGTGACACAGCTATCGCCATTGGACTGAAAAAAAATAATCCAGAAAAAGATAAAATTAATGAGATTCTTTCGACTATCTCACAAAAAGAACGAGACGTAATCATGACTGAAGCTATTGGACAACAACCAGATAATAATTCAAATGAAATTTGGGTGGTTAAAATTATCCGTGAAAACGGAAAAATGTTCCTACGTGGTGCTGGAGTAACATTACTTATTTCTTTAATCGGAACCATCGTTGGTACAGCTATTGGTCTAGGAATCGGAATTTTCAGAACCATTCCAATTCCAACAAAAGGGTTTAAAAAATTTATGGTCAAATTATTAAATGGCTTCTTTTCCGTTTATATCGAAATATTCCGTGGTACACCGATGATTGTACAAGCAATGGTGATTTACTACGGTTCATCTCAAGCATTTAACATTGATATGAATCCTATTATCGCGGCACTCTTTATTGTGTCTATCAACACAGGTGCCTACATGACTGAAATTGTCCGTGGTGGTATTTTCGCTGTAGATGAAGGGCAGTTTGAAGCAGCATCAGCCATTGGGATGACACACAGTCAAACTATGATAAATGTCGTGATTCCACAAGTCTTCAGAAATACGTTACCAGCCATTGGAAATGAATTTGTTATCAATATCAAAGACACCTCTGTACTGAATGTCATTGCCGTCTCTGAATTGTTTTTCCAAGCAAAAACTGTTGCAGGAAGTAATTTTAGATTCTTCGATACATTCTTTGTCGCTTGTGTGATTTACTTTGTTATGACCTTTACAGTGACACGTATCTTACGTGCCATCGAAAATAGATTGGATGGCGATGGACGCTATGCCCCATATGCTAACCAAATGCAAGTCGAAAAACTAGAAAGAAAGGGTGATCGTTAATGGGCTCCTTTATTGATATTCAACACTTACAAAAAAGTTTTGGTGAAAAAGAAGTTCTAAGAGACATTAATATGTCAATTGACAAAGGAGAAATTGTGACTATCATCGGACCATCTGGTTCTGGTAAATCCACTTTACTCCGTTGTATGAATTTACTAGAACAACCAACCGGAGGGAAAATAATCTTCCAAAATGATAACATTATGGAAGACAATTATAACTTACCTGACTATCGTTCCCATGTTGGAATGGTGTTTCAACAATTTAACCTATTTGATAACCATGACATCTTAAGTAATTGTATGGTTGGACAAATGAAAGTTTTAAACCGCTCAAAAGAAGAAGCTGAACGAATCGCCATTGAAAATCTAGATAAAGTCGGCATGAAAGAATTCGCTTATGCTAAACCGTCTCAATTATCTGGTGGACAAAAACAACGTGTTGCCATAGCTCGTGCGATTTCTATGGATCCAGATGTGATGTTGTTTGATGAACCCACATCAGCTCTTGATCCAGAAATGGTCGGTGAAGTACTAAAAATTATGAGAGAACTCACTGAGACGGGACTAACGATGATTATCGTGACACATGAAATGAAATTTGCTGAAGAAGTATCTGACCGAGTTATTTTCATGGATGAAGGTGTTGTTGCCGAAGAAGGATCACCATATCGTATATTCAATGAACCAACTGAAGCAAGAACACAAGAATTTTTACAACGCATCATTGAAAACTAATCAAAAGAGCCTGTGGAGAAGTTTTTACTTTCCACAGGCTCTTTTGCACAGGTATAACGACTTATTCTATTGGATTCCACAGAGTTATGCACACTATCCACAGAGTTATCCACAGAAAAGATGGGGATATCCTGTTTTTTCTTTTATTTTCTTCTTTTTGATCATCCTATCTTCTATCCTTGGTAAACATAAGGAAATCAGTGTATCTATTTAACTCATACTATATTTATTTTAATTATTCATACTTTTTATCATCTTATCCACTATTGTCCACACCCCTTGTGGACAACTAAAAAAACAGCCCGTCCATTCATCAGACGAGCTGTTTTTGTCTATCCCGTTACCGCTGTTAAAAATGTGATGAGGCCTAAGAGAATCCCTGGAGCATTTGCTATCACCAAAGGCCAATCTTTCGTTTCTTTAGAAAAGCCATAGACCACCCATAAACTACAATTAATTGCTGCTACTAACGGTTGTAAAAAATTACCAGGTTGACCATTCATGTTAGCCATGATTTGAGGAATATATGCGACATACATCATAAAAGAGGTACACGTAGCAACCCATCCAAGTTGTGTCAGTCTTTTTTCTGTTATCATATTAATCATTCCTTTACTCTAGTATACTCATAGAATAACCCAGTATAGAAGAAATGAACAGTCATACACTATTATATGATTTTTTGTCTAAAAACATCCAAAGCCAACAAGAATAACTCCTCTTGTTGGCTTTTATAGATTTATGATAAAAAGGTAAACGTTCCTTTGTGGGTTAACACAGCTCGTCCGCCATACTGATTCTCATCATTCCAACTCATATAGGCCCAAATGGTTCCCTCAATTGGATTAATAATATGACTAACGCTTACACCTGTACTTTCTATCCAGTTAACACTAATATGATTCTCTGTTATGTTATAGGTGTAAATAGGCTCAGTTTCAGTTTTTCCGTTGTCTTCTTCCTTTAAGGAAGTCCAACGCAACGTATCTTTATCAAGATATTCTAATTTAAAGTGAAATCCTGTTTCAAATAAGACTTCTGCTGTTTGTCCAATAAATTTTTCAAATACCATGTTACACTCTCCTATCCTTTATGAATCACATACGACTTATTCCCAAGGCATTTCATTAGTGACAACTTTTGCACTCATTTCTAAGTTTCCTTCATCTAATTCAGGGTAAGCGGCTTTCATTTTTTCAATAATTTCAGCACTTGTTTGACTATCTTTTTCTACATCAATGAACTTTTCAACGTATTTTTGACTAAACGAAATATTTTGTGATGAAAAATTATTTCCTGGACCAAAATGCCCTGGAATCACAATTTTTGCATTCAAACTCGCTAATTCAGTTAAGTCTGCTACCCACTGTTCTTGGCTTTCAATTGTTTTCGTATCAGCCATAAAGAGATGACTATCTGTTGACACTAAAATACCACCTAGCAACAAATTATCTTCTTTACTATATAGTGTTTGTTTGACTGGGTCTTGTCCAAAAATAGTAAACTCTTGGTCATCTAACACCACTTTATCTGATATTTCTTCAGGAATGACTATATTGTCAGGTGCGTCATCTTTTAATGTATCCGCCCAAACAGATAGCTTACTTTCATTTGTTTGTTTAATCCTATCAATCGTACTAGCAGTTGCTACAACCTTTGCATTTGGAAAAGATTGTTTAATCGTGTCTGTCCCAAAATAGTAATCTGAGTCACTATAAGAAACATAAATAGTTTTAATATCTGTTCCTTTATCCTTAGCTACTTTAACAATATTTTCTGCATCTTTTTTAGAAAATTGAGTATCTACTAATAGCCCATTCCCATCTTTATCAATAAGTGTTGCTGTTGAGCCAAATACAGGATCTGGATTCATGGAATAGTAAGTGACGTTCTTTCCTTTTGTTTCTTTATAAGACATATTGATATCCTCCTTCTTTTTTTCTACAGATGAATTAGCTGATTTTTCTTGCTTATTGGATGACCCACAAGATGCAAATACTAACAAACTCCCTAATATAGCAATCGATATTAGCCATTTACTTTTCATATGATACGTTCCTCCTATAACTTATTTAAAGTAAGCTTACACTAAAATTATAAGGAGGTAAAATCATTTAACTCCCATTTTACGATTTTTTTAACGGGTGTTTCATAAAAAAACATCACTCATATGAATGATCTTTAATTAAGTATGATTGTCATAGTTTTTTAATTAGATAACATAACATTAGGTGATTTATAAAAAAATAAACCAAACAAATGACACTCTTTTTTTCCTCTTTAATGTTAAAATATGGCAACAAGAAATTAGCTTTTATTGTGGGAGGACATAATATGGTTCACGAAAAAGAAGACAAGATTAAAACATCCATCTATAATATTTGTTTAAATCCAGGCACACGTAACTGGGAAAGGAATTTATTTTTACATGTCAAACAGTTAAATAATACAGGTGATGCTTTCCAATCGGATTTAGAATACTTAGAGTATCAGTTGCGCCCTCTTGCTAATAGAAATAATCTAACCCCTGATGTTTTAGATTTTTATTTAAACATGACAGAACACAGCATGCCTGAATTTGATTATTCGGCGCATGTTATCAGTGATTCAACGCATCAGGAACACGCCACTTTTGCTGGGGGGTGCTTTTGGTGTATGGTCGAACCTTTTGACAGTAGACCTGGTATCATATCTGTTATGTCTGGCTATATGGGAGGAACATACAGTCATCCAAGTTATGATCAAATTTTAGGTGGCTACACAGGACATGCCGAAGTGGTTGATATTATATTTGATAAACGTTTCATAACATTCAATGATTTAGTCGATATATACTGGCACATTATTGATCCTACAGATGCCTCAGGACAATTTCAAGATCGAGGCAATCAATATCGTCCCGTTATTTTTTATCATAATGAAGAACAGAAAAAAATAGCTACTGTATCAAAAAAAGAGCGCGTTGATTCACAAAAATACGATCAACCAATTGTTGTTGATATTTCCCCAGCTAGCACTCTATGGCCAGCTGAAAACTATCACCAAGAATTTTATAAAAAGGAAAACAGCCGGTACATCGCCATTCAAAAGGCACGACAAGCTCTCGTTAAACAGAAAAAAATCACTTCTTTTTTAAGAACATTATTTACTCATACTTAGTAAAAATTCACAAAAAGAATGCCACCCTAATTAATTGAAAGGACTGGCATTCTTTTTAACTTATATTTAATTTTATTGACGATATTTTAAATATATAATCACTAAGCTGAAACACATTACACTACCAATTAATTGTAAATAATTTATCAAGCTTTCTCCTGTTTTAGGTAATACTTGATTCATTCCTTTATTTGAATGAGAAGATAATCGATTGCTTTCATGGTTATTAACCTGATTACTTTTATTTATCTTTTTATTTAATACAGTCACATACGTCACATTACCGGTTGTTTCGTTCGCTTTAATCTCTACTCGTTGCACACGGTTATCCAGTTCATACCCTAATGGCGCTTGCGTTTCTACTAGTGTATAGGAACCTAAAGATAAACCACTCACGTACCCTTTCCCATTTTCATCTGTTTCGAACTCATACGTTTTACTTGCGTCCTCTACTGAGGTTAAGACAAATTTTGCACCTGATAACTGTTTTGCTTTATTCGATGCATCTACTTTTGTTACGTCTAAACTACCTACGGGTTTAATTGGTTCTACTGGTAATATCGCTGTGTTTTCTACTTCTAATGCGGTCACATTACCGGTTGTTTCGTTCGCTTTAATCTCTACTCGTTGCACCCGGTTATCCAGTTCATACCCTAATGGCGCTTGCGTTTCTACTAGTGTATAGGAAC
>JBQELZ010000011.1:16547-26265 GCA_052104115.1 Vagococcus sp. | reverse complement strand
CAAATTTTGCACCTGATAACTGTTTTGCTTTATTCGATGCATCTACTTTTGTTACATCTAAACTACCTACGGGTTTTACTTTTTTGATTGGTTTATTTAATACAGTCAATACATCTATACTATCTCCAGATTTTTTTTCTTCAATGACAACTTCTTTTGATTCCTCGTCTAATTGATAACCATCTGGGGCCTTGGTTTCAACTAACTTATAAGTCCCTAAATCAAGATTACCAACATATCCTTTTCCTGCTTCATCCGTTTTAAATGTGTAAACTTTTTTAGAATCACTTACAGATGTTAAAGTAAATTCTGCATCAGATAATACCTTTTGTGTATTTTCTGCATCTTTTTTTATAATCTGTAATTCACCTAATGGTTTCTCTATTTCTTTGTTAGTAATTGTTTGTTCGACTAATGGTTTATCTAATTTAATCGAAATAAATTCTTCCAATTTCAAATAACCATCTGGAGCCTTGGTTTCTTTCACATAATAGTCACCTGGTAATAAGTGATCAATCTCTATTCTTCCCTTTTCATCAGTAACTAATCCAGTTTTTATTTCATTCTTATCTTTATCGTAAAGAGAAAATTCTGCATTTTGTAATGGTGTTTGTGTCACTTCATCAACTTTTGAAAGAACAATAGTTCCTTTCTTATCTCCATTTCCCCAACCATTACCGCTAACATTTTTAACAGATGCGTTGATATCTTTATTTTCAGGCTCTTTACTCCACTCTTGATAATCAACATGCAAGTCATTATAAAATTCACTTGCAAACTTGTTGACTATCTTTGTCTCATACATCAAGCGGAACGTATTAGCTGATCCTGTGTCATGAGGAATAACAAAATTAATTGTTCCATCCTCTACAGAATAATTAAATTCAGCAAAATAGTTTTTTTCAAAAGTTTTAATCTCTTCTAATCCGTAAAACATTTCATTGTTTTGTCCTGAAACAGCCATTATAAATGTTTCTGGTAACAATACTTGCTCGGTTTGATTTCCCTTAATCGTGTCAGTTACTCTAATCGCATGATGTAGATGCTTTTTATCTTGATTCACTTGAATATCCCATAACACTTTATCAGTATGAGCGGGATCAATTACGCCACCCTTATAGGCAAATCCTCTATCACCTACTACATCACCACTAACCCCTCCTGTATATATATTTAATTCTTTCTGTTGATTACCAGCAGTCACTGACACACTAGTTTTATTTTCATCTTTACTTAAGTTATAACCAGTCATCTGAAACTCAAACCCTCCAGAAACTGTACCTTTGTCAAATTGTTCCACATTCTGGTTAAAAACTAATTGAACCCCACTGGGTGTGACTACAGCTGTACCTATACTGATGCCTTTTACATTTATATCAATATCTCCGGTATACCCATTGATATAAACGTTTCCTTCAGAAGGCCAATTAACACGAATCATATCTCCTGTTTCAATCTTCTTATTGGAATCATTAAAATCAACTCTAAATGTCACTTGTTCTCCACTTGTAATTCGCTCACTCATAAAAGAAATGTTCGATACAAGTGAAGATGAGACATCATTGCCTCCTGATTCGGCATGAACAACATATACAAATGGGCTTACAATATTTGCAAGCAACAATAATAACAACATAAACATATTTCCTTTTTTATTTAAAAACATAAAAAAAAACCTCCAATTTTTTATTTAATTCCGTACACTAACGACTTTTTTCATCCGTATTAACTATTTTCCAGTGCACGATTACAGAGTATACATGAAAAATAAAAGTATTTTTTATTTATATTTTCAGTGCTTTATGTAAAATAAGATAATCTATATAAGCTTCGAATACATATAAAGCGTTTTCTATATTCAATAATTCACAAAGAAACTAGTCTCTTTTTACTAATTAGTGTTATTATCATTTAATTATTTTTGTTATTAGCATTTTTTCTTATTGCGTCTTTTAATTTTTTGTCAATTTTTCGAATTGACAAAAAATTTTTTATACGATTTCTTTATACGAAACATCCCAATAATCCTATTAATTATGAACAAAAAACCACCTGTTTCCCATACTTATTATCAATAATAAACAAAAAAACTGATAGATTTCTCTATCAGTTTTTCTCATTTATCTCATTTTATTTAATTAAACGATAAATTGCATCAGTATAAATCACCATTGCATTAATTAGATCATCAACTGCCATAAATTCATTTTTTTGGTGCATGGTGTCGATACTATCTGGGAACATTGCACCATATGCAACGCCTCTATCTAATAATCGACCAAATGTACCTCCACCGATGACTTGCTCATGTCCTTTCAGACCAGTATGCTCTTCATACACATCTAGTAATGTTTTTACTAATGGGTCTTCTGGAGATACATAATGTGGTTTTTTACTATTTAGCAGAACTGTTTTCACACTTGTATTGACTACTTTTTCTTTAATACCTGCTTCAATGTCTTCCGCTGTCATTCCTTTAGGGAAACGGAAGTTCAACGTGATTGTATTTTGTGTGTGTCCTTCATTAAAAGCAAACACACCAGCATTCATCGTCAACTCGCCCATAATATCATCCACACGGTTCACACCAAAATGCGTGCCTTCAGTATCGTCATGAACAAAGTCAGCAATAACCGTCACGAAATCTTTAGCGGGTCCAGAAAAATCATAATCACTTAGGAAACGAGCGAGATAAGTCCCTGCATTGATTCCTTTACTTGGCATTGCCCCGTGAGCAGCTTTACCGTTCACTGTCAAATCAACAATCGTTCCGTTCATTTCAATAGAACCTGTAACGGGTTGTCCTTCTAAATAATCATTAAATTCTTTCGCAAATGCTTTCACATCACCAGATAATTCCACTTGAGCTTCTGCCAATTCAGGAACCATATTGGCTCTTTGTCCAGCATTAAAGCGAATTAAACGTAATGTTCCATCATTTTTTCCTGCTACTTCAAGTAAAATGGTCGTATTTCCTTTTTCACCATTGATAATTGGGAATTCCGCATCTGGAGAAAAACCAAAGTCTGGTGTATCTTCTACTGACAAGTAGTGATCCATACATTTCCATTCACTCTCTTCATCTGTTCCAAGAATCAAGCGTGTGCGTTTAGATACTGGTAACTCCAACTCTTTAATAATTTTTAATGCATAGTATGCTGCCATTGTTGGGCCTTTGTCATCACTTGCTCCACGAGCATAGATACGCCCATCTTTAATCACAGGTTCAAATGGATCTGTGTCCCAACCTGGTCCAACTGGTACAACATCCACATGACCAAACACACCTAACGTTTCGTCACCTTCACCAAACTCAATATGACCAGCATAATTATCAACATTTTTTGTTATAAAGCCGTCTCGTTCACCAATTTCTAAAAATTTATGTAAGGCTGCTTTAGGTCCTGGTCCGACAGGTGCATCCGCTGTCGCCTTGTCATCTTCACGCACACTTGGTACTCTCAATAAATCAAACAAGTCGCTCATGAAATCATCTTTGCGAGCTTCTACTTCTTTTCTCCAATCAATTGTCATTCCATAATCCCTCCAATTTACTCTTGCTTCTTCTAATCATATCATTTTTTTAATTCATAAGGTAATAAAAATCCAATTTATTTCAATAACCTTACCTTTGATTAAATAAATAATCCTATTTTTGTAATAGACTGAGTTCTTGCTCAGTCAATTCACGGTAAGTGCCTCTAGCCAAATTAGAATCTAGTGCGAGGGACCCCATCTTAATACGTTCTAGCTCAACTACTTTTTTGCCAACAGCTTCAACCATCCGCTTCACTTGATGAAATTTTCCTTCCATTATTTCCAACTCAATATGAGTCATAACCGCATCAAAATCACTTGCTAAAATGGTTAACTTAGCAGGCAAACACTTCTCTCCTGTTTTGAACTCGATACCCGTTTTAAATGACTCAACGTCTTCCTCTGTCATAATACCTGACACGTGTGCTCGGTAAACTTTGCTTACTTTTTTCTTGGGTGACAACAGCTGATGCGCAAGATCACCATCATTCGTTAATAGTAATAGTCCCGTTGTGTCTTTATCCAATCGACCAACTGGAAATATATCCTTTAATTTGTCCTCTGGTTTAATCAAATCCAGTACCGTCCTATGACGCATATCTTCTGTCGCAGAAATCACGCCTTTTGGTTTATTTAACACATAATACACATATTTCTGATAAACAACCATATGCCCATTCACAGTTACTACATCATTGTATGCATCAATCCCTACTTTTCCATCTTTGATTAATGCATCATTTACATGAACACTTTTTTGTTTCAACAACTGTTTCACATCTTTTCTACTTCCGAAACCTGTATGACTTAAAAATTTATCCAATCTCATCTCATTCACCTCAAAAAAGAAAGAACATCTAAATAGATGTTCTTCTTATTTTATATGTAATTTTCGTCTGACTTTAATCGCTTTAGGTCCTAATAATTTATCTGCCAATCGAACTTTCAGTACCAACCATCCATAAACGGCAACACCTGCCACTACAGACACCATAATAATGATGAAGGCTTGGAATTTTCTCTCCGGATTTAAAAACAGATACAAAAATGACCTAACAAGCGTCGTAGACAGTGCCATGATGACACTAAAAATAAAAATCAATAACGTTCTACGTGCTGTTAGCGAATAATTAAATTTTGTAATCGCATGAACGGAACGTGTCATGAAATAACTTGCCACTAAAAAACCAACAGCTGAGGCAATCAATGGACCATAGACTTCAAACATTCGCACCATTGGGTATTGTAGAAGAATCTTAATCAATAACCCTATGCCTAAGAAATAAATGGCTTCACTATTTTGATACAGCCCTTGTAATGTGGTCGATATTAAAATAAAGTATCCCATAATCAGCCCAATATAGCTTGCTTGAATCAGGACATTTATGCCTAACGCATCTGGTAAATAAAACAACACATACATCGGTTTTGCTAATACAACCATTCCGAGTGTAGCCGGAATCATGATTAGAAAAAGCAATTGAATATTGTCACTGACTAATTTGGCTAAGCCTGTTTCATTTTTAACAGTGAAGGCTTCTGTAATCAATGGTAAGCTCGTCATTGCTAGCCCTGTTGCAAGGGAAATAGTAATCATTACCAGTTTGTCTGGATTCGCACTAAAAATACTAAACAGTGACGACAACTGTTTATCTGAATAATTAGTAAAACTTGCCATAATACGTTCAAATGTAAACTGATCAATCAGTTTAAAAAATGTAATCGCCGATCCCACAATGATAAATGGAATGGCCTGTGAAATCATTTCTTTAACTAAATGATTTTCTGACACCTTTAACTCATTGTGACTATTCGCAACACATCTCGTCATTTCTGGTTTTTGTTTTAAATAAAACCAAATTAATGTAGCAAATGCTGCAAGCATCCCAATGAACGCAGCAAATGTAGATTGAATAACAGCATCTACATAATTGCCATCTCGCACTTTCATAATAATAAATGTCATGAGCAACATATAGAACACACGGGCAATTTGCTCAATAATTTGAGAGACTGCTGATGGCATCATATCCTGATTTCCTTGGAAATAACCACGAATAACACTCATGCACGGAAAAATTAAAATCGCTGTGCTCAAGGCCCGCATAACAGGTACCAGATTGGCATTTCCATCCGCTAAAATCGGTGCAATCAGGTACATGATACCAGAGAAAACAACGCCAAATCCTCCCATAATCAGCAACGTTCTTTTAAATAAGCGTTGACTAATACCGTACTCGTTTAAAGAATTATAGTGTGAAATTTGCTTGGCAATTGCCCCAGGTATTCCAGCAGTTGCAATCATCAGGAACAATGCATACACATTATATCCTTTATTAAATAAACTATTCGCTACGTTCCCATTGCTACCCATCCACGCGTACCACGGAATAATATATACCGCCCCTAATAACCTAGAGAGTACACTACCAATTGTCATCCAAAGGGAGCCACGAACCATTTTTTCTTTAGCTTGTAATTCTTTCTCTTTTTGACTAAAAGAGGCTTCTTGATTCGTCATGATTCTATCCAACTTTCTTAAACTATACTGCTCTAATTGTAGCTATTAAACGAGATATATGCAAACTGTTTTACAAATATTTAATCATTTTTAGTTCGCAACAATATTGACTAGTTTATTTGGTACAGCAATCATCTTGCGAATTGTTTTTCCTTCAATAGCGGTTTGAATAGACTCATTCTCTAGTGCTATCTTTTCAAGGTCTTCTTTAGATAAGTCTCGAGATAACATTACTTTCGCTTTAATTTTTCCATTTACTTGGAAAATCACTTCTAATTCATCTTCAACTAACTCATTTTCATCATAAGCAGGCCATGGTACATAGGTAATGCTTCCCTTTTGTCCCATTCTTTCCCATAATTCTTCTGAAATAAATGGAGCCACAGGTGCTAATAATTGTAAGAAGCCGTTCATGTATTCAAAAGGTAATGAGTCTGCTTTGTACGCTTCATTGACAAAAATCATTAATTGGGAAATAGCTGTATTGAAATGTAATTGCTCATAGTCTTCTGTCACTTTTTTCACGGTTTGATGGTACACTTTTGTCAGTTTTCCATCATTATGTGTTGTAATGCGGTCACGTAATACTGAATTTTCATCAATGTACATACGCCATACACGGTCTAAAAACTTACGACTACCTTCTAAGCCTTTTTCACTCCAAGCAATGGACGCATCTAAAGGTCCCATAAACATTTCATAGAATCTTAATGTATCTGCCCCAAATTGTTCCACTATATCATCTGGATTGACTACATTTCCTTTTGATTTAGACATTTTTTCGTTGTTTTCACCTAAAATCATTCCTTGATTATGCAATGTTTGGAATGGTTCTGGTGTGTCCACCACACCAATATCGTACAAGAATTTGTGCCAGAATCGTGCATATAACAAGTGAAGAACAGCATGTTCTGCTCCACCTAGATACACATCTACAGGCATCCATTCTTTTAATTTTTCTGGATCTGCTAGCATCTGAGTATTATGAGGATCGATAAAACGTAAATAATACCAAGAGCTACCAGCCCATTGCGGCATTGTATTTGTCTCACGACGTCCTTTCATACCTGACTCTTCATCTACTACCTGAATCCAATCCGTCATATTAGCAAGTGGAGATTCACCTGTACCGCTTGGTTTGATATCATTTGATTTTGGTAAAATCAATGGTAATTCTTCCTCAGGTACAGCAGTCATTGTGCCATCTTCCCAGTGGATAATTGGAATTGGCTCACCCCAATAACGTTGGCGTGAGAATAACCAATCACGTAATCGGTAACTTGTTTCTTTTTTACCAACACCTTTTTCTTCTAACCAGTCAATCATCTTAGCCATTGCCTCTTCTTTAGTCAATCCATCTAAAAATTCAGAATTGATATGTACTCCGTCCTCTGTGAACGCTTCTTCTTCAATATTACCACCTTCAAGAACTGGTACAATCTCTAAGTCAAATGCTTTGGCAAACTCATAATCACGTTCATCGTGGGCAGGAACTGCCATAATAGCACCTGTTCCGTAAGTTGATAACACATAATCTGCAATCCAAATTGGCATTTTTTTACCATTTACTGGGTTAATAGCATATGCACCAGTAAATACACCTGTTTTTTCTTTTGATAATTCTGTTCTATCTAAATCTGTCTTTTTCTCTGCATCTAAAATATAGGCGTTGATTGCATCAGCTTGTTCATCTGTCATAATTTCTTTCACTAATGGCAACTCTGGTGCAAGGACAGCATAAGTTGATCCAAATAACGTATCTGGTCGTGTGGTAAACACTGTAAATTCTTCATCTGTACCATCAATGGCAAAACGAACGGTTGCTCCTTCAGAACGACCAATCCAGTTACGTTGCATCTCTTTGATGCTTTCAGGCCAATCAATTAAGTCTAAGTCATCGATTAAACGATCTGCATACGCAGTTATTTTTAGCATCCATTGTTTCATTGGTACTCGGTAAACAGGATGATCGCCACGTTCAGATTTGCCATCAATGACTTCTTCATTTGCTAAAACAGTCCCTAAGGCTGGGCACCAATTCACTGGCACTTCCGCTTCATATGCCAAACCTTTTTCAAATAATTTAGTGAAGATCCATTGTGTCCATTTGTAGTAACTAGGATCTGTCGTATTAATCTCACGGTCCCAATCAAAACTAAATCCTAAAGCATCAAATTGACGTTTAAAGGTTTGAATGTTTTTCGCAGTAAATTCTGCAGGGTCATTTCCTGTATCCAATGCATATTGTTCAGCAGGTAAGCCAAATGCATCCCATCCCATTGGGTGAAGGACATTAAATCCTTGTGCACGCTTCATGCGTGACAGCACATCCGTCGATGTATAGCCCTTTGGATGTCCAACATGTAGCCCTTGGCCTGATGGGTATGGAAACATATCTAATGCATAAAACTTCGGTTTTGATGACTGATCCTCCGTTTTAAATGTATGATGTTTTTCCCAATACTTCTGCCATTTTTTTTCAATGTCTTGATGATTGTATGCCATTTCCTTTTCCTCCTAAAATATAATAAAAAAAGTCCTATAAAAGCCACTATGTGCTTTTATAGGACGTTGATTTTAACGTGGTACCACCTATTTTTATGTTGTTAACACTACCTAACAACACCTTCATCTATCATGATAACGGAATGACTCCGGCAAAATAGCAAACTCCGAGCTAAGTTCAGATAGTCTGTTTATGCATTTTCAGCCGTCATGCACTCTCTTTGAAAACATGTTACCCTACTACTTCTCTTCTTTGTTTTATTGTATTTACTTCATCATATCAGATAAAGAAACGCTTTTCAACTTATTGTCTAGCTTATCCTACACGGAGATTTTGACCTTTATAAATCACATCACTACTTAATTTATTCCAGGCTTTGATTTGTTTGACACTCGTTTTATACTTCGTAGACAGTGCCCACAATGTGTCTCCACTTTGAACAGCATGACGTTTTTGCGAACTTTTCACCAGTGAATTGTTCGGTTGAGGACGATTCACTGATACCTTCAACGTTTGACCGACATAAATCAAGTCACTTGATAAATTATTTAACGATTTAATAGCTGATACACTAGTATTTTTAGCTAATGCTATTTTGTATAATGTATCCCCTTTTTGGACCGTATATGATCCAACAGATGATTGAACTGGTTTGTTTGTTGGGCTAGTTGTTGGCCCTTGATTCATTGACCCACCAGATCCTAGGGCAAGATTTTGTCCTATATAAATCACATCACTACTCAAACCATTCCATTTTTTAATAGCCGATACACTAACACCTTGTTTAAGCGCAATACCGTATAATGTATCCCCTCGTTGGACTTTATACGACTTAGCCTTATTCGGTTTAGCTACTGGTTTCGGTTGGCCTGGTTTTGAGACAGCTCCACCTTTAACAGTTAACTTTTGACCGACATAAATCGTGTCACTTTTTAAATTATTCCATGATTTGATGTTTGACACACTCACACCATATTTTGTACTAATACCATACAACGTATCGCCTCGTTGAACTGTATAAGTCGTACTACTAGACGCATTGCCTGATGGTTTAGTTGGTTGAACTGGTTTCGATGGCTGTGCAGGTTTTGACGCAGACCCACCTTTAACAGTTAACTTTTGACCGACATAAATCGTGTCACTTTTTAAATTAT
>JBQELZ010000011.1:0-16447 GCA_052104115.1 Vagococcus sp. | reverse complement strand
TCCATGATTTGATGTTTGACACACTCACACCATATTTTGTGCTAATACCATACAACGTATCGCCTCGTTGAACTGTATAGGTCGAACCTTGTGTGTGATTAGGTGTTTGGTTATTTTGGGTCGTATTTCCTGTTGGTCTATTTCCTGTTCCACCACCTGGAGTATCATATTGTGTCAGATTATGCGTCACAATTAAATTATTTAACTTCGTATTATAATTTGGATCCGTAGCATATCGTCCTCTTAACCACGCTGTTGCATCACGGTAAGAATTGGTATTAGCTTTCCATGTGCCAGAATAAAAATAAACACCTGGATAAAACGATGTTGTTTTTAACACTCGTGCATTGTCTTCAAATGACTGTCTATACGATGGGTATTTTCTAAATTGAGCATTGATCGTAATATTCTGTCCATTCATAAATTCCCATGTTGGCATCGTAACAGACTGTCCATTGTAACTCCCTTTTATACCAAATAAATTATGATTTGGTGGAGATGATAACGTACTATTTCCATAGCCACTTTCTAGAATAGCTTGCGCAATCATGACAGATGCATATAACCCATTTTGAGACGCCACTTCTTGAGCATGATATGCTGTATTGGCAATAAATGTTTCTTGCGGTGTAAATGCTCTTGATGCTGCCATCGGAGTAGGCGCAAATAATGGGCCAGATGCTGGAGAAGAGGCTGATCGAGCCACTCGTTTTTTAGCAACGTGTGCTGCTTTAACTGGCTGCTTTACTTCATCATCCTTCTTGCTCACTGGCTCTGTTGACTGAGTCTCTAAAGAATCACTACTGCTTGTTGTTGTTACACTTGTTTCGATGCTACTTGTTGAGGATTCTATTAGTGACTCACTTGTATCTGTACTACTTGTTGAGGATTCTTTTAATGTTTCACTTGTTTTGGTGCTATTTGTTGATGATTCTTTTAATGTTTCACTTGTTTTGGTGCTATTTGTTGATGATTCTTTTAATGTTTCACTTGTTTTGGTGCTATTTGTTGATGATTCTTTTAGTGATTCACTTGTATCTGTACTACTTGTTGAGGATTCTTTTAATGTTTCACTTGTTTCGGTGCTATTTATTGTTGATTCTTTTAGTGATTCACTTGTATCAGAAATATCCGGCACATTCATTGTAATTGTTTGAGACCGAACACTCTCACCAATGGATGCAGTAACAACTTGTTCTGATAAACCTATTCTTTTAAATGCCACCGGAATTACAAGGTTTGCCTTAGTAAAACCAGAGTCATTAAATGTAATATTTATTTTGTTCAACGATGACTCAACATGATACGTCCCAACAATTTTACCAGTTTCATCTAAAACATCCTTCTTAGCATCATCTTCTATAAGGCTCATATTAGGAGATATTTGGATAGTTGTATCCAAATTATCTTGACGATGTGCTTGTAGCTCAAGTGATACATCGAACGGTTGGCTATCTGCTGTGACTTCCCTAACTGTGTCTAACTTAATAATATCCATCGCAGAAGAGGTCATATCCTCTGTTTGATTGTCTATTAATTCGTTTCCTTTACTCGCTTCAGACACATCTTCTTTAGTAGGTATTTCAGCTAATGCTGTCACAGATAAACCTGGACCAACGATTGAAGAAGACAGTACCATTGTTGCCCCCAACAAAGAAACGTTTTTTATAAGTGGTTGCTTAACTTCTAGTTCTTTCTTTCTCTTTTCCATCCAAATCCTCTTTCCCCATTTTTTGATCGATAAATAAATAGATTATTTATATACACTACCTTTATTAAACCATCTACAGACTTAGATATCAAGATAGGAGGGTTGATTTATTTATTTGTAATAAACGTCATATAGACTAACCACTCATACTTTAGGCCGATTTTCATCTCTCCATCTTGTTATACACTATTTTTGACTGTATATTTAACTTAATCAATAAATGTAAAGAGGGTAATAAGATGGATAGAGAACATTTCCTAATAGAATTAAAATTACATCTACGACAGCTACCAATCGCTGACCAACAAGCCATTATCACTAAATACAATACCCTATTCGATGAGCATATCGCATCAGGGTTATCAGAATATGAAATCACCAAGGAGCTTGAGCATCCAAAAGATATCGCAAAAAAAATTCTTGCAGACTTTGGTATTGCTTTCTCTGAAACCAATACACATTCTCATGAATGGATGGAATTTTCATCAGATAACAAAGCTGACCATCCTTATGACATGGATCAAGGATTTCATGACTATTCACATGACTCCACCTTCATCCGTTTTTTCCAAATCGCTGGGGTTTTGGCTTTGAATTTTTTATTTATGATTTGGATGATTTTTTCATGGTTGGCCATCCTTGTAGGAGGATGGATTGTCACATTATCGTTTATCTTTAGCCCACTGCTTGGCTTATTTTCCATTTTAAACGTTGCGAGTTCATATAGCTTGTTCCAATTCTTCGTCTCAATCATTTTGTCTGGATTAGGTTTAATTGGCTATTTGATCATGATACCTTTGTCTCGTGGCTCATTCAAATTACTTAAACTATACACAGCTTGGAACATTCGTGTGTTGAAAGGAGACAAACGTCGATGAAAAAAAGACATCTCACAATAATGGGCATAGCCATCATTTTCATTCTATGTGGTGGCATAGGAAGTGGCATTTTCTACAAGCGTTTGTCTGATGAAAAAGCCGCGAGTGAAGTCCAAAAGAAATTTAAATACGATCAATCCGACCATCTTGTCCTTAATTTTAAAAATGGGTCCAACGTAAACCTCAGCTATTCTGGCGATGATTACATTCGAATGAACAAAAGTGGTCTTAACTTTGATAGCTCATCAAAAGAAAATACGACTTGGGAAATAGAAAAAAAGGAGCAAACAACAACGGTCACCATTGACAATAAAATCAACGAACAAAAAATCGAACCACGCTTTTTTGATTTTGGTAGCATCACAGATGACACGATTTACCTAACCTTGCCTGATGGCTATAAATCCGTCACATTAAAAGGAGATAACCTAAATGTTTATGCCTCTGATTTAACCCTTGATGCTTTTACTGTGACCAATAAAAAAGGTGACATTTCTTTGAGCTCTATTAATAGTAAAGACCTAACAGCTATCACTAAATATGGCTACGTAGATGTAAACCATACGAAAGTGGAGCATACTTTGACCTTAGAGTCTGGTACAGGTAGCATTTATTACAAAGATGCCAATGCCAAAAAAGCACTCATTACGAGTAAAAGTGGTGATATTTTAACGGGTAATACTAAAGGAGACTTAACCATTAAAAATCAACACGGCACAACCAATATCAATCATGTCGCAGGAAAGGTCAACGTTGAAAACAAAAATAATGACATCACCTTCCATTCCAACTCAGTCAAAAATGACGTAGATTTATCAACCATTCATGGCGATATCACAGTCGAAGTCGATAAACCCTCATACAAAGAGTTGAAAAAAGACTTCGAGACCATAAATGGCGTCATTGAGATTTTTAATGAAAACTTATCATCTGATACTGAATTCAAAGAAAATAAAGGAAACAAGTTGCTATTGATTCGGTCAAAAAACGGAAATATTACCGTGGGTGAGCTAGATGAGGACGATACGCATTACGAAGATTAATCAGAACATGTTATAATAAAGAAACTCTATGTCTAGAGTTTCTTTATTTTTTATAGGAGGTTATTTATGACGAAAAACAAACTCTACTGGCAATATGCCGCAAGTATTTGCCTACTCTTATTTTCGGCTATTGCTTATTTTGTTAAAGCAAATGAAAGAATACTAGGTACCATTGATCAGCCCATTAGTGAGCTCATTAGAGGGGTTATAACTCCTGGAAAAACACATTTTTTCTTGTATTTTACTAAATTTGGAAATACTGTCACCATTGTTCTACTAACATTGGTCACGTGTACTATGTTAGTGAAATACAATGAAAAAATTGCGGCTGCCTGGGTATTAATCAATGCCGCACTTGTTCAAGGTGTAGGTAATTTTTTATTAAAATTATTCTTTGATCGACCACGGCCATCTGTGGAGCACCTTGTCTACGCCCCTCACTCCAGTTTTCCAAGCGGGCATGCTATGGGATCAATGTTATTTTACGGAACGCTCATATTCATTCTGCCAAAACTAATAAAACAGCCCTCTCTCAGATTGACGGCTCAAGTACTACTAGGGGGCATTATAGCCCTTGTTGGAACAAGTCGTATTTACTTAGGTGTACACTATCCAACTGATATTATGGGAGGCTTTTTATTTGGTTTGGCTTGGCTATGTGTGTCTTATCCAATCTATCAAAAATATGAGTTCATCCAATCATTTGAAGGGAAAAAAGCATAATGTTTCAGTATAAAGAAGGTCAAGCAAAGCGTTACTACACGTGGAATCAGGCATTAAGAGAAACCTTTCATGATAAAATTTTTAAAGTCCCAATCGATGGTGGCTTTGATTGTCCAAATAGAGACGGAACTGTGGCTCATGGTGGATGTACATTTTGTAGTGTCTCAGGTTCTGGTGACATGATGGTAGCCCCAAGCGACCCATTGCCGATTCAATTTAAAAAAGAAGTCGCTCAAATGCATAAAAAATGGCCATCAACCACGCAATATATTGTCTATTTTCAAAATTTTACCAATACCCATGCTCCGCTAGACGTCATCAAACATCGATTTGAACAAGTCTTAAACGAAAAAGGTGTTGTTGGTATTTCTATTGGAACCCGTCCAGATTGTTTACCAGACGATGTCGTAGAGTATCTGGCCGAATTAAATGAAAGATACTACTTATGGGTAGAGCTTGGATTACAAACAACTTTTGAGCAGACCAGTTGCATGATTAACAGAGCACATGACTATCAAACGTACTTAGATGGTGTAGCCAAGCTCCGTCGACATCAGATTAATGTCTGTACACATCTAATTAACGGCTTGCCTGGAGAAACCTATGACATGATGATAGAAAATGTCACACGTACCGTTCAAGAGTCAGATATCCAAGGGATTAAATTGCATCTTTTACATTTAATGACGAACACACGAATGGAGAAAGATTATGTTGAAGGGCGTTTACAACTCCTAAGTCAAGAGACTTATACCTCTCTTATTTGTGACCAACTGGAACTCATTCCTCCTCACATTATCATTCATAGACTAACTGGAGATGCGCCTAGGGACACGATTATTGGACCCATGTGGAGTTTAAAGAAATGGGAAGTTCTGAATGGCATTGATAACGAGTTAAAAAGACGACAAACGTATCAAGGGATTTACAGTACCAAACACTTGGTTTAAAGGAGACGTTTATATGCTACAACCAGCACTAAGATACAGCCATATATTGCTGCAAGAATGTATTAATCCAGGAGACATCGTGGTAGATGCCACAATGGGAAATGGACATGACACAGTGTTTTTATCACAACTCGTTGGTCCTACAGGTGTCGTCTATGGCTTTGATGTCCAAGAACAAGCACTTCATGCGACACAACTAGCACTAGCTAATGCCAAACAGGACGCCACAGTTCACCTGTTCTTACAAGGACATGAAACACTGGGTAGCGTTATAACGGAAGACACACCAATCAAAGCAGGTGTGTTTAACTTGGGATATTTGCCTAAAAGTGACAAATCGATTGCCACAACTGGACATACCACAATTCAGGCTATCGATGCATTACTTATGAGATTACAAGCTAAAGGGCGGATTATTTTAGTGATATATGATGGCCATGACGAAGGAAAAGACGAAAAAAAACATGTTTTGAATTACGTGACGCACCTACCACAAGACACGTATAATGTCATTCACTATCACTTTATTAATCAACAAAATAATCCTCCAAGCTTAGTCTGCATAGAACAAAAAAAACAAACACAACGGAGCTAGCTATCCGTTGTGTTTGTTTTTTCTCTTTGGTGTTCCTTGTAGTTGATTTAACATAAAGGCTAAGACAACTAAAATAAGTGACACACTATATACATGATGTAAATTTTGATACAAGATATCTCGTAACTCTCCAATGATCGAAATCGGCAGCGTATTTGCCGTGTGAGGATTAATGAGCTTGTTCATCATATCCTTAGTCACACCTAACTGACTTTTAGCCGCAAGTCCCTTATTCATTGAGCTATTCAGTACTAGCCCGAATACGGATATCATCACAGTCTGACCAATTGTTCGTGACAAAGTGAAAAAGGAGGTCGCGACACCCATATTTTGCTCGTCGACAGAGCTTTGCGCTAGAACGGTCAAGACTGTCAATGTCATACCAAATCCAAGCCCCATCACGCCAGACATCACAAAAAATACCCAATAGGATGTGCCTATTTTAGCCATACTTAAAAACAAGGCACCAAGTAAAATAGGAATCATACTAATATGAATCACAAATCGATTGTCCCATTTTCTCATTGCTTTCCCGCCATAAAACGAGCCCATCATCCAAATGACTGACATCGGTGCCAAAACAATCCCTCCAATTGCTGCACTTTTCCCTGATACACCTTGCATCCACATAGGAATATACACATCTACTCCCATCAAAAAACCACTGATTAGTGCCGCAACAGCATTCACAATCACAAAAGTTCTGTTTTTGAATAATGCCAATGAAATAATTGGGTCTTCAACTTTCTTTTCAATGTGAATGAAACCCACAATACTTACAATAAAGACAACAAAGGATACAATCGTTGTCAGCTGAACACCATCACTTACTGTTTGGAACCCATACAATAAAGACAACAGCATTAGCATCAAACACACACTACCCAAGTAATCTACTGGTGCTTTATTATGTTCTCGCTTCTCTTCCACTAAAAAGATCCAAACAAGGACCATCAATACAATGCCAATAGGTACATTAATCAGAAATATCCAATGCCAACTAAACGCATCCACAATGAACCCTCCAGCTAACGGACCAACAATACTCGCTATCCCCCATGCGGCACTATTTAACCCTAATACGCTAGCTCTTTTTTCAACAGGATAAATATCCGCAATAATAGTCAATGATACCGGAATAATTGACCCTGCACCAATTCCTTGAATAGCCCTAAAAATAATTAATTGCATCATATTTTGGCTCATCCCTGATAAAGCTGACCCAATGATAAATATAAAGACTCCCACTAAATAGATCGGCTTACGGCCAATTTTATCGGCAAGTTTTCCATACACTGGCGTCATCATCGCATTCGTTAATAAATAAATGGAAAATACCCAATTCATAATCGAAATACCTTTTAGCGAACCCACTATGGTTGGCATCGCTGTAGACACAATCGTCCCCTCTACTGCTGTCATAAACGTGGCAATAAACACACATGCTGTTATGACTTTTACATTTGTCGTTCTTTGCTTTGTCATCTTGCTCCTCCTTACAAAATAAAGACCCCTATCAGAGTCTTCTTACTCTGATAAGGATCTGTCTATCCCCATACGTTACGCTTTTGTACTTGCTAATAACACGTCGACTTTATCAGTATTTTCCCATGTAAAGTCTTTATCGTCACGGCCAAAATGACCATATGCTGCTGTCTTTTGATAAATAGGTCGTCTTAAATCAAGCATATCAATGATACCCACTGGTGATAAATCAAAGTTTGCTCTGATGGCTTCAATCAATGTAGACTCTGGAACCACACTTGTACCAAACGTTTCCACAGCAATAGATACAGGTTGCGCGACACCAATTGCATATGCTAATTGGACTTCACATTTTGTCGCAAGGTTTGCCGCCACAATATTTTTAGCAATGTATCGTGCCGCATAACTTGCTGAACGGTCCACTTTCGTCGCATCTTTTCCTGAGAATGCGCCACCACCATGACGTGCGTAACCACCATATGTATCCACAATAATCTTACGACCTGTTAATCCTGAGTCGCCTTGAGGGCCACCTATAACAAATCGGCCAGTTGGATTAATGAAGTATTTGGTTTTACTATCTAATAAGTGAGCCGGAATCACTTCGTTAATAACAAGGTGTTTCATGTCTGCTTTTATTTGCTCAAGTGACACGTCCTCATCATGTTGTGTACTAATAACGATAGTGTCCACTCTTGCTGGCTTGCCTTCTTCATCATATTCCACTGTCACTTGTGATTTTGAATCTGGACGCAAGTACGGCAATTGTTTTTCTTTTCTAAGCTCTGCTAGCTTATGTGTGATTCTATGACTTAAAGCAATTGGTAAAGGCATCAATTCTGGTGTTTCATCATTGGCATAACCAAACATTAACCCTTGGTCCCCTGCCCCTAGATGTGATGCATCACTGCTTTTATCCTCTTTTACTTCTAGTGCTTCATCTACCCCTTGTGCAATATCTGGTGATTGCTCATCGATTGCCACCATAACAGCACATGTGTCACCATCAAATCCATATTTGGCACGTGTATAACCAATTCCTTTAATAGTATCACGCACTACTTTTTGAATGTCCACATACGCAGTTGTTGTGATTTCTCCAAACACTAGCACTAATCCCGTGGTAACAGATGTCTCACAGGCAACTCTCGCATATGGATCCTTCGCTAAAATAGCATCTAATATCGCATCACTAATTTGATCTGCTATCTTATCTGGATGTCCTTCTGATACTGACTCTGATGTAAATAATTTTCGTTCTTTCATTTGTATTCCCCCATGTTTTTATTCGGTTACAAGGAATCTTTACTCTTCGACGTAAATCCTATCGGGAATCTTGCAACATGGATAGTATAACAGATTTTTTAAGGATTACCTACTTAATTTATCTAACATCTTGACACTGTTCACATCTTCCAATAAAGTTAAAGTGAGACTAAAAAAAAGAGGGTATTCACTTGGAAAATAAAACTAAATTTTCTCTATCACTGCCTTTCGTTATCATTATTACTGTGTTACAGACATCCATGTCATTGTTGCCAGGCATTCTTTATTTCAGAGATAGCAGTAAAGGACCATCTATCTTACTTTACATGATTATTTATCTGTTAATTAGTGACTTTTTCCAGCTATTTGGCAAGGCAACCTACAAAAATGGAAAGTTCATCTCCATACCTGCTTATGCTGTAAAACTCATGATTGATGGCTTTCTTATTTTTATGATTGCCAAACAGACGGCGATACAATTTGCTGTGGTACTCATTGCTTATGAGCTCTTTCAGCTACTTATTTTTTCTAAACAATTTTTCTACATTGATTCTATTCTCTATTCCCTGGTCAATGCTTTCTTTAAGGGAATGGTATTTAATCAACTGCTGACCATTAGTTATCCGTTTAACTATGATTTTAAACTCATCGAGCCATTTATTTTCGCCTTTACAATGATCTTATTTATTACAATCTTATCCCAAGGTATTTATTCTTTCCTATCAAAACAAGCATGGTTTTTACTGTTAGCTATCTTATGTTTGATATTAATTTACTACCTATTAATAACACAATTTTTAGCCAACGACCTTGTTCTTTGGAAGATGGTTGTGTTTATCACGAGTAATATAGGGGCTCTTTATTTCTTTATGAAATCAAAAAATGCTAGGAAAAAAGAAATTATCCTAAACCTATTTGCTCTTATCGGATTGTTTATTTACTACTTTTAACTGAAAGATGTATGAATCATTAGAGAGGAGTCGCTGATATGACAGCAACAACAGAAAAAGAAATCTACGATTTACTAAACACACTCGGTATTACCTACGAACGCATTGATCATTTTGCTATTTCTAGTGTAAAAAATGTTGACATCGATTTACCTGGCCCGCAAGTCAAAAATTTAGTATTGAAAGCTAAAAAAGGAAAACGATTATATCTCGTTATCTTACACGATGAAAAACAAGCAGATTTAAAACATATTGCTGAAAAATTAGATGAAAAACGGCTTTCCTTTGCTTCTGAAGATACATTAAAAGAGGTACTTGGTGTGTGTCCGGGTGCAGTGACACCATTAGCTTTAATTCAAGATGTGGCGAAAAAAATTACCGTCATTATCGATTCTGAGGTCGATGTGACTGATACGGTTGGATTCCATCCAGGCGTTAACACCACTACCTTGATTATGCAGTATCAAGAGTTTCTAATCTATCTCCATCATTTAGGCTATGAACCTATCTATATTCATGTGTAACATACAATAAGAGACGCCAAGATTTGATATCGTGGCGTCTCTTATTCTTTAATGAATTGGCATTTCTACGTATTCTTTACTCATGTTATCTCTAATGGCTCCAGGTATAGACTCCCAAGACACAAAAGATATTCGTCTGACATATAAGCCTTTGTGTTGAATCATAGCATAGTGTTTCCCTTCAGGTGCTTGTCCACCTGAAAAAGTCAGGACGCTTGACTCTCCAAACACTCCATCAATCACGGACATGTTTTTGTAATCATCAGGATACTGGGGATTTCCTTTGTCAGATGCTTTGTTATCATATGCTTTCCCACCATTATATGTTACCTCTTTTGGCAATGTTTTATACCCTACTTGCATCTCCATAAGTGGATTAAATCTATCTATTAGAGGATTCTTGTATTGATAGGTTTTCAAAAATACAAATCCCCCTATTAAGCACGCAACACCTATAATCAATAATCGTTTATATACTGTTTTTAACTTTAAATCTTTGTCTAATTTTTCTACCATGACCTTATCTCCTTTTAAAAACTCATCCAAAGAAAGACCAAACAACTCACTCAGCTCTATAATCATAGAAATATCTGGATAGGTTCGCCCTGTTTCCCAACTTGAAATAGTTTTATCCGACACACTGAGTTGTTCACCTAATTCTTTTTGAGTCCATTTATTCAATGTTCGATAATTTTTTATGCGTTGACTGATTTCCAATAGCGTTTCCTCCTTCACTAATAGTATCCTTTGATATGTAAAAAAACTCTACCTATAACTTGTAGAGTGTTGATATATCAACACTCTATGACTTGTGGAATACCTAAAATTCTACTTCTCCAACTCAATAAAACGATGAAATCTGCTTCCCCACTCACAAATAGCCGTTACCACAGGCTCTAAACTTAAGCCAATATCTGTCAATCGATAATCCACTTTAGGAGGCACAACAGGGTATACAGTACGTTTAATTATCTGGTCCTCTTCTAGCTCACGAAGCTGCCGAATTAACATTCGTTGATTGATCTCTGGAAATAATCGTTGAAACTCGCTTAAACGAAGAGAAGGCTCACGAAGCAATGCCCACACAATAGCAATTTTCCACCGTCCCCCTATCACTGACATCGCTAAATCTTTATCGGTATAAAATTCTTTTTCTTTATAAACAATCATTGATTTCACTCCTTTTTCTTCATAGTGACAAAAACGTCAGTATTCACTTTTTTTCTAGTATAAAATACAATGAAGTTAAAAGAAAGAGGGTTACGTATATGAAAAGTAAAGCAGCCGTTGCATTTGCACCAAATGAACCACTAAAAATTGTTGAAATAGATGTGGCCGATCCAAAAAAACATGAAGTATTAGTCAGAATGTTATTCACCTCTGTCTGTCATACTGACGCGTTCACCTTGTCAGGAGCCGATCCTGAAGGCGTATTTCCAGCAGTACTAGGTCATGAAGGTGGTGGCGTGGTTGAAGCCGTTGGTGAAGGGGTAACAACCTTTAAACCTGGAGATCACGTTATTCCACTCTACACAGCTGAATGTGGAACCTGTAAGTTCTGTCTCTCTGGTAAAACGAATCTGTGTAGTTCTGTTCGAGACACACAAGGAAAAGGAATCATGACTGATGGCACTACGCGTTTCTCCTATCAAGGAGAACCAATCTATCATTACATGGGGACCAGTACCTTTAGCGAGTATACTGTCGTAAATGACGTGAATTTAGTAAAAGTTGACGAACACGCTCCTCTTGATAAAGTGTGTTTACTTGGATGTGGTGTCACAACAGGGATGGGTGCTGTTAAAAACACCGCCAAAGTAGAAGAAGGCGCTGTAACAGCTGTATTTGGGCTGGGAGCTATTGGATTAGCTGCCATCCAAGGACTGAAAAAAGCGAAAGCGAAGCGCATCATTGCGATTGATATCAATCCTAATAAATGGGACTTAGCTAAAAAAATGGGGGCAACTGACTTTGTAAATCCCACAGATTATGACCGTCCAATTCAAGATGTCATCGTTGAGTTAACTGACGGAGGTGTTGATTACAGCTTTGAATGTATCGGTAATGTTGATGTCATGCGCTCAGCTCTTGAATGTTGCCACAAAGGCTGGGGAGAAAGTATTATTTTAGGTGTGGCTGGAGCAGGTAAAGAAATTCAAACACGTCCCTTCCAACTTGTAACAGGTCGCGTATGGCGTGGCTCTGCTTTTGGTGGTGTCAAAGGTAAAACGGAATTACCAGGTATGGTATTAGACTATATGGATGGAAACATTGATCTAGACTCATTTATTACTCATAACCTAGCCTTCACTGATATTAATGAAGCATTTGATTTACTACATAAAGGAGAATCTATTCGTACGGTTCTCTCTTACTAATCCATTTAAAAAGGAGGAGCTGATATGTCACACATCGAATTATTAGAAGAACATCGTAGTTTTGACGGCATGCAATACAAATACCGTCATCAATCAACTGTCTTAGATTGTTCCATGACATTTAGTGTCTTTTTACCAAATAAAACCATACATCCTAATCCACCATTATTATGGTGGCTATCAGGATTAACCTGCACGGATGATAATTTCACGCACAAATCTGGGGTGCAACAAGCCGCATCAGATATGGGCATCGCTATTGTCATGCCTGACACAAGTCCTCGTGGTGACAACGTTCCTGATTCACCTGATTATGATTTGGGACAAGGAGCTAGTTTTTATCTTAACGCCACTCAAGCTCCGTGGCATACACATTATCAAATGTACGATTACCTGATCAATGAATTAACAGAGATAGTACATCAGGACTTTAAGTTGACAGGTCCTGAATTTATTTCTGGGCATTCTATGGGTGGGCATGGCGCTCTAGTATTAGGGTTAAAAAATCCTGATCGGTTCCAATCAATCACAGCTTTTGCTCCAATTGTGACGCCAAGTCAAGTTCCTTGGGGAATCAAAGCATTTAATCAGTACCTTGGAACAGACTCAAAAGCTTGGGCAAATTGGGATGCTACATCTCTTATGACACACTATACTGGCAGACCTCTCCCTATTTTAATTGATCAAGGTATAACAGATACTTTTTATCCAAAAGAATTAGAACCAGATAAATTTGTGGAAGCAGCAGATGGAAAAGCAAATGTCACGTTTCGTTTACAGGAGGGACATGACCATAGTTACTATACAATTGCCACCTTTATCAAAGAGCATCTTGCCTTCCATCTTAAAACATTACGTTAACCTTATACACAATTAAGACAGGTCGGTACGTCAAGAGACGTACCGACCTGTCTTATTATTTGCATAGATTCTTCTTCAAAATAAATATTTAAATTTATAAAATGCGTCACAATAACATGTTACTCACTTACAATTTCAAATCCATCATAACTTGTAATAATTCCTTTTTGTTCTGAGAGCCTACTCATTTCTACATATGTTAGTCCTCCATTATGTGAAAAATGATTGACTACATATTGAGTGTTATCAGTGACAAGATTTCTTTTCTTCATCTCTTCAATAAACTGAAGGTTTTCATTCCAGTTCATGTGGCTAACTGATTGTCCAGACACTTGTCCAGTACAATCGAGTGATACAATTGACATATTTAAGTTATTATTTTCTAAATAGTCAAACATTTGAGGAGTAAAGTAACCAGAATCATGTGTTGATAAAAATGTATCTTTCCCATCATGAATTGCAAAAACAAAACAATCTTCTTGAAACCAGCCATGTCTCGCTGGTAATGGATAGATAGTATATTGTTCAATTTCAAATTTTTTATAAGGGGAAATTGTAATATATTCCAGTCTAGCATCATCAATATTATTCTCTAAAACGAAGGCACGATCATAAAATGTTTTTACTGTCTTATTTCCATAAACATGTAATAAATTTTGAATATTATTACCATATCCTGACATTCGATAGGCTAAATCTTCTCCATAAAAATGATCAGAGTGCCAGTGAGAAAGCAATAAATTATTAAATTTAGAAAAATCGATATTATATGTTAATAAGTGATGATATGAGTCTCCTGGAAAATCTATAAGTAACATATCATCAATGATAAGTTGAGTCTGGGTTCTTATCTCTTTTCCTCCCTTTTCTCTAGCATTTTCACATATATGACAATTACAAAATATGCCTGGGATACGTTCAGCAGCGCCAGTCCCTAAATATTTAATTCTCATAAAAACGTTTACCTCCTTTTTTGTTGTTCTTTTAGAATAAATCGATTGTTTATGATATTAATTAATATACCCAATACGGATAACAGTAATAATATTATAAAAATATAGTTATAAGCCTGAGCACCTGGATATTTATCTAATAGATAACCAAAAAGTGTAAATGCCCAAAAGCTAGGCGAATATCCAATAAAAGATGCAATTGACATGGCTGTTGCTGAATATTCATTAGGGATTTTAGCCTCACCGATAGGAGCATAATAAATTCCCCTAATAAAATAGCAAAATATGGATGTCAGAAGCATTAAAGGAATCATTAAGACTAATAAACTCTTTCCTCTGGGAATTAACAAAATAGCTACAAATACACAAGATATTAATCCATAGCAGATAGCCATCCATGAGGAACTTGTTTTGAATTTTTTATCTGAAATACTTCCCGATAATGCAGAAGAAAGCATTCTGGTTACTTGTCCATTTACAATACCAAAAATACCTACCATTGCTACTGGCAAAGCATAAACATTTTGTAAAAAGGGAACGAAGTATGTAGTTATACCAGCAAACACGGCATAAATGCAAGATGCACTAATACCAGTTAACCATACAACTGGATTCTTAAATGATTTGATAATATTTTCTTTATCTTGTTTAAATGACATTTTATTTGTTTGCCGCTTATCTTTTTTTATATCTTTTAAAAAATCATTTGGTATAAATTTCCAAACAATAAATGCGAAAAAAATCATTAAAATTGAGTTTAAACTCATCGCCGTTCTCATACCTAAAATAGAGCTTCCTAGAATAGCATATACTATAATTCCTAAAGAATTTAAAATAATCCCAGTAACTCCACGCCAAGCTTCCATAAAGCCAAAAACAGTTGCTTGTTTCTCAGAATTTGAAATTCCTTTGATACTTTTTTGAATGGTAGGCCAGTAGATTGCATCTCCAAAAAAACCAAATAAGAAAAATATAACAATTAAAACCGAATATGGTAAATTCGGTATAAGAGACATTATAAGTGCACTTATACCATAACCCAAAAGATCTACAGTCAGAAGAATTCGGATATTCACTTTATCTTGTAGCCAACCAAAAACAAGATACCCGAAAATCTGTACAATACCAACTAAACCAAACAGTGTTCCGAATGCAGCATTAGAAGTTCCAAGGACTTCTCTAAAAGGCTCGTATAAAACCTCTCTCAAAGCCACTACAGAATAAATTGTTTGAGTAGTTCCTACCACTACAAAAAAATGTAATAATTGTTTATTACTCATAGTTAGGTAGTTTTTTATTTTAGTAACTGGCCGACTTAACATTCCAAAATCATTAGTTGTATCCTCCATAAAAGAAACCCCTTTCATATTTAATAGTTTTATTGTATACTTTTTTTTAAAAGATACGTATAAAAAAATAAAACCATAAATATCAAATTATGAAATTAAATACACCAATATTAATCTATAAATATAAATAAAGTGAGGGATTTAAATGAAAGCTTATCTTGATATACTCAAACCAAACGAATTAATTTATCCAAATACAATTGCTTATGACTGGAAGCAAGATAAAGTAGATAGACCTCAAGGTCATCCTTACTATCAGTGGTTACAAACTAATCAAGGAGAGGGTATTATCAACATAGAAAACAAGGATATAATTCTAAAAAAGAATGATGGAATTCTTATTACTCCTTTTACACCCCACTACTATGAACCAAATCAATATTGGACAACAAATTTTATGACTATATGTGGATATGGAATAACTTTTTTTCCAAATTTAATCGGAGAAAGACGGTTCTTCCATATTATAAACAGTAAAAAATTATCTAAATTGATTGAAGATTTTACCGATCTTTTTGATCAATCACTGGAAGATTCTGAAGTTTCTATAAAAACATATCACATATTTTTAACCATTAGAGACAAAATTCAGCAACAAAATTTAATAAACACGTCTTCAACACCTATATATTGGGAAATAAAAAAGTATATAGATAGGAATTATATGTATAAGTTATCTATAGGTGCTATTAGTAAGGAGTTTCATATATCAAACCAATATTTAATAAAAATATTTTCTAAATTGCAACATTAAGTTAGCCACTCTGGTAAAAATATCTAA
>JBQELZ010000010.1:0-58873 GCA_052104115.1 Vagococcus sp. | reverse complement strand
TTAAGACACCGCCCTTTCACGGCGGTAACACGGGTTCGATTCCCGTACGGGTCATAAGCTTAGAATTGTTTACAATTCTAAGCTTTTTTTTGTAGAAAAATGTGTCATTATCTGTGTAATCATGTAAAATAATAAGAATAATAAGGAAAGGAATGTATTATGGAAAAAAAATTAACGTTTAAACAGAGAATATATATTGGATCAATGATTTTTGGTTTGTTTTTTGGAGCAGGCAATCTTATTTTTCCTATACAAATGGGACAAGAAGCAGGAGCAAATATATTTTGGGCAAATTTAGGGTTTTTAATCACAGGAATTGGTTTACCTTTTCTTGGGATTATTGCATTTGGCTTATCAAATAGTCGTGATCTAATTGAATTAGCTAGTAGAGTAGGAGATACATATGCAAAACTATTAACCACTACGCTATTTTTAGTAATAGGTCCTTTGTTTGCGATGCCTAGACTAGCGACAACATCATTTGAGATTGCTTTAAAACCTTTTGTTACGAGTAATCGAGTGATTGTTCTCCAAGCTTTCTTCAGTATTGTGTTCTTTTTATTGGTGTGGTTTTTTTCTAGAAAGCCTAGTAAAATATTAGATTATATTGGCAAATTTTTAACGCCAATATTCTTAATATTGCTATCAATTATTTTATTATTAGGTTTTTTAAAGCCTTTAGGAAGTGTGAGTGAAGGTGCCGTTCAACCAGCATATCAACAAGCTGCGTTATTAAGAGGATTCACAAATGGTTACAATACTTTAGATGCGTTGGCAGCTTTGGCTTTCGGTATGATTGTAGTAGAAAGTATTAAAGGGATGGATGTGCTAAATCCAAAATCTATTGCGAAAGAAACGACTAAATCTGGCTTTATGGGAATTGTATTGATGGGAATTATTTATACTCTTTTGTCTTATTTAGGTGCTATGAGTTTGGGAGAGTTTTCGGTTAATCAAAATGGCGGAATTACGTTAGCCCAGATTGCTAATTATTATTTGGGAACGTTTGGATCTGTTTTATTGGCGTTTATTGTTATTATTGCTTGTTTAAAAACAGCGATAGGATTGGCAACGGCATTTGGACGTACTTTTTCTGAACTGTATGTGTCAAAATCTTATTTAATATATGTCACAGGCTGTATCATATTGGCGACTCTTGTTGCAAATGTTGGATTAACAACTATTATAAAAATTTCTATTCCAGTGTTGATGTTCATCTATCCTTTAGCTATGACGTTAATTTTGATGGGGATGTTTAGTTCTGTATTAGATAAATGTCCAGTCATTTATAAGACGGTGACTTATTTGACTCTTATTGCCGCTTCTTTGGATGCTTTAAATGCGATGCCAGGTATCATCAAAGGACAGTCTGCTATTGCTTTTATTTTGGAACAATCTAGTCGCTTTATACCACTGTTTGATATGGGGTTAGGCTGGGTGATGTTTAGTATTATTGGTGTCATTTTAGGCTACATGATTCATCGTGCTAAAGCATAAAAAAAAGAAGCAATTGAACCTTTTGAAGCGTTCAATTGTTTCTTTTTTATAAATAATATTTTTTGTGAAGACTTAAATCATCATTTAATTCATAGACAAGAGGTTGGCCTGTTGGTATTTCAAGGCCCATAATATTTTCATCAGATATTTGTTCAATGTGTTTTGCCAGAGCACGTAAAGAATTTCCATGTGCAGCGACTAATACCACTTGATTATTTAATAATGAAGGAGCAATATGGTCCTGCCAAAAAGGTAAGGCGCGATCTAAAGTTACTTTTAGATTTTCCCCACCTGGAATAGAGGAAGGATCTAAGGATGCATACTTTGGATCATGGACGGATGAGTTCTTGTCATTCGCATCGATAAGTGGTGGTAAAGTGTCATAAGATCTGCGCCATAGTTGAACTTGCTCAGCGCCATATTTTTCTGCTGTTTCTTTTTTATTCAACCCTTGTAAAGCACCGTAATGCCTTTCGTTTAATCGCCAAGATTTTATTTCAGGGACCCACATTTGATTTGACTCTTCTAGTACGTAGTGACATGTTTTAATCGCTCTTTTTAAATAAGATGTATAAGCAATATCAAAAGAAATATCGGCTTCTAGTATTTTTGTACCAGCCAATTTTGCTTCTATGACACCAGCTTCACTTAAATCTACATCTTCCCAACCAGTAAATAGGTTCAAAGCATTCCATTCACTTAAACCATGACGTACAAAAACTAATGTTTTCATCGAATCATCCTCTCTAGATTATCTAGACACTTCGATTGTTTGAACACCTTTATCAGAAGTGCCAACGATAACACGTGTTGTAATATCCAAGAATAACCCATGCTCGACTACGCCAACTTGATGGTCTAACCAAGCTGCTAATTCTTTAGGGGTTTCATTCTTTTCTAAATACAAATCAATAATATAATTTTTACTGTCAGTTAGCAAAGGATTACCATTATCCAAAAGACGAATAGCAGGTTTTAATCCTTTATTCTTAAATGTTTTTAGTAGTTGCTGACTGCCATAAGGAATGACCTCAACAGGTAATGGAAAAGCACCTAGATGGTCAACCATTTTTGATTCGTCAACAATCCATATGTTTTCTTTTGAATTTGTAGCAACAATTTTTTCAAATAGTAGGGCAGCACCACCACCTTTAGTACCTTGGAAGTCTGCAGATATTTCATCGGCACCGTCAATGGTGATATCCACATAGTCGACTTCATCAATACTTTTTAGTGGAATCCCTAAGCTTTTTGCTTGTTCTTCTGTTGCATGAGAAGTTGTCACACCAACGATGTTTAGTTGTTCTTCACGCATACGTCTACCAATCTCTTCAACCATGTAGAATGCTGTTGAACCAGTACCTAAACCAACTGTCATACCATCTTTAATATACGTTGCTGATTCAATGCCAACCATTTTCTTTAAATTCATTTGTTACGCCTCCATTGGGATATTAGTCTTATAGTCTTACATAAAATATTGTAGCATTCCCAATAAAAAAAGAAAGCAGAAAATAATTGACAGAAAAATGATTAAAACTATTGACTAAATTTGTTTTTTCATGATATAGTAACAAAGGTGCTTGAGGACAGGTCTCTAGTAGACATGCTGACTGTAAAAAAGCATAAACAATGCAGGCAGATCTTGCATTAATTTTTTAACCAAAAAAAAGAACCACCTGGATGTGTGGTACTAGAAAAGCTTTAAGGAAGGAGGAACTATCATGCCTACAATTAATCAATTGGTACGTAAGTCTCGTAAATCAAAAATGACTAAATCTGACTCTCCTGCTTTAGGTAAGAGTTATAATAGTTTCAAAAAATCTCAAACAAATGTGAACTCTCCACAAAAACGTGGTGTTTGTACACGTGTGGGTACTATGACACCTAAAAAACCTAACTCTGCGTTACGTAAATACGCTCGTGTTCGTTTGTCAAACTTAATTGAAGTGACAGCTTACATTCCAGGGATTGGACATAACCTACAAGAACATAGTGTTGTTTTAATCCGTGGTGGACGTGTTAAAGATTTACCAGGGGTACGTTATCACGTTGTTCGTGGTGCTTTAGACACAGCTGGTGTTACAGACCGTAAACAAAGCCGTTCTAAATATGGTACTAAAAAACCTAAAAAATAAATTTCACTAAACATTATAACTTAAAATAACTATTTGGAAGGAGGAGTTACACATGCCTCGAAAAGGTCCTGTTACTAAACGTGATGTATTACCAGATCCGATTTATAACTCAAAACTAGTGACTCGTTTAATCAACCGCGTAATGGTTGATGGCAAGCGTGGTGTTGCTTCAAGCATTATTTATGATGCTTTTGATATTATTAAAGAATCTACAGGGAATGATCCGTTAGAAGTTTTCGAACAAGCTATGGAAAATGTTATGCCAGTTCTTGAAGTTAAAGCTCGCCGTGTTGGTGGTTCTAACTATCAAGTACCAGTAGAAGTACGTCCTGAACGTCGTTCTACATTAGGTTTACGTTGGATTGTTAACTATTCTCGCTTACGCGGTGAACATACAATGGAACAACGTCTAGCTAAAGAAATCATGGATGCAGCTAACAATACTGGTTCTTCAGTTAAAAAACGTGAAGATGTACATAAAATGGCTGAAGCCAACAGAGCGTTTGCGCATTATCGTTGGTAAAATCCTCTTTTTTAGTATTAGTACTAAAAAATACGAATTTTCAATATAAAATAGAAAGTATTAGAGAGGAGTAATAAAGAATGGCAAGAGAGTTTTCATTAGAAAATACTCGTAATATCGGAATTATGGCCCACGTTGATGCTGGTAAAACAACAACAACAGAGCGTATCCTATATTACACTGGTAAAATCCATAAAATTGGTGAAACGCATGAAGGCGCGTCACAAATGGACTGGATGGAACAAGAGCAAGAACGTGGTATTACAATCACTTCTGCAGCAACAACTGCACAGTGGAAAGGTTACCGTGTAAACATCATCGATACTCCTGGACACGTGGACTTCACAATTGAAGTTCAACGTTCATTACGTGTATTAGATGGTGCTGTTACAGTTCTTGATTCACAATCAGGTGTTGAGCCTCAGACAGAAACTGTTTGGCGTCAAGCAACTGATTATAAAGTTCCACGTATCGTATTCTGTAACAAGATGGATAAAGTCGGTGCGGACTTCTTATACTCAGTTAAAACAATTCATGACCGCTTACAAGCGAATGCTCATCCAATTCAATTACCAATTGGTTCTGAAGATACATTTTCAGGAATTATTGATTTGATTACGATGAAAGCAGAAATCTATACAAATGATTTAGGAACAGATATTCAAGAAACTGATATCCCTGAAGAATATATGGATTTAGCTGTTGAATGGCGTGAAAAATTAGTAGAAGCAGTAGCTGAAACTGATGAAGAATTAATGATGAAGTATTTAGATGGTGAAGAAATTACTATTGAAGAATTAAAAGCTGGTATTCGTAAAGCGACTATCAACGTTGAATTCTTCCCAGTAATGGCTGGATCTGCTTTCAAAAACAAAGGCGTACAGTTGATGTTAGATGCAGTTCTAGATTATTTACCAGCTCCAACAGACGTTGAAGCAATCAAAGGTACTGATGTTAAAACAGAAGAAGAGGTAACTCGTCCTTCTGATGATGAAGCACCATTTGCTTCATTAGCATTTAAAGTAATGACAGATCCATTCGTTGGTCGTCTGACATTCTTCCGTGTATATTCTGGTGTCCTAGAAAGTGGTTCATACGTATTGAACGCTTCAAAAGACAAAAAAGAACGTATCGGTCGTATCCTGCAAATGCATGCTAACACTCGTAAAGAAATCGATAAAGTTTATTCTGGTGATATTGCTGCTGCTGTTGGTCTTAAAGACACAACAACTGGTGATACTTTATGTTCATTAGATGCACCAGTTATCTTAGAATCAATCGAATTCCCTGATCCAGTTATCCAAGTCGCTGTTGAACCTAAATCAAAAGCTGACCAAGATAAAATGGGTGTTGCTCTTCAAAAACTTGCTGAAGAAGATCCTTCTTTCCGAGTTGAAACAAATGTTGAAACTGGTGAAACAGTTATCTCTGGTATGGGTGAATTGCATTTAGACGTATTAGTTGACCGCATGAGACGTGAGTTCCGTGTTGAGGCTAACGTTGGTGCACCTCAAGTATCATACCGTGAAACATTTAGAGCGCCTGTTACTCAAGCAGAAGGTAAATTCGTTCGTCAATCAGGTGGTAAAGGACAATACGGTCACGTATGGGTTGAATTTACTCCGAATGAAGAAGGAAAAGGCTTCGAATTTGAGAACGCAATTGTTGGTGGTGTGGTTCCACGTGAATACATCCCTGCAGTTGAAAAAGGATTAGCTGACTCAATGAATAACGGTGTTCTTGCTGGATATCCATTAGTTGATATTAAAGCAAAACTTTATGATGGTTCTTACCATGACGTCGATTCAAATGAAACAGCCTTCCGTGTTGCTGCATCTATGGCTCTTAAAGCTGCTGCTAAAAAAGCACAACCAGCTATCTTAGAACCAATGATGAAAGTAACAATTACTGTTCCAGAAGATTATTTAGGAGATATCATGGGACACGTAACAGCTAGACGTGGACGTGTAGAAGGTATGGAAGCTCATGGAAATTCACAAATTGTTAATGCAATTGTGCCATTAGCTGAAATGTTCGGATATGCAACAACTCTACGTTCTGCAACTCAAGGCCGTGGTACATTTATGATGGTATTTGACCACTATGAAGACGTACCTAAGTCTATCCAAGAAGAAATCATTAAGAAGAATGGCGGCTCTGCTGACTAATTTTTCGACTTTGAATTTTTAAGGATATCGGTTAGAATGTTTAAAGAAGGAGTAAATTTGATTTATTCCTTCTTCTAAAAATAAACTAAAAAAACAACTTTTATTATTAGGAGGAATTATACAAAATGGCAAAAGAAAAATTTGACCGCTCAAAAGCCCATGTAAACATTGGTACTATTGGACACGTTGACCATGGTAAAACTACATTATCAGCAGCAATCGCAACTGTTTTAGCTAAAAATGGTTTTGGTGAAGCTCGTGATTACGCTGAAATCGATAACGCTCCAGAAGAAAAAGAACGTGGAATCACAATTTCTACTTCTCATATCGAGTATGAAACTGAAACTCGTCACTACGCTCACGTGGACTGCCCAGGACACGCGGATTACGTTAAAAACATGATCACTGGTGCTGCTCAAATGGATGGTGCTATCTTAGTAGTATCTGCAGCTGATGGCCCAATGCCTCAAACTCGTGAACATATTCTTTTATCTCGTAACGTTGGCGTACCTTACATTGTTGTTTTCTTAAACAAAATGGATATGGTTGATGACGAAGAATTATTAGAATTAGTAGAAATGGAAGTTCGTGACTTATTATCTGAATACGATTTCCCTGGTGATGATACTCCAATCGTTGCTGGTTCTGCTTTAAAAGCTTTAGAAGGCGAAGCTGAATACGAACAAAAAATCTTAGATTTAATGGCTGAAGTTGATGCTTATATCCCAACTCCAGAACGTGATACTGACAAACCATTCATGATGCCAGTTGAGGACGTATTCTCAATTACTGGTCGTGGTACTGTTGCAACAGGACGTGTTGAACGTGGTGTTGTACGTGTTGGTGACGAAGTTGAATTAGTTGGTATTGCTGAAGCAACTGCTAAAACAACTGTAACAGGTGTTGAAATGTTCCGTAAATTATTAGATTACGCTGAAGCTGGCGATAACATCGGTGCTTTATTACGTGGGGTAGCTCGTGAAGATATCCAACGTGGACAAGTATTAGCAGCTCCTGGAACAATCACTCCACATACTAAATTTAAAGCGGAAGTTTATGTATTATCAAAAGAAGAAGGTGGACGTCATACTCCATTCTTCACTAACTACCGCCCACAATTCTACTTCAGAACAACTGACGTTACAGGCGTATGTAACTTACCAGAAGGAACTGAAATGGTAATGCCTGGTGACAACGTTGCTATGGACGTTGAATTAATCCACCCAATCGCTATCGAAGACGGAACTCGTTTCTCAATTCGTGAAGGCGGACGTACTGTTGGTTCAGGCGTTGTAACTCAAATCGTAGGTTAATTAAAACCTATCAAAAAGTATGAAATATGCACCACGTGTCCGGACGTAAGGTTGAAAACATTTTGTTTTCAACCTTTTTTTTATGATTAAAACATTCTTAAATAAATCTTTAAGTTGAGAATTATTTTGAGATAAGATAAACTAGATTTTGATTGTTAACAATTGAAAGAGGAGAATGCAAATGAAAAAGAATCGAAAGATTTTATGGCTTTTGATTTCGTTTGTTTTTGCTATTGGGGCAATTGTTTTAGGAAAATGGTATGAACAAAGCTTTTCCCAAAATGCAAGACAAGAAAAAAATCAGCACGAAGCAGCACAAGGTAATCTAGAAGGACCTTCAGTGGATGTTCGCACATTATTTGATAAAGACGATATTATCTACTTAGCCGAAGATATATCAGAGTCTAAAATATCAAAAGTTGAATCAGCTTTAAAGGAAGCGAATGACAAAGATAGTATGAGTCAGTTGAATGATGCTAAAACGAGATATGAGAATCAGAAACAATTTAACTCATTATTTAAAAAACCGGTACTTAAAGGAAAAACGTTTAGTAAAGATGGTCAATTGAAACAAGCAACAACAGATAATGATGTTCAGCGTGTACTAAACGAAATTGCTAAAGCCGATAGCAAGGATGCTTTTTATACAGGAATGACATCATACATAAACAGTGTTAGATCTAGTTCCCCAAAACAGTCATCAGATTCATCCGCTTCAGGCGTGAGTGCTAATCAAGCTTTACAAGCCATAGTTGTAGATGGACAGGTTCAAGATGGATTTACCATGGAACAATACGTTGTTGCCAGAGACGCGGTAAGAGCCTTGCCAGAAGGCGAGGAAAAGAACCAGTTGATAGGAGAACTCGAAAAAGTACAAACAGCCTTAACAAATATGGGAATTCAGTACGAAAATTAAAAAACTTCGAAAAAAAGCTTGCTAATAAGCTTTTTTTTTAGTATACTTTTTAAGGTGCTGAATAAAAGCACGTAGGTATCTCGTGTGAAAATACGAAGGCGTCGAAACGAGAGGTTGCGACACGCCAGGGAGCATTGCCATGGTGGCGTGTTGGAAAAATTTTCGTGGAGCTATGTCTACTTTTAAAATAGGCGAAGGAGGGAATAAAATGGCAAAACAAAAAATTCGTATCCGTTTAAAGGCATATGAACATCGTGTATTAGATCAGTCTGCAGAGAAAATTGTAGAAACAGCAAAAAGAACAGGTGCTGAGGTTTCTGGACCAATTCCATTACCAACTGACCGTTCAGTTTATACAGTAATCCGTGCAACTCATAAATACAAAGATTCACGTGAACAATTCGAAATGCGAACTCACAAACGTCTAATTGACATCGTGAGCCCAACACCAAAAACAGTTGATGCTTTAATGAAGCTTGACTTACCAAGTGGTGTAAATATTGAAATCAAACTATAATAAAAAAGATCATGGAGGTGTACTCATGACCAAAGGAATCTTAGGTAAAAAAGTAGGTATGACGCAAGTCTTTACGGAAAATGGTGAATTAATCCCAGTTACTGTTATCGAAGCAACTCCAAACGTTGTTTTACAAGTAAAAACAGTTGAAACTGATGGCTATGAAGCAATTCAAGTCGGATACCAAGATAAACGTGAAGTATTGTCAAACAAACCTGCTATGGGTCATGTTGCGAAAGCACAAACGGCTCCTAAGCGCTTCATTAGAGAATTCAATGATGTTGAGCTAGGAGAATATGAAGTAGGTAAAGAAATTAGCGTGGATGTATTCCAAGCGGGAGACATCGTTGATGTAACAGGTACAACTAAAGGTAAAGGATTCCAAGGCGTTATCAAACGTCACGGACAATCTCGTGGACCAATGAGCCACGGTTCTCGTTACCATCGTCGTCCTGGGTCAATGGGTCCAGTAGATCCAAACCATGTATTAAAAGGTAAAAAACTTGCAGGTCGTATGGGTGGAGATCGTGTGACGATTCAAAACTTAGAGATTGTTAAAGTTGATACTGATAAAAATGTGATTTTAGTTAAAGGAAATGTACCTGGAGCTAAAAAATCATTAATCGAAATTAAAACAGCAGTTAAGGCTGCTAAATAATTGTGGGAGAGGAGGAACTAAAGAATGACATCTGTAGCATTATTTAAACAAGATGGAACTCAAAATGGCGATATTACTTTAAATGAAGCTATTTTCGGTATCGAACCAAACGAAAGTGTTGTTTTTGATGCAATCATCATGCAACGTGCATCATTAAGACAAGGAACTCATGCTGTAAAAAACCGTAGTGCAGTACGCGGTGGTGGTCGTAAACCATGGCGTCAAAAAGGAACAGGCCGTGCACGTCAAGGCTCTATCCGCTCACCACAATGGCGCGGAGGTGGAGTTGTCTTTGGACCAACACCACGTTCATATAGCTATAAAATTCCTAAAAAAGTTCGTCGCTTAGCAATCAAATCAGTATTATCTGAAAAAGTTGCAGAAGACAAAATGGTAGTAGTTGAAAGCTTAGCATTCGACGCTCCAAAAACAAAAGAATTCAAACAAGTTTTAGCTAACTTGAATGTAGATTCAAAAGTATTAGTTGTTTTAGAAAGTGGTAATGACTTTGCAGCATTATCAGGACGTAACTTACCAAACGTTTCTATTGTAGAATCAAATAACGTAAGTGTACTTGACGTAGTGTCAGCTGATAAACTGTTAATGACTAAAACTGCTCTGACTCAAATAGAGGAGGTGCTTGCATAATGGAATTAATCGATGTAATTAAACGCCCTGTTATCACAGAAATGTCTGTGGAAGCAATGGACGATAAAAAATACACGTTTGAAGTGGACGTAAGAGCCAATAAAACATTAGTTAAGCAAGCTGTAGAAGCTGTTTTCGGCGTTAAAGTTAAAAAAGTAAACATCATGAATGTGAAACCTAAGTTCAAAAGAATGGGTAAACATGCTGGTTATACTAAAAAACGTCGTAAAGCTATCGTACAGTTAACAGAAGATTCAAAAGAAATTCAAATTTTTGATGCTGAATAATAGACATCAACTAAAGTAGGAGGGAAATCACGTGGCGATTAAAAAGTACAAACCTACCACAAATGGTCGTCGTAACATGACTGGTTCTGATTTTGCTGAAATCACAACATCAACACCAGAAAAAACTTTGTTACAACCATTGAAGAAAAACGCTGGACGTAACAACCAAGGTAAAATTACTGTACGTCATCAAGCGGGTGGACACAAACGCCAATATCGTTTGATTGATTTCAAACGTAATAAAGACGGTGTGGTTGGAACTGTTAAAACAGTTGAGTATGATCCAAATAGATCTGCTAACATCGCATTAATTCACTATACTGACGGAGTTAAAACTTACATTTTAGCACCTAAAGGAATCCAAGTAGGAGCACAAATCTCTTCTGGAGCAGATGCTGATATTAAAATTGGTAACGCGTTACCATTAAACAACATCCCAGTTGGTACTGTTATCCATAACATTGAGTTGAAACCTGGTAAAGGCGGACAATTAAACCGTTCTGCTGGAACAAGCGCTCAAGTTCTTGGTAAAGAAGGAAAATATGTATTAGTTCGTTTGAACTCAGGAGAAGTTCGTATGATTTTAGGGACTTGTCGTGCAACAATCGGTACTGTAGGTAACGAACAACACGAATTAATCAATATTGGTAAAGCTGGACGTAGTCGCTGGTTAGGTAAAAGACCAACTGTACGTGGTAGCGTAATGAACCCTAATGATCACCCACACGGTGGTGGTGAAGGTAAAGCACCAATCGGACGTCCATCTCCAATGAGTCCTTGGGGCAAACCAACACTTGGATACAAAACTCGTAGCAAAAAAGCTAAATCAGACAAACTTATTGTTCGTCGTCGTAAAACTAAATAAAATTAGGCTTGAGATAAAGTCTGGAATTTTGAGAGGAGGTTCACCATGGGTCGAAGCTTGAAAAAAGGACCTTTTGTTGATGAACACTTAATGGAAAAAGTGGTAGCACAAAAAGATCTTTCAAAAAAGAAAGTTATTAAAACATGGTCACGCCGTTCTACAATTTTTCCTAATTTTGTAGGATACACTATTGCAGTATATGATGGAAGAAAACATGTTCCTGTTTATATTCAAGAAGATATGGTTGGACACAAATTAGGTGAATTTGCACCTACAAGAACTTATCGTGGACATGCAAATGACGATAAGAAAACAAAACGCTAATTGAGGGGAGGAAACGATTATGTCAGAACGAATTACTTCAGCAAAAGCAACTGCTAAAACAGTTCGCGTTTCACCTCGTAAATCAAGATTAGTGATTGACTTAGTAAGAGGTAAAAGTGTCGGTGAAGCAATTTCAATCTTGAAATTCTCACCTAACAAAGCGGCAGGCATTATTGAAAAAGTATTAATGTCAGCTGTTGCAAATGCAGAAAATAACTTTGACTTAGATGTAGAAAATTTAGTGGTATCAGAAGCATTTATTAACGAAGGACCAACTATGAAACGTTACCGTCCACGTGCTAAAGGCTCTGCTTCACCAATTAACAAACGTACAAGTCATATTACAGTAGTAGTATCAGAAAAATAAGGAGGGACAACTAGTGGGTCAAAAAGTACATCCAATTGGAATGCGTGTCGGAGTCATTCGTGACTGGAACGCTAAATGGTATGCAGAAAAAGAATACGCTGAATACCTACATGAAGATTTAAAAATTCGTAAGTTTATTGCGACTAGATTGGCTGATGCTTCTGTTTCTACCGTTGAAATCGAACGTGCGGCAAACCGCGTGAACGTTTCAATTCATACTGCTAAACCAGGTATGGTAATTGGTAAAGGTGGATCTGAAGTTGAAGCTTTAAGAAAAGAATTAAACAAATTAACTGGTAAAAGAGTTCACATTAACATCGTTGAAATCAAAAAACCAGATTTGGATGCTAAATTAGTAGGCGAAGGAATTGCACGTCAATTAGAAAACCGTGTAGCATTCCGTCGTGCACAAAAACAAGCAATCCAACGTACTATGAGAGCAGGAGCTCAAGGGATTAAAACTCAAGTTTCTGGTCGTTTGAATGGTGCAGATATGGCTCGTTCTGAAGGTTATTCTGAAGGAACTGTTCCTTTGCATACATTAAGAGCAGACATTGATTACGCTTGGGAAGAAGCAGATACAACATACGGAAAACTAGGAGTTAAAGTGTGGATTTATCGTGGAGAAATTCTTCCAGAAAAGAAAAACACTGAGAAAGGAGGGAAATAATCATGTTAGTACCTAAACGTGTTAAATATCGTCGTGAATTTAGAGGTAAAATGCGTGGTGAAGCTAAAGGTGGCAAGGAAGTAGCGTTTGGTGAATACGGCTTACAAGCTGTTGAATCACACTGGATTACTAACCGTCAAATCGAAGCTTCTCGTATTGCGATGACTCGTTACATGAAACGTGGTGGGAAAGTATGGATTAAAATTTTCCCTCATAAATCATACACATCAAAAGCAATTGGTGTACGTATGGGTTCAGGTAAAGGAGCTCCAGAAGGCTGGGTATCACCAGTTAAACGCGGTAAAATTTTATTCGAAGTTGCCGGTGTTCCAGAAGATGTTGCTCGTGAAGCATTAAGACTTGCATCACACAAATTACCTATTAAAACAAAAATTGTAAAACGTGAAGAAATGGGTGGTGAATCGAATGAAGGTTAAAGATATCAGAGAGTTAACCACTACCGAAATGATCGCTAAAGAGAAAGAGTATAAAGAAGAACTTTTCAATCTACGTTTCCAATTAGCAACAGGTCAATTAGAAAATACAGCACGAATTTCAAAAGTTCGTAAGTCGATTGCACGCATTAAAACAGTTTTGCGTGAACAAGAAGCTGCTAAGTAATAGTGGAAGGAGGCCATGCTTAAATGACTCAAGAGAGAAATGAACGTAAAGTTTATACTGGACGTGTGGTTTCAGACAAAATGGATAAAACCATTGTTGTCGTTGTAGAAACTAAAAAAACTCATAAAATTTATGGTAAACGAGTTAAATATTCTAAAAAATATTACGCTCATGATGAAAACAACGTTGCTAAAACTGGAGACATCGTTAAAATTATGGAAACTCGTCCATTATCTGCGAAGAAACGCTTCCGTTTATTAGAAGTTGTAGAAAAAGCAGTAATTATTTAATTCGAATTTTCCTATAGAAAAGCTGAAAGTTTGAAAGGAGGATACACAAGTGATCCAACAAGAAAGTCGTATGAAAGTTGCTGACAACTCAGGAGCTCGTGAAGTATTAACTATTAAAGTACTTGGTGGTTCTGGACGAAAAACAGCTAACATTGGTGATATCGTAGTTTGTACGGTAAAACAAGCAACGCCAGGTGGTGTTGTCAAAAAAGGTGAAGTCGTTAAAGCTGTAATCGTGCGTACTAAATCAGGCGCTCGTCGCTCAGACGGTTCATATATTAAATTTGATGAAAATGCATGTGTGATTATTCGTGATGACAAGAGTCCACGCGGTACTCGTATCTTTGGACCAGTTGCTCGTGAATTACGTGATAGCAACTTCATGAAAATAGTCTCACTAGCACCAGAAGTGTTATAATACATACTCATGTTTAAAGGAGGTGCGAAACAAGATGTTCGTTAAAAAAGGCGATAAAGTAAAAGTTATCTCAGGTAAAGATAAAGGTAAAGAGGGAATCGTACTTCAAGCATTTCCGAAAAAAGACCGTGTCATCGTAGAAGGTGTTAACGTTATGAAAAAACACCAAAAACCTAGCGCGGCTGCTCCTCAAGGAGGAATTATCGAAATGGAAGCATCTATTCACGTTTCTAATGTAATGGTGATTGATCCATCTAATGGAGAGCCAACACGTGTAGGACATAAAGTGGTAGATGGTAAAAGTGTACGTGTTTCTAAAAAAACTGGTGAAGTTTTAGATAAATAAGTTGTAAGGAAGGAGGAACAGTTTAGATGAACCGCCTAAAAGTAAAATTTCTTAATGAAGTAACACCATCAATGATGGAAAAATTTAACTACTCATCTGTAATGCAAACACCTAAAGTTGATAAAATCGTTATTAACATGGGTGTGGGTGATGCAGTATCAAATAGTAAAAACCTAGATAAAGCTGTTGAAGAACTAGCTTTAATCTCTGGACAAAAACCAATAATTACAAAAGCTAAGAAATCAATCGCTGGATTCCGTTTGCGTGAAGGTATGCCAATCGGATGTAAAGTAACACTACGTGGAGAAAGAATGTACGAATTTTTAGATAAATTAGTATCAGTTTCTTTACCTCGTGTACGTGATTTCCATGGTATTAGTAAAAAATCTTTCGACGGACGCGGAAACTATACGTTAGGTATTAAAGAACAATTAATTTTCCCAGAAGTTGATTTTGATTCAGTTGATAAAGTACGAGGAATGGACATCGTAATCGTAACAACAGCTAATACTGACGAAGAAGCTCGTGAGTTATTAGGACAACTTGGAATGCCATTCCAAAAATAATTTAAGGAGGCGAATTAAGTGGCTAAAAAATCAATGATCGCTAAGAATAAAAGACCTGCAAAGTTCTCATCTCAAGCTTACACACGTTGTGAACGTTGTGGACGTCCGCATTCAGTTTATCGTAAATTCAAACTTTGCCGTATTTGCTTCCGTGAACTTGCCTATAAAGGACAAATTCCCGGCGTGAAGAAAGCAAGCTGGTAAAAAAGTAAACCGCTAAAAGGAGGTAAATGATTCAATGGTGATGACAGATCCAATTGCAGATTTTCTAACTCGTATTCGTAATGCGAATATCGTAAAACACGAATCGTTAGAAGTACCTGCTTCAACAATCAAACTTGAAGTCGCAAAAATCTTACAACGTGAAGGTTTTGTGCGTGACGTAGAATTCATCGAAGATGACAAACAAGGCATCATTCGTGTTTTCTTAAAATATGGTAAAAATGAAGAACGCGTTATTACTAACTTAAAACGTATCTCAAAACCAGGTTTACGTGCTTATGTAAAAGCAGATGAAGTACCTAAAGTATTAAACGGTTTAGGTATCGCAATTATCTCAACTTCAGAAGGTATCTTAACTGATAAAGAAGCTAGAGAACGTAATGTTGGTGGCGAAGTATTAGCATACGTTTGGTAAAAAATAATTGATCGAGGAGGTGTCCTAGAGTGAGTCGTATTGGAAATAAACCAGTCGTAATTCCTGCAGGTGTAACAGTTACACAAAATGGAACAGACGTTACGGTTAAAGGACCTAAAGGTGAAATGACACGTGCATTTTCATCAAACATAACTTTAAATATTGAAGAAGGCGTTGTAACATTATCACGTCCTGACGATAGCAAAGAAAACAAAACGTTACATGGTACTATGCGTGCTAACTTAAACAACATGGTTGTTGGTGTTAGCGAAGGCTTTGCAAAAAGTCTTGAATTAATCGGGGTTGGATATCGTGCACAATTACAAGGAAACAAACTTGTACTTAACGTTGGGTATTCACATCCAGTTGAATTCGTAGCGCCAGAAGGTATCACTGTAGAAGTTCCTTCAAACACTCAAATTACAGTTAAAGGATACAACAAAGAAGTTGTTGGAGAATTTGCTGCTAATGTACGTGGAGTACGTCCACCTGAGCCATATAAAGGCAAAGGAATTCGCTATGTTGGCGAATTTGTAAGACGTAAAGAAGGTAAAACAGGTAAATAACAAATAAAAAAGTAGGAGGTGACAAGTGTGATTACAAAACCAGATAAAAATCAAGTGCGCCAAAAGAGACATCAGCGCGTACGTAACAAAATTTCTGGTACTTCTGAGTGCCCACGCTTGAACGTTTTTCGTTCTAACAAAAACATCTACGCTCAATTAATTGATGACGTAGCGGGTGTGACACTTGCAAGTGCCTCAACTGTCGATAAAGATATCGCAGGTGAAAACAAAACAGAAGCAGCTACAGCTGTAGGAGCTTCTATCGCTAAAAAAGCAACAGAAAAAGGTATTAAAGAAGTAGTCTTTGACCGTGGTGGATACCTTTACCATGGACGTGTAGCTGCATTAGCTGAAGCAGCACGTGAAAATGGACTAGAATTTTAGGAGAAGGAGGAACACCATTCATGGTTAATTTAGATGCTAGACAATTCGATTTAGAAGACCGCGTTGTGGCTATCAACCGCGTATCTAAAGTTGTTAAAGGTGGACGTCGTCTACGCTTTGCTGCTTTAGTAGTTGTTGGTGACAGAAACGGACATGTCGGATTTGGAACTGGTAAAGCACAAGAAGTACCAGAAGCAATTCGTAAAGCTGTTGAAGATGCTAAGAAAAACCTAATCGAAGTACCGATGGTAGGTTCAACTATTCCTCACGAAGTTATTGGAACTTTCTGTGGCGGACGTATTATGATGAAACCTGCTCTTGCCGGTTCTGGGGTTGCCGCTGGTGGACCAGTCCGTGCCGTACTTGAGTTAGCAGGAATTTCAGATATTACAAGTAAATCATTAGGATCAAACACACCTGTAAACGTTGTTCGCGCAACTGTTGAAGGATTAAGCAGATTGAAGACTGCAGAAGATGTTGCCGCATTAAGAGGCGTTTCTGTTGATGAATTAATCGGATAGGAGGACTAAAAATGAGTGAATTAAAAATTACGTTAAAACGTAGTATCATTGGACGTCCCCAAAATCAACGTGATACAGTAAAAGCTCTAGGCCTTACAAAAATGCATTCTACTGTTGTTAAACCAAACAACGAAGCTATCAAAGGCATGGTTAATACTATTTCACATTTAGTGGACGTAGAAGAAATTTAAAGAAACAAAATTTCAGAAACTACTTTAAGGAGGTGCCGAGTTAATGAAACTTCATGAGTTACATCCGGCAGAAGGATCAAGACATGTACGCAACAGAGTTGGACGTGGACCATCATCTGGTAACGGTAAAACATCTGGACGCGGACAAAAAGGTCAAAAATCACGTTCAGGTGGCGGTGTACGTTTAGGATTTGAAGGTGGTCAAACACCATTATTCAGACGTTTACCAAAACGTGGATTTACAAATATTAATCGTAAAGATTATGCAGTAGTTAATTTAGATGTATTAAACAGATTTGAAGATGGTGCCGAAGTAACATCAACTACTTTAATCGAAGCAGGAATTGTGAAAGATGAAAAAGCAGGAATCAAAATTTTAGGTAATGGCGAATTAACTAAAAAATTGAATGTTAAAGCTGCTAAATTTTCAAAATCTGCACAATCTGCTATTGAAGCAGCTGGTGGATCAGTTGAGGTGATCTAATGTTTAAACTGTTGAAGGATTCGTTTAAGATAAAGAATATTCGTAGTAAAATATTCTTTACCCTTTTCATTCTCTTCGCGTTTAGAGTTGGAGCACATATTACTGTACCAGGCGTTAATGCAAAAGCATTATTAGAGTTGAACGATTTGGCTCTTTTAACGATGTTTAATACAGTAAGTGGTAATGCTATGGAAAACTTCTCATTGTTTGCAATGGGGGTTTCTCCTTATATTACTTCTTCTATCATTATTCAATTATTACAAATGGATATTGTACCTAAGTTTGTTGAATGGTCTAAACAAGGTGAGGTTGGTCGACGTAAGTTGAACCAAGCCACTAGATATTTAACATTAGTTCTTGGTTTTATACAATCTATTGCAATTACAGCAGGATTTAACTACTATACGAACGCAGGCTTAGTAACATCTCCAAATGTGTACACATATGTTAGTATCGGACTGATTTTAACAGCTGGTACTATGTTTGTAACATGGATGGGTGAGCAAATATCTGAACGTGGTATTGGTAATGGTGTTTCAATGATTATCTTTGCGGGTATCATTGCTAAATTTCCTGGAAGCGTCAAAGAAATATATACAGATGCGTTTGTTAACGTTGAATCTGGACAGACTTTAAAATCTATTCTTTTCATGGTTGTGTTAGTCGTTGCGATTCTACTTGTAGTAGCTATGGTAACGTACGTCCAACAAGCGGAAAGAAAAATCCCGATTCAATATACAAAACGTGTTGCTGGTGCACCTCAAAGTAGTTATTTACCGTTAAAAGTAAATGCAGCAGGCGTAATACCTGTTATCTTTGCAAGTTCATTCATTGCAACACCGCAAGCATTTCTAAGTGCATTCCAAACAAATCAAGGTGGTAAACCTTGGTTCCAAGTTTTAAATCAAATTTTTAACTATTCAACTATTCCAGGCGGGATAGTTTATACGATTCTGATTATTGCTTTTACATTCTTCTACGCATTTGTTCAGGTTAATCCTGAAAAAGTGGCTGAGAATTTGCAGAAGCAAGGAAGCTATATTCCAAGTGTACGACCTGGTAAAGAAACAGAGCAATTCATCTCAAGTTTATTAATGAAATTGAGTACAGTTGGTTCTCTATTCTTAGGATTAGTGGCAATTCTTCCAATCATTGCTCAAAATGTTTGGGACTTACCTCGTTCTATTGGATTAGGTGGGACAAGTTTACTGATTGTCATTAGTGTGGCTCTTGAAACCAACAAACAGCTTGAAGGGTTGCTATTAAAACGTCAGTACACTGGTTTTATCAGAGAGTAAGAGTGTCGTGTTGAGGTTTTGCCTCAGCACTTTTCTCGAACTTAAGGAGGAAAACAAATGAATCTCATCCTTATGGGGTTACCGGGAGCAGGTAAAGGAACTCAAGCAGAAAAAATCATAGATGCATACGATATTCCACATATTTCTACTGGAGATATGTTTCGTGAAGCAATGAAAAATGAAACAGAATTAGGACTTAAAGCGAAGTCATTTATTGACAACGGTGAATTAGTTCCTGATGAAGTCACAAACGGCATTGTGAAAGATCGTCTTGCACAAGACGATACAGCAAAAGGATTTCTTCTAGATGGGTTTCCTCGTACATTAGCTCAAGCAGAAGAATTAGATAAAATTTTAGAGGAATTAGGTAAAAAAATCGATGATGTCCTAAACATTCATGTTGGACAAGAGGTTTTAGTAGAACGTTTGGCTGGACGCTTTATTTGTAAAAGTTGTGGAGCAACGTATCATAAGACAAACAATCCACCAAAAGTGGAAGGAACTTGTGATCGCTGTGGTGGACATGACTTCTACCAAAGAGAAGATGACAAACCGGAAACAGTTAAAAATCGTTTAGCTGTGAACATTAAAAACACTGAACCGATTTTAGCTTATTATGAAAACCAAGGTGTGATGCACACTGTTGACGGTGATCGTGATATTCAAGCCGTTTTTGTTGATGTAGAAAAAATTCTAAACAGCAAGAACTAATAAGCCTTTCTAGATATCTATTATTCTACATGGCTCATCCTTTTCTTGCGGAAAGTTTGAAAATGTGGTAAAATCCCACAGTCAACTTTATTTCATATTGTAGTTGTGCTATAATATTTAAGTTGGAAAGAAATAGGTGTGAGTTCTATTTTTATAAATTTGTCAGCATGTTTCATGCAAAACAATGTATAAGGAGGTACTAGTTGTGGCGAAAGAAGATATGATTGAAATTGAAGGTACAGTCGTCGAAACTTTGCCGAATGCAATGTTTAAAGTTGAATTGGAAAATGGCCATGTTATCTTAGCTCACGTTTCTGGAAAAATTAGAATGCATTACATTCGTATTTTACCTGGTGACAAAGTAACGGTTGAATTGTCTCCGTATGATTTAACACGTGGTCGTATTACTTACCGCTTTAAATAGTTGTACTCCGTAAAATTTAAGGAGGTATAATCATGAAAGTAAGACCATCAGTAAAACCCATTTGTGAAAAATGTAAAGTAATTCGTCGTAAAGGTCGAGTTATGGTTATCTGTGAAAACCCAAAACATAAACAACGTCAAGGATAAAGGGAGGTGTAACGAATAATGGCTCGTATTGCAGGTGTAGATATTCCTCGTGACAAACGCGTTGTTATTTCGCTTACTTATATTTATGGTATCGGAAAAAACACTGCACAAGAAATTCTAGCAGAAGCTGGTGTTTCAGAAGACATTCGTGTGCGCGATTTGACAAACGAACAAACAGACAAGATTCGTGCTGCTGTTGATAAACTTAAAGTCGAAGGTGACTTACGTCGTGAAACAAACTTAAACATCAAACGTTTGATGGAGATTGGTTCATACAGAGGTATGCGTCATCGTCGTGGTTTACCAACTCGTGGACAAAACACGAAAAATAACGCTCGTACAAGAAAAGGCCCAGCTCGTTCAATCGCTGGCAAGAAAAAATAAGAAGTGAAGGAGGTTAAAGCTTCATGGTAGCAAAAAAAGTTTCTAGAAAACGTCGTGTGAAAAAAAATATTGAAGCAGGTGTGGCACATATCCACTCTACTTTCAATAATACAATTGTAATGCTAACAGATGTTCATGGAAATGCAATTTCATGGTCATCAGCTGGTGCATTAGGATTTAGAGGTAGTAAAAAATCTACTCCATTCGCAGCTCAAATGGCAGCTGAAACTGCAGCAAAAGCGGCTATGGAACATGGTTTAAAAATTGTTGATGTAACTGTTAAAGGACCAGGATCTGGTCGTGAAGCAGCAATTCGTTCATTACAAGCAACAGGATTAGAAGTGACAGCAATTCGTGACGTTACTCCAGTTCCTCATAATGGATGTCGCCCTCCAAAACGCCGTCGTGTGTAGTGAGAGTGAACTTTCATTTAGTGGAACCTATAGCGACACTGAACAGGACACTTTTCGTTTTGAAAGGGGTATAGATAAGAATGATTGAATTTGAGAAACCAAGGATCACAAAGATTGATGAAGATAGAGATTATGGCAAGTTCGTCATCGAGCCGCTTGAAAGAGGCTATGGAACTACTTTAGGTAATTCTTTACGCCGAATTTTATTGTCATCACTTCCAGGTGCAGCAATCACAAACCTTCAAATAGATGGTGTGTTACATGAGTTTTCAACTATCAAAGGTGTACGTGAAGATGTCACTCAAATAATTTTAAATATCAAGGGATTAGCTCTTAAGCTTTACGCTCAAGAAGAAAAGACTCTTGAAATTGATATCACTGGTCCAGCAGAAGTAACAGCTGGTGATATAATTACAGACAGTGATGTTGAAATAATGAATAAAGACCTATTTATTTGTAGTGTAGCTGAAGGAACAACATTCCGTGCTAGTTTAACTGTTAAACCAGGACGTGGATATGTTCAAGCAGATGAAAACAAAACTGAGGATATGCCAATTGGTGTATTACCAGTGGATTCTATCTACACACCAATTAATCGTGTGAACTACCAAGTAGAAAATACACGTGTAGGTCGTCGTGATGATTTTGACAAATTAACTTTAGATGTATGGACAGATGGATCTATTGCACCTCAAGAAGCTATCAGCTTGTCTGCTAAAATCTTGACAGAGCATTTAGATATATTTGTTAACCTTACAGATGAAGCAAAAAATGCTGAAATCATGATCGAAAAAGAAGAAACACAAAAAGAAAAAATGTTGGAAACAACAATTGAAGAATTAGACTTATCTGTTCGTTCTTATAACTGTTTGAAACGCGCTGGTATCAACACATTACAAGAATTAACGAATAAATCTGAGGCTGAAATGATTAAAGTTCGTAACTTAGGACGTAAATCACTAGAAGAAGTGAAAGCTAAACTAGCTGATTTAGAACTGGGCTTACGCCAAGACGACTAATCATTTTATATGATTAAAGGAGGGAACACGACGTGAGTTATCGTAAATTAGGACGCACAAGCAGCCAAAGAAAAGCAATGTTACGTGATTTAACAACTGATTTAATTATCAACGAACGCATTGAAACAACTGAAGCTCGTGCAAAAGAAATCCGTTCAACAACTGAAAAAATGATTACTTTAGGTAAACGTGGAGATCTTCATGCTCGCCGTCAAGCTGCAGCATTCGTAAGAAATGAATACTTAGATGCTAGATTAGACGAATCTGAAGAAACTATCGTTGAAGAAACAGCTTTACAAAAATTATTCAATGACCTAGGACCTCGTTATGCTGACCGCCAAGGTGGTTACACTCGTATCCTTAAAAAAGGACAACGACGTGGTGACGCTGCACCAATGGTTATCATTGAATTAGTTTAATATTTGATATGCATCACTTTATAGATGATTCTTTTAGAGTGTTATGATGTTGGAGAGAAATCTCCGAGTCTAGCTCGGTGCCTGCCCTTCAGAGTTGTTCTGAAGGGCAAGCTCTCATCATATAAAGTGCTTTTTTTATACCAAAAAATGACTGAACTGTTTGTCATTCATTTAAATATAAGATAGGATAAACAGGACATGTGTTTATCGTCAATCAAAAATGTTTCCTTGTATTTTTAATTAATTAAGAATAGAATGAAGCATTTTTTTAAATAAAATAATATACGGGGAAGACGTTTAATGATGAATCCTTTAATTGAATTAAACCATATAACTTTTAGTTATCATGGACAAGAAAATACAGCATTAAATGATGTGTGTTTAAACATTTATCCAGGAGAATGGGTGGCGCTGATCGGCCATAACGGCTCTGGAAAATCCACGTTGGCTAAAACCATTAACGGATTAATAGCACCAACAAGTGGAAACATTACAGTTAAAAATGAGGTCGTATCAGAGTCAAACATTTGGGATGTCCGAAAAATGATTGGAATGGTTTTTCAAAACCCAGACAATCAATTTGTCGGATCAACAGTAGAAGATGACGTCGCGTTTGGACTTGAAAATCAAGGTGTCCCTAGAGACGATATGGTATCACGAGTAGCAGATGCACTGGAGAAGGTGAGAATGTCTGATTTTGCTGATAAAGAGCCTGCCCGTTTATCTGGTGGTCAAAAGCAACGTGTGGCCATTGCTGGCGTGATTGCGTTACGTCCAGATGTGATTATTTTAGATGAGGCAACATCCATGCTTGATCCTCAAGGTCGTCAAGATGTCATCGAAACGATTAAGATGATTAAAGAGGAGTCTAATTTAACAGTGATTTCAATCACACATGACATTGATGAGGCTGCTCATGCCAATCGTGTATTAGTGATGCGTGAAGGAGAGATTATTCAAGAAGGCTCACCAGAAGAGATTTTTTCACGTGGAGAAGAACTAGTTGAGTTAGGTTTGGATGTTCCATTTCCTGAAAAACTAAAAGCAGCATTAAAAAAACGTGGCGTTGACGTTCCGCAATCTTATCTTACAGAGGAAGGGATGGTGGACTGGTTATGGACATCCGGTTTGAAGAAGTAGATTTCACCTATCAACCTAATAGCCCATTTGAACAACGAGTCTTGTTTGATATCAATCTAGATATCCCAAGCAATAGTTATACAGCAATTGTTGGTCATACTGGAAGTGGTAAGTCCACACTACTCCAACATTTGAATGCCCTATTGAAACCAACAAAAGGTCGGGTGACTATTGGAGATAGAGTCATTACACCAGAAACAGATAATAAAAACTTAAAGCCTATTCGTAAAAAGGTGGGTATTGTGTTTCAATTTCCTGAATCGCAATTGTTCGATGAAACAGTGGCGTTGGATATCGCTTTTGGTCCGAAAAATTTTGGAGCAAGTGATGAAGAAGGAAAAGCGTTGGCACAGGAAATGCTTGAGTTAGTTGGCCTAGATGCGTCTTATATGGAACGGTCGCCTTTTGATTTGTCTGGTGGACAGATGAGACGTGTGGCGATTGCAGGTGTCTTAGCTATGCAACCAGACGTAGTGATTTTGGATGAGCCAACAGCAGGTCTTGATCCACGAGGTAGAAAAGACATGATGGACATGTTTTACCGTTTGCATAAAGAAAAAGGCATCAGTATTATTTTAGTCACTCATTTAATGGATGATGTAGCAGAGTATGCGGATTATATGGTGGTCCTTGAAAAAGGAAAGGTGCATAAAAAAGGACATCCTAGAGATATTTTTTCAGACATTGATTGGCTGAAGGACAAGCAATTAGGAGTCCCAACTGCCACTGATTTTGCCTATTCTTTGATGGAAAAAGGCTATACCTTTTCCAAGTTACCGTTAACGGCAGATGAGTTGGCGGATGAGTTGGCAAGAGACTTAGTAGAAATGCCAGGTGATGCCTTATGATGAATAAATTGATATTGGGGCGCTATATTCCAGGTGACTCTTTTGTGCACCGTTTAGACCCTAGAGCGAAGCTGCTAGCGAGTTTCTACTTTATTGGGATTATCTTTTTATGTAACAATTTTGTCTCATTTGGTGTGATGTTACTGTTTACGTTAGTTGCGATACGATTATCTAAAATTAGTTTACGTTTTTTCCTAAAAGGGGTAAAACCATTAATTTGGTTAATCTTATTTACAGTGATTTTACAGGTGTTATTTACTCAAGGAGATCCTGTTTACTTTAAGTGGGGATTTATTACCATTAGTGAATTTGGTCTGAAAAACGGGGCCTATATCTTCATTCGATTTGTGCTGATTATTTTTATGTCAACGTTATTAACATTAACGACGCCACCTTTGTCATTGGCAGATGCTATTGAGTATTTGTTAAGACCGCTAGAAGTGGTGAAATTTCCAGCTCACGAGATATCGTTGATGCTATCGATTGCGTTACGATTTGTGCCGACCTTGATGGATGAAACCGAAAAAATCATGAATGCTCAAAGAGCTCGTGGTGTAGATTTTGGGGAAGGAACGATTATGGATAAAATGAAGGCGATTGTGCCATTATTGATTCCATTATTTGTAAGTAGTTTTAATCGTGCAGAAGATTTGGCCATTGCGATGGAAGCAAGAGGCTATCAAGGTGGAGACGGACGGACGAAATACCGTGTGCTGCACTGGGAGTTTAGCGATACAATTGTCTTAATCGCCTTTGCTGTATTAACAGCAGGATTAGTGATGATTCGGTCGTAAGCCATAAAAACAAGAAACAGTGCCTACTTGCTAGGGGCTGTTTTTTTAAAGGAGATAGAATATGCCAAGGTATAAAACAGTTATAAGTTATGATGGTACTAATTATGCTGGATTTCAAGTTCAGCCTAACGCTAAAACAGTACAAGAGGCCATTGAGGACACGCTGAAGCGATTTAATGGTGGGAAACACTTAATGGTTCATCCGTCTGGTCGAACGGACTCAGGCGTCCATGCAAGGGGCCAAGTGATTCATTTTGATTACCCTCACGACAGAGACCCTGAAAAATTTCGCTTTGCGTTAGACACGCAGACGCCAGAGGATATTTCATTTGTATCCTTAGAAAAAGTTGAGGACACCTTTCATGCCAGGTATTTGGCAACAGAGAAAACCTATCACTATCATTTGGATATAGGCGCATCTAGAGATCCATTTAAACGTCTGTATTCGGCGCACTATACGTTTCCAGTCAATTTAGAGAGTATGAGGCAAGCAGCCAAAGATATTGAAGGGACGCACGATTTTAGTGTGTTCTGTGCGACAGGTAGTTCAGTTGAGGATAAAACACGTACAGTTCGAGAGGTGCGTATCGAACAAGTGAGTGAGACAGATATTTTATTTGTCTTTCGTGGCGATGGATTTTTGTATAAAATGGTGCGTATGTTAGTCGGCACATTGCTTAAAATCGGCAAAGGTGGGTTACCTGAAAATGCGATACAAAAAGCTTTAGAAGACAATGATAAAAAAATGACTGGTCCAACGGCACAACCTGAAGGATTATTCTTGATGGAAGTGAAGTATGACGGTGATAAAAAAAATCGATAAAAAGTAGTGAATTTTGTTGACATATCAATGAAATCAAAGTAATATGGTTAATGGTATTGTTTGCCCCATGATGAGCCCCGGAATCTTATTATGTATTGTCAAACAACAGAAGAAAATTGGAGGAAAAACACCCATGCGTACAACATATATGGCCAAAAATGGCGAAGTAGATCGTAAATGGTATGTAGTCGATGCAACAGATGTTCCTTTAGGACGTCTATCAACAGTAGTAGCATCTATCTTACGTGGAAAAAATAAACCTACATTTACACCACATGTAGACACTGGTGACTATGTAATTGTAATTAATGCAGACAAAGTAAAATTAACTGGAAACAAAGCAAGTGACAAAATGTATTACCGTCACAGCCAATACCCAGGTGGATTAAAATCAGTTTCTGCTGGTGATTTACGTGAGAAAAATTCACGTCGTTTAGTTGAAACTTCTATCAAAGGTATGTTACCAAAAAATACTTTAGGTCGTAAACAATGGTCTAAATTATTTGTTTATGGTGGAAGCGAACATGAACAACAAGCTCAAAAACCAGAAGTACTAGATATTACAAACCTAATTTAAGGAGGGAATTTCATTGGCTAAAGTACAATATACAGGCACAGGCCGTCGTAAAAAATCTGTAGCTCGCGTACGCTTAGTACCAGGTACAGGTAAAGTAATTATGAACAAAAAAGACATTGAAGAATATATCCCACATGCTGACTTACGTGAAGTTATCATGCAACCATTAGTAGCAACAGAAACTAAAGGCGCTTATGACGTTTACGTTAACGTTAATGGCGGTGGATATGCAGGACAATCTGGAGCAACTCGTCATGGTATAGCTCGCGCTCTACTAGAAGTAGATCCTGATTTCCGTGCTGTATTGAAACGTCAAGGGTTACTTACTCGTGACGCTCGTATGGTTGAACGTAAAAAACCAGGTCTTAAAAAAGCTCGTAAAGCATCACAATTCTCAAAACGTTAATTCGTTTTATACAGAATATCAAAAGACACTTTCTATTTATTTGGAAGGTGTCTTTTTTTTTGTGATAAAGTACCAATTATTTTAATACTATGTATGATAGTAATTTTAATTGGTCATATTATATAATTCCTATGTTAAAGAAGTTGTAAAATATTCCAATACAGGAGCATTTTTAGGAATGACAGGAGAGGGTTATCCATCAGATGATGGCATACTACTAGAATTAGAGATGGTCTATTAACCATTCATATGTGGTTTAAGAAACAGTAGGTTGTTTTTTTATATGTCTCACTTAATACCATAGTAGTGATATAATGGACATAAATTACACTAAAAATAAGGAGTCAATACAATGAAAAAAGGACTAGTAATGATGAGTATGCTATCGCTAGGATTATTGGTGGCATGTGGTACATCGGATGATAAGCAGACAGATGAATCGACCACTGTGTCGACATCAACTCAAAGTAGTGTCAAGGAACAAGTAGCAGAAACCGAAACAACTAAAGAAAAAGAACACACTATCAATATGGCTATCAATGATATCATGGCGTATGACTATGCCAGTATTGCTGGAGAGTGGCATGATGTCGCGACATCAGTCAATCGACAAAATGGGAAAGGGTTTGGTTGGGAAGGGCCTTTAGGAGACACATTAAGGGTCACAAAAGACGAGCTAATATTTCCTCATGAGTTGGTCTTAAAAGGAGAAACATTAGCAGTTAAAGGAGATACCATTCAGCTAGCATACACTAAAAGTCACAATGATCGTGTGCTAATAGCGGGCTCTTATGACCAAGCTGTGTCGTATCATATTTTCTTCTACCCTAAAGGTGTTGATATGACGGATTTTGGAGAGGATTTACCTGATACAGTTAATACAGACAAGGACAAAATTATCTTTAGAACAAATGGATTCGTTCAAGTGTATGAACCGACAACTGGGGCGGAAACAACACGTACTGAGAGCCAACAAGAGTTTGATGTGTCTGCAATTGAACAGCTTGATTATTCGAGTGCTAATGGGACTTGGAAAAACGCTAAGGGTTTTACATTAACAGTCAAGGACAATCAACTGGACATAGAAGATGTTAAGTCAGCGTCAGCCGATGGATTACCGGCTACAGTGAATCAGTTGGTCATAGATATACCGAGTGAAAATGATGGGGCAGGGCAACCCAACGTTACGAAACTAGGCACCAGTGACGTGCCTAGTTATGCAAAAGAATTGCAAGTGACGATGGAGGGTGGCGCAGTATTTTTAAAAGGAACAGCCTTTAGAGCCATGCTGTATGTTGGATTTATACCAAAGGGAGAAACGGGAGGAATTGGAATCTCTGACAGTGAGAAAGATAGGATTGTGACAGGGATTACTCAAGAATCATTAGATGAAAGAGATCCAGCTTATGTGTACTACAAAATAAGTGACAATTAAAGAATGATGAAGGGACGTTCTAATTAGAATGTCTCTTTTTAGTTGATACAAGTATATAACTCTAGTTAATCGAACAGTATTTTTATTTTTTACTGTGAGAGATGTAAATGTTAATAATAACTATTCTTATTTTATTATTGTAAAAAATAATAAAAAAAATTATACTATGAGAGGTATTTAGTTAAAGACTTATTGATAATAATAAACCCTTGGTGTTAGGAAACAAAAGGTCTAAACGTTGAAACAGATGATGAATGCCTAATATATTAAATAATCATTAGAAAATGAAAAAAATTTGTAAATTACAACAAAAAGTTTCACAATTTAAAAAACATATGGTATATTATTCTGACATAAGAAATGGAACAGAAAAAGTCAGGTTAAAGCCCACAATTCATACATCTTTTAAACATGCTTTACGTTAAAAGAGACTGTGAGCTATTTTTTATGCGTTGAATTTGTGAAAAAATAAGTGTGTTTAATGTTGATAAGTTGCTATGGGACAGATATGTTTGGGGAGCAAGTAAATGGGGAAACAATGTAATAGGGCACGCCGAGTGTGGGGAATGATTGGGACAAGTATCCTATTCGCCACGACAGTTGGACTGCCTATTCAGACAGTCGTAACAGCATATGCAGAAGAATCATACCAACATGAGCAAACTTTAGACGATACTCAGTTAGAGATATCGATAAAGGAGGAAACCTCATCTGACATGAGGTTCCTTTTTTTGCCCAAAATGGGAGATTTAGCAGTCATAGAGTTTAAACTCACACAGGTTGATGTATCTGAGCTGACAAGTAAGAATCCAGAGTGGACTCTTGTAGAGGATGATTTTTTAGCCATAACAGATGTGACACAATCTGCATCAGCTGTAGTGAGGAAAGAAAAAGAAAGCCGGCTGATTGTCAGGTATAAACATCACATAGAAGACGAGTGGGGCTATGTGACAGATGAGACAGGTGTGCTGTTGCCAACTAGTCCAACAGAGGACAGTGCATCAGACAGTACAGCTGACACGTCTCGTACTGAACAGGTGGAAGAGATATCTACAACTACCACTGAGACGAGCCAAGAACAGGAGCCACCACAAGTGGCAAAGCCTAGAGCCAGACGAGCAGCACCAATGCCGACTGCTTCGGCACGTTATACTGATTCGTTTCATTTTAAAGGAGCTATCACAGTATCAGATATTTTTGCGAAACCAAATGGAACGATATCGATTGCCCAAAAAGGGAATAATAACATCCCTTATTCGGAATTGATTCAATCAGGTCAAGAGAATTGGAACTCAATTTGGTCGAAACCAGAGTATAAACTTGATTTTTCGACATCGTTTGAAGGTCGAAATTATGTTAATTTCGGAACGTCTGTTGCTGACGGATTTGCATTTGTCATGCACAATGATAAGAATACGACAAAGGCTGTTACAAAAGCACAAAACTCAAGTAGAGATGGGCAAAATTTAGGTGTGTATGGTGAAAATGGTTCATATAGAAGTGGTTGGCGAACACCTGATATGCAAGCCATCCAACACTCTGTAGCAGTTGAATTTGACTTACATCATAATGATTCTGTCAATGGAAATAATGCCAATGCCTATGATGTGGGGATAGATGCAGGTCCACATATGGCGTATACATTTCCAGGTAGTCTAAGTAAAGGATACCAACCGATGATACCAGGTACATTTACTGATACGGTAGGTAATGGGTGGTTTCCTAGTAATAGAGGCCAAAATGCCAGAATCAAGCACAATGGATTGGTGTATTTGAATCAAACCGTTAGTGATAACGTCCAAAATGGTCAGTGGTTTGAGTTTCGCTATCAGTTTGATAAAGAAACCAACCAGTTTAGTTATTATTTGAAAAATCCAGAAACCAATCAGGAAACGCCTAAAATGGTGATACCATGGTCGGATTTAGAGTCTGAGTTGGAGTTATCTCATAATGGAAATAAAGCATTCTGGGGATTTACAGCAGCGAACGGAAAAGCAGTAGGGAAAACAAGTTTTGTGTTTACACAACCACCCGTTGATTTGAAAGTAATGACAGAAAACAGTGTTTGGGATAAAGAGCATCATAATGTGTCTTCGAATAAAGATTCGCTTCGACCTGATTTTATTGCAAGTGGTGAGTCTGCTACTGTGCAAACAAAGTTATCCGTTAAAGATGGAGAGGAATCCTTGGTTATCTCAAGATGGGAAACTGAGCTCGATCCGACTGTTGTCGTGTTAGATAGTACAAGAAGTACGATGAAAATGACTGCGTTTAAAAACAATGGCCGTGAGATAAAGGGAACGACTAAAGTGAATCAGTACGGACAAGTATCCTTTGTGTTTGACTCACCGGTGGAAATGAAGCCTGGAGAAAGCATCACCTTATCTTATGATGTGAAAACACAACAACTTAAAGAGAAGACATCTTTTTTCTCCAGTGTCATCGTTGGAAAAGGAGTGTCAGAAACAGACGACAGAGCATATGGCGGTAAAAGGGTTTACTACCGTGTCTATACACCAAACGAACCAACGCATATGTCATGGCAGTCTGATAAATCAGCCTTATCAACTAAGGTGTCAATTGATAAGGTAGATAGTTTGGTAAAGGGACTTTCGGTTCCTTTTTACTGGCAAGACTCGGATAAAGGCAATCAATTAGAATTTCGAGTGATGAAACAAAATAAAGTGATTCAAACAATTCCTCTAGGTCATACGTCAGGGGTAGCTGGATTTGTCAAACAAGAGATGACGATTCCAGATGCTGAGTTAGACTATGGCTCAAATGAGTTTACTATACAGGCGTACCGACAATATGCAGATGGCACCTATGTACAGGAAGAAGAGACATTAGCTCTTTCTGTGGACGTGTTAGGCAAACTGGTATTCAAGACAGCACCAACTGATTTGAGGTGGACAGGACGACGTGTAAGAGAAAGCAAAGGTGTGTTAGACAGAGATACGTCAAATACATTGACGCTATCTGTTCAAGATAGTCGTCAGGGAAATCATCATTGGACAATAGGGGCAAGTGTGATTCGAGAGGTGCAGGCACCTAAATTTTCCTTGATTTGGAAGTCAGATGACCAAGTATCTACTACACTGAATGGGAGCCAACGTTCTGTTTTGAGCAAAGACCAGGCAACAAAAGATGGGTTAGTCTATACCAAAACATGGGACAATCGGCATGGTGTGCTATTACAAAGTGATCAGTACTTACGAGTAGGGAATTATAGCCGTCAGTTTACGGTGAATTGGAACTTATATGATACAGAGCAACCAGATTAGGAGATGAACATGATGCAAAAGAAAACGCGATGGCGTGTAGTATTATGGCTGATAGCATGTGTCGTCTGTTTTGGACCGACGGGGTTGGCAGAACAACCTAATTACGATCGAGATATACAACACGTTCGTTTTACACTGACGCCTAGTAAAAAATTGAAAGAATTAAAAAAAGATAGGCTTTCATTTTTACCAAAAACCAATGAGTTAAAGCAAGGTATGCTAACTTTTTTGGGAGTGACAGTACTAGGTGTCGGAGTGATAGGAATTTGGTACAGAAGGGGGGACAAACATGATGCGAAAACTTAGTGTCATGATTGCTTTTTGGTTCATTTTTCTAGCGTGCTCTAGTCCTGTTTTTGCGGATAGTATACAGAACAAGACAAGTGAGATGGACATAACCATTATGGAGAGTCCCATAACGTTGAACCATGTGTCGGCACCAACATTTTCAGAAACACCAGAACAGTCAGTTGGCCAACGGCTACAAGCTGCTAGTGATTTTGTTGTGGTGGTGCAGGATAAGCGTGATATTAAACGTACACCATGGCAGTTATCGTATCAGCTCTCAGCCTTTGACAAGGCTGAGTCAGTGGGGATTTCTTTGGAATTGGGAAAAGGCGTTGTGACACCGATTGGAGACAATCAACCGATTCAATATGAGGCACGACATGTATCAACGGGGAAAGGGTCTAGTGAGACCTTGGTTGACGCATTGTCAACGTCCCATACACAGTATGAGTATCGGATACCTAAAGAAGGTATTCACCTGGATATACCGACTGCCTTGGGGGCAGGGACATACACAGCCCGCCAAACAGTCACATTAATGAATATACCAACAGCACATTAGTTGCTGATAATAAAATTGGGGGAAAACAAGATGAAAAAAGTAACAATGATGAGTACAATCGTATTAGGATTTATGAGTGCAACAGTAGGGATGACAAGTGTACACGGAGCAGAAGTGATTGCCGATGGTCAACAAAGAAAAAGTACGACAACAACCGTTGAAATCAAAGATGATAAAGATACACCAGATCCGTTAAATCCAACAGATCCAAATCAAAAACACTTAACATTAGAATCAGTGCCAAGTGAGTACAAATTTACATCAAAATTAACACATAAAACATATAGTATCGAAGACAATGCAGTAAGTGGAAAATCGATCGATGTCTTTAATGACCGCAGTGATCGTGACTGGTCAGTAAAAGCAAGTATTCCAACGAACCACTTAACTGTTGGGGACAAACAATTTCCTGTGACATCATTTAAAATCAATGACACTGAAATTGTGGCACAAGGAGAAACAGGTATTGTATCTAAAGTTGGAACAAAAGATGAGACCAATACTGGATTGATTAAAAAAGCGGTAGAAAAACTAGCTATTTCATTTACAGATAATGACTTACAATTAAAAGCTGGAGATACGCTATCTGGAAAAATTGAGTATAAATTATACAATACACCAGATGCAAACTAACAAATAGAGTGGATGAAAAGGGTGACCAGATGCAATGGCACTCTTTTTATGTCATAAGTGAGGGGAAAACATGACAACAATACGTATAAAAACGATGTTATCTATTTTTTTAGGGGTAGTCTGTGCGTTTGGAACAAGTGGGATGGTGTACGGAGATGAAGAGGGAATTGTTGGTTACGATGTTCAGGCGATACTGCCTGATAATCAAGTCACTAAAGACAATTCATTTTTTGATTTGCGTATGACACCATCTGCTGAGCAAACGATCTCAATTCAAATCAATAACACATCAGATGAGGAAAGCACGTACGATTTATCTGTTCATCAGGCTTATACCAATAATCAAGGTTTTATTGATTACGATCAAGTCTCAGAAACGGTGAAAGACAAGGAATACGATATAGCGAAGATAGCTTCGATAGCCGATTCAGTCACATTACCTGGTAATAGCTCAAAGACTGTGCCAATCACTATCAAGATGCCAAAAGCGTCGTATGATGGACAGATTATGGCAGGTATTCAAGTGGTGAAACAGGAAGACACACAAGATAAAGGGCAAATCAGTAATCGCTACGGGTATATCATTGGCTTAAAACTGACAGAAACAGATAACGAGGTGCCTCGACAACTCACATTAGAAACCGTGGAACCTGCTGTGTCTTTTGGCACCACAAGTGTGATTGCTCGACTATTTAATCCAACGAGAGATGCATACGGTCATTTAGTGTATGATGCTAACATTACAGATGCAAAGGATAAAAAAACAATTAAGGCTGCACATTTTGATACGGATATGCAGATGGCACCGATGTCGACCTACGATTTTGCAATTGATTGGAAAGGTGAGCGACTAAAGGCTGGTAAGTATGTCCTTCATCTAACTGTTACCGATGCCAAGGACAACAAATGGGAGTTTGAAGAGCCATTTACCATCACAGCTGAAGCTGCAAAAAAAATTAATGCAGCAACGATTGATCAAGTGACAGATAAAGGATTGCCAAGTTGGGTATATATCCTGATAGGGCTGTTACTTGCTTGTGTGCTAATTGGTAGTGTGTTTATCATAGCAAAACGTAAAAAAGATAAAAAATAAGAAAAATCGCTCTTGTTGGCACAGACCAACAAGAGTTTTTTTTATGGAACTAGCCCTCCTTTTTGATTCTTTTGACTATTCCTAGTATAATGACTATGTTTTTGTGGCACGTCACAGGACGACACAACGCAGTAGAATGGAGAAAACAGAATGATAGATAATTTTTGGGCAGATTTACCAAAGCCTTTTTTTGTGTTAGCACCAATGGAAGATGTGACAGATGTAGTATTTCGTCATGTTGTAAAAGAAGCAGGGGCACCAGATGTTTTTTTTACAGAATTTACCAATTCAGATAGTTACTGTCACCCAGATGGGATTGAGAGTGTGAGAGGGCGTTTAGTCTTTACGGAAGATGAACAACCTATTGTGGCCCACATTTGGGGAGATAATCCAACTTTTTTTAAAGAAATGAGTGTGGGATTAGCAGAGATGGGATTTAAAGGTATTGATATTAATATGGGGTGTCCTGTTCCGAATGTGGCTGAGCGAGGCAAAGGGAGTGGCTTAATTGGTCGACCAGAACGAGCAGCTGAGCTAATCGAGGCTGCTAAAGCTGGTGGTCTACCAGTAAGTGTCAAAACGCGTTTAGGGTTTACAGACTTATCAGAAATGGATAATTGGTTGACACACCTTTTTAAACAGGATATTGCGAATCTATCCATCCATTTACGTACGAGAGAAGAAATGAGTAAGGTTGAAGCTCATTGGGAGTTAATCCCAGAAGTGGTTGCAATACGAGACCGAGTGGCACCAAATACGCTGATTACCATCAATGGAGACATCCCTGATCGAGCAAAAGGCTTGGAGCTCGCTGACACATATGGTGTGGATGGTATCATGATTGGGCGTGGTATTTTCAAAAATCCATATGCCTTTGAACACACACCTAGAGCACATACGGCTCAAGAATTATTAGGCTTATTGACATTACAATTGGATTTACAAGATAAATACGCGGCATTAAACCAACGCTCAATTGTTGGGTTACACCGTTTCTTTAAGATTTATGTGAAAGGATTTCCAGGAGCCAGTGATTTACGCGTTCGGTTGATGAATACGAAATCAACGGATGAAGTGCGAGATGTATTGGCGGATTTTAACTTAGGAAAAGACAAGAATTAAACCAAAGACACGCTGATAATAGCGTGTCTTTTATTTTCGACTTAGTTGTCTGAATTCATTTGGTGTCACGCTAAAATTTTGTTTAAATCGCCGAATAAAGTAGTTGCTACTATCAAATCCAACCCCATATGCAATTTGATTAACAGGTTGGCTGGTTTCAATTAGTAGTTTTGAAGCAGATAAAAGTTTTAACTCAGTGATAAATTGATTGGGCGTTTTGCCTGTTTGTTCTTTGAATAGTCGTCTAAAACTGGACTCACTTAAATCCGCTAAGTCACATAAAAAGGCTGTATTATACCGCTTGTGTGGATGAAGAGTGAGATAATCAATCACGATTTGAATCCTAGGATCCGCTCTAGTAATGGCTTTTTCCACAGTGGTAATCATTGGCTTTTTGGGAGCAGGGTTCTGTTGTGGACTATGTTCGATCAAAAAAGCAATCAGTAACTCTAAATTACCTTGTAAAGCAAAGTGTTTGTAGGAGGTATCTTGCTGTGACTGATACAGCATGTTATCAAAAAAAGGCTTAGCAAGATCCGTGTGTTTTGTAAATAAAGATGCCACATGGTGGTACTCTGTTAAAAAATCAGTGTCATTTACTGTAGCAAATGTGGAAAAGCGGACGCTAAGGAAACTAAATGTATCGCTTGATGACTCACAATATAATAAACTACCTTGAGGGACGTAAACCACGTCTCCTTTTTTGACGGTGATTTGTTTTTGATCAATTTCAAATAGCCCTTCTCCTTCTGTGATGTATCGCGCCATGCTATAGGGCATATAAAATCGAGGAGCTTTCCAGAGCTGGCTAAAGGTATAATCTCCTATATACAAAAAGTTAAATCGAATTGAATTCATCGCTGTTAACATGGCATATTCCTCTCCAATAACATAAAAAAGGTTTAATTAACCGTTTTGTGCTATTTTTTGGTGTATTTTCCATTTTATTATAGCATTAAATTTTATAGAATAAGAGTATCAAAACTGAAAGCGGTGTCAGATATGCAATTAGACAAGATAACAAGTATAGATAACTACAAAATGGATGCACGACTTTATCCAGTGTTACAAACGCTAAGTCGTATGACCGTAGATAATTATCAAGATGTGATACGTGAGGCTACGGAAGTTATAAACTTTAATGAATTTGAGACAAAACATCCAGATGATTGTGTCTATGAAGGGCATGAAAAGGCAATTGATGTGCATTTCATTCTAGAGGGGCATGAGCGAATTTATGTACAGAAAAAAGACTTGCTGACACCAAAAACGGCATATAATGAGGCAGATGACTTTGCTTTATTTACTGGGGAGCTAATGGTTGATATATTACTGGAAAGTGGGGACTTTTTAGTGTGCTACCCAGATGATGCACATCAAGTTGGTATGAGACAAGGCGACGTAGGGGAAATAGTCAAAAAAGTGGTCGTCAAAGTACCGTTCGAATAAATGAGATAGATTAAAGGAGACTGGAACATGAAACAAACAGGGTATGCTATTGTAGGAACAGGTTATTTTGGGGCAGAATTAGGTCGCATCGTAAACAAAATGGATGGAACATATGTGTCTGCGGTACTTGATCCGTTTCACGGAGAAGAGATTGGTAAAGAACTAGAGTGTGATGTGGAGACAGACTTAGATACACTCTTTCAACGAGAAGATGTCCAAGCAGTCATTGTGGCATCACCTAATTACTTGCACCGAGAACCTGTCATGAAAGCAGCAGAACACGGGGTGCATGTGTTTTGCGAAAAACCAATTGCCTTATCCTATGAGGATTGCCGGGATATGGTGGACATCTGTAAAGAAAAAGGCGTAGTCTTTATGGCAGGTCACGTGATGAACTTCTTTAGAGGAGTTCGAACAGCTAAGAAATTCATTAATGAAGGGAAAATTGGTGATGTCCTATTTTGTCATTCCGCACGTAATGGCTGGGAAGAACCACAAGAAACGATTAGCTGGAAAAAAATTCGCAGTAAATCAGGTGGACACTTGTATCATCACATCCATGAACTAGATGTGATGCAATTTATCTTGGGAAATCCTACTTCAGCTATGATGACAGGCGGTAACGTGGCACATAAAGGTGAGCAATTTGGCGACGAAGACGATATGTTGATTATTAATTTGGAATTTCCAGGGAATAAATTTGCTTTATTGGAATATGGTTCTGCTTTCCAATGGAGTGAGCATTACTTATTGATTCAAGGGACAAAAGGTGCAATTAAGATTGACATGCAAGATGTGAAGTTGACGCTAAAAACACAAGATTCAGAAGAATACTTCTTAGTGCATGAGACCAAAGAAGAAGACGATAACCGTGCAGCCATTTACCGTGGCTCAAAAATGGCAGGTGCCATTATGTATGGCCACCCAGGTAGCAAAACACCTATGTGGTTATATACCATTATGAAAAGTGAAATGGCTTATTTCCAAGGTATATTAGACGGGGAACAACCAACAGAAGAATTCAAACCACTTCTAACAGGTGAAGCGGCAAAAGCGTCTATTGCCACAGCTGATGCGTGTACGCTATCATTAAAAGAAAATAGAAGGGTCTTACTATCAGAAATAGTGGACGCTTAGTATAGGGAAAGAGACAGTCGGTGACTGCCTCTTTTTTTGTGTGGAGGATAGATTAAGTGACCATAGATGGTATAATGAATAAAAAAACAATGTCATTGTTTTCGATGAGGTGAGTAGACACAATGAAAAGTGATATGTATGTTAAGGAAATCCCATATACAAAACAGGCAATAACTGATTTTAATCATGAGACGATTGAAAAAGGAGGAGCCTTTAAACGATATTTGTTAGATTATCCAACTGTTTATATTGTACATGACACGAAGAATCAATCTTATTCAGTATATGTTGGAGAAACGACAAATATAAATAGAAGAACGTTGGAACATCTTAATGTAGATATACAAAACAGAGAAGACTGGTTAGCGTATAAACAATCAGATACAGCAAGAATGTATATTATAGGTAACACTTATTTTAACAAATCACTGACTTTAGACATTGAAAATAAGTTGATGATGTATTTATCTAGCGTAGATGCTGTAAAAAAAATCAATAATAGAAGAACAAATGAACAAAATGATTACTACACATATGAAGAATTGGGTAAAACATTTTCATCTATTTGGAATAGGTTACATACATTAAATGAGCGATTATTTCCGTTAGAGAATGTTGTACAAGATTCTGCTTTGTTTAAGGCGTCTCCATTTCATAAATTAACAAGAGAGCAAGCGGACGCTAAAGACATGATACTGTTAAAGATAGAAGAAGCATTAAATAGAGAGAAGAAAAATCAACTTATTTTTGTTGGTGGAGAAGCTGGGACAGGTAAGACGGTATTGATGAGTAGTTTGTTTTATGAATTGTTTCAAGCCTCTTTATCAGAAGATGATAATCCTATCTTAAAGAATACGACTAATTACTTATTAGTCAATCATGACCAACAATTAATTGTTTATCAGCAAATAGGAAAAAAATTGGGTTTATTAAGAGATAATGAATTATCCATTTCAAAACCAACCAGTTTTTTAAATCATGTAACATCAGATAAACCGGTGGATGTGGTACTCATTGATGAAGCACATTTACTTTGGACTAGGCATAAACAGGCTTACAATAAAAAGAATGGTGCAAGAGGCAATCAGTTATTAGATATCATAGACCGAGCAAAAGTAGTTGTAGCAGTGTTTGATAAAAATCAAATATTAAATACAGAACAATATTGGGAAGACAATCTGTTACTACCGTTGATTCATGAGAGCAACTTAGACAATAATTATATTGAATTAAAAAATCAATTAAGAATATCTGCCTCGTCTGATATGATCCATTGGATTAGAACCATCATTGATGAAGGGAAAATTGAACAAGCTCCTAAAGAAAAAAATTATGATTTGAAACTATTTGAAACACCTAAAGAATTAGAGGCAGCTATAAAAGAGAAAGCACAACAGACTGAGTTTGGTTTATCAAGAATGTTAGCGACATTTGATTGGCCATTCGTTCAAAAGAAGAAGCCCACTGATTGTCAATATTGGAACGTCAGTGTGGATGATTGGGAAATGCCATGGAATTTACAACTGCTGCCAGATAAAGCTTCCAAAAAGAAAAATAAAGGATTAGCATGGGCAGAGCAAAATCATACGATAAATGAAATAGGCTCAACATTTACGATACAAGGATTTGATTTGAATTATGCAGGTGTTGTTATTGGTCCATCTGTTACGTATAGAGACGGAAAGATAGTATTTGATGGGAGCAAGAGTCACAATACAAAAGCAAAACAAAATAGAACGTTATCAGATGGAACCAAAAAGCAATTTGTGGAACAATTTATTCGTAATGAATTGAATGTTTTATTAACAAGAGGTGTTCATGGCTTATATATATATGCGGTAGATGATGATTTACAAGAAGCTCTAAAACAAGCGATAAAATAAAAAAACAAGCCTTCAAAAATGATTGGAGGCTTATTTTAGTGAAAAAGTGTGAATGCTTTGGAGATATAATTTGTAAAGAAATATCTATGTTTTATATCAATCAGGGAATAAGAATAAACATTAGGAACGGAAATGAATTATTAAACTTTAAAACAACCGATTCAACGCCACTAAGTGTGACATGAGGTCTTCGTAGTCCATCTCTGGGTTTTTCTCTTTAACGTGTTTGTACACTTTTCTAGAAATAGTAGGAAGTAGTTGCTGTGTCTCCTCGCCTGCTTCTGTCAGCATTAATACTACAGAACGCTCATCTTCTGGAAGTCTGCTACGAGTTAGAAGTCCTTGTTTTTCAAGTTTTTTGAGTAGTGGACTTAATGTGCCGGAGTCTAGATAAAGGTGACTTCCTAATTCACTCACACTCATTTGATCTTCCACAGCTTGCATAGCTAAAAATCCAGTATAGGTTAGGCCGAGCTCGTCTAGGTAAGGTTTATACAGGCGAATGATTTCTTTTGATGCGACATAGAGCTGAAAACAGAGTTCGTGATTGAGCTTAGAGGGTTGAGTATCCATTTTGTTCATCCTTTTTTTATATTTGATACTAGTGTAAGGAAAATCAAAATAGTTGTCAAACACAATTAAATTGCGTACAATCTATTTTATCAAGAGACAAGAAATAGGAGAGTGTGACGAATGCAAACAAGAGCTGTTGTGATAAATGAATATGGTGGTAAAGAACAACTAGTAGAACGCCAGGTAGAGTTGCCAAAATTGGGTGACCATCAAGTGTTAGTTAAGGTGAATGCCACGTCGATTAATCCAATTGATTGGAAGGTCAGAGAAGGTTACTTGCGTCAAATGTTTACATGGGATTTTCCAATTGTTTTAGGTTGGGATGTAGCGGGTGTCATTGAAGAAGTTGGGAATCAAGTGACTGGATGGCAAGTTGGAGATCGTATTTTTGCTCGTCCAGCGACGACAAAATTCGGCACATATGCAGACCATACGATTGTAGATGATAACTTGTTGGTCATGCTACCAGAAACTGTGTCATTTGAAGAGGGAGCAGCGATGCCCTTAGCTGGTTTGACCGCTTATCAAGCATTATTTGATCATGGTAAATTAGAAGCAGGTCAAAAAGTGTTGATTCATGCAGGTGCTGGCGGAGTTGGTACATATGCCATTCAATTGGCAAAAGAAAAAGGGGCTTATGTCTACACTACAGCGAGTAAGAAAAATCATGAGTTATTGAAAGAGTTAGGGGCAGATGAGGTGATTGACTACCATACAACTGACTTTGTTGATGTGGTATCTGATATAGATGTTGTTCTTGATACTATGGGTGGTGACATTCAACGAAAAAGTCTATCAGTCATCAAGCCAAACGGCTATTTGATTAGTATTGTTGGGATAGAGCATGACGCACTAGCTAAGGAAAAACAGGTGACAGCGACTGGAATTTGGTTAACCCCAAGTGGTGAACAACTAAATGTGATGGCAGATTTGATGGTGTCAGGTAAATTAAAGAGTGTCATCGGAGCAGAGTTTCCACTGACTGCTGAGGGAATTTATGAAGCTCATGCTTTAAGTGAAACGCACCACGCTGTTGGAAAAATCGTTATACGAAACAACCAATAAAAAAACGCTATCCCTGATAAACAGGATAGCGTTTTTTTATTGCATAAAGTCAATAAGCCTGAGAGAAGCTTCTTCAAGCGCATAAAGTTCTTCTTTAACATATAATGAGATGCCTAATTTGTCACATAAGTCTGATAAAACATAAGCCAAATCATCTAATCTAACACTTATTTTCATTGGTAACCCGTTTTCTAGCATAAACTGATTCAATCGTTCCAGTAAAGTGTCTGCTAAGTTGTCCGAACTAGGCACAACATCAAAGAACAGAACATTCCCAGAATGGGCATTAACTGCGATCATTGCAACCATAATATCACCGTCGTTGTTAAGCTGATTGGTGTAAAAATAAGTCATCTCTATAGACAGGGGTAGGAAGGTTCTTTTTTTTAATTTATGGCAGATAATGTCTTGGTTAAACGGGCGTGTCTTAAGTTTATTATGTTCATATAGATCATAGGGTGCTGTATATGTGGTCGTGCCTGAGATGTGTAAACATTGCCCTGGTAAAATAGAAAACGGGCGCGTTAACACAAGTATCAAAGACTCATAGATATCTGCTAAAAGGGTGATGTCCCTTTTTGATGGTATATTAGGGACATGACCAACAATAAATGATGAAAAAACAGGCCATGAGCACCGTTCATCAAGCGAGTATCCGAGATCTGTGAATAAAGATACATCCTGTTCTGAAAGCTCATCGGTTTCTTTGAAATAGCAGACAAGAGCTTCTTTTTTAGAAGTCGAATAAGAGAGTGGGTCCACAATTGTTACGGAGTGTCCTAATGTTGAAGCGAGTAGTTTTTGGCTCATTGAAGTGTGGAACACTACAATACTACGAGATTGAAATTCTTGTCCTTTGATACGAATCACCATAGGGTGCATCGCTGACGGTAAGTGAAGCACTAGTAAGTCTTTTTCTTGAATAAATTCCCAAGGGTTGATGTGTCTTAATTGGATACTTGCCTCAATAAGCCTAGTCCATTCTTTTATTAGAACTGAATTCACGGTATCACCATCCTAAATATAAGTATGTTTATTGTACCATTAATAGTAAAAGATGGGGAGCTATTGTGTTAAAAATTTAAACAACTTTGTTTCAATGGGTGTTTCTAATCGTAGTTCCATTTTTACAAGTGATTTTTTATGTCCTTTTGAGGTTTGTGTCATGTCTTGTTGGACTATTTCGAGTATCGGATATACTTTTCCTAAGTAATAAAAATCAGAACCATGGTCATCTTTCTTCTTAATAAAAAAATGTATATCCAATTGAGATGGAGATGCCAAAAGAGCGACTACCTCAGGGCTATTTAAATTACGAGAGGCTTTTGTGAACCATAGTATGGTTTGTTGATCTAAAAGGGTATCTTCATAGGCAACTAATGCTCCTTTAAAATCATCTCCTTTTTCCAGCGTTACGAATATCACAAAATGAGAGTCATTTCGAGTATAACCACCTATATTTTGATCGACCATTTGTTTTTCCCAGTTTAGTAGCCTCAATACATCTCGACGTTTATATTTTTCGTACAGTGTGAATGGCTCATTTAGATATTGGGACAGAGAAATTGCTAGACCTGTTTTCAGTAAATCTGTCATATGTTTGATAAAATAACCATTTTCTTTGGCTTGTTTAAAAGTTGTAGTGACGTGACCGTCGTCTGTGATAAAAGCTGAATATTGATATGATTTTTTATACCCACCTGTATAAAATGACATGGATAACGTATTAAAGATAGAGTGTATGGTCAGATCATCATGACTGAGTGAATAGGATGATAGGATACGTTTTAAATGTACTTTGGACAAAGAATTGGTGTCCTCTAATAGTAGTGTCAGTGCCAATAAATCATGCGGTCTAACACCAGTTAATAGTTCTCTAGAAATGAACAGTAAAAAGTTATTATCTTGTTTGGTAAGAGTGTCCGTATTGTCGTCCATTTGTTCTAAAAAATAATAATATGTTTTTTTCTTATTGCTTAGAACGACAGGATCAAGTAATTGATGCTCATAAAAATCATATAGAAAAGGAACCCGATTTAGTCTATTTTTTAAATTTTTATATGTCTTCTTTAGCTCAAACATGGAATCAAGAGAGACCGAATCGATGGATTCAAATATTTTCTCTTTGGCAATATGCTCAAAGTTAATGGCAGATAACCCAGAGATATAGTCCGTATCAAATGTGTCTTTTCTTAAACTATTTTTATTTAGAGAATGGTCTCCTGAAAGGGCCATCGGAATCATGTAATTGTTGTGATAGTTTCCAATAAAATCAATAATCGTTACGAAGTCTTTTGTTGGATGCTTTCTCAACCCACGGCCCAATTGCTGGATAAAAATGATACTTGATTGTGTGTTCCTAAGCATGATGACTTGATTCACTAGAGGGATGTCAATTCCTTCATTAAAAATATCAACCGTAAAGATATATGAGAGGTCACCTTTTTCAAGTTTTTGAATCGTGTTCTCTCTCTCTTTAATAGAGTGGTTTCCACTTAGATAATTTGAAGGAATACCTCGTTCATTAAATTGTTCTGCTAGCAGTTTTGCTTCATCCACTTTGCTACAAAAAACAAGCCCTTTAGGTGTGTTTTTAGAACAACCGTAGTAATTAATTTTTTCAAGAAGAAAGTCGATTCGTTCATGATTGACTAAATATTTCAAATCGCTTGTTTCAGAAATAACCTCTCCATTTTTTTCGTAATCTGTTACACCAAAGTAGTGAAAAGGACACAACATATTTTCTTCTAGAGCATCTTGAAGTCTAATTTCGTATGCCACATTGTAGTCAAATAATTCAAAGATATTAAAATGATCTGTTCGTTCAGGTGTAGCAGTCATACCTAATAAAAAATCAGGTTGGAAATAGTTCAGTGTCGATAGGTAAGAATCAGCGCCAGCTTTATGTACCTCATCAATTAAGATGTAATCAAAATGATCAGGCGTAAATAATGTTTGGCTGGATTGTTTTGATATCGTTTGAATGGTTGCAAACAAATATTTGGCATCCGTTTCTTTATATGTTCCCGACAGAATACCATAGTCACTATCTGGTCCTCCAATAATTTTTTTAAAGGATGTTTTTGCAGCGTGTAAAATTTGTTCCCTATGGACGATAAACAACATTCGTTTTGGTTTGTATTGTAAGACATCAAATGCTGATAAATAGGTTTTTCCTGTGCCTGTTGCAGAAATGACTAGTGCTTTTTTTGCTCCATTATTTCTAACAGCAGTAAGAGAGTCTAAAGCATGTGTTTGCATTTTATTTGGTGCGATATAATGACTAGTGCTTTCAGAAATGTGAGTCGTGGATGAAAGATCGTTTTTTTGTGCGTGTTCGTGGTAGGTCTCCTGATAGGATGCTATCCATTCTTGCGACAAAGGTACTCCTAAATCCCATTCATCTAGCATATGTTGTTTTACCTGATGAATAATCTCGCCATTGTCATAAGAAGTGAGTCGTACATTCCATTCGTAATTTAATTTTAAAGCACTCATAGTTAGGTTTGAGCTTCCGACAATTAGTGTGTGATAGTCTTTTTTTTCAAAAAGATATCCTTTCGCATGGAATCCTTTTTTATCAGACAATCGAACATCTAAGTTAGGGATAGCAAGCAGAGAGTGAAACACATCAGGATGATTAAAGGTTAAATAGGTGGAGGTTAGCAGTTTTCCACGAACGTTCTTTTGGTGCAAATCAGCTAATTGTGCTTTTATACTGTTCAAACCATCTTGTGTAATAAAAGCAATTGAAAATAAAAATTGGCTCGAATTTTCAAGTTCCCCTTGTAACGTGTTTAAGAAAAATTCTTTTTTATCTGGTTTATTAATAATGACAGCCGGATCATAATGACTATGGTACCCAGTTGATTTGTCAATAAACGCTTTTTTAAGAGATTGTTCTAGAATATCCATGACATGTTCTCCTTTACCATGTTAAGGTCTGTAATTTTTTAACGGCGGGCATATCTGCCGGAGCCCATTCTAATGTTGATAAGGTATCAGCTGGTAGCCAAAGACACGCTTCGTGTTCCATTAAAACAGGAGTACCTGACACGAGATGACAAATAAATGTGGTTAAAGTGACAATGCCAAAATCATATTTGTACTGAGTGACATCAAATGGGTCTTCATCAACGGTGACATCAATCAGTAATTCTTCTTTTATTTCTCTAATGAGAGCTTGGTGAGGGGTCTCATTTTGTTCAATTTTACCTCCTGGGAATTCCCATAGACCACCTAAAGATTTGCTGTATCCTCGTTTTGCACACAAAATTTTGTTTTCATGAATGAGTATAGCTCCGACTACTGGTATGTTTTTCTTCATGATAAAATAAGTCCTTTTTTATTTTTAATTTCATTTTAACAGATCTAACTAAAGTTTCAATTTAAATAGGGCATCCTTTTCTCCTATTGGTGCAAGTATCTTCTTTGGTGTATGATAATAATGAACACGTATAGACAGTGATTAATAGGAGGAATATGCAATGACTGAAAAAGACGTAAAAGAGTTGGCGATTGAACAGGCACGAAAAAATGGTGGGAAACTTGAAGTTGTCTCAAAGGTTGCAATAGACACTAAATCAGATTTAAGTATTGCTTATACTCCAGGTGTAGCAGCCGTATCTATGGCCATCCATGACGATGCCTCGTTGGCCGATGAGTTGACGACTAAAAAAAATACAGTGGCGGTGATTAGTGATGGTTCCGCTGTACTAGGTTTAGGAAATATTGGACCCAAAGCAGCCATGCCTGTGATGGAAGGAAAAGCAGCCTTGTTTAAACGTTTTGCGGATGTGGATGCCATTCCGATTGTACTAGATACACAAGAGACAGAAGAGATTATACAAATTGTTAAGGCAATTGCACCAACATTTGGTGGGATTAATTTAGAGGACATTAGTGCACCAAGATGTTTTGAAATTGAGCAACGTTTGATTAATGAACTAGACATACCTGTTTTTCACGATGACCAGCATGGGACGGCGATTGTTGTATTGGCAGCATTGTTTAATGCTCTAAGATTGATTGAATGTGACCTATCTGACGCTAAAATTGTCGTCAATGGTGGTGGGTCTGCAGGGTTATCAATCACTAAAAAAGTATTAGCAGCAGGTGCGAAGCATGTGATGGTGGTAGACCGTGAGGGGATTATCTCTGAATCCAATATAAGTAACTTACCAAGCCATCATGCAGAGATAGCTAAAGTGACGAACCGGGAACAACTGACAGGGACGTTAGAAGATGCTTTGACTGGAGCGGATGTTTTTATTGGTGTGTCTGCACCAGGTGTCTTACATCCTGATTGGATTAAAAATATGGCAGTTAAACCAATCATTTTTGCTATGGCTAATCCAACTCCTGAAATTTACCCTGATGAAGCAATTGAAGCAGGTGCGTATATTGTCGGAACAGGTCGTAGTGACTTTCCAAATCAAATCAATAATGTGTTGGCGTTTCCAGGTATTTTTCGTGGGGCATTGGATGCACGAGCAGAGAAAATCACGATTGAGATGCAAATTGCAGCTGCTAAAGGCATTGCTAGCTTGATTCCAGAAGATGAGTTGTCTCCAACGAATATTATCCCTGATGCGTTCCAAGAGGGTGTGGCAAAAGTTGTAGCAGAGAGTGTCAGCAACGTGGTATTACATTAAATTATATCTCCTTTGTAGATGATTAACTTGCTTAATTTTTCTACGCAGGAGATTTTTTTGTCATAAAAATTTGCTTTACTAAGTACCTCGTTATACAATGTACTCAATAAGTCGAGGTGATTTTATTGGACAAGGAAATGCTTAGAGGAAGTTTGGAGCTGATTGTGTTATCACGAATTGATAGACAAGATAGTTATGGAGGCCAGCTATTAAAAGATATTTTAGAGGAAAGCAATGAGTCACTAATGGTAAGTGAGGGAACGTTGTATTCTTTATTGAAACGATTGGAAAAAAAAGGATTTGTTCAATCTTACTGGGGTGAGGAACAATTAAGTGCGCGGCGTAAGTATTACCGGATGACGGATGAGGGCAGGTCTATTTATCAACGTAAGCTAGTTGATTGGTGTGTGCTTAATCAGTTGATTGAAGGAGGAGATGAGTAGTGTTAATTGATCAGTATATTCAGACAGTGTTATCGTTTATTGAAGGAACACCTAAAGAAATAGAAGACCTTACGTTAGAGTTAAGCGAGTATTTAGGTCACAAAAAAGAAGGATATCTTTCAAAAGGTGAGACTTTGGAGCAAGCAGAGTTACAGACAATTGCAGATTTTGGAGAGCCAAAAGATATTGGAAAAAAATTAAGTCGTGTGATATTTCCTCAGCGTAAATGGTTGATGAGCTCTATGACAGTGGCCTCAATTCTACATCTAATAGTAACGTTAGTCTTAATGGTATGGATATCAGGGATGGATGGCATCAGAGATGCAGGACCTGTATTTTTGATTGAACTAGGGCTCATGATCGCTATTATAAATGGAAACTTGTTTTTTCAACGAAAAAAATTAGTTATTGCGAGATATAGAGGCCTGTTTTTTAGTCATTGTTTGTTAGCCTTGATAAGCATGTCTTACACGTTACCCTTATTTATTGACATACAGACACCCGTGACACAAGTGATAACTCGAACGTTTATCTTGTTTTACAGTCTTATCATTGTGGCAAATATGATAGTGGGTGCATGGATTAAACCAATACACTCTCATTTTGCAAAACTATCACCAAAATTAAAAGTAACCGTTCTGATTAGTAATGCATTTAGTGGCCTGTTTATTATAAGTTACCTTTTATTGATTGGCTTGGGGTATTTATTTTTTGGACCGGGTGTAAATCCCCTTAGCTTCTTTTTGGTGCCATTTTTAGCGTTTCTTGTATGGTTGATTAGTATTAAAGTAAATAACTATATTGATAAAACACGTGGCATAGGGATTGTGTTGCAAATTGTGATTATTATGTATGTTTTTTTAGAGTATCTATCTATTTACACACTGAGCTAATTCCCCAAAAAAGAAACGAGAGGCTTACTCCCGTTTCTTTTTTTTGTCTACTATCTCAAGTTCGTCAGGTAAAATAATGGAAGAATGCTTGCTCACTAATCGTTCGGCTAATTCTTCTTTAAAATCATCTGTCATGATGATCTCTTTATCTGTGTCTTGATGAGTGGGTGTTTCTGATACAGGGTGATTTAAAATCATTGGGTTGTCGTGTGTCATATAAATCCCTCTTTTCATCTTTTTCTTTTATTTTACCACATTTTTTGTTTGATGAATAAATAGATACATTATAAAATAACCGTAATAGTATGAATATGTCTATGGAGGTGACGAGTATGACTGAAAAAGAGTTGTTAAAGTCTGAGAAAATCCGTATCAAAAATGATCAGTTGCGAGCACAAGGAAAAGATCCTGCTAAAGGCTGGGGAAAGATGGTCAATACTAAGTTTGGTGGAGGCGGTGCATCGGGCTCGACAAAAGGCAATAGTCTTACCTTTGATAAAATGGGGGCATCTGTAGAGGACCAAAAAAGTCATCATTAAACAATAGAATAGTGTCTCCTAGGGTTAGCCCCTTTGTCTAACCTTAGGGGATTTTTTATTGATTTAGTAGAGTACATCTCCCAACGCTTGTCTGGATGTCTTTGTGAAAAACAGAGGCTTCCCATACTTGTGTCGTTTTGCCGATATGAATGGGTGTTGCGATAACTGTGACGTCTCCATCAGAAACAGAACGAAGGTGGTTCACGTTTAAATCAATCCCTACCGAATACGTACAGTGGGCGGGCAAATGCTGGTTAGCCCCCATGCTACAAGCTGTTTCAATTAGGACACCATTTAGTCCACCATGAAGAAGGCCAAATGGCTGTTTGTGCTCGTTACGAACTGGCATAGTAAGGGTAACGGATTCAGGTGTGATGTGTGTGGTACGAATACCGAGATAATCAAGTAGATTCATGTAAGCGGTTCTCCTTTATTTATGATTAGTTTGCTTATTATACCATGAAAAATTCACAAGTATATCGCATAGAAAAATGCCTTTTTTTGTGTATAATAAAACCATCAAAAATCAGGAGGTATCACAATGAGACAGTGGACAACCATAAAAGAGTACGAAGACATTTTATTTGAGCAGGAAGGAAAGGTTGCCAAAATTACGATTAATCGACCGCACGTACGCAATGCTTTTACACCAAAAACAGTATTTGAAATGATTGATGCTTTTTCTATTTGCCGAGACAAAGAGGATGTTGGGGTTATTATTTTAACAGGTGCAGGGGATTTAGCCTTTTGCTCTGGTGGAGATCAAAAAGTAAGAGGACATGGTGGCTATGTAGGGGAAGACAGTGTTCCGCGTTTAAATGTGTTGGATTTACAACGCTTGATTCGTGTGATACCAAAACCCGTTATTGCTATGGTTAAAGGGTATTCTATTGGTGGTGGTAATGTGCTCCAATTGGTTTGTGACATTACCATTGCAGCGGATAATGCTAAATTTGGACAAACTGGACCTGATGTAGGTAGTTTTGATGGTGGTTATGGGTCTGGTTATTTAGCCCGTGTGGTTGGTCATAAAAAAGCCAAAGAAGTGTGGTTTATGTGTAAACAATATTCTGCGCAAGAAGCATTAGATATGGGATGGATTAACACGGTGGTTCCTTTAGATCAAGTGGAAGATGAGACCATGGCTTGGGCAGAGGAAATGTTGAAAAAAAGTCCATTAGCTTTGCGCATGATAAAAGCCTCTCTAAATGCAGATACAGATGGCTTGGCAGGCATTCAACAATTAGCAGGCGATGCCACATTGTTGTACTATACCATGGATGAAGCCAAAGAAGGACGCGATTCCTTTAAAGAAAAACGTGAACCTGATTTTGACCAATTTCCAAAATTCCCATAGGAGTGACTCACATGTTACGTTTATTAAAAGAACAGGCAGACACACAACCTGATAAGATTGCTCTTTATGCCTCATCTACTCAATATAGTTGGTCAGATGTTGCCAAACACGTGACGGAGTGGATGCACTATTTTGATGAGATGCTGTCACACGAAACAAGACGCGTCGGGGTTTTTAGCCACAATTCTGTTGACATGTATATGAGTTTAATAGCTTTGTGGTCGTTAGGCAGAGATATTGTGTGTTTGAATACGCGGTTAAGTGATCAAGAGCTGAGATACCAATTGTCTGATGCAGACGTTTCTGTTGTGATTAGTGATCAGTCGCGTGTATTGGCTTTAGGGACAGATGTGAGAGTGATAGAGATGTCATTAAAGGAGACGACACACAAAAAAGAGATGCCAATCGTTGAGATGGCATCTCTTACGTCTGTTATGTATACATCAGGTACGACAGGCCAGCCAAAAGGGGTTGTTCAATCATTTTCCAATCACTTAGCCAGTGCGTTAGCTACACAAAAGAACTTGAGTATTGACCAGACTGATGTATGGGGATGTGCCGTCCCTTTGTTTCACATTAGTGGGTTATCCATTTTAATGAGACACCTGATATTAGGTGTCGGGATAGTGTTGTACGACGGATTCAACACATGTGATATCACAGAGGATTTGGTGACGGGAAAAGTCACTGTTTTTTCTGTGGTCACCAAAATGTTGGAAGACTTGCTATCCGTCTATCCAACGACAGGGTACTCATCGTCATTTAAGACATTTTTATTGGGAGGAGGTCCAGTTCCCATCTCCCAACTCCATCAATGTGAGGTGTTTGAGCTATCTGTTATTCAGTCTTATGGCATGACGGAAACCTGCTCACAAGTTGTCGCCTTAAGTAGCCGAGATGCTTTGTGGAAATGTGGATCAGCCGGCAAACCATTAGAAGGTGTTAGCCTTCGCATCTTAGATAGAAAGACAGGTAAAGAGGCACATAGCCATCATATTGGAGATATTGTGATAAGAGGGGATCAAGTAATCACGCATTATCTAAATGGTGCACATTGGCACGATACTGTGTGGGATTCAGAAGGATGGTTTAGAACGGGTGACTTAGGGTATTTAGACGAGGATGGGTATTTATATGTGGTGAGTCGACTGAGTGAGTTGATTATTTCAGGTGGTGAAAACATTTATCCAGCAGAAGTCGAGCATACCATTAAGGAAATGACAGATATCGAGGATATCGCAGTTGTAGGTGAAGAAAATAAGGAATGGGGAGCCGTACCGATTGCGTTTTATGTCAGCGATTGTGAGGTGAATCAACTGGCCATAACGGAGCTCTTAGGGTCAGAACTAGCAACATACAAACAGCCCAAAAAATGGATTCGCTGTTGGTCACTACCAAGAACAGCGAGTGGAAAATTAGCCAAGCATCGCTTATTAACAAAAGAACGGGAGGCATATGTATGGTAAGGGCATTGCCAAAAGAATTACAAGAAGCAATGAAAGAAGGATATGCCTATTTAAGTTGGGTGACACCACTGGATTCAGATGTGTCACCTTTTGATTGGTTTAAAAAAAGTCGCCATCACTATCCACAAGAGCGATTTTACTGGGAAACGCCTGATGGCAGGCAGTCGCTAACGGGATTTGGACAAGAAGAGGTTTTTACAGGAGATGATGCCTCTTTTGAGAGGGTACAACAGTTTCAATCGACTGTGAAAGCACGCGTGTTTCAAAATAGTGCGTGTGAAGGGACAGGCTGTTTATTATTAGGAGGTTTTTCCTTTGATGAACGAGCTGTTTCTTGTGATGTCTGGGGAGACATGACACAAGGCTACTTCTTTATCCCGACGTTTTCTGTGACGACTTATTGCGAGAAAACATATATAACGACGACCATAAAAGTGACGCCAGATACGGTACTAGAGAACGAATGGCAACGTCGAATGTTAGTATTAGAGTCAATTAGTGAAACAGACAGTGTATTAGAAAAGGACACAGGTTCTAATGTTCAGACAGAAGAAGTCGGCGTTCCAGATTGGTTAGATCTAGTGGAGCATGCAGTTCATGACATAAAGCGTCATGAGTCGCTAAAAAAAGTTGTCGTAGCAAGGCAAATGGCGGTTTCTTCCGATTCACTATTGTCAGTTGACCATGTGCTAACGCGTCTTAAACAGCAACAGCAACAGACCTACTTTTTTGCGTTAGGTTCTCCGTCTCACTTTTTCGTTGGTGCCACGCCAGAGCGGTTATTAAGGGCTAGTAAAGAGACATTTGAAACGGCTAGTATTGCTGGTTCAACACCGAGAGGCGCCACGGAGTTTGAGGATCACACACTGGGAGAGGCACTATTGTCTGACCAAAAAAATGTAGGTGAGCATCAAATTGTTGTAAAGCGAATTGTGAAAGAGTTAGAAACATTGACAGGAACACAGGTATTTAGTCACGCCCCGTCCTTGTTAAAAAATAGAGACATTCAGCATTTATTTGTTCCACTATCAGTAGTTCGTCCAGAAAATGTGTCTTTTTTAACAGGGGTAAAAAGGTTACATCCAACACCTGCTTTAGGAGGAGAACCTAAACAAGAGGCATTAGATTGGTTATTGGCACATGAAGCATTAACACGAGGTCTGTATGGATCGCCTATTGGTTGGCTGTCTCTAATGGAGGACGTTGGCGAATACGTTGTCGGGATTCGCTCAGGTGTCTTCACTGAAGATAGAGGCTATCTATTTGCAGGGTGTGGCATTGTGGAGGCGTCACGACCAGAGATGGAGCGATTAGAAACACAAGTAAAATTTCGACCAATGTTACGCAGTATAGGGGGAGAAGTAATATGACACATCAAGATACGATGACTCGCTATTTAGAGTCATTTATAGATGGATTAGTGGATAGTGGTATGACACATGCGGTGATTAGTCCAGGTTCTCGGTCCACCCCTCTTGCACTATTGTTGTATCGCCGTGAAGGAATAGAAACGTTTGTCGATGTGGATGAGCGATCTGCTGGATTTTTTGCGTTAGGTCTAAGTAAAGCAAGCCACCGCCCTGTCGCATTGGTGTGTACATCAGGTACTGCCGCTGCAAACTATTTTCCTGCCATCTGTGAAGCTAAAGCAAGTGGCGTTCCTCTAGTGGTTTTAACAACGGATAGACCACATGAACTGAGACAAGTAGGGGCGGCTCAAACTATTGATCAGCTACATTTATACCATGAACAAGTGATTTATTTTACGGAAATGGCCATACCAGAAGACAGTCCCCAAATGCTAGATTATGCATTCTGGCAAGGACGACGGTTGCCAAGTATAGCAAATGGTCTAACTAAAGGACCTGTTCATGCTAATCTTCCATTGCGAGAACCACTATTACCGAGTCAAACAGTCCAGTTTCATCAGCACAAAGCAGTGAGTGAGTTGACAGGAGAAATGGTGTTGTCTGATGAGCAAGTGACCGCATTGATGACTCGTTTTTCTGGTAAAAAAGGAGTGATTGTAGCAGGGGGAGCCATGACGCATGAAGAGGCACGAGGGCTCATTCGATTAGCGGAAACAGTTAATTGGCCCTTGATAGGAGATCCTTTAACGATGATCAATCATTGCGGAAAGATGAGTGCTAATAGTATGAGTCACGCTGATTTATTTATTCCCTATACAGGTGACACAGGTGTGCCAGAGGTGGTAATTCGATTTGGAACGCTACCTGTGTCCAAACAGGTAATGATGTGGTTGGATAAACTCACGGCTCTTGATACGCAATTTTATATAGTAGACAAGACAAGGGAATGGCAAGATCCATTGAAACAAGGCCAAGTGATGATTCAATGCGAACCAAGCCGATTAGTGACACAATTGGTGTCATGTTCAGTGGAACCATGTTCGGCTGCATGGTGTGACACATGGAAAAATTGGCAAAAAATAAGTGCTGATGCTATTACTCAGACAACAGCCTCTGCTGAGCTGACAGAAATGTCTGCGAGTCGCATGGTGCATGACATGATGCGTGAATCGGGGCATCTATTTGTCTCAAATAGTATGAGTATTCGTTATTTAGACCGGTTTATGACCCCTCGTTCGACGTCTTATTCTTTACTTGGAAACAGAGGCGTGAATGGGATTGATGGTGTGGTGTCAACAGCCTTAGGTGTAGTAGCGTATACACCTCATGAACAGCATGTTTTATTAGTTGGTGATTTGACGTTGTATCATGACATGAATGGGTTAATGATGGCCAAAAAATATCAGTTACCACTTACAATTGTTTTGTTAAATAATAATGGTGGGGGTATTTTTTCTTTCTTATCTCAACGCGCATTAGAAGAAGATGAATTCAATGCGTTATTTGGAACACCTGTTGATTTGGATTTTTCTCTGGTTGCCCGTTTATATGGAGCTGAGTATCGTCACGTGACCCAGCTATCAGATCTACAAGATGCATTAGAAAAGACTCAGAGTTCCCCGTGCTTTCAATTGATTGAAGTGACTGGAGAGAAGGAGGACAATGTGACGTATTTGAGTGAAGTAAACAGAATCATCAAGGAAAGGATGAGCTAGATGTTTAAAGACGTGGCAGGTGTCACCTATTATTATCAGTGGTTAACCGACTATGACTCTAGACTGGAGACCTTGGTGTGTTTGCATGGGTTTACAGGAACGAGCAACACGTTCACACCTGTTTTTTGTGAGGTTACGACCTATAACGTATTAGGCATTGACGTGATTGGTCATGGACAGTCAGATAAGGACGTACCTATAGCTAGATATGAGATGACATCTGTTGTTCGTGATATTAAGACCTTAATAGAAGGGCTAACGAGTTTGCCGTTTTCTTTGTTGGGGTACTCTATGGGGGCTAGAGTCGCACTTAGTTTTGCATGCACGTATCCAGAATGTCTCTCTCAGCTGTTTTTAGAAAGTGGTTCGCCAAGGTATCGAGGATGATGCGGAACGTTTGGTTAGACGACAATCGGATGACAAACTGGCACAATCACTCATCCATAAAGGGCTGTCATATTTTGTGAATCAGTGGGAGACTATCCCATTATTTGATACACAAAAAAAATTACCACTTGAGGTGATCCAACAGGTAAGATGCGAGAGAATGAACCAAACAGCATATGGACTAGCGATGAGTTTACGGTATATGGGAACAGGAAGTCAACGGTCTTATTGGAAGATGCTTCATCAATTAGGTGAGATGCCTTGTTATTTACTTGTGGGGGAGCTAGACCTTAAATTTTGCCACATAGCAAAGGATATGGCTTCAAGAGGCACGAATATGGAAATGATTTCCTTTGAGGGAGCGGGACATTGTGTGCATCTTGAAGTCCCCATTTTATTTAACCAAGTGGTGACAAACAGAATGGAGCAAGTGAACTAGATGAAAATTAAGCAGATCGATTGGTATGACATCAGACTGCCACTCGTCGTCCCTTTTCAAACTAGGTACGGGACGCTCTTTGACAAAGCATGTGCTATTTTAGTCGTCACGGATGAATTGGGACATACTGGGTTGGGAGAGTTAGTGACGTTGGAGAGTCCATATTACATACAAGAAACATTTGAAACCTCTCGAATGATTGCTAAGACGTGGCTGATTCCGATGCTAAAAAATAGAGATATCGGTCATCCAGATGATATTTCTACGTTTTTTAGAGAAGTCAAAGGAAATCCAATGGCAAAATCATGTCTTGAAACGGCTATTTGGGACGTATATGGGAGGCGACATGGACAGCCTTTGACAGACTACTTTGGTGATACGACTTCCCATGTATCTGTTGGTGTTAGTGTGGGCATAGAGCCCGATTTAGATATCCTAGAGACCACTGTTAGGGAGTATCTTCAAGAAGGATATAGCCGGGTAAAATTAAAAATAAAACCAGGATACGATGTGGCGCCAGTCGCTCGGATAAGGCGTGTCTTTCCTGAGTTAGAGCTCATGGTGGATGCCAATTCAGCCTATACTGAGGTAGATATTCCGCATTTATTGAGCTTAGATGCGTTTGATTTAGCGATGATTGAACAGCCCTTTGGAGCAACGGATTATTTAACTCACCGAGAGCTTCAACGTCAGATGACAACGTGTGTGTGCTTAGATGAAAACATTCAAAGCTTAACAGATATAGAACTGGCTTATGAGTTAAAAAGTTGTCAAAGCATCAACTTAAAAATACCCCGAGTAGGTGGCATTACAGAGGCACTAGCAATCACCAGGTTTTGTGAACAACGAGAAATCCTTGTTTGGATGGGGGGCATGTATGAGTCTGGGGTTGGGAGAGCGTTGAACCTTCAGTTTGCTTCACAGAAAGCTTTTACATTTCCAGGTGATATCTCTCAATCTAGTCGCTACTTTCATGAAGATGTGATCGAATCCCCATTTAAACTGGAAGACGGGAAGATAACAGTCCCTACTGAATCTGGTATTGGTGTTGACATAGATGAAGAAATGGTAGCAAAATATTGTGTGGAAAAAGAGACTTTTTATCTGTAACTGTTCATTTTATGATAAACTAATGGTATATGTGTGAATAGGAGTGAATACAATGAAACAAGTGATGATTTGTCGTTCAACAGATTTAGTGAATGGTGGCTGTAATGCCTGTCCCACAGTCAAAAGTACCGTGTATAGTTTAGAGTTGAATGGTTTGAATCGGCCATTGGAACAACTAGATGTTCCATCAATCGTCATGACGATTGCCCTTGCTGAGGGATTTGAACAGCACCAGGAATACGATGTATTAGGTGATGTAGATATCTTTACAAAAGGTGATACAACAGTCACGTTAACAGATGATTATATGACAGCCACTTATACGAGCAACGGAATGACCCATAAAGTGAATAAAGTTGGATTAGCCGAACACGAGATATTTGAGACGGTTAATGCCATTTTGGTTGAGTGTTTCCATTTAGAGGCGATTGACTTTACGTGGGATGATATCAACTAAAAAAAAGAACGTCACACAGATTTAGTGTGACGTTCTTTTTTTATGCCATTGTCTGTACTTTAAAGGGGTTGTTCCCACATGCTTTTTAAATTGTCGGATAAAATAACTTGGTTCCACGTAACCTAGTGCATCACTGATAGATGAGATGGTGTCATCTGTTTCAAGTAGCACCTGTTTAGCCCAGTTGACTTTTAACTGACGGTACATGTGACTAAAGGATTGGCCAAACTCTTCTTTTAATAATCGACTCACATAGGATGGACTTAGATGAACCACATCGGCTAGTTGATTGAGTGATAGCGTGGTTGATTTATTGGCAAAAATTAAATCAATGGCAGGCTGAAGCTGTTTGTTTTTAGCGATATAGTGAGAATACGTTGCATCAATCCGACTATTTAACATGGTTTCATTGAGCTCTTTTTGGACTATCTCCATATCATTTAGAACGTTGTGATGTGCGGAAGTCAGATGAAGAGCTTGTTTGTAGGCTTCCACATAATAATCTTTTTTAATGGCTTCTGACACGATATAGTCACTTAAATGGGTCAGTAATTCAATCGATTGATTCAATTCTTCACATGATAAAGTAGGATAATGTTGATACTCTGTTAGGTGTGTCTCGATAAAACGAGAAAGAGCATCCGTTTCCTTTAAAGTTAGGATGGATTCGAGAGAGGCATCTCCAGACTCTAATCGAATTTGACCGGCCATAATAGCCCCTACATAGTGAGAATCAATCATAATGGGGATAGCCACATCTACCAATTCCACGTGACAACGATAGATGTAGGGAGCTTCTTGTCTAACAGCCTCTAAGGCTCCTCTAGCATCACAGGTTTCACAGTGTTTAGACAGGGTCTCATCAGAGCGGACCAATTGACAAAATGGTTGGATTCGACTGTGTTTACTGACAGGTTTTCCTTTGTAATCCACTAAAATAATCGCTAGTTTAGTTGTTTTTGCAAGAGTATCTTGTAACGCTTCCCACTTATCTAAATCAATCACTCGTCTAATATCACAGTCCATTGTCAACACCTCATCTATTTGTTAGGTCTATCATAGCAAAATAATCCTATTTCGCAAAATAAGTCTATCGAATGAGAGAAAATAAGGGATGATTTGTTCAATGTTTCTCAAATTAAATAGGTTTGCTTAGTTGTAGAATCAAGTTAGTCACCCTAAAATAATAAAAAAACACCATG
>JBQELZ010000009.1:0-65995 GCA_052104115.1 Vagococcus sp. | reverse complement strand
TGATATTTAGATATTTTTACCAGAGTGGCTAACTTAATGTTGCAATTTAGAATTAATTTTTTGTGTTTCTTTCATCAGCAATAAAATAATAGTCTTTACTAAATTGATAAAAGGTTCAACTTCTTCAGGATTCCCAGTAATTCCTATCACACCAATAATATTGTTATCAAATACTATTAAATCATTCACGCCCCACTTTTCTGTTTTCGTATCTTCAAACAAATCAATTCGTCGTTCTTCTAAAATTGCTTGTACTGCGACATGATGTTTTTTCCCAATTCTTTTCTTGTCACCACTTGCAATAATAATACCTTTTTCGCTAATAATATTAATGTTATAAGGTATATTTTTCATTAATTCAGTCACAATAATTTCTGCTTGTTCAGTGTCTATGGACAACATGATATTCCCCCCTAACAAACTATCCCTTAATAGATGAGTTATTGAACAACAATACGCAATAGTCTCGCAATATTTTCTGAAGTCTTCGCAAGATTATTGGGACCATTTCTTAACGCTTCGTCAAGTGAACAACATTTATCTAGAATACCAAAAATTGCTGTAAAGCCTGATTCATACAACACATCGATATCTGAACCCACGTATCCTGAACAACTGATCACCGGGATATTATATTTTTGTGCCATTTGCGCTACTCCAAACGGTGTTTTCCAATATTTTGTTTGACTGTCAATTCCTCCTTCTCCTGTAAACACAAAATCCGCATCCTTAATGGTTTGCTCTAACTTGGTATGATCGATAATAATATCTATCCCCCTTTTAAGATATGCTCCTGTAAAGGCTACAAGTCCTGCTCCTAACCCACCAGCAGCCCCACCTCCCGCTAATTTTTTCAAATCATACGGCAATGATAAGTCTCGATTAACAATATCGGCATAATGATTTAAATTTTTCTCTAGTATGTCGACCATCTCAACTGTAGCACCTTTTTGTGGTCCAAACACTTTTGAAGCTCCAGATTCTCCTACTAAAAGATTTGTTACATCACTTGCAACAATCACATGTACCTTTGATAATCTTTCATCCATTTGTGATAGATCAATTGAGTCAAGTTTCCCTAAAGAACCACCTCCAAAAGATAATTCATTGCCCTCACTATCTAAAAACTTAGCACCTAACGCCGTGGCCATCCCTGCTCCACCATCATTAGTCACACTTCCTCCAATCCCTATAATAATTTTTTCAACCCCATCATCTAGTGCTGCTTTGATGAGTTCACCCGTTCCATATGTGGTTGTTACTAAGGGATTACGCTGATCTTTTTTAATCAATTCAATGCCGTTAGCTTTTGCCATTTCAATCACAGCGGTGCGTCCATCATCAAGTAAGCCATAATCCGCCTTTACTTGACTATCAAAAAACGGACCGGAAACGCTTGCATTTTTTACAACACCATCTGTCGATGCTACCATTGCTTCGATGGTTCCTTCACCACCATCTGCCATGGGAACCTTGATACAATTACTATCTTTAAATACTGTTTTAATGCCACGTTCAATTTCATCACATGCGCTTTGAGCAGACATGCTTTCTTTAAATGAATCTGAAGCAATTACAAATTTTAACGCCATCTTTATCAGTCCTTTATTTTTTTACATTTCTAGCTATGACCCAATTATACAACCTAAAAAAATACTTTTTCAATATTCAAGCGACCACACTTATTAGGTCAAATGAACAATGGAGACCCACGCAAAAAAAGAGACCCATTATAGGTCTCTTTTTATTTCATATGATAGTCTACATTTTCCGTCTTCTTTTTAGTCCAAGTATTAACCAAACAATTAAAATCACAGATAGAATAACTAAGTAAATCCAGCCATAATTTTGATCCAATGTTGGCAATTTGATATTCATTCCAAAAAATCCCGTAATTAATGTTGGGATAGCTAACGCTAATGACCATACCGTTAAAAATCGCATCGTATCATTTAAGTTATTGTTCATAATACTATCAAATATTTGTGAAATTTTATTGATTATCTTAACTTCCAAACTAGTCATATGAGCCACTTGTTGGGCTTCAATCATGACATCATCTAATCTCTCCTTCTCAACATCAGAAAAATGACGTCCATAGATCGATTTATCAATCATTTCAAATACTGTCGTATTGCTTTCTGTTGCACTTAAAAAGAACGTTAACGTTTGCTGTAAAGAAGATAATTTTATTAAATCCTTGTTGGTTAATCGCTGAGTCAATAAGTCATCCAGTTTATGACGCTCTTTAGTGATTTCTCTTAAGACTGGAAAATAACGTTTCACTAAACTATTTAAACTATCTAACATAAACATAGTTGGCGAGTGCTCTTGTTTGTCAGCATTATCTTTTTTTAAATTTTCATTTGTCTCATTGGTGCCACCTTCGTTGAACGTAAACAATTGATTGTCACGAATTAAAAAGCTCACTGGTCGAGTGATGTATTTGTCCTGAGAACTTAATCGACTAGGTATATGAATAATTACCAACTGAATCTCATTATCTGCATCATAAATGTAGTTACTTTGCTCATAAATATCCGTCACATAATCAAGCATCTCTAATGGTATCTCATACTGATTTAACAACACATTTTTTTCATGTTCGTTTAATTCTCTCGTTTCAATCCAACTTACTTTTTTATTTAATTCATGTTCTAATAGCATTCGTTCACCTTCTTTTTATTATAACTGTATCTTAACATATTTTTAAAAATAGTTTCAATTGAATCAGCTACCAATAAAGAAGGACATAAAGATGCCAGCGATATTAAAGTAAATTAATACACTGGTCAGATCACTCAACGTCGTAATAAATGGGCCACTGGCTACCGCTGGATCAAAACCTAATTTTTCCATAAGCATCGGTATCAAACTTCCTGCCAAATTCGCAACAGTTATCGCACACAACATAGCAATTCCAATCACAAATCCAAGAATAAAGTTTTGCTTCCAAAAACCAACTACTATAAAAATAACTAATCCCGTCACACTGCCCGTAATAAGACCCGTTAATACTTCTCCTACAATCAACTTAATAAATCCATCATCTTTATCATCAGATATAGCCAGTCTACGAACTGCTACAGCTAGAGATTGTGTTCCTGCATTTCCAGCTGTTCCCGTAATTAACGAAATAAACACAGCTAAAATACTAGCTTCATTGATTAATTCTTCGTAATGACTGATTAATGTTGCCGTAGACATCCCTAAAAAAAGCAACGTAATCAGCCAAGGTAATCGCTTAGCCGACGCTTTTAAAGGCGTTTCTGCACTGGCATCCACGTTTACTCCAGCCAAGCCAGAATAATCACTCGCAGCCTCATCATCGATGACATCAATAATGTCATCCACCGTAATAATACCTAATAGTTTGTCTTCATAATCAACAACTGGAACAGCTAAGAAATCATAATCTCGAATCATTTTCGCGACATCTTCTTGATCGTCTCCAACCTTAACAGAAATAACCCGCTCTCCCATAACTTCAAAGATTAGCATATCATCCTCACTGACAATTAAATCCCTTAAAGAAATAACACCCAACAACTGATTGGACTCACTAACTACATACACATAATAAATAATTTCAGCATCTCGTGCTTTTTTCTTTAACAAGGTTAGCGCAGAACGAACCGTTTGATTGGCAACAATTGACACATATTCCGTTGTCATAATAGAGCCGGCTGTTTTGTCTTCATAGTGCAGGAGTTCTTTTATTTCTTTCGCGTTATCTGTGTCCATCATACTCAAATATTTAGCAATGACAGGTTTGTCTAACTGGCTTAGTATGTCTACAGCGTTATCTGTAAACATATCCATTAATATTTCTGCCACGTACTGTGGATGCATTTCTTTTAGATAGTCTTTCATATCTTCATGATTTTCTTCTATCACATCAAACATGTTTGCCATCTCTTTTGGTGACAAATATGTATACAAACGTTGACGCTCATTCTCATCAAGAGTTAAATAAAATTTCCCTTGTTCATAAATATGCCACTCTAAAAACATTTGGCGAAATGACATCATATTATCATCATGAAGTAGCTTCCTTAGAAACTCAAACTGTTCTTCCATTTCAATATTTTCATTCATAAGGGCTCCTCCAATAACTTTAATCTAGTACTTGTGTCATATCTAATGGCAATTCTTGTGTTAAAACAATGTTTTTTTCTGTAAATGGGTGCGTCAATACTAATTTTGTGCAATGTAATGCTTGTCTGTTTATTCCCTGATTCATATCTCCTTCATACATATCATCCCCTAACAAGGGGCAACCAATCGCTGAAAAATGAACACGTATTTGATGAGTACGTCCTGTATGCAATCTGATATACACACATGCGACCTCAGCCCTTTTTTCTAGCAACTCGTAGTCTGTCACTGCATGCTGTCCATCTCTTGTCACTTGTCTTTTGATAATCGAGCTCATGTCCCTACCAATTGGTAAGTCAATACGTTCTGATTTTTGAAGGCGCTCAATCTGCCCTCCTACTAATGCTGAGTAATATTTTTTTAACGATCCATCTCTCAATTGTTTATCAAGCATCGCATGAGCAAATCCATGCTTCGCAAATAACATCAACCCAGTTGTGTCTCTATCTAATCGTGTGACAACATGAATCACTCTGTTGACATACTCTTGCTGATTGTAATAATACTTCACTCGATTGGCCATTGTATCTGTTCGGTGATACTGAGACGGAATGGAGGCCACGCCACTCGGTTTATTAACAACCAGTATGTCCTCGTCTTCATACACAATATCTAGCTCCGATTCAAAAGGAATTAACGTTTCATGCTCTCCTTCATCTGGAACAATAATCGTGACTTCATCATTTAATGATAACGGGTATCTCGCATTTTCAACACGACCATTCACTAACAATGTTCCACCTTGAAACTTCACTTTTGCTAATAGCTTTTTGGATACACCTTGCTGTTTTAAAAATGTTTTAACCATTACTGGTTCTTCTGTCACAATCCATGAGAATTCCATCTGTTATTCCTTACTTTCTAAATCCCCAATAAACGCATCATTTACTCGGCGCCAAAAATGAGTATGACGATAGGACGCAAAATGAATTCGTTTATCAGAGATTTTATATGTCAGAGATTTTAACCTGTCCTGTGGAATAACAAAATGATCCACATTTAATTGATACTGATCTCCCTGTTGCACGTCAATGCGAATCCACTCATCTTGAGCAATAATTAACGGTGAGCCTAAAGAACGATAGACTCGGTTATTAATTGAGGCCACTTCGTTCAACTGAAGAGCATTAATACGCGGGTGCAAGACTGCACCCCCTAAACTTTTACTATACGCTGTTGATCCTGTTGGAGTTGAGACAGATAACCCATCTCCTCTAAATTTTTCAAAGCATTCATTTTTGATAAAAACTTCCGCAACCATCGTACGATCGATATTTTTTATAGTCGCCTCATTTAAAGCTAAGAATGTCTCTGTTTTATCTGTATCCACATATGACAATTCCACATCAAGAAGTGGGTACGATACACTTTGACCACTATCTTCTTTGAGGCTGTCCACTAATGAGTCAATTTCATAGTCGCGCCAATCTGTATAAAATCCTAAATGACCGGTATGCACACCAATAAATCTGACGTGATTCAATATATCTTGGTACGTGTGAAAAGCATTTAACAATGTGCCATCTCCACCAACGGTTATGACAACAGTTGGATTAGTAGGTGCTAATTCAAATCCAGCATCTTTAAGGGATTTTCTAAGCTTTTCTCCCACCTTAATGGACGTTGAGGCATTATTCGTGATGACTGCTATCCTCATCCTCAATCAGTTCCTTCCTATCATCTTGTTTTACCCGTTCTATCGATGACTGCGTTTTTCTAGGTCTCCTATATGAAAACATATGTTGGGCTTCTTGAATTTCATCTCTAATTTTTGACATCTCTTCATCTAATAGATAGGCTGCTTCAGCTGTTAATTCTAAACGAGTATTTATTTCTTCTGGAAATTCTCCTTGATACTTGTAATTCAAAGAGTGCTCTATGGTAGCCCAAAAATTCATTGCAAGTGTTCTAATTTGAATCTCTACCAGCAACTCTTTTTCTCCTGAAATAAGTTGGACTGGGTATTTTAAAATCAAATGGTATGATCGGTACCCACTTGCTTTTTTATTGGCAATATAATCACGTTCTTGTATAATCTCAAAATCATTTCTTTTTCTTAAAAGTGCGACAACTTCATAGATATCTTCCACAAATTGACACATAATCCTAAGCCCTGCAATATCTTGCATGTCTTTATCCAAACGGTCTAAATCTACGCCTCTAATTTTGGATTTTGTTAAAATACTATCCATCGGTTTGACACGCCCCGTGACAAATTCAATTGGTGTATGCAAATTATTATCTTGGTACTGTTTTCGGATACTTCTTAATTTTACTTTAAGCTCAGATACTGCCTGCTCATATGGCGCTAAAAAAAGTTGCCAATCTCGGTCCATCATCTTGTTTCCCCACCTTATCCTTAAACATACAAAGTTCATTTTATCATAAGTGATAATAAAACGTTAGCCTATACAAAGCAAGTAAATAATTGTTTTTTAACAAAAAAACAGTTAAACTATTTAGTTGAGGTGTTCTATATGACAAAAGAATTAGAAATTGAATTTAAAAACATGTTAACACATGATGAATATCACTCATTATGTCTCTCTTTATCCCTTAATCAAGACGAGGTATTTTCACAAACAAATAGATATTTAGATACCCCTTCATTTGACCTAAAGTCTCTAAAAATGGGACTAAGAGTAAGATATCTACCAGAAAAAATTGAGTGCACATTAAAAGTGCCTACAGATGATCCAAATGCTTTATTAGAAATCACTGATAATTTAACATTAGAAGAAGCATCTAATTTACTAGCATATCAGATGTTTCCTGAAAATAGTGACGTATTTTCTTACCTAAAGACAATTGGTATAGATTATAAAAAGTTACAAGAAATCGGGCATTTAACGACAAATAGACGCCAGAAAAAATTGACACCAGACATTTTACTTGTGTTAGACGAAAGTTTGTATTATGGTAATAAAGAATATGAATTAGAAATGGAAGTAAACAATAGTATAAACGGTGAGTTATTTTTTAATCAGTTTTTAAAAGAACATCGTTTACCTAGAAGAAAAGCAGATAAAAAAATCGCAAGAATGCTCGCATTTAAAACGAGAGAAAAGGCATAGATACAATGATAAGCCTTTTCCTTTCACTTTCATTAAAAATTTGTTAAATTATAGATAGTAACCGAGATGGATGTTTGGCTAGGAGGGCTGTAAATGATTGAAATTTATCTTTTTATTAATCCATTAGATGCGCATAGTCTAAAATCTGAATATAAGTTCTTAAATGTCATCTCTAATGAAAAAGAAAAAATTCATTTTCGATTAATTCCTATTCTAAATCCTAGAGTAGTGCAAAACTATTTAGTTCAACATAATTTACCCACAGATGATTTAGTCTTTAGAAATAATGTGTTTAATGCTATTTACTCGGCTTGTTTAGACTATAAAGCCATTCAACTTCAAGGAAAGCAACTGGGCAAGCGTTTTCTCTTTTCATTACAAGAAAAAGTGGGTATTGACAAACATAACTACTCAACACAACTTGTTCATTCTATCTTAAAAGAATTAAATGCAGATATAGACTTATTTAATATTGACCGAAAGTCGGAACTTATTGTTGATTTTTTCCACATTGACCAACAAGTGGCAAATGAAATGAGTATCGAAAATTACACAGATGCTGTGATTTTTAACTATCATTGTGAGAGAGATTTTGGTGTCTTAGTGGATGATACCATCTCAACAGAGATGATTATGGATTTGTTTAAAACGGATTATCACAGTAAAACCTGTCCGTTTGCCATCATGGATAACCAATTACATCAATAAACAAAAACGTTAACCTGTTGAGGTTAACGTTTTTTTAATTATTATAATGTATCAATCAATGCTTCTAACTCATTTAATCTTGCTTCGAATACATCCATTGCTTCTTCTATATATGTTGGTTGCGTCATATCAACACCAGCTTTTTTCATAACATCAATTGGGTAATCGCTACTACCTGATTTTAAGAACATGATATAATTTTCTAAAGCATTAGGCTCACCTTTGACAATTTTATCAGCTAAAGCTGACGCTGCTGAGAATCCTGTTGAGTATTGGAACACATAATAATTGTAATAAAAATGCGGAATTCTGCTCCATTCGTTTTTGATTTCAGGATCTTTCTCTACCGCATCCCCATAATATTTAGCATTCAATTCCCCGTAATAATCACTTAAGAATTCACTTGTCAATGGCGTCCCCTTCGCATCTTCTGTGTGAATAAAATGTTCAAATTCTGCAAATTGCGTTTGACGGAAAATCGTCCCTTTGACACCATCCAAGTAATGATTTAATACAAATGCTCTCACTTTAGGATCTGTTTCTGTTTTCAGCAAGTATTCCGTTAATAAATTTTCATTTGTTGTTGACGCTATCTCTGCTAAGAAAATAGAATAATCACCATACACATACGGTTGTGTTTGACGAGTATAGTAACTATGAACACTGTGCCCCATTTCATGAACCAACGTGTATAAGTGATTTAAACTATCATGCCAGTTTAATAAAATATAAGGTTTTGTGTCGTAACTACCTGATGAATAAGCACCACTTCTTTTTCCTTTATTTTCAATCACATCAATCCATCGATCATCAAAAGCTTCTTTGACAATATTCAGATAGTCTTCCCCTAAAGGTGCTAATCCTGATAACGTGATTTCTTTTGCTTCTTCATAGGTGTATTTGATCGGAGCGTCTCCTAAAATAGGCGTATACATGTCATACATGTGTAACTCGTCCACATTTAGTAATTTTTTACGAAGAGCAACATAACGATGTAACAATGGCAGTCTGCTTCCGACTACTTCTAATAAAGTGTCGTAGACTGACTCAGGTATATGATTGCTGCTTAATGCTGCTTCTCGTGCTGAATCATACTGTCTAATTTTAGCATTGAAGTTATGTTTTTTGACATTAGCAGATAATGTGCTAGCAAATGTGTTTCTAAACTGCTCATAAACACTATACAACCCTTTAAAGGCTTCCTCACGAACACCACGATTGGTACTTTCCATTAATTGTCCATATAAACCACTTGATAGTTCAACTTGATGTCCGTCCTCATCTGTCACAATTGGAAATGTTAAATCTGCGTTATCCAACACAGAAAACGTGTTACTAGAAGCTTCAAAAATCTCGCTAGCTCCAGCTAGTAATTCTTCCTCTTTTGATGACAATACATGCGCACGGTTATCAGTCATTTGTTTAACAAAGTGACGGTACATGTCTAGGTTTTTATTTGAGTCAAAATATCCTTCAATCATCTCATCTGATAGGGTTAATACTTCTGGCTGATACCAAGCTACAGCTTCACCCGTTTGAGCTGCTAGAGCACTAGCTCTCGCATAGACACCTTGATAAAAAGTATCACTGGTATCTTGATCGTTCTTTAAATGTGAATACACATAAATTGTTTCAATTTGACGATACACATCCAGCACATACTCCGTTGCTTTTAAAAACGCATCTGCCCCATTTTTTAATGTTCCTTGTAGCTCTTTGGCTGTTTCTAATCTGTTAACCAAATCTTGATACGCTTCATCAAAAGCGGTCTCATCTTTAAATATTGGGGTTAAATCCCATGTCTTGTCAACTGGTAAATCTGATCGATTTGGTAATTGTTTTGTGTCACTCATAAATTAGTAACTCCCCTCTCATTATTTACTTATTTATCATATCATATTTTAAAGGAATCGATAGAATTTCTTGTTTATTTTCGAGTAATTTAGATAACGAATGATCGTCTTTTACTGTCGCTTTTTTGAGTCCGTAAACGTTTCCCTTCAATTCTATAAGCCCTAAACAGATTAATCCTCTCATATGGAGCGACACACTGTATCGTATCAATCGCTCATCATCAATCAACGGCAATGTTTCTAACGATAAGTTCTCTTTCTCGATTAGGAGTGCTTCTACAATATCATCTAGTGTGCTTGAGGTCCGCTCACACAAAAAGCGCCAGACATCATATCGTATTCGATAATCTAGATATGGGACTATGCTGTGTCCAATCGTTGGCACTAACAAATAAATTGGTAATGTGCATACATTTAAATACCTTTCATAAAAAAATGTCTGTAATTCTCTAATCGATTGACTCTCTCTCATCACCTCATTTCTCCACTTGCTGCGTTGAGCATATATGGACCCTAAGGGAGAGCATGTTACAGTTTGCTCGTTTACTCTTCGTGTTGGATACGATAATATATGTGCCATCGATGTGGATAACACTGGCCACCTTTTCTGACGATACGTTAACTTTCCGCCATTATTTTGTAAAAAATAGGTCACTATCATTTCTTCTTTTTCCACATCTAATCCCCAGACATAAAAACCAATCTGACAAGATAGACTAATAAACCGTTTTTGTAACTTGGATATAGATTGCTTTACGTGTAAGTGATTCCCTAAAATCCAAACAACCTCATATCCCGCTTGTTGATAACTCGTCGTTCTTTCTACCATTCGGTCTATACTCAATGAACTACATTGAAATTCAATCGCAAGGTGTGGATAAATCAACACATCTGGACGTTGTTTTAACTCAGGTAAATACGCTTCTAATTCGTAAAGCAGACCATTTTTTCGACATGTTTCAGCTATCAATGCCTTTCCTTTTAAATGTTCAACAGATTCATTCTCAGAAAAACAAGTACACTCTGACCCTTGTTTATGTGCAAAATGAGACATCATGACAGGTCCGTTTTTAACAACAATAGATGCACCGCAACACAAACATGTCCACTTGTCCCCTCTTAACAGAGCTATTTCTTTCTTCGTTAACCTACTTAAATCTATGATATCTCCTGTTCCATTACGACCTAGCAGCATATCTTTCCCCCCTCGCAATAAAGATTCGCAAGAATTAGCGAATGACTTGAATTAATCTCACATTTATCTGATACTTAGTCATAACCAAAAACAAAGGAGCACCTTACTATGTATGACGAGTTAAAAGAAAAAATTATACGTGCTAGTCACGATATTGGCATTGATAAAATCGGCTTTACAACGGCAGATTCCTTTGAGCACTTAGAAGATAGTCTAAACGAGCAAAAAAACAATCAGCATACAACAGGATTTGAACACCCTAATATCGACGAACGCATATACCCTGATTTAATCTTTGAACAACCAAAATCGATTATATCCATCGCTTTGGCTTATCCCTCACGTTTATCAATCCGACCAACCTCAATCAGAGGGGAAAAAAGAGGCCGATTTGCTCGTGCCTCATGGGGAACTGATTACCATGATGTTTTAAGAGATCGGATGGCTAAGCTTATAGCATTCATTGAAGAGGCTGGTTTATCTGATTCATCCATGACTTTTAAACCCATGGTGGACACAGGAGAACTAATTGATGTCGCTGTGGCACAAAGAGCCGGGCTGGGATTTATCGGTAAAAATGGATTGCTTATTACGGAAGAATTTGGCTCGTATGTCTATCTAGGAGAAATTATTACAAATATCCCTTTTAAACCTGATGCTCCTATGGAAAATAAATGTGGCGACTGTACAAAATGTATCGATTTCTGTCCAACTTCTGCCTTACTTGGAGACGGACGGATGAACGCAAAAAAATGCTTGTCCTATCAAACACAAACAAAAGACATGATGCCTAAAGAGTATCGCCCCAAAATCAGAACCATTATTTATGGTTGCGATATCTGTCAGGAAGTTTGTCCATTTAACAAAGGGAAAGATTCTCATTTCCATGACGAAATGGAACCAGATCCTGAAGTCGTTCAACCATTGTTAAAGCCACTGTTAACTATTTCTAACAAGGAGTTCAAAAAACAATTTGGATACCTCGCAGGATCTTGGCGAGGTAAAAAACCATTACAAAGAAATGCAATTATTGCCCTAGCAAATTCTCGAGACAAATCCAGCATTCCAGACTTACTACGTTGTATGGAAGAAGATCCTAGACCCGTTATAAGAGGTACAGCTGCCTGGGCACTTGCTTGTATCGGTAGAAACAATTCCGAAATCAAACAATTTCTGATGGAACAATTGGATAAAGAAACTGATGAAGAGGTCATTCAAGAAATAAAAGATGCGATTCATGACATAAACCAATCATAATTCCATTAAAATTAGCATACTTTCTGATTTCAATTAGGTAAGAATACAGACTGATTCAACTAATATCTTAGTAAATATTTAACTAGAATTTAGTGAAATTAATCTCATTATCCTCCTTTTTAGTCTTTTGAAAGCCTTTATCTGTTAGCATAACAGTGACATGTGACACATTTTGATCAATAGATTAACATGTGAAATTCAAAAGGAGGATACACGATGTCAGAAAAAGCAAAGAAGCTTACTTTATTTAGTTTAATTCTTATGATTTTTACATCTGTTTTTGGTTTCGGAAATGCAACCGTTGCCTTTTACAGAATGGGTTATGGTGCCATCACATGGTATGTAATCGCGGCAATTTTATTCTTTATTCCATTTGCATTAATGATGGCAGAATACGGCGCTACATTTAAACACGAAAAAGGCGGTATGTATACCTGGATGGAAAAATCTGTAGGGCCAAAATACGCCTTTGTCGGAACCTTTATGTGGTACGCATCCTACGTTGTATGGATGGTGAGTGTTGCCAGTAAAGTGTTTATCCCATTGTCAACTATGCGGACTGGACAAGATGGCACGCTACATTGGTCTATTTTAGGTTTAAATTCTACACAAACTGTCGGACTATTAGCGATTATTTTTATGTTAATTGTGACATTTTTCGCAGCTAAAGGATTAGATCAAATCACCAAAATCACATCCGTTGGTGGTGTTGCTGTTATGTCATTAAACATTGTCTTAATTCTTGTGAGTCTCATTATTTTAATTTTAAATGGTGGTCACTTCGCAGAGCCAATCCAAGGAGCGGCTAGTTTAATTCAATCACCTAATCCTGAATTCACCTCTCCGCTTGCCATGGTATCATTCTTGGTATTTGCTGTATTTGCTTATGGTGGTTTAGAAGCAGCGGGTGGACTGGTTGACCAAACCGAAAATGCTGAAAAAACATTTCCAAAAGCAATTATTTTATCGGCTTTAATTATTTCAGTCGGATATGCCTTAGCGATTCTTTTATGGGGTATCTCAACAAACTGGGAAAAAGTACTAAGTAGTCAAAATGTCAACTTAGGGAATATTACATATGTTTTAATGAACAATTTAGGATACGAATTCGGTTTAGCTTTCAACGCATCAGAAGCGACGGCTGTTTCTATCGGTAACTGGTTTGCACGATTTACTGGTTTTTCAATGTTCCTTTCTTACCTTGGGGCTTTCTTCACATTAATTTATTCGCCTTTAAAAACGATTATCGAAGGAACACCAGATGGGCTTTGGCCAGAAAAAATGGTTACCAACAACAAAAAAAATATGCCTGAATTTGCTATGTGGGTACAATGTATTATGGTTGTCTTGATTATCGCAATTGTCTCATTTGGTGGAAAAGGGGCACAAGCTTTCTATAATATATTAACGCTTATGTCCAATATAGCGACAGCTGTACCTTATTTATTTTTAGCAGGCGCTTTTCCTGCATTCAAAAAAAATCAATCCCTTGACCATTCATTTGAATTATTTAAAACAAAACGTCAGTCAGATATTGCCACATGGATAGTAGTTGGTATCACAGGATTCTCTATCGTCTTTACTGTGATTGAGCCTCTATTTAGAGAAAGTGGAGCTGAATGGGGAGATACTCTTTGGCAATTAGCAGGACCTATCATCTTTTCTGCTATTGCACTTATTTTATTTGGACGATATGAAAAAAGAACCCATAAATAGAAGACTGTTTCTTTTGTCAACACTCATACTAAATCATTTTATTGATTTGGTATGAGTGTTTTTTTAAATAACAAAAAAAAAATTTTTATCAGTCTTTTAATTTAAAAAAGAACGCTTACTTTCATATCGATAGAACTATTTTACAATTAAAATTAAAACGTTCTCAAAATATACATTTCAGTTAAGTTTCCCCTACTTTCTCAGAAAATCAAACAATTAATTTATGTTATATTAATACACATAATTCATTATGAAGGAGATGTGTCGATATGGACTTGATGGTTGCTAAAAATGTTTTTAATATGGAAAGAGAAGAGTTGATGAGATACCTATATGATTACATCGTTTTACGAAAAGATATCATTAACTTCGAACAAAAAAAGAATGTTAAATTAACCGAGATAAATAACACGAAAGAACGTAAAATACAAACACTAAATAATAAGTTTAATGATTTTTCTCAAACTATTTTGCATAAACACACTATAAAATCAAAACAAGTAAGCAATAAAATAAACACCTTTTTGGATTATCCACCTTCCCTTTTCAGGTATTACTGGATGAGTGTTTTAATTATCAGACTATTATTTATTAATGGATTGGGTATCTCCTCACTGTTTTCAAATTTATGGCATCATACATGGGTTAGTTTACTAATAGCTCTTGGTATCTTTATTTTTAAGCGTCCTTTATTCAAAATATTTAAAGGCATCGTTAATTTGCTATTAATCATTTATCAAAATACTGCTAAAATGATGGATGCATCGAAAGCCAAAAGTAAAGGCATTAGCAGCTCTAATGTCGCTGAGGTGTATAACTATCCAACCCTATATAATGATATTGATACCAGCTACAATGACCTCTATGACGAAGTAAAGAATTGGAACCTAGACTACTATCATAATCAAACGAGTCAAGCCAGTGAATGGGAAAAATTCATTCCTGATCAAATTAGATCAGTCGGCTATCTGTCATTTATCTATAAGCAATTATATATTGGCGCAGCCGATAATTGGAAAGAAGCTGTCAATATATTAAACGCAGAGATTAGACATGCTGAAACAACTGGTTACTTAAGAAGTCTATCAAAAGATTTAGAATCAAACACACAACAATTAATTCAACTAGATAACAAGATAGACCGTGCCTTCTCAGATTTAAGTAGCGAGATATCTCATTCATGTAATCAAATTAACTCTCGAATTGATGGTTTATTTGACGGTTACTTTTATTATTAAAAAAGACTATTTACCTAAATAAAGGGTAAATAGTCTTTTTCATTAATGAAATACGCCACCTACGTACATAAGAATTAGCCCAGCTGCGCTAATCAAACCGCCAAAAAACAACTAATAGAGAACACTTTTATCTCTAAAAAATAAACGAATGATGATACACTTTTTTCCAACCCAAAACATCAGCATTCCAATGATAAACACAATCAGACCAACTAATCTGACTCCGTTTAAGGCCATCTTATTTTACCTTTATTATCCTACTCTTGTCCCATTTGGAACTTGTTTTTCAGGCATCGCTAAAACAGGAGTAATCCCATCTTCAAATCCAATATCATACAACATTCCATGTGATTCAATTCCAAACATTGTTCGTGGTGCCAAATTGACAACGAATAAAGCCTGTTTCCCTTCAATTTCAGCTTTAGGATTATCTCGTTCTTTTTTCATCCCAACCAAAATAATGCGTTTAAATTCATCAAAATCCACTGTCAATTTAACCAGTTTATCTGATTTATCAACATCCTCAACCAATTCAATCCTGCCAACCCTAATGTCTAACTTGTCTAAACTATCCATTGTAATATCAGGTTTTACTTGACTCATCATTTCTCTCTCCTTTTATAACTCGTACTCTTCTAATGCGACTGATGCTTCTTCCCACTGATTTAACAACTGATCTTGTTCTTCAAACAGGCTGTTAAGCGTTGTATTCAGCTCTTGTAATTGCTCATGATTTTCTAGATTTTCTGGTTTTTCCATTTCTTTTTGAACAGTCTCGATAGCTGTTTCACATTCTGATAATTCTGCCTCAACAGATGCCACTTTTCGTTCAAGACTTCGTTTTTCTTTTTGCTTTTTCTTATCTAGCTCAAAATTCTTCTTCGTATCACTCATTACTGTATCAATGGTCTTTTCATTCGTTTGTAACAATAGTTCTACCTGTTCCGCTTCAAATTTCTTTTCCAAATAATAATCATAATTACCATGATACAGTTTACTACCAGTCTCTGATAGCTCCAATACACTTGTAGCAATTCGATTAATAAAATACCTATCATGAGATACGAATAATAACGTTCCCTCGTAATCAATCAGAGCATTTTCTAATACCTCTTTGCTGTCTATATCCAAATGATTCGTTGGCTCATCTAGAATTAAAAAATTATCTCGGTTCATCGATAATTTTGCTAATGCCACACGGGCTTTTTCTCCACCACTCAGTAAAGGTATACTTTTTTTCACATCTTCACCTGAAAATAAAAAACTACCTAAAACAGTTCGTATCTCTTTTTCAGGGGTCGTTCGATGGTCACTCCATAACTCCTCTAATACGGTTTGATGTGAATCTAAATCAGCTTGTTCCTGGTCATAATAGCCAATATCAACGTGATGTCCTTTTTTTAGCTCGCCTTTAATAAATGGAATATCCCCCATAATAGACTTAAGTAAGGTTGATTTCCCTACACCATTAGGTCCTACTAAGGCAATCGCTTCTTGTTTTCTAACCTGACAATTTATCGGTTCACATAAAATAGTTTCACCGTATCCAATAGCAGCATCTGTAATCTCTAACACTTCTTTTCCTGACATTCGATTTACACCAAATAAGAAGTGTGCAGATTTTTCATCTCCAGATGGTCGGTCTAACCTCTCTATTTTTTCAAGTTTTTTTCGTCGGCTTTGTGCACGTTTTGTTGTAGACGAACGTACTAAATTTTTAGCCACAAAGTCTTCCAATTTAGAAATCTCTACTTGTTGTTTCTCAAACTCTTTCCATTCGAGTTCTAATCGCTCTGCTTTTAAATCTAAATAACGACTGTAATTCCCCTTATAATGATACATTTTTTGACGACTAATTTCATACACTTCTTGCACAATTTTATCTAAAAAATAACGGTCATGGGAAACCATTAACAAGGCCCCACGATAGTTTTGTAAGTAGTTTTCTAACCAACTTAATGTCTCGATATCTAAATGGTTCGTCGGCTCATCTAGTATCAGTAAATCAGGCTTTTCTAATAATAACCTAGCTAGTGCTAATCGGGTCTTTTGTCCTCCAGATAGGTTATCAATCAGCCTGTCATAGTAATCTTCTCCAAACTTAAAGCCATGTAAAACAGATTTTATTTCTGATTCATAGCCGTATCCATTTAGATCACCAAATGTATGTTGTAATTTATCGTATTCTGATAAGACTTGTTCGTATTTTTGTGAATCTTGATGAATCGCTTCATCTGCTATTTGTACTTCTAGTTCTCTTAATTTTTTCTCCATTTGTCTAATTGGTTCAAACACAACAAGCATTTCTTCCCAGATTGTTTTAGTTGACTCTAGGCCAGTATGCTGATCTAGATACCCAATTGATAAATCTTTTGTTTTCGTTATAGTCCCTTTGTCAGCATCTTCAATACCTGCTAAAATTTTTAATAGCGTTGACTTTCCCGCACCGTTTCTGCCCACTAGAGCAATACGACTTTTATCTTGTACTTCTAATTGTATGTGTTCAAATAATATTTCGTCACCAAATAAACGCGCGACTTGGTTGGCTTGTAATAAAATCATCTCATTCTCCACCTTTATTCTTCTGGGTTTAGTTTATCATACTTTTGAGTGAGTTTAAAAAAGAGATTCTCTCGTTTATTCTTCTTCAATCCTAAGCGTTATAATTGCTTTTAACTGATACTAAGGGTATTCTATTAACGTGAACTTCATAACAATCGATTGTTATTTGAAGAATAAGTGAGGGAATAATTAATGAAAGAAGCATCTATTCCAAAGGCAACAGCAAAACGTCTGCCTTTGTATTATCGATATTTAAAATTTTTATTTGATTCGGGTAAAAAGAAAGTATCTTCAACCGAATTAAGTGATGCAGTCAAAGTTGACAGTGCCACTATTCGTCGTGATTTTTCATATTTTGGAGAACTTGGAAAACGTGGCTACGGCTACGATGTTGAAAGTTTAATGAACTTTTTCGCTAAAACGCTCAGTGAAGATCAATTAACTAATGTTGCATTAGTAGGAGTTGGTAATTTAGGTCACGCTTTGTTAAACTACCGTTTCCATCAAAGTGATAGTATCCGTATCAGTGCTGCATTTGATATCAACGAAGAAATTGTTGGAACTATTTTAGATGGTGTACCTGTGTATTCATCTGACGATATGATGAATCAGGTTAAAGCCCAACATATTGATGTGGCTATTTTAACAGTCCCTATGGAAGTCGCTCAAGAAAATACGGATAAATTAGTAGAAGCTGGGGTTAAAGGTATTATGAACTTTACACCTGTACGCATTAATGTACCCAAACATGTACAAGTTCAAAATGTCGATTTAACAAATGAAATGCAGACTCTTATCTACTTTTTATCCCATTACAAAGAAGACTAAAAAGAAGTGCCTAGGTTATTTTATCCTAGACACTTCTTTTTTTATCCTTGCATCATGATACCTAATATATTCATTCCCGAATGAGCAACAATTGGCGTCACAATAGAGCCTGTTGAACGATACAAGAGGTAAAAGCACATGCTAAGTCCACCATATAATAGATAGTGACCGTCACCATGCATCACAGCAAACAGCACTGAGCTAATCAATGCAGACACCCAACTATTAAACCACTGATTCAGCCAATTAATCAGACTGAATCGAAAGACAAACTCTTCCATAATAGGCCCTGCAACGCCTACTGCGACAATAAAAAATGGAGATTGTCTCACCATGTCTGTCATAAACTGAGTGTTTTCTGACGCTACATTTTGATGAAATATCTTTACTTCTATTAGTGACAAAAGTACTTGCAAACAAACACTCATTAGTAGGCCCAGAATGCCAGTGACTAGTGCCCTTACAGTTAGAGCACGCCCAGATGACATTGTTTCTCGTTTATCTGTCTTTACATAAATCAATGCGATACAGCACGCGCCAATCACATCAAACAACGCCATACCATTAATAATAGCGGTGTCAGTTACTATCACTCTCTGTAGTAAGGGTCGACTATTTAAAGCGAATAAAAAGAAAAAACTTGTCCATAAGGTGCTTTTATTTAGGGTCATCTTTTATTCTCCTTCTTCTATGTGTCTATAGGATAGCACACCCTACCAATGAAAAAAATATTTAATTAGCTAATCGCTTGCAAAAAAAAAAAATTCTATGTATTATAAAGAAGTGAGTTAGCACTTAAGTGGTTTGACTGCTAAAAGCTAACTAAGAATACAATTATGTGGAGGGATATCAATTGTTAAAACCATTAGGAGATCGAGTTATTATTGAAGTCAAAGAGGAAGAAGAAAAAACTATCGGAGGGATCGTTTTAACATCTGCTTCAAAAGAAAAATCTCAAACTGGCGTGATTATCGCTGTAGGTGACGGTCGTACCCTTGACAACGGAACAACATTACCAGTTTCTGTAGAGGCTGGCCAAACTGTTATGTTTGAAAAATACGCTGGTCAAGATGTGACATATGATGGTACTGACTATCTAATCGTTCACGAAAAAGACATCGTTGCAATAGTACAATAAAAATAAATTATGAGGTGACTGAAACATGGCAAAAGACATTAAATTTTCTGAAGACGCACGTAGTTCAATGATGCGTGGTGTGGACACGTTAGCAAATATTGTAAAAGTAACATTAGGACCAAAAGGACGTAACGTTGTATTAGACAAATCATTTGGTTCACCATTAATTACAAACGATGGCGTAACAATCGCTAAAGAAGTACAATTAGAAGATCGTTTTGAAAATATGGGTGCTCAGCTAGTCGCAGAAGTTGCGTCTAAAACAAATGATATCGCTGGAGATGGTACAACAACAGCAACTGTTTTAACACAAGCCATCGTACGTGAAGGCCTAAAAAACGTGACTGCTGGCGCTAATCCTATTGGTATTCGTCGTGGGATTGAATTAGCAACAAAAGCAGCTGTTGAAGAATTACATGCCATTTCAAGACAAGTTGATTCAAAAGAAGCGATTGCACAAGTAGCTGCTGTTTCTTCTGGAAGCGACAAAATTGGAGAGTTAATCTCTGAAGCAATGGATAAAGTTGGCAATGACGGTGTTATTACTATTGAAGAATCTAAAGGGATTGAAACTGAATTAGATGTCGTTGAAGGTATGCAATTTGACCGTGGTTACCTATCTCAATACATGGTAACAGATAACGACAAAATGGAAGCAGTTTTAGAAAATCCATACTTATTAATCACTGACAAAAAAATCTCTAATATCCAAGATATCTTACCAGTATTAGAGCAAATTTTACAACAAGGTAAACCATTAGTAATCATTGCTGATGACGTTGATGGGGAAGCTTTACCTACACTTGTCCTAAATAAAATTCGTGGCACATTTAACGTAGCTGCAGTTAAAGCACCAGGATTTGGCGATCGTCGTAAAGAAATGCTTGAAGATATTGCCACATTAACTGGAGCAACAGTTATTACAGATGAATTAGGATTAGACTTAAAAGAAACAACAATTGATGCATTAGGAACTGCTAGCAAAGTTGTGATCAATAAAGATACAACCACTATTGTTGAAGGTGGCGGAAACAAAGCAGCCATTGAAAACCGTGTATCATTAATCCGTTCTCAAATTGCTGATACAACATCAGACTTTGACCGTGAAAAACTACAGGAACGTTTAGCGAAATTAGCTGGCGGAGTTGCCGTGGTTAAAGTTGGAGCTGCAACTGAAACTGAATTACACGAATTAAAATTGCGTATTGAAGATGCATTAAACGCTACTCGCGCTGCTGTTGAAGAAGGAATTGTTTCTGGTGGTGGTACTGCCTTTGTGAACGTCCTAAACAAAGTCGCTTCTGTTGAAGCAGATGGTGATGAAGCAACTGGTGTTAGCATTGTCTTACGTGCGTTAGAAGAACCAGTTCGTCAAATCGCTGAAAATGCTGGTATGGAAGGCTCTGTTATTGTTGATAAATTGAAACAAGCTGACTTAGGTATTGGTTACAACGCTAAATCAAACGAATGGGTTAACATGATTGACGCTGGTATCGTAGATCCTACTAAGGTGAGTCGTTCAGCGTTACAAAATGCAGCAAGTGTTGCCGCATTATTGTTAACAACAGAAGGTGTTATTGCTGATCAACCTAAACCAGATATGCCTGCTATGCCAGGTATGGATCCATCAATGATGGGCGGTATGATGTAAATTTTTATCATCATATCTTCTCTAATCCCCTTGAACAGCTATGTTCAAAGGGGATTTTTGTATTGGCTTATCTTATTTATATAACAAACCATTAAATTTTTTATTAGATATGACATAATAATTTTTCTTATATCTGAGTTGTGATAGAATTGATACCAGTGACAAAATGATAGAAATGAAGGGAGAATACTTAAATGGCTAAAAAGAAAGTGGTCGCTCCTTTTTTAAAACCAATCGCAATACTTAGTATTTCAGTAACTATTTGTGCTACAACAGCTGTCATAGATAGTAAAAGCTACAAAACACCTAAACCAGAAAAAATAGAAAGTACCTTATCGAGTTCTACTAATCAATCCAAAGAACCTAACGATAAAAAAATCCATCGACACAAGATACAGTAGAAGATAATACTGAAACAAGCAATGAGCAACAAAATAACCGCACTCCAACTAACGAGGAGACACAACAATCAGATAAAACAGAAACACAGCTATCTAAGCCTTCGGAGGAACAACAACAAAATCAAACGCCTCCTAACAACTCAGATAAAACAGATAAGCAGCCTGAACAACCGACGAATAGCGAACCCAACCAGAACAATGAGCAAAATCAACCAGCTACCCCTCAAGCCCAACCAAACAATCTAAATAAAGAGGGAGGAAATAATTAATGGAAGCATTAATCGGTTTATTGTTTACAAATATCACAAAATTTATGAACTATTTAAATATTAATCCACGGCTACAAAATAAAATTTTTACAGTTATTAGTATTTTTCCTACCCTTTATATTTTAAGAATTGTCAAAGGGTACTTTCAAAATCAAAATTATGTCAGAGGATGTCTCTATCTGATTATATTTATAGTGTTGGCTTACTTTATCGTGGTAAATTTTGTCTATTATTTTAAAAATAAAAAAGTAAAATGGGATGTGACAAATTTAATCGAAGGAATTGTACCTGAGGATGCGACTTTTGAAGGAGACCCTCTCCTTACTCAGTCAACAAAAGCTGAAATCAATGGCTACAATCTACCGTTAGACTTCTTTGAAGATAGCGACATAATCATAGAAGAAATCATTCAACAACTGATTGACAAAGGTGTTATTAACACCAATGATTTAAGTACATTTGATTACTTAGTGGATAAATACACACTAATCCCTTTTTATAAAATTCGCCAAGATACACTATGGATTGGTAGTAGTTATAGTGACATGAGAGAGGTCGCACATATACAACTTGATGAAGACCAAGAAAATTTAATCCCATTAGGTGTTTTCATTTTAGGTGGAACGTATCAACAAGATGGAATCGTTTATAAAGAACCCTACCGAATCCAACTACGAGTCAAGCACCCTATTAAAAAAGAAACACATGAAACGGTTTAACCTAGTTAAATCGTTTTTTTAATGATCCATTTTAAAGAACAGACTTTTATTCTGACCCAATTTAGGTTATTCTATAGGTAACTCATCGTATTAGAAATGGTGATAGGACACTCATTTACTAATGCTCCATGACCTTATGTAGAAAATAAAAGGAGATACTTACCATGAAAGAATTTTCACACCCACGCTTTCCAAATATTCGCATTCAATTGTTGCATGCAGATAAGGACTTTGAAATTTTTGAGCAATTATTGCTAGAAACAACTGATCACTTTACAGACTATAAAGAAAATCCTCCTACCAAAGAAGAGGTGTTAGATTTCTTTAATGACCTTCCCGAAAATGTGACAGCTGATAAAAAATATTTATATGGTATTTTCGACGACTCTAAACTAATTGGGTTTATTGACTGGTTGGAAGACTACCCAACCGCACAACAGGCAATTATTGGCTATTTCGCCTTAACATCTGATTACCGACATATTGGTTTAGGCCACAGTTTATATGAAGCGCTAGAAAAAACAGCACAAGAAACTGGTAGTACATGTATCTCTCTCAAAACAGCAGAAGGGGACGATTACGCGCTTGCTTTTTGGACAAAAGAAGGATTTAAGCACGTTGGTGACGTTGTATCTGAATATGGTAAAGGCCTCATTTTAGAAAAAACATTATAAAAAATAAAACTAGACACCTCCATGAGATGTCTAGTTTTTTCTTACACGTTCATCATACAAACTTAATAATACGCGACCATTAATGTATTCGCCTAAATAGACATTGAATAAATCCGTCCCTTGTTTTTCTAGCTCGAATTTCAACCACTCTTTATCTTTTTCAATAGTTTCCAAAATATCCTCATCAACAAATCCATTTGTAATTAATGGAAATTTCACACTTTCTTCCCCATATAATATAATAGTAAATTGCCCATTCTGTTCTTGAATGGCCCGTTTTACTTGCCTTGTGTCATAAATATTTTCTGTTCTTAATTTGAACATTAAATCACTGGCAGCAATTCCTTTTTTAGCACATTCTTCCACTAACACCTGCCCATTTTTTATCAATGTTGTTGGCTGACCATCAATCAATTTTTTAACAAATCCAATATTTTCTTTTAAAAATTTAAACAACGTCACAAGGAACGTCCACACAATTAATACCAAACAATATTGTAAAATTGAGATTTGAGTGTTATAGATAACACCTCCAATAATTCCACCTAAAACAAAATTTTGTAGTTGATCTAGTGTAGAAGTTGGAGCGAGATTGGCTTTTCCTAATAAATTCATCTGAAAAATCAAAGATACAAGTCCAATAGCTAGCTTCAACCCTATTTGTAAATACTCATTCATCACGTTACTCCTCCACTTCTCTAAATTGATCGTTGATCAAAAACGTCTCTTCCAGCTTATAAGAAGACAAATCTGAGTTCATATTAATCTGGTAAAACTCATCTCCAATTTTGATTAACATTTCATCCTTGAGGTATTTCGAATTTACCCGTAATAAATTAGCATCTACATGCTGTACAGAGGCAATATTGGCCATAAAAGAAACCATTTGTGTGGAATTATTTTGATTGGTTTTACCTAATTCATATTCATTAATTTGAATGCCCACTAAAAATACGATAATAAGAGACACTAAAATAACTAAATCACGGTACTTCATTTTATCTCTACTTTTAAATTGCTTCCAAATAAATATAAGCAACGCGCCTAACAACATTATAAACACTGCATACTTCCACATGTTATCAGATTGAGCTTGTTTGACAAAATACTGATACGAATAAAAATCCATTGTAATCCTCCTTTGATAATCTATTACCATTATAATTTTTATTAACTCTATTAGCAATTTTTATTTTATTTTAGCAACATATCTATCGTTATAAGACGTAATATATATAATATTTTAATAACAGAACAAAAAACTCGATACTTAACATATCACTTGAAAATGTTATGATATAATGTTTTAGTGCTGTTTTGTGTTGATTTTCACTCTTTGCTATGATACATTTTTAATGTCATTAATTGATAATGATTATCAGTATCAATCGAAGGAGGTTTTTATCATTGGGTCCCACAAAAAGCTCCGCCTTTATACTTTTCTCGAGCTTGTTAGTCCTCATTGTACTAACTTTTTTATTTGCTGTATCAAATGGACAAGCAGATATTTCTTTATTGGATGTTGGAAAAGTAATCAGCAATCAGCTTTATCTAGCACATGATCCTTATACCATCTCTGATTCATCTAGTAATATTATTTGGCACATACGATTTCCTAGAGTCATCACTGCGTTTTTTGCGGGAAGTGCCTTATCAGTTGCAGGTGTCATTATGCAAGCTTTGGTACAAAATCCTCTTGCTGATCCATATATGCTTGGTATTTCATCTGGTGCGTCATTAGGGGCAACTTTTTCCATTCTGATAGGATTTGGTACGACTTCTTTTCTAGCTCAGTTTGGCACAACCTTTAGTGCATTTATCGGTGCTCTACTGGCGACTGTGATGATACTCTTTCTATCAAATATAGGAACTGGTGGTATTTCCTCAGTTAAATTAATTTTATCCGGAATTATTATCAATTCTTTACTATCATCATTATCTAGCTTAATTATCGTATTTGCTAATAATACAGAGGGAATCAAGACGCTCACTTTTTGGTCTATGGGAAGTCTCGCCTCTAGTTCATGGGAAAAAATCCCATTGTTAGGTTGTCTCACCGTGACTATCACGTTATTTTTTATGACTCAAATAAAATGGCTCGACATGATGTTACTTGGAACAGAAACGGCCATTACCCTAGGAGCTTCTCTTGGAAAATTAAGAGTTATCTATCTTATTTTATCATCCTTGCTAACCGCAATTGTCGTCGCCAATTGTGGCATGATTGGATTTGTTGGGCTTGTGGTGCCGCATATTGTCCGTAGTTTCTTTGGTAGTCAGCATCACTATTTATTGCCTGCCTCTTTCTTATTAGGTGGTCTTTTCTTAATGTTAGCAGACTTATTCGCTAGGACTATTTCTAATTCTGTAGAATTACCAATTGGGGTTGTAACTGCCATTATTGGTGCCCCATTCTTTGCCTATATTATGATTAAACGTGATTATCAATTCGGAGGTGAGTAAACATGTTGCAAACAGATCAGATTACTGTTTCTATCAAAGATAAAAAAATCGTTGATACTCTCTCTATTCAGGTAAAACAAAAACAATTTGTTGGATTAATCGGACCGAACGGGTGCGGAAAATCAACTTTTTTGAAAACTATCTATAAAGTATTAAAACCAACTTCTGGCTATATTCAATTTCAGGATATGGAATTAGTTGGGGCAAAAGAAAAAGACATCGCTAAAAAAATGGGAGTCATCACTCAATTTCATTCTCTTCCATTTGATTTCTCCGTTTATCAAATGGTACAAATGGGTCGTGCACCTCATAATCACTCACTGTTTCAAAACAAAGAAAAAAACCACCAAATAGTGATGGAGGCATTGGCTCATACTCATTTATTAGATTACAAAGACCACTCGTTTTTATCTCTTTCAGGAGGAGAAAAGCAACGTGTTTTACTTGCACGTACACTAGCACAACAACCCGAATTTTTAATTTTAGATGAACCGACGAACCATTTAGATATCCGATTTCAAGTGGAATTTTTATCCCTTGTCACATCATTAAATATAGGTACTCTCGCTGTCCTTCATAACTTAGAGCAGGCTGTTACTTACTGTGACTATCTATATATCTTAAAAGATGGAAAATTAGTCGCACAAGGTGAACCAGATAATGTTCTGACAGAAGAGCTCATTCGATATGTCTATGATGTCGAGTGTCGCTTATTTACAAATCCAATTACTGGAAAAAAAGGCTTTATCTTTCAACCCTTACACTAAATTTAAAGGAGTTTCCAATGAAAAAAATATATTACACCATGAGTGTGTTAAGTCTATTACTACTAGGGGCTTGCTCAACACAGAAACAAGATACTTCTAAAGAAAGCAATGCAAAGGAACACATTGTTATTTCTAACTACACAAATGACAAGGAAGCTACCACCTGGACACCTACAGATATCACGTTCGATAAACGTCCAAGTCGTGTTTTAGCAAACACAAGACCCGCTGCTGAATTACTTCTTCATCTGGGTATCAACAAAGAAATCGTCGGCGTTGGGGCGGACTTTGGTGTTTATGACGATTCTGTCAAAGAAAACTACAAACAATTAAACCACTTATCTACCGATTATATTGGAAAAGAAACAGCTTTAAGTGTCTCGCCCGATCTTGTCTACGGTCGTGGTGGATTATTTGCCAATGAGGATTGGGGTACTGGGACGACATCTGAACTGAAAAAAATGGGGGTAAATAGCTTTGTTTTATCTTCATCTGTCAACAACGCTACATTCGAATCGGTTTACGAGGACATAAAAAATACTGGTCGATTATTTGGAAAAGAAAAAGAAGCCACAGCCTTTTCGGATGACCTCAAAAAACGTCAATCCGCTTTAGAATCTGCTATAAAAGACACAGGTGATATGAAATCATTTGCCTATATCCATTCTGTAGATCCAAAAGAGCTAATGGTTTATTCGGCTCATGGCGAGAGTTTTTTCAATCATATTTTTAATATGATTCACTTGGATAATGCTTTTAAAGATGTTAAAGGCGATGTGTCAATTGAATCATTGATCGAAACAAATCCTGATATATTAATCTTACCTCGATGGAATAGCGATGACCCTGCTAGCTATAAAGAGGCAGATGACAAACTGATTCAAGGCATTTTAACTAATCCTAAATTAGCCACTCTTAAAGCGGTTCAAACCAAACAAGTATACGTAGTTGACTACAATTACATGTTTGGTTATGGTTATCAATCCCTTGATGGTATGGAACAATTAGCACAAGAGATTTATCCAAATGCATTTAAATAAAAAAGAAACGTGTGACTGACTCTCACACGTTTCTTTTTAGTTAAACTCCCTAACCGCCTGTTGTATTTCTTTATAAATAGCTTCTACTTCATCTAAATCTTTTGCATTCGCACCACTTGCTAAAGCATGACCACCACCATGATGTCTTTTAGCAATGGTATTAATCGTTGGTCCTTTAGAACGTAAGCGTACACGGTAGAAGCCCTCTGGTTGCGCGACAAAAATCCCCCACGCTACCACACCTTCAATTTTCCCAGGTAATGGAATCAACGCAGGCGTTTCTGAATCCACCAAATCAAACTGAGTCAAAATCTCTTGAGATAATAAAATCATCGCTGCACCATTATCATCCACTCGTAAATTTTCATACACATAGCCCGTTAGTCGAGCAATTTTTTCAGATACTTCGTCCATCTGTCGACTCAATGTTGCGGCATCAAATTGATGCTCTCTCAGTTTAGATGCCACCCATAAGGTATAGCTCGTTGTTGCTGGATATAAAAATCGACCTGTGTCACCAACAATACCAGCATATAATAATCGAGCTGCTTCATCTGTCATCACCAACTCATCTGAATGCTCATGATAAAAGGTATAGATTAGTTCACTGGTACTACTTGCTTCTGGATTCACCCAAGCAATATCTCCATATGGTTCATCATTTGGATGATGATCAATTTTTATCAGCATTTCACCTAGACGATATTGTTCCCCACTAATTCTGGGCTCATTAGCAGTGTCCGTGGATATCACTAAGGCTCCCTCATATAAGTCATCAGCCACTTCGTCCATAGTAAGTAAATAATCCAAATCATTCACTGGCCCACCAACTGTATAAATCGTTTTCTCTGGAAAACTCGCTTTCAATATCATAGCTAGGCCTCCCTGTGACCCAAGTGCATCTGGATCTGGACTTTGATGTCGATGAATCATAATCGTTTCATATGCTTTGATTTTATCTAGAATGTGTTGTGTTATCTCCAAAATAAGACCCTCCTATGTTTGCTCCATAATTTGGCAAACTACAATCGCCTTAGCAACCATAATATTGTCAATAAAAACCTCTACATCTAGTTTAGCAGAACGTCGTCCAATTTCAATGATTCGTGGTTTGATCTCTATTTCGCTATCAATTTGAATGAGTTTAAAATAATATAAACTGCATTGCTCCACCACTGAATTGTATTTATATTTAATCATCATGGTACGTTTTGTCACACTAGAAATAATTTGATTTAATACACCAAATGAAATAGTTCCCATACTGTTAACCATTTGTGGACTAACCACAAATGAAAAGACGGGCAAGTCACCTTTTAATGTGCTTTCCTTTTCGATAATTTCACCTGTAATTTGATCAGACAGTGTATTGGCTACTTGTGGTTGACGCTGTGCCAATTGCATGGCTTTCATCACATCTCGCCTTGAAACAATCCCTTTTAGCGTTAAATCATCTTCTACAACTGGAACAATTTCTAAGCCGTCCCAAATCATTTGATGTCCAATACTTGCGACACTCATATGACTTTTAGCACGTCTTGGTTCCTTTGTCATGACTTTTTCCACAGGTTGTGTGGGTAACTTATTAACCGTATCTTTTGACGTGACAATCCCCATTAAGCGATTCGTTTTGTTCACCACTGGAAATCGTGTGTAACCTGTTTCCTCACATAAATGATGGTAGTCAGCAACCGTGTCTTTCACATTTAAATATTTTGTCCGCTCTATAGGTGTCTGAATATCTTTTACAATCATGATATCTTTTTTAACCATGTGATCACTTATCGCTCGGTTAATGGTTGTTGCCACTGTGAAAGTGTCATAGCTGGTTCTTAGAATAGGCATTTCTACTTCATCTGCTAACAATAAAATGTCAGACGACACCTCAAATCCACCTGTTAATAGAACAGCTGCGCCATTTTCAAGTGCTAATCGTTGTACGCCTTTCCTATCTCCGACAATCATAAGAGAGCCCGGCGTGATGTATCGTGTCATACTTTTTTCTGTCATGGCTCCAATAATAAATTTGTTTAATATCTTATCTAGACCTTTACGGCCTGCCAAAACATCACCCTCAATAATTCGTACCACTTCACCAAAGGATAACTTTTCAATATTTTCTTTTAATTTTTTTTCAATTCGGATGGTTCCTACTCGTTGAATGGTTGAAACAAGGCCAACATTTTCCGCTTCTTTAATAGCCCAATATGCTGTCCCTTCACTAACATGTAAGTTTTTCGCAATACCCCGAACGGAAATTTTTTCCCCAACTGGTAATGTTTCAATATGTTCAAGAATTTGATCGTGTTTTGTTGCTCCCATTTTTTTCACCTAATTTTTATTCTTCTAGTGTTATAGTTGATAATAAAGAACTGTTATATTCTCTGTTATACTCATCCCTAATCATTCTATCATGATTTTCTTCAAAAATAAATTTCAAAGATTGTAACAGATATTTATTTTAAATAATACATTACAATGACCGTCTATATTCTTTAAAACGTGATAAAGTTAACAGTGTTGCGACTAAACAAATCAAGAATGACACAAAAAAGGTGACGTGCATGCCAAAAATAAACACATCTGGTCGATGAGACAGATACCCTACAACCTTCTCGCCAAGTTTTATACTCATGCTTGAATACAATAACGTTGTAGATAATGCAATCCCTACAACCATTCCTAAATTTCTAGATAAAGCATTTAAGCTCCCTGCTACTCCCAAATCCGTCTTATCAACACTTGACATAATAATGGTGTTATTAGGCGCTGTGAACATAGCATTACCACCACCAGCAAACGCCATAATTAGCACAAACACCCAGATTGGTGTATTCATCTCGAGAATTAGATACCCTAATTGAGTCACGGTCATAACAATCAACCCAACAAGTGTGATGAGATACGGACCTTTCTTGTCTGTTAGATATCCGCTTAACGGAGCACCAACTACCATTACTAATGGAAAAATCATCATCAGAAAGCCAGCTGAACTGGCCTCTATCCCTCTTGCCTCCTGTAAGTAAAAAGGAATCACTACATTTGAGAAAAAGTTGGTGATAAAAATAAATGTCGCTGTGATTAAACTGATGGTAAATGTTTTATTTTTAAATAAATTAAACTGTACTAATGGCTCATCTTTAACGGTTTCATATTTATAAAATCGAATAATAGATACTAGGGATACCGCCAACATGATAAGAATCAGTGGATGATTAAACCCATGCTCTTGACCTAAAAAGATGCCTCCAAAAAATAAAACTATAAACAATGAGAACAAAATAAATCCGATATAATCAATAGACATTTTTCTTTTTGTTTCTTGTTTTGGTAAGAATACCCAACCTAATAGCATCGTCAAGATACCAACTGGCACATTAATTAAGAAAATATACGACCAATGAGATTGAGATAGTATCATGCCCCCAATACCCGGACCAGCTATCGCTCCTAATGACACAAAAGACCCAATCAATCCTAATGCACGGCCTCTTTCATGAATGGGAAATATCTCAGTAATAATCCCCGTATTGGTCGCCATTGTCATACTTGCCCCAATGGCTTGGATTACTCTAGCAACTAAAAGTAGTGGTAAACTACCTGGAATACCACATAAAAATGACCCTAGAACAAAAACAATGGTGCCTATCTTAAATACTTTAATTTTTCCAATGCTATCGCCTATTTTTCCAAAAAACAATAGGAACATACAAATAGCCATTAAATAGACTGACACTACCCACTCAGCCTGATTCATCGCAACTCCTAGGTCTTTTGATATAGTTGGCAATGCGATATTAACAATACTTCCATCTAATGTGGCCATAAATGTAAATAGCCCTACTGCTACCAAGCTAAACCATCTATATTTAAACATCTTCTCTTGATTCATTCTGTGCTTCTCTCCTTACATGATCCCTTTTATCACTGTTAAAAAAAGGATAAAGAGCAATAGAAACACATCGGTTCCATTGCTCTTTATTCATTTATTTTCTCTTTTGACTTGATTCCATAATGACTGGCAAGATAACTGGGCGTCTTTTTGTTTGCTCATATAAGTAACGACTTAGTTGATCTCTAATTTCTTGTTTTAAAACGCCCCAATCAAAGTCTTGCTTTTCTAAATTTTCTAATACCACATTTTCCATAATTGTAGCACTTTCTTGAATTAAATCATTGCTTGCTTTAACATAAACAAACCCTTTTGATGTAATACGAGGTTTTGAAATGACTTTTTTAGCTCGGCGATTAATCGTAATTACTGCAATAAAGATACCATCTTCTGATAAAATCTTTCTATCACGTAAGACGATGTTCCCGATATCACCTACACCTAATCCATCAATTAACACATTGTCAGCATCAGTAGAGCCTGTCATGCGTAATCGTCCTTTTTCAAACTCTAAAATATCTCCACGCCCTGTAATGAACGTATTCTTATACGGGATACCAACTTCATTTGCCAAATCAGCATGGGCTGCTAGGACACGGTATTCACCTTGAACTGGTACAAAGAATTTTGGTTTGAATAAATTAAGCATTAGTTTTAAGTCATTTTGATTGCCGTGACCTGACACATGGATATTGTCTGATATAGTTTGTACTTTACCACCCGCACGGTAGACCATGTCTTCTGTTTTTGCCATCGTTGTCTCCATTGAAACAGATGGTGTCGTCGTGATATACACCAAATCACCTTCTTGAATTTTAACTGAACGGTGACGACGACTTGCCATTTTTTGCAATGATTTTAGTGGCTCACCCATGCGTCCTGTCTCAAGGACTAAAATACTGGCTGGGTCTTTTTTCTTCATGTCTTTTTCACTAATCAATAAATCATCACTTGGCAATTTTAGTTTGTCTAAACGAATAGCTGTTTTGACAATTTGTTCCACGTCTTTACCTGTAAGTACAACATGACGGTCACATTTATGAGCGGCATTAAAAATTTGTTGCATGCGTTGGATATTACTTGCCACACTAGCGACAATGATACGGCCTTCCCAATAGCGAAGCGTGTCATATATTTCTTCCTCAGCTTGAATTTCTGAGGCAATAGGAACATTACTTTCAGCATTGGTTGAATCACTCAATAGGGCTAAGACGCCATCTTTTCCAATTTCTGCTAGACGAGCAAAATCTGTTTGGTACATTGAGCTAGCGCTTTGATCAAACTTAAAGTCTCCAGTGTAAACAACACTTCCTTCTGCTGTTTTAACAGAAATACCAATTGAATCTGGAATCGTATGAGTCGTTCTAAAGAAACTTACGACAGCTTGATTGAATTCAATTTCAGTAAATTCATCCACTATATGGAAATCATTAAACTCTTTCGTATTCGGATAATTTTTAACATTAATTTTGGCTAATTCGATTGTTAGTTCTGTACCAAAAACAGGTACAGGTATTTTTTCTAATAGATAAGGTAACGCTCCAATGGCATCTGCGTGACCATGGCTCAAAAACACGCCAGAAATTTTATCTTTGTTTTCTAAAAGATAAGAAAAATCAGGAATAACCATATCAATTCCTAATTGTTCACCTTCTGGATATTTGAGTCCACAATCCATTACGAAGATTTCCTCATCTACCTCTAAGACGTATAAATTTTTTCCATTTTCTCTTACGCCACCTAGAGGTACTATTTTTATTTGACTCACATTTCCACCTCATTCATTTTTAACGCTACATATACATAGCTAAACAGTCTTTCTTTTTGTTCTATTCCCGTCATTCTCTTTTCACTATACTTTTCTATCTGTTGGAACATGAACAAGATTTAATTTATGCAAACTCTCTGCGATCTGGACAGAATTCCAAGATGCTCCCTTTAATAAGTTATCAGAAACCACCCACATATGGAAACCTTTTGCCTCATCTAAATCTTGTCTAATACGTCCAACAAATACCTCTTTTTTATCCACACAGTTCAGTGGTTGAGGGTACAATTGCTCTTTAGGATCATCTTGTAGTGTAACCCCTGGTGCGTGTTTTAGACCGTTTTTTATGTCTTCAGATGTTACAGTCTCTTCTTTGACTTCAATGTATACAGACTCTGAATGTCCTGTAATAACAGGAATTCTGACACACGTTGCAGAGACTTTCAACTCAGTATCGGACATAATTTTTTTTGTTTCATTGACCATTTTCCATTCTTCATATGTGTAATCTTGTTCCGCAAAGACATCAATTTGTGGCAACGCATTGAATGCTAATGGATAGTGTTTTTTATCTCCACCACATGGCAATATATGAGCCTCAACAGTCGTGTTTCCTTGTAACATAGCTTGTGTCTGCGTGTTTAATTCCGTTATAGCGGATGCCCCAGCACCACTAACAGCTTGATAAGTGGAGACAATAATTCTCTCCAATCCGTAAAGTTGTCTAATTGGTTCTAGCGCAACCATCATTTGAATTGTTGAACAATTGGGATTAGCAATAATGCCTTTATGTTGATATAACGCGTCTTCATTTACTTCTGGTACGATTAATGGAACGTCTTCCGTCATACGAAAAGCACTCGTGTTATCAATTACTACAGCACCTCTTTTAACAGCTTCAGGAGCAAACTGTTTAGAGATGTTACCTCCTGCACTAAATAAAGCTATGTCAATTCCCTCAAAAGAATCTGGTACTAACTCTTCTATCACATACTCAGTTTGTTTAAACATCACTTTTTTCCCAGCAGATCGTTTAGATGCTAAAAAGGTGATGTGTTTTATCGGCAATGAACTCGTTTCTAACATTTCTGTCATCTTAGTTCCAACAGCTCCAGTTGCCCCAACTATAGCAATACAATACCCATTCATAAAAAGTCTCCCTTCATTTTTTCATACATTCCCCCGAATTATACTTATTCATTATTTTATCATAAATAGGGTGAAAATTCTTGAACTTCTCACTTTTATTCATCCAGCTATTACTTTCTGGCTATTTTTTGTTTTAAATAACTATTTTTTTCCAATACAGTTGTCACTAATAACGCCATTGGAACCCCAAACCCATTTTGAATCAAATTCTCGGATAGTGATACTATCCCAGCAGGTTTACCATATAAAAAGGTAGTCGCCAAGCTGTAGCCAATCATCATTACAATGGAAGCAATGACTAAATACACACTTCTTTTTTTGATGGTGGCACCAATCGCCCATTTACCAGCAACATATCCTTGTACACCATGAATCACAATAGAAAATGGCATCCATTGCGGATACCCTAATATCAAATCTAACATGCCTCCGCTAACTGCTCCAATCACTGCTCCAGCTGGTCCTCCTAATAACATCGCAGTTGTATAAATCCCAACCTCTAGAAAATTCACATATCCCTTAGTCATAGGTACCGGAATAATAAAAACAATGGCTAGTACAACCGTTAATGCCGTCAGTACAGCCAACAATGGCAGTCTCTCTTTTATAACGTTCATAGACTTCTCACCCTTCTCTTTATTTAACTATGGTTTATTATAGCCTAAAAAAGAAAATAAAAAAATGTTAAACAGATTCTCGGTTCATCTGTTTAACATATGACTCTAATCTCTAAATTGTGCGTCATACAATTGTTTATATGCCCCGCCTAAAGCCATTAATTCCTCATGTGTTCCTTCTTCAGCAATCCCCGTCTCATTTACTACAATAATTCGTGTAGCTTGTTTGATAGTAGCCAAACGATGCGCAATAATTAAAGTCGTTCTGCCCTCTGATAATGACATCAAGGATTCTTGAATCACTGTTTCAGTTTCTGTATCAAGTGCTGATGTGGCCTCATCTAAAATAAGAATCGGTGGATTTTTTAAGAACATGCGAGCAATCGCAACACGTTGCTTCTGACCACCAGATAATTTGACTCCACGTTCACCAATCACTGTATCTAATCCTTGTGGCATATCACTGACTACGTTTTCCAAATGCGCGAGTTTTACAGCAGTCAAAATAGCTTCTTCAGATGCAGCCAAATCACCATATGCAATATTTTCCCGAATACTACCTGGAAATAAAAAGACATCTTGTTGGACCATTCCTATTTGTTTACGCAAGGACGCCATGGTCATATCACGTACATCTATCCCATCAATTGAGACCTCTCCACCTGTCACATCGTAAAAACGTGGCAACAAGTGACATAACGTTGTTTTACCAGCTCCACTCGGTCCAACGAATGCAACTGTCTCACCTGGTTGGATGTTTAATGACAAGTTATCAAGTACTTCTGTGCCATCGCTGTATGCAAATGACACATGGTTATATGCGATATCGCCTTCCAAGGACGTAACAGCTACTGCTTGTTTTTTATCTTGAATGGCAGGCTCTTTGTCTAACTCTTCAGTAAATCGTCTAAACCCTGCAAAACCTTTTGGATAACTCTCTAACATGACATTTATTTTTTCAATTGGTCTGGCAAACACATTGGATAATAAAATAAATCCAACAAAATTGCCGTTTGATATGTCCCCACGAATCGTATAAAACGCACCAAAAAGCAAAGCAAATAAACTAATTAACCGAATCAATAAATAATTATAAGAAGAACTCATCGCCATCGTTTTATAAAACTCTAACTTCGATGAGCGATATAGCTGATTTAAGCCATCAAATTTCTTGTTTTCATGGGCCTCATTAGCAAATGATTGTGTCACACGAATACCACTTACACTTGCTTCTATCCCCGCATTAAATTCGCCTAAATTCTCATATATTTTGGTATTCACCTTCGTCATCCGTTTATTAAAAAAGGCCAACGCAATCGTGATGAATGGCACCATAATTGAGGTAATAATCGCAAGTTGTGGATGGATATTAAACATCAATAGAAAGGCTCCAACTAACGTCATAATTGTTATAAACACATCTTCTGGACCATGGTGTGCAAGCTCAGATATTTCAAACAAGTCACTCGTTAATCGTGTCATTAGCTTCCCTGTTTTTTGATTGTCATAATACTCAAATGGCTGTTGTTGTAAATGGTCAAATAATTCCGTCCGCATATCTGTTTCGATATTAGTCCCTAATTTATGACCAAAATAAACCACCACATATTGTAAGGCTGTGTTAATCACATAAAATCCTAATAACGCGGCACATACAACGACGATCAACCTTAAATTCTTAGAAGGCATAATTTTATCAATCACTTGATTGACAATAACCGGAAAACTTAGTTCCAGTAGCGCTGCTATTGTAGCACAACCAAAGTCCAATAAAAACAATGATTGATATGGTTTGTAATATGAAAAAAATCGTTTAAACATTTGTTTCCTCCTAACATACTTCTCTCATTATGAACGTTTACTATATCATAATTCAGCAGAATTAATCACCTGTTCTTAGTTAAACACAATAAAAAGATTATCTAGACCTAGGTCTAGATAATCTTTCTAACTTGGGTCTCCAATATCTAAAATATCTCGAATGTCTTCAACTGTCATTTTGGCTAAATCTTTCACGTCATTCGAGTTTAAGACCTGCTTAAACAACTCTTTTTTCTCTGCTTGGAGCTGGTTCATTTTTTCTTCTACTGTTCCTTCTGCAATCAAACGCCACACTTCAACTTTATTCGTTTGTCCCATACGATGTGCACGTCCTGTTGCTTGGTCTTCTACAGCTGGATTCCACCATAAATCATAGAGTATAACAGTATCAGCTCCTGTTAAATTCAGACCAGTACCACCTGCTTTTAATGAGATTAAAAAGACATCTTTTTCGCCCCTATTAAAACGATCCACCATCTCTTGACGCTTCGCTAATGGAGTACTTCCTCTTAGATAAAACGTTTCTATCCCTAAGGCCTCTAGTTCCTCTTCTAAAAGACTAAGCATACTTGTAAACTGAGAAAACAATAAAATACGACGACCATTTGCTTTAGCTGTTTGCACTAAATCAAGTGCTTGGTTCAGCTTCCCAGAGCTTCCTTTATAATCATCAATGAATAAACCTGGATGGCAACAAATTTGACGTAAACGAGTCAATCCAGCCAATATAGACACTCTGTTTTTATTTAAATCTGAATGACTCATATTTCCTAGACTTTCTTGCATTTGTCTTAAATAAGCCACATATACTGTTTTTTGTTCACTGGTTAAACTACTATACAAATCAGTCTCTACCTTGTCTGGTAAATCTTTTAATACTTGTTTTTTCTCACGTCTCAAGACAAACGGTTGAATCATCGTCGCAATACTTTCCGTTGATAACTGTTTGAATCGGCGTAAAGAAGGGAAAAATCCTGGCATTAAAATACGGAACAAGGCCCATAATTCTTCTAATTTATTTTCAATCGGCGTTCCACTTAGCGCAAAATACTGATCAGATTTTAGAATTTCAATCGTTTGAAACGTCTTAGTTGCCGCATTTTTTATCATTTGAGCCTCATCTAAAATCAAGCTATGAAATGTCATATCTTGATACAACTCATAATCTTGTCGTAACGTTGTATAAGAGGTTACCCATATATCAGCAGACTCATGTTCGTTTAATTTTGCGAGTCGTTCTCCTTTTGAACCTGTGATAACAGCTGCGCTTAAGCCTGGTGCAAATTTTTCAATTTCAACTTGCCAATTATAAAGCAAACTAGCTGGAGCCACGATTAAGCACGGTTTCGTTAAACGGCCTTCTTCTTTTTCAGATAGCAGATAGGTAATAGTTTGTAACGTTTTACCTAACCCCATATCGTCTGCTAATATGCCACCGAATTGATAATGACTTAACATCTTCATCCATCTAAATCCAGTTTCTTGGTAGTCTCTTAATGTGGCATTTAACCCTTTTGGCAGCTCAACGTTAAACGTTTCGGGTTGCGTTAAATGGGCAACCATATTAGTAAACAAATTCGTGGTTGTCACATCACCCATATCACTCAAGGCTTGATTTACCATTAGTCCTCGATACTTAGGTACTTCTAATTTGCCTTTTCTAACCTTTATATCTCCTCTAAGTTGCTGAAGAACTTGACTCGTTTGTTTAAACCCTTGATCATCTAAAAATAATAATTGACCACTTTTCAATTGATGGTACTCTTGTTGTTTCATCAAACTCACTAATACATCATTGATTTCTGAGTCTTCTATATTGGAGATATCAAATTGAATGTCTAACCATGAGCCATCTTCTAATATCTTCACTTTTGGTTGATGTTCTTGTGTGTTTAAAAATAACTGTGCCACGTTTGGCGCAATCTCAACCTCTGCATATTTACGTAATGTTGGGACTTCTTCACGAATAAATGCATACAATTCATGTTCTTTCGGAAGTAATTTTAAAAACGATGTTTGGCGCTTCGCATAACCGAAATGAGCCAATAATTTTTCAATACGTTTTTCTTGTACTTGATTACGAATAACTTGGGATTCTTTTCCTAACTGACTTGATTGGGATGCATCACTTGAAAATACAAAATCTTGATAACAATAATCGACTCTCGCAGATAACTGCCCGTCTGCCTCTTCAATCCATAATTTGGTTCTAAGTGGGACACGAATCATCTCAGACGCCAAGACTTCTGAGACATGAATATTCGCCACAGATTCTAAGTTTGGCAAAATATAAGAAAATAAATCTCCTACATTTTCTTTTGTAAATACAATTTCTGGCTTCTCCACTCGTTTTAATAACTGTAGCAACAACTGATATCTTTCAGCTTGTGCGGCATCTAACTCATAAATGGAATGCTTGCCAATCGCCCACTGATACTTTTCCAAATAAATTAACACATTGTCTTGTATGGTTAACTGATAGTCTGTTGTTCCCACTGGTGACACGATGATATCAACTGGTAATTTGCCTGTCTTAAATAAAAGTGTTTGTTTCTTCTCATCTCCGACTTTAAATACAAGTCTATCTGTCACCCCTAATTGTTCAATAAAAAAGCGTGTCGCCTCGTTATCTAAAATCATATATCGTTTATTTAGCTTGCCTTTTTGCTGTACACCTGTTTGATCTAGTAGCTCTTGTTCTTTTTTTATTGCCACAAGCCTATCAAGTAAGATGATATCCCGTTGTGCAAATGAATTATCCCCTATAACAAAAGACTTATCATTTATTTTTAGTGTGCCCTTCATTTCATATAAATCTAAAAATTCAGTCACACTCTTTACAACATACGTTCGACTATGTGGAAATCTACTCCCTAGTTTCAATGACACCGCTATAACTGACTGCTCTGGATGATACGACAGTGTGTCAACAACTTCAAGTGTAAAGTCAATTTTTAACGGATCACTTGTGACCAACGTTTTTTCTGTTTCTGTTTCTTGTAATCGTTCAAAACTTCTAGAAAAAATGGCAGCATGCGTTGGAGGTTGATACGTTTTTGTACTCACTTGTTGCTTTTTAATATACCGATTGATGCCTTTTTGCCTAAGCGTTAGTTCTACGGAAACTGTATGTTTACAAAATCCATGTTGTTGCCAATACATACACTGACAAACATCGTCTTCTTTTGCTGTACCATCCAACTCGATATGAAAAACGTCTGAGCCAACAACGTCTGCATACCAAACTTGTTGTTCTTCATTTTTACTAATAGAGACTACTCGACCCTCTTTTGCGTATTCTCTGCCTTCTTCAACTACTTTTTCTGGAATGGACCACTTCATCGTATCACTTCCTATTCAAATTCTAGTAATTCTCGTGTATAACTTCTACCGTTTCGGTCTATTTTCACTTGTAATTGTTGGGGAATTCGTTCTTTTAACTCCCTGACATGAGAGATTATGCCAATTAATCTACCATCTCCTTGAATCATTTCTAACGCTTGAATGGCCATTTCCAAAGCCTCTTCATCCAGCGAGCCAAACCCTTCATCTATAAACATGGCATCTATTTGAACCCCTCCTGCTTCTTGCTGAATCACCTCAGCTAAAGACAGAGCAAGAGATAGTGCAGCAATAAAACTTTCACCACCAGAAAGTGTATTCACACCTCTAATCGCGCCAACATTGTCATCAAACACATTGATTTCTAGTCCGGTATTTTTTTTCGCAGCACTTTGCTCCCGTTTTAATTCAAAGCTATACCTACCATTCGTTAAATAACGTAATTTTTCATTGGCTACAATTAAAATGCGTCTTAAATAAGTTTGTAGAACATAACGTTCCATACTTAACTTGTTCCTACCGTCCCCATTCATCACATCGGATAATTCACCCAACTCTTGTAGATGAGTGAGTTCTTCTTTCATGTGTGATTGTTTTTGTGTCGCAGATAGGATTATTTTACGGTTTTGTTTCATCTTGTATTGTAACTCTGTTAACTGTTTTTGATGGATCTGATGCTCTTCTTTTATTTCCATAACTTGTTGGGTTATAGGGGCGATATCTGGCTGTTTTTTGTCAGATAACTCAACACTTATTCTCTCATACTCAGTGCGAACCGCATACTCTTCTTTTTCAATTTGTTGAATTTCTAATAGTAATGCTTCTAGCCTGTCTAACTCAGGTAACCAGTGCACCACGTCTTTGTATGTCAAATGGGACTCGTCTAATCTATCCGTTATACGCTGTAAACATTCTCCCTGTTTCATTTCTAATTCAGATAATGTGTTTAAAACGTGTTCTTGACTTGTGTTTAACACAAGTCGCCGATCTTCTAACTCTTGTTTTAAATGGCGTGTCTCTTCCAATTTTTTCGACCATGACATAATAGATGTATCTAACGCTTGTTTTTCTTTTTTTAAGGCATCTAAATGTGTCCAGTCAGCTGGAATACGTTTTATGAGTGCTTTCCATTCAATATCTTGCTCAAGATAGGTACGCTCCATCTCGGATAATGTATCTGTCAAACTTGCTAACCTCTCATCAAGGTCGTTTCGCTCTTCTTTTGCCTGGATTATCCTTAATTTGTAGTGCTCTATCGCCTCTATCTGTGAGTTAATCTCTCTTAGCTTTTGAGAAATGGCCTCTTGTTTCACCACCATACTCACGGTCCATTCGCTGGCCTCTAATTTTTTATTATCTAGTAATGCTGGAATGATGTCAGACAAGTGTTCATAGGATGCCATCACCTCTTTTTCTAGACGTTGATTAATTTTTCGCTGCATGTCACTCTCTTTTATCGCTTCAATTAGTTGCTGGCGAAGACGATCTCTACTCGCTTCCTCGTCTTCCATTCTCTTTTCTAATTGTTTCAAATCGTCGTGCGTTAATTGAGAATCATGAGCTAGATTGGGATGGTCTGTAGCTCCACAAACCGGACATGCCTCTCCGTCAATTAAGTCCAGACTTAATCTTGCTATCTGTCCTTTTGCCCAGTCACTTTTCGCTTGCTTATACACAGTTTCACACTGTTCTAATAGTTCTTTCAGCGACTCGATGGAATCTTGTGCCACACTTAATTGAGACTCTTTTTCATCTAATTCCGCTTGTAAATCAACATACGTGGCTATCTCTTGTTGAGAGATGGCTAATCGCTCCATGTCCTTTTCTAATACATGTTTCATATCCACATAGTTCGAATAGTGATTTGTTCGTTTTTCTAATATGTCCATTTCGGCGGTCAATGTCTCATGGGTTAAGTGCAACTCGTTGACTTGCTGACGCTGTTTTTCCAATGTTTTAAAACTAGCAGCTACTTGTTGCTTTAAATCATGCTCCCTTTCAAAAAGTGGCATCACGTCTTCCATTTGCCTAACTACTTCTTGATTGTCTCGCATCTCTTGTTCTTGTTCTAACAATTTTTTTTCCAATGCGTCACTTTCAGCAAGCTCTGTTTCAGTAGTCTTTCGTTTTTCTCCATTTGTGTGTGACATCTTTAGGTAGGTTTGTTTGTCTGTCTCTATTTCTTCAAGAGTGCGATATAGTGGAGCTAGTTTCTCTACTTGCTTTAACACCATCACATCCTGTTTTTTTTGATTGACTTCGTCTTTTAATGACTCAAAAGTCTCAAGTTTTTGCGTTAACTGAGCTAATTTTTCAAAGGACTCACTCAATTGAGTAGCTGATTTCAACTGTGTTTCTGCCACTGTAATCTGCTCTTGTAGATACTTTTCTTCTGTCATGGACAGGGCTTCTATTTCTTCAAATACTCTTTCTTGTTCCATATATAAATCCAAAACGTCTTGCACATATAGCTCGTCTGTTACTTTTTCTTTGAACGAATCGTCCCACTCTAATTGTTTTACAATTGTCTCTAATTCTTTTCTAGCACCTTTCAACTGGTCATCCAGTTGCTTTTTCTCTTGTTTTAAAAACGTCGAAATATCTTGATAAAAATACGTGTTAAACAATTTCCTTAACACTTTTTCTTTGCTGTCACTATCTGCGTTTAAAAATCGACTAAAATCACCCTGTGGTAGCATCACAATCTGAGAAAACTGTTGCTCATTTAGCTTTATCAACTCACTGATAAAAGGGCCCACATCTTTTTGTTTGGTTAACTGATTGATTTCTGCTCCTGTATCATCGTACACAGTTAAACACACTTGCGAGGCTTGTTCCCTATATCCGTCACCTCGTTTTTTCTTTACCAATTGTTCCGGTTCTCGGTTAATCTCATATATCTTATTACCTTGTTTAAACCGAAAAATCACACGTGTGACGTCACCATTTTCCGCAAAATTAGCGCGCATTTCCTTTCCTTCTCGAATACCACCAGATGTTTTACCATATAAGGCATAACACATGCCATCAAAAATAGTCGTCTTACCTGCACCCGTTTTTCCTGTAATCAAAAATAGAGATTGAGCATAAAAATCTGAAAAATCAATGGTACTTTTTTCATAAGGCCCAAAATAGTTCAATGTTAGTGTGAGTGGTTGCATGAATACGCCCTCCTATTTTTCTTTGCCATATGCTTGAATGGCTTTTTCTAACCAGTTTTTTTGTTTGCTAGACAACTCACTGTCTGATACATCTTTATAATAATTAGCTAGTATCACTTCCGGTCGTAACTGGTGCATGCTTTCTTCACTCTGTTCATCAGTATCCATTAAACTCTCTCGACCATTTGCTCGCTCTAAACTAATCATATTGGGATAAATTTGTCGCAACTGTCCTAAAGCATTCGTAATAATCGTTCGGTCTGTTAATGAGATGGCTAAGTAATTTTCTCGGTTCATCTGTTTATAAAAATCAGGGTGAGTCAGCTCTTCAAAAGAAGCGGTCACCTGTGCCACATCTCTCAGAGGTGTTAACGGTATGAAATCACTTTTAACCTCATCCTGCGTGAATTCAACAACTCTTACCCCTTTTTCTTGATTTGCTTCCGATACGGAATATTTTAATAATGAGCCACTGTATTTAACTGTGGAATGTTGTTTAATCGCGTCTTTATAGTGTAAGTGTCCTAGTGCCACATAATCAAAAACGTCTAACATATCTGTCGTGATACTATCCAGACCTCCCACTTCTAATGGTGTTTCAGATTCCATTTTTGTGGACCCTGCTGCAAAAAAATGACCAACTAATACATGCCTCATATCTTGTTTGAACGCCCCAGTCATACGGTCTATCACACACGACATAGCTGTCTGTATATCACGAATACTATCATCTTCAAACACACGCCTTGCATGAAAAGGTTCAAAATATGGCAATAGAAAAAACTGTGTGTCGCCTAACTCTACTGGTTCAAATGATTGTTCTAGGGATGTATGCAGGTAAATACCATGTTCTTTTAACCAAGGTGTCCCTGTTTCAAGTCTAGTTGCACTGTCGTGATTACCTGAAATAGCCAACACAGGATAATGACGCTCTAGGTTCATCTCAACCATCATCTCATTAAATAAAGATACGGCATCTACAGATGGTACAGAACGGTCATACAAATCACCCGCAATAACAATCGCCTCTACATGTTCTCTATCAGCTACTGCCATCATTTTTTCAAACGCAAAACGTTGTTCTTCTAATAATGAAAACTGATTTAATTTTCTACCTATGTGCCAATCTGCTGTGTGTAAGAATTTCATGATAGCCTCCTAAAAATGGTCTTCTTTCCATTATACCAAAGATAAGACAAAAATAATGGTTTCTAATCTATACAAACAAAAAAAGTAAAGGATTACTTACCCTTTACTTTTTTCACTGGTTTATGGTACACAAAATCGGGATTGATTTTATTGTCTAAATCGTTAAATGCTGCTTGCATGCGACGTTCGACTTCCTCAATACCTTCTTTGTTCATTTTTTTAATGTCTGAAATATCAATCGGTTCACCGTATCTAACCGTCACACGACGTTTTGTCCATAGACGACTAAACGTTAAAGGTCCCTGATATACAGCTGGTACAATTTTTACTTTTCCCATTTTACTAATTAATGCCGTACCGCCTTTTAATTCATCTGAATAGCGACTGCCACTAGGAAAAACCATCACACTCAAATCTGTATTTTTTAAAGTTCTCACAGGTGTTTTAATCGCACTCGGTCCAGGATTATCACGATCTACTGGAAAGGCATTACATCTTGTTAAAATAAATGAAAATAGAGGATTCTCAAACAATTCTTTTTTAGCCATAAATGAAAACTTCTTTGGCCACGCTCCCATAGCAAAATACATTGGTTCATACCAGGTTCTATGCGGACCCACTAATACATAATTTTCATCTTTAGGTAGATTCTCTTTTCCTTCGTATCTCGCATTTGTATTGACAATAAAGGTAACAATCCTAACAATACTCATAATAAATCGATAAAACATAGCGGTCATCCTTTTTTCTATTAATTAAACATTAGTATGACGAATTATCGACAAACTTGCAAGTTTTTCTTATTTAATTTTAAGAGAATTTTGCTATAATGAAGAAACGACGAATCAAAGGAGTGTCTTATGACTGATTTACTTAATGATGGTGAACGAATTGACCAACTTGTTTCACAAGGCATACAAATTATTCAAAGTCCCGATGTATTTTCATTTTCACTAGATGCGGTCTTACTGGCTCATTTTGCCTCGATCCCAAAGCGTGGGCACATTGTTGATTTCTGCTCTGGTAATGGTGCTGTAGCTTTATTTATGCAACCACGAACAATGGCTACTATTACAGGGATTGAATTACAAGAGCGATTGGCTGATATGGGCCAACGAAGTATTCTCTTAAACCAATTAGACGAACAGATGACCATGGTTCACTCCGATGTAAAGGATGCCCTATCCTATATACCTGCTGATTCGGTTGATTTTATCACCTGCAATCCACCTTATTTTAAGGAACAACCAAACAGCAAAAAAAATCCAAATCCTTATCTGGCTATTGCTCGTCACGAAATTCATCTACAGTTAGATGATTTGTTTGTCTCTGCTTCTAAGCTATTGAAAATGAACGGAAAAATTGCGATGGTCCACCGTCCAGATCGCATGATTGACATTTTAGATAGTATGAGACGACATCGAATCGCTCCTAAGCGAATCCAACTTGTTTACCCCAGAGAAGGAAAAGAAGCCAATACACTTTTAATTGAGGGAATTAAAGATGGGAAAACAGATGGTCTGAAAATCCTTCCACCTGTGTACGTGTACGGAGAAGGCAATGACTATTTACCCAGTATTAAGGAGATGCTTCATGGGACAAACCAATAAAGCTTATTTTTATGTGTTACACTGCCAGGATGATACACTTTATGCAGGATACACAACCGATTTAAGCAGACGACTCAAGGAGCATAACAGTGGCAAAGGGGCCAAATATACAAGCCTAAAAAAAAGACGCCCCGTCAAGATGATTTACCATGAATCTTTTGATACAAAAAGCGATGCGATGAAAGCAGAGTATGCGTTTAAGCAACTCACACGACCTCAAAAAGAATGGTATATACAAAAAAACGGAGAATTCAACTGAATTCTCCGTTTTTTATTAAGACAAAATATCTGTTGTTTGAGCTACGTGAAACTTAACTCTGTCAGTTCTATAATACGTTCTAAAATATTCTACCATCACAATTTTACCTGATGCCATTTTGCCTGTCACTTGACCATTAAATTTCAATATAGCTGTTCCTTCATTAATTTTTAGATCTTTAGACAATTTTTCATTGCATAATATAGCTTCTACACTTCTAATAGATTTAACCAATTCTATTTGGAACTCTTCTTTCAATACTTTATAAAGAGAATTTTTTACAAAATCGTACTTTTCAATGCCATTCACAAATGTATAAGGAATATAGCTATACGTTACATTTAATGGTTCTCCTTCAACGTTACTAATTCTAACCAAATGAAACACGTTTTCTCCAATATCTATTTGTAAATTAGATGCAACTACTACATTTGATGGTACTACAGATGCATCCAATAGTGTATAGTATGGATCAAAACCCAATTTTTTCAATTCATACGTACAACTAGATAAATCGGATAATCCTTGCTCAACTTTTTCTCCAGATACATATGTACCAAGTCCTTGCTTTTTGTAAAGTTTTCCTTCTTGGACGAGTTCATCTATCGCTTTCCTGACAGTTGTTCTGCTAACGCAATATTTATCCATTAATTCAAATTCCGATGGAATTCTATCATTATATTGTAATTCATTTTCAATGTATCTAGTAATATAATCTTTAAGCTGTACATATAATGGGGATGAACTCGTAAACATAATATTTTATCTCCTTAACAATTAATCATTTTCTATATACTTGCCTCTTTTAATTCTTTAATATATTCTGCCATTTTTTCTGGTGTCTCTTCTAAATTGAATAGACTACTTCCGATAAATGCTCCATCAGCACCTGCTGCCTTAAGATTCTTAATATCTTCTTGTGTAGATACACCCATTCCACAATAAATAGGCTGATCAAATCCCCTCTCTTCTCGCAAATATTTTATTGCTTTATCCAACGTTTCGCATCCCTCACGAACTTTACCTGCTGGTTTCGCTTGAAGATAGATAAATCCATTCGCACTCTTAGCAGCTACAATTTCCTTTTCTGGTAAGTCAAAAGGAATGTAGGAAGCTATTTTAACACCCTCTGTTACTAACCTTTTAGAAATCGTATCATTTTCAGGAGCAATTAATATTACTGATTCTGCATCGACTTCTAAAAATAAATCAATAAATTTTTGTACCCCATACTGTTTTATTGTATGTTCATAACATAAAATTAATACTTTTTGATTCGGAAAATTCTTTCTAATCGATAGTATCGTATCTACCTGCGATTCAAGAGAACTGTCTTCACTATAAGATGTCTTCATTCTGTGTTGAATTTTTTCATTATCTAAAAAGGGATTGTTAGTTGGTAAATCTATCTCAATAATATCACAACCACCTTTAATATATGTCTCTGCTTTTTCTAACGTTGCCTCACTTGTTGGATAACCATTTGAAAGATAACAAATAATATTCATTACTTTTCCTCCCCATAATAGATAGTTTTAAATAATGTTTCAAATTCTGGAACAGTTGGTATAATAGGATTTGTTTTTGTACAGCCATCCGCTGCAGCCAATTTAGCTAACTCTGGAAGCATTTCAGTAAATTTTTGATCATCTTGAATAATTTCTTGTAACGTTATAGGAATATTCATCTCTGTGTTTAAACGTCGAATTTCAGAAATTAATGACTCGACTTCTAACAACTCTTCAATTTCTTGATAAACTCTTTTACTCACTTCATTATTAGAATTATATTCAACTATATAAGGCAATATAATGGCATTAGCTATTCCATGTGGCACACCAAATTTACCACCAATAGCATGTGCCAAACTATGCACAATACCTAACGAAACATTCGTAAACGCCATTCCAGCAATCATTGAAGATACTAACATATTTTCTCTCGCAACAATGTTATCTGGTTCGTTATAAGCGGTCAAGATATTATCAACGATACTCTTAATAGCATGATTTGCTAATACATCTGCTAAAATATTAGAGCGATTCGACGTACGTGCTTCTATAGCGTGTGTTAATGCGTCCATCCCTGTAGCAGCTGTTAGAGGTTTTGGTAAACTCTTAGTCAATTTGGGTTCTAGTATGGCTATATCTGGCATCATTTCCATATCACCAATACCATGCTTAATATGAGTTTCTGGGTCTGTGACTACAACAGATCGACTAACCTCGCTACCAGTACCACTCGAAGTCGGGATATTAACCATTTTAGCTTTTTTTCTCAATTTAGGAATCGGATTAGTTATATCTGTAATAGTTTTTAATTCTGGATGTTCATAAATAATCCACATTGCCTTAGCAGCGTCCATTGCTGATCCACCACCAATAGCAATAATCCAATCAGGTTCAAATGCTAGCATTTTTTCTGCCCCATTTTGTACTGTTGTAATAGATGGATCTGGTTCAACCTCATTGAATACTTCTATTTCAAAATCAGCTTTTCTTAAAATTCCTTCTATTTCATCAAATTGGCCCGTTCTTTGTAAAAAATCCCCTCCTGTTACAACAAATGCTTTCTTTCTAGGTCCTTCTAATTCTCCTAAATATTCAATTGAGTTTTCTCCAAATATTAAAAATTCTCCACCTAGCTTCATTGGTCTCATTGGTAACATTGCCTATTCCCCTCTCATATTATCCATTAATGCTTTAACTTTTTTATCATCAATTAAAAGCGAATCTCCTACATACGATTTTAGACTCGTTCCTACGATTGCTCCATCTGCAATAGACATCTGCTCGTACACATTTTTTTCATCTAGCCCACTACCAACAATTACTGGTATATTTACTTTTTCTTTAACAGCTTTAACAATATCAATTGGTGTTTCATTACCAGAATACGCACCAGTAACAATGATTCCATCTGCCAAACTTGCTTGTGCATTTACAGCTGACTCTAAAATTGGAATATCTTTGACTAACATGTGACTATATTTCACTTGTATGTCTGCATAAATCGCAATTTCTTCAGCATCAATTTCTTTTCTATAGCGAATAGCTTTTTCAGAACACGCTTCAATAATACCGCTAGCTGTCATAACTGTATCTACAAAAACTGCTAATCTCACAAAATCTGCTCCTGATGCTTTAGCACTACTTAAAGCAGCTTTATAATCACAAAATGCAGCATCAATTCCTACTGGTAATCGGGTATCGTGTTTTACAGCCAGCGTAATAGCCGCTAAGCAAGAGGTTTGGACCATATCTAACTCTTTAGGAAATGGTGTATCTCCAGCATTTTCAACCATAATAGCGGTTATTCCACCCTTTTTTAATGCTCTCGCATCTTTTAAAGCCTTTTCATAAATAGCGTCAATATTCCCTGAAAATAATGGTGTCCCTGGCAAAGCATCTAAATGCACCATTCCGATAATAAATTTTTTATCTTCAAAAACATTAATCATTCTATTTTGTCTCCTTTTCATGAAATCTTACTAAACCATCTAATACAATTCTTGCTAGCACTTCTTCTTCTTTCACACGTATATCAGACTCTAATTTAGTTTTTAAATTGTCCGTCACTGTAGCTAAAGTAACAGAACACGTCTTAATGCCCATAAGATTACCTAATGTTAAAATTGCAGCCGTTTCCATATCCATTCCACTGATATTATATTTATGTAAACTATCAATAAATCCTTCAACATCTGTTCCCATTTTTTTGGATAAAGCAGACTCTTTCATTTCTGTGTAATATCCCTGAGTCGAATAAACAATTCCATTATCCACTTCTCGATTATGTTTAAGAACGCTTTCATTCATCACTGAAACTAAATCAAAATCTGCAACAGCTGGATATCCAGCATCTACATATATATCACTTGTTCCATCAGCTCTAACAGCAGCTCTTGGAACAAAAAATTTACCTAAATTATCTTTTAATCCCATCACAGTACCTAACCTTACAGCTACCTTAACACCTGCTTCAAATAGTTCTTCAACAGCTATTGCTGCTGATGGACCACCTATTCCTGTTGACGATACTGTGACGGGTACCCCTTTATATTCACCTGTATAGGTATGAAATTCTCTACTTACAGCTACTTCCTCATAAAAATCTAAAAGATTAATTATTTTTTCAACTCTACGTGGGTCTCCTGAAAGAATGACATAAGGCGCTGTATTTTCTTTCGATACTTCTAAATACAATGTTTTTTCAGTCATACTGATTCTCCTCTGCTTTCCAATAATAATTTTCTTCTTTTTTCAAAATCAATTAATGATGGTATGTTGCTTAAACATCCGTACTCCTCAATAATGAAAGATGACAAGACAGATCCAGATACACCACATCTATAATAATTAGGAGTCTCTACAAAATAGTCTTTTAAAAATCCAGCAATATAAGCATCTCCACCACCAGCTGTATCTTTAATATCAATATCATTTACAATTGGAATCTTGACTTCTTCCTTTTCTAAATAAATTGTACTTCCGTTACTACCGTCAGTAACAACGATTGCATTAAGTTTTCCGCTATTAAAATATGTTAATACTGGAGAAGGTAAATAATTATTTAACTGATCATATTCTGCTTTGTTCATAAAAATTAATTCACTATTTTCAAAAATCTTAATCAAATAATCTTTTTCTAAACAACTAAAATCACCTTTCATACTAAAAATAATTGGAATATTTTTAGATATACAAACATTTAAAAAATCTTTATTTCCTGTCAGTTCACCAATAGTAACTAATCCATAACTAGATTCAATATTTTGAATATTATAAGGTTCGTAATATTCCTTGGACATCGGTCCCGGATAAAACAATGTTATATGATCTCCATTTGGCTCTTCTAATAACGATGTGTATGATGTTTTTAACTGATGATTCATTTTTACATAATCTAATGAAATATCTTTGTCTAACAAAAACTGTTTGAATCCACTACTCTCAAAATCATTTCCGACTGTCATCACTAGTCCACACCTATAATTAAAATGGCTTAACAAGTAGGTAATATTAACAGCACATCCCCCAAAAAAAGGATCTTGACTATTATCATTGATCACTATGGCTGTTTCACCAAAATTAGGCGAACTAGATAATTTCATAATCTTGTCAATGCTAGGGTATCCAATACCTATTAAATCAAGATGACTCATCAGTTATCTCCTCCTAATTGATTCAATAATTGGTCACTTGAAACAACAGTGCCGTAATAACGATTAATATCATATAGATAAATATCATTCACTTCCTTCTTATCTGTTCCTACACAGTCACTTACTACGTAAACATCGTAATCAAGATGATAGGCGTCCTCTACCGTTGAGCGAACACAATTATTCGTCTTAGTACCACAAATCACAACATTTTTAATATTGTGTTCTCTTAAAATTAAATCTAAGTCGGTATAGTCAAATGCACTATATCTTCTTTTCTTTAAAATATAATCATTTTCATAGTCAATAGGTAAGCTACTATCTAAAAGATCCCCACCGGTTCCTTCTAGACAATTTTTTCTACCTATAAGCGTTTTTTTATCAAACTTGCCTTTTCGATGTGAGTGTTGAATATAAATGATTAATAGACCTTTACTTTTAGCTTCTGGTATTAATTTAGTCACATTCTCTAACACTTGTTTATTGCTTTCATAGTAAACAGATCCATTCGGATTAACAAAATCGTAGACCATATCGATAACAATAAGTGCTCCCTTATATTGTGGTATTTGTGGCTCCATGATTTACACGCTTCTTTCTCTTTTTTGAAATCCCAATAATTGTTAATACTACAATTATTGATAAATAAGGAATCATCTGAACAAAAGCACCAGGAATATTTATTACTTGCAACCTAATCTGTGCAGCATCTGCAAATCCAAATAGCAAACTAAATAAATATGTTCCTACAGCCGTTCCTCTGCCCGAGTAAATCGCTGCTAAGGCAATAAAACCTCTACCACCAGTCATGTTTTCAACAAACATAGTAACATTTTCCAGAGCGATATTAATACCTGCTAAGCCGCATAATAACGATCCTAATAAAACTGCTGAATATTTAATTTTATTAACGGGTAGCCCTACAGAATATGCCGCATCTTCTTTTTCCCCAACTATACGAATATAGACTCCTAACTTTGAATAATAAAGCACTACATGTACTACAATCAAAACTATCAAACTAATATAGGTAATAGGTGTATGATTATTGATGACCTTCCCAATAATAGGAATATCTCTAATAAATGGAATGTCTATTTCACCCATACCTACAATGCGCTCGTTAGAAAATGTTCCTCTTTGTCCAAATACAGTTTGTAATACAAACGCGCTAATTCCTGCTACTAATGTATTAATTGCCAATCCAACTATCGTTAAATTTCCTTTCAAAGAAATCCCAAAAAACGAAAAGACAAATCCTAACAATAACGAAGACATCAAACCTGCCATAATAGCCAAAACTATATTTCCTGTTGCGTAACTCGTTAATACCGATACAAATGCACTTGACAACATCATGCCTTCTAGCGCAACATTTAATACACCTGCTCTATGTGCGTAGAGTCCGCCTAAAGCTGCTAGAGCAATAGGTGTTGTCATTCTTAATGTGGTATGTAAAATACTCAAAATATTATCCATGTAGACTCACCTCATCGATATCCTTAATGTGCGCTTTTAAGAACTTTTTCTTAAGTTTCTCTCTAATACTAAATCGTCTATCAATCATATCAACCGTAAAGAATAAAACAATTAGACCTTCTATAATAGAAATTAACGATCTCGGTACCCCAGTCATGATTTCCATTGAACTACCGCCATTTTTTAACACTCCAAATAGTAACGCTCCAGCTAATACTCCTATTGGGTTATATCGTCCTATTAATGCGATAGTCAGCCCTGTCCATCCATAATCAGCTGAAAAGCCACTAATAAATTTACCATGCGTTCCCAAAACCTCTACAGCTCCACCTAAGCCAGATAACGCTCCAGAAATTGACATAATCAATACAATCTTTTTAGATACATTCATACCTACAAATTGTGAAAAATCTTTATTTTTTCCTATCGATTCAATTTGATACCCTAAAATTGTTTTTTTAATAAAATAAACGTGATAACAAATACAATTAATGCGATAAAAAAACCTGTATGTAATTGAGAACCTTCAGATAGTCTTGATAGACCAGCTGATTCGGCAATTCTATATGTCTCAGGATTAGATGAACCAGGTGCTCTAAATGGATAGCTTGCCAACCAAGTTGTAAGTAAAATCGCCACATAATTTAACATCAGCGTAGATACCATTTCGTCTACATCGCAATAAGCTCGTATCACAGCAGGTATTAATGCAAAGAGAATACCTACAAAAGCACCACCTATCAGACAAATTGTTATATGAACCAAACTTGGTAGCCCTTTCAAAGTGAACCCTAAATAGGCAGAGAAAAAAGCACCTAGATAGAGCTGACCTTCTGCTCCCATGTTGTATAATTCGGCTTTAAATGATATTGCTGTTGCTAACCCTGTAAAAATCAAAGGGGTTGCAGCGAATAAGGTATTCATAACTTGCCTACTTGATCCAAATGCCCCTTTAATTAAATAGGCATACGCTTGCGTGGCATCATATCCAGAAATCATAATTAATATGTAACCTATAACCAAAGCTAATAGGATAGGGGAAATTGAATTCATTATTTTTTTTGTATTCTGCTTTAACATTGCACCAACTCCTCCTTACTTTCATATTGATCAATGCCAACCATTAGTAACCCTAAATCCTCCTTATTAGTATCTTGTTTTAATCTTTCTCCTGACACTTTTCCTTGATACATCACATAAATACGATCACTTAAATTGAGCACTTCACTCAGTTCTGAAGAAACAATTAAAACTGCTTTACCTTGATTTCTTAATTCGATTATTTTTGAGTGAATAAATTCTATCGAACCTATATCAACTCCCCTAGTTGGCTGACTCATCACTACGACGTCCGGATTGCTAGAAATTTCACGGGCCATAATAATTTTTTGAGCATTCCCACCCGATAAACTACTAACCTTAGAATTTATGTTTGCACAATTTCTAATATCGAATTCTTCAACTAATCGATTCGTTTTTTCTTTTATTTTTGCTTTATTCAAAAATCCATGTTCACACATCGAGTCGTCATTGTGTCGTCCAGCAATCATATTTTCCCAGATACTCATATCAGCATTTAATCCATCTTTATATCTATCCTCTGGCACTAATCCAAAGCCCAGCTCTCTTAAAATTAAAGGCGAACAATTAGAAACTTCTCTATTTTTATATAAGAATTCTCCTGAGTTTTGTTTTAGTATCCCTGTTAAAATACTGATTAACTCACTTTGTCCATTGCCTTCAATTCCAGCAATCCCGATAACTTCTCCAAATTTTACATTTAAGCTAAGATTATCTATAACTTTCTTGCCATTAGATGTAAAGAAATCTATCTTTTTAAGTTCCAATGCTATATCTCCTACGTTATCCGAAGGTTCATCACTAGTAACAACTTTAACATCTCTACCAACCATAAATTTTGATATTTCTTCTTTCGATACATTTTCAGTTTCTAGAGAAGTAATAAAATTGCCTTTTCTAATCACTGTAATATTATCTGAATATTGCTTCACTTCATCAAGCTTGTGCGTGATGATAATAATAGTCTTTCCTTCATTCTTTAAACTAACTAATTTATCTAGCAAATCTGTTGTTTCCTTCGGTGTTAACACAGCTGTAGGTTCATCTAAAATCAAAATGTCTACATCTCTATGAAGCATTTTGATTATTTCAACTCGCTGTTGTTCACCTATCGATAAACTACTCACGGTACTACATGCATCTAGATTAAACCCAAATTTGTCAATCGTTGCTTGAACCTCTTCTTTTTCTCTTTTATTATCAATATACCCCGCTCTACATATCTCTTCTCCTAAAAGGACATTTTCATACACTTTTAAACTAGGTACTAATTTAAAATGCTGATGAACCATTCCAATGCCCTTACTGATTGCATCCTTCGGAGATTCAAATAGAACTTGTTGCTCATTTATAAGTATCTGTCCTGATGAAGGTTTCAATAATCCAAAAAGCATATTCATTAATGTTGACTTACCAGCACCGTTCTCCCCACATATTGCGTGTATTTCTCCCTTTTTAACAGACATTGATACGTCATTTATCGCTGTAAAGTCTCCAAATTTTTTTGTTAGCTTTATCGTCTCTATTGCATTCATTTTCACACCTCTTATTTTCGTGTATCTTCTACAACAATAGTTCCATCGATTATTTGCTTTTTAAACGCTTCTATTTTCGTTAAATATTCAGTATTAATTAAGTCTTTTGTATATTCCATAGGTGATAATTCTACGCCTTCTTCCTTTAATCCTAATTCAAGTAACTCATCGTAAGAACCAGTCATACCTTGATTAATTAATTCAAATACTGCATTATCTACACGTTTCATGACACTTGTTAACACATTACCTTTAGCTAATCCGTCCTGATTAGAGTCAACTCCTATAGCAAAAACATTCTTTTGTTTAGCTGCTTGAATAATACCGTCACCAGTTGCACCTGCTGCTTGGAAAATAATATCTGATCCTTGATTTATTTGAGATAACGCTAATTCTTTTCCTTTTGCTGGATCTGCAAATGAATTACTATACCCTGATAACACTTGAATAGAATCATCTATTTCTTTTGCACCTGCTTCAAAACCAGTTAAAAAAATATTAATTCCAGGAGAATCAATCCCACCTATAAAACTAATAATCTGCTTCTCATTAGTCTGTTCTAAATCGTTATCTTTTGTTATCAATGCAGATAAAGCTCCTGCTAGAAATGATGCTTCTTGCTCCTTAAACATAACAGAGGATATATTTTTCCCAGATGCTTTTACATTAAAAATCGCAAACTGTGTTTCTGGATATTTAGGAGCAATTTTTTCTAATGTATCTTTATGGCCTAAGTCCAGAGTAATCACTAAATCCATTCCAGATTCTGCTAATTGAGTTAAATATGTTTCGCCTTCAGAAACATCACTAGGTTCTACGACTTTTGTTGTAATTCCTAATTCTTTGCTAGCTTTTTGAAGTCCTTCATTACCAGAATCATTAAATGACTGATCTCCTAAACCACCTTCACTAGTTATCATTGCGACTTTGTAATCTTTTACTTCTTTTCCTTTTTCTGTAGTTTTTTTATCACTACATCCACTTACCAGTAAAATTCCCATTAAAGCAAACAAAGTTATCACAATTCTCCTTAAATTCTTCATCCCTATACCTCTTTCTAATTTTACTTGTCATGACATTGTTACAACTGTATTGTAAACGCATTCACACACTATGACTAGTTACTAAAATTAAGTACAAGTAGTTTTATTTAATAACTAAATTTTTAAGTTACAAATACATTATCCATAAAATAAAAAAACAAGAGATTATATTCTCTTGTTTTTTTATTTATTATTAATCCATCGGTTCATAAAAATTACCCATAATTTTTACATTCTCTGAAATACTTACAAATGCTCTAGGATCAGAATGTCTCATCGCATGTTGCAAAAAAGGTATTTGATCACGTGTAATAATTGTAATGAGCATTGTTTGCTCATTGTGACTAAACGCCCCTTCTACATTATTGACAATTGTAATTCCTCTACGAATTCTATGTTGCACCTCGTCAATCACAGCATCTGGTTTAGTTGTCACAATCATCACTTGCATTTTTTTCTGTCTCGTATAAACCATATCGACGACTTTACCATTTACAAAAATAGAAAAAGCACTGTAAAACGCATATGGCCAACCAAACAAATAACCAGACGTCAAGATAATACACGCATTAAAAATAATATTAATTGACCCTACATTGCGCCCGGTCACCTTTCTTATCGTCACGCTCAAAATATCTAACCCACCTGATGACAATCCACCTCTAAGAGCCAAACCAACGCCTAACCCACATGCAGCACCACCAAAAATCGCACAGATAATTGGATCTTCAGATAAAACGGTGATTGGTACAATTTGGATGAAAAAAGATGTCATAAACACAGAAAACATTGTAAAAACGGTAAATTTTTTACTTATTTTGAACCAAGACAAAATAAACAGTGGAATATTTAAGCAATAAAGCACCACACTCATTGGTAACTGAACAGATGCCATTTTTTCAGAGAGTGTGACGATAATTTGCCCAAGACCTGTAATACCACTGGCGTAAATATGTCCTGGTTGCCAAAATAAATTTAACGCGATTGCTTGTAATATACCATTAACGACAGCCATAGAAATTTTTTCCATGTACTCACTTTCAATCAATTGGTCTTTCCAAGTCTTTATCTTTATCATTTCAAAGCTCCTTAGAACTATTTTTCCTCTTTAGCCGTCACATCTAAGTTTAATTCGAATAATTGTAAAGGTGACACCGTACTTGGTGCCTCTGTCATCAAATCTGTAGCCTTACCATTTTTAGGGAACGCAATCACTTCACGAATATTATCTTCTTTTGCAAGTAACATCACTAAACGATCTAATCCTAATGCGATACCGCCATGTGGTGGGAAACCATATTCTAATGCATCTAATAAGAAACCAAATTGTTCTTGAGCTGACTCTTTAGTAAAGCCTAATGCAGCAAACATTTTTTCTTGAACATCGCGCTCATGAATTCTGAGAGAACCCCCACCTAATTCATAGCCATTCAACACAATGTCGTATGCTTGAGCATATACTTTTTCTGGTGCTGTTTCTAATAACTCGATATCACTTTCTTTAGGCATTGTAAATGGATGATGTGCCGCTGAATAGCGACCAGCCTCTTCATCGTATTCAAGCAATGGCCAATCCACAACCCATAAAAAGTTAAATGCAGCAGGATCAATTAAATCCAATTCTTTTCCTAATCTATTTCGTAAAGCACCTAATGATGCTGCAACGATTTCTTTTGTGTCCGCACAAAACATTAAAATATCTCCCACTTCAGCATCTGTTGCATGGATTAACTCATCTTCTACCTCTGTTAAGAATTTAGCAATAGGTCCTTTAAGTCCTTCTTCTTCTACTTTTAACCAAGCCAAACCTTTTGCCCCGAATTGTGAGAGCCATGAGCCTAAATTGTCCATATCTTTACGAGAATAGTTATTAGCAGCACCTTTGGCATTCAAGGCTTTCACTGCTCCTCCATTATCTAAAGCAGATTTAAACACTTTAAATTCAACGTCTTTGACAACATCTTGGATGTCAATTAACTCCATATCAAAACGCGTATCTGGTTTATCACTACCATAACGATTCATGGCATCATCGTATTTCATACGAGGGAATGGCAATGTCACATCTAATCCCATAACGTCTTTCATCACTTTTGCCATCATTTGCTCTGTATAGTCTTGTATCTCTTCTGCTGTTAAAAAACTCGTCTCAATATCAACTTGTGTAAATTCTGGTTGACGATCACCACGCAAGTCTTCGTCTCTAAAACAACGGACAATTTGGTAATAGCGATCAATTCCTGCACCCATTAACAATTGCTTCGTTGTTTGTGGAGATTGTGGCAAGGCATAGAAATGACCTGCATGGACTCTTGATGGGACAAGATAATCACGTGCCCCTTCTGGAGTTGATTTACTTAAATAAGGTGTTTCAACATCCATAAATCCTTCTTGATTTAAAAATTCACGAATCACTTGACTTGTTTTATGACGCAATTTTAAGTTTTCTAACATTTCAGGACGACGAAGATCTAAATAACGGTATTTCATTCTCGTATCGTCATTTACCCCATTGTCATCTTCAATCACAAATGGTGGTGTTTTGGCTTTGTTGTAGATAACAATGTCTTCTGCCATAATTTCAAATGCACCTGTTTTCATTTTAGGGTTGATAGCAGCGTCGTCACGATTCATCAACGTTCCTGTCACACCAATCACATATTCGCTACGGCATTTATCCGCAATTTCCCATGCTTCTTTTGATTTTTCTGGATTAAATACAGCTTGTACGATGCCTTCACGGTCACGTAAATCAATAAAAATAACGCCGCCTAGATCTCGCCTCTTTTGTACCCATCCTTTAACGGTAATTGTTTTACCTAAATCTTTTTCAGATACTAATCCACAATAACTTGTTCTTTTTCCCATTCACTCTTTCTCTCCTTAACATTTCTTAAGATAAACAAAAAACGCCCTTGTTATTTCTAACAAGGACGAATGATTACTCACACGTGGTACCACCTAAGTTTGAGAAACCGTTGTATCGTTTCTCCTCTTCATACGATTAACGCTCGTAACGGAATGCTTTTTTAACATTCATCTCCGGAGTGTCTTTCCTCTTTTTAGGAGTTACTTTCAGCCTCGGTAACCCTCTCTTTTTTCTTTAAAAAAAGTACTCTCTCTTTCACTGATATTACTATATAAATTACTAAAAAAAAGCAAAAAAGTCAAGTCTCTTATACGATTATCTGACAGAATACTACTCATATCCTCTCTTTTTTGTTATAATTACCCTACTAAACTATAATGGAGCATAAGTCGTGAGAAATTCAAATAATAATAAAAATACACTCAAGTTGTTCATCCTTAATCTAATCATTATAGGCATTGTCTTTGCTGGTTTCTATTTTATGAAAGGCAACAGCCAAATCGTTGAAGTTCAAACAATTGCACTAAACGTTCGTGAATCCCCAAGCGTGGAGTCTCGGATTATTTCACAAGTTCATCGTGAAGATGAGGTCACAATTACTGAAAAAAAAGGAGCTTGGTATCAAATTACCACACCCAATAAAACTGTTGGTTGGGTCGCTGAATGGCTTATCTTCGATGGTATATCAGGTCCTTATACAAGTTTACCAGCCATTGTGACACAACGAAATGTAGAACTAAAAAAAAGCAATCACACATCCAGTAAATCACTGACTACACTCAAACGAAAACAAAAAGTAATGGTAACGCTTGAGTTAAATGATTGGGTTCGCATTAAAGTAGATGATGAAACTGGTTGGGTCCCTTCTGATTCTATAGCGATTCGAAAAAAACAACGGCATAAAAATGATGAGGGCGACACGCTACATATCGCCACAGAATCAACAACATTATACAAAGACGCATCCTCTACTTCACATGTCCTAACACACTTAGAATATGGTGATACCGTCACATTTAAGGAAGAAAGCGAACACTGGTACCGTATCTCCACACGCAATGGGACAGTTGGTTATATCAACGACTGGGAAACAACCCCTCTTGCTATCAAGAAAAAAGAAGACCGCCCCACGACACCAATGGCGGAATACACTATTTTATTAGACCCAGGGCATGGTGGAAATGATCCTGGTGCTGAAACCAATGACGGGACAGTATTTGAGAAAAATTTAACCTTAGCAACAGCCAAAACGGTAAAATCAACACTAGAAGAACATGGATTTAATGTTTTAATGACTCGTTCAACAGATGAGTTTGTCTCTCTCGAAGGCATCACCGATATCAGTAATAAAAGCAATGCTAATGCCTTTATTAGTTTTCATTATGATTCTAGCGCTGAAGCTAACCAAGGTTCAGGCACGACCACTTTTTACCGCCATAAAGATAGTAAACAACTCGCTCAAACCATTAATGATAAAATTGCTAGTTTACTTCCATTAGACAATCGTGGTTTCGGAAATCAAGACTATCAAGTCTTACGAGACAATAAAAAACCAGCTATTCTATTGGAGCTAGGGTATATCAATAATGATATCGATGCCCAGTACGCTCAAAATAAAAAATACCATCAAAAAGTAGGCGATGCGGTCTACGGTGGACTGATGACATATTTTAATACTGACACTACAACAACAAAATAAAAAGAAGATTGCCTTTGGCAATCTTCTTTTTATTAGTCTCTTTAAATTGGTAACATCATCCATAACAATGCTGCTAATACGCCACCAATCATTGGTCCCACAACAGGTACCCATGAGTAAGCCCAATCTGAGCCACCTTTGTTTTTAATTGGTAAAATTTGATGGGCAATACGAGGTCCTAAGTCACGAGCTGGGTTAATCGCATATCCAGTAGGTCCACCTAGTGATAATCCAAGTGATAAAATCAGAATCCCAACTACAACTGGATTAAAACCAGCTGCAAAATCGTGTTGTGTAAAGGCTAGTAGTGCAAATACTAATACAAATGTACCAATAACTTCTGTAATCGTATTAGATACATAACTTCTAATCGCAGGTCCCGTTGCAAACGTTCCTAAAATAGCCCCTTCGTCTTCTGTTTCTTCCCAATGTGGTAAGTATGTCAACCAAACAATAATACCACCTAATACCCCACCAAGGACTTGCGCAATAATGAATGGAACAACTAGATTCCAAGCAAAATTACCAGATACCGCCATACCAATTGTCACTGCAGGGTTTAAATGAGCAGGTCCCATAAATCCAGCTACATAAACAGCAATGGTTACAGCTGCACCCCATCCTAAAGTGATGGCTACCCATCCAGCGTTTTGAGCTTTACTTTTAGTTAAGCTAACTGCTGCTACAACACCATCACCTAATAACACTAAAATCATTGTACCTAAAAATTCACTAAAAATTTGTAAATTATCTGCGCTCATTCTATTTTCCTCCTAATTTCAATTCATCTAATCTAGATTCTGCAATCGCATGTTCTAACTCTTCTGAGTACCCTTTTAATTCTGATTCTGACCAGTGATAGTACTCTGCCATGACACGTAAAACTGGCTCTTTTATCACCGTCAATTGATCACTCATAAATAATAAATAATTAGTTCGACGTAAAAAATAATCAACTGGAGTCAAACTCATTTCTTGATTTAAAGAATACAACAAGCTCATACTTTGTGCTTTCGTCAACCCTTGTACATCATGGTTGATATACACCAAAACATCTGGAAGATTCGATCCATATAGTTGTGCCAAATACAAGGCATCTTCACGGGATAACCCTTTATCAATCGCAAGCTTCGCTAGCTCTTCCATCGCTTCCTCTACACGCTCATGGTCAAATGCACCACCTGACACACAATAGTGAGACGAATCAATTAACTCAAATGACTGACCATACATGTCTGCCAATCGGTCATTGATGAATGAAACCGCCCCTTCTGCCATTAACCTATAATCAGTTATCTTGCCTCCGGCTAAAGTGATGAGTCCTTTTTCATCTATTTCTAAACTACTTCCTCTAGAAATAGCAGACGGATTTTTCTCACTTTCACCTAAATTACTCTTAACGCCTTTGATCGCTTTTTCAACATCAAGACGCTCCACATCTTCATTTAAATAAGACTGAACCACAGAGATAACGTTTTCAAAACTGTCATCAGTCATATTGCCATTATAGTCTGACCCACCATTGTTAGAAATAAGTGGTCTTAATCCTGCCCAACTTGCTTCAATATCATCCAATGTAATAGCTGCATGTGGGAAACGGTAATTAACAATTGATAACAAGTAATCAACATCTTCTTGTGTCACTGTTGGATGTGTCAAATCTCCAGTGTAATCTGTATCTGTCGTACCAAAATATGTTTTTTCTTCCCTTGGTACAACAAAGACCATTCTGCCATCACCACGACCTGTGTCAAAATATGTCGGTTGCGGTACATTTAAACGAGTTCGATCAACAACAAGATGCACCCCCTTTGTTGGTCTCATTTGTGAAATAAAATCATCCTTTTTATTTATTCCCCTGATTGTATCAGACCATGGACCAGTTGTATTTATTATAACACGAGCTTTAATTTCATACTCATTATTTGTCAATATATCTCTAACAATAACACCTGAAACCGTTTCATCTGCATGATAAGTAAAGCCAATAACCTTTGTCTTACTTAGCATATGCCCACCATCTTGTTGTGCTTGTTTGATATTTTCAATAACTAATCGTGCATCATTGTTTCTAAAATCTAAATACACACCTCCACCCAATAGATTGTCTGCTTTTAACTGTGGTTCGCGTTTTAGTACCTCTTCTTTTGATAACAGAACATTTTCATAGGATGTTCCCTTAACACTTGCTAACTGATCGTATAAATCCATCGCTACTTTTACTGAAAACATCGAAAATGTAGAACCAGGTTCATCATAAATGGGTAATAGCATGGGATCAGGTTTTGGCACATGGGGGGCAATGCGTTGTACCACTGCCCTCTCTTTGACCGTATCTGATACTACCTCTACATCAAAATTTTTCAAATATCGAATCCCACCATGAACCAACTTAGTTGAACGAGATGAGGTTCCTTCAGCAAAATCTTGCATCTCTACTAAAGCTGTTGTCATACCTGACGCTGCTGCTTGAAGAGCCACTCCTGCCCCAGTGATTCCTCCCCCAATAATTAGGACGTCTACTGTTTCATGTTGCAAATAATTGATTGATTGTTCTCTATCTTTTAATGAAAAACTCATCTCTATCATCCCTTAATTATTATTTACCTATACGTTTAAACATTTTAGTTGCTGCGACTGCTTCTTTCCATCCTGAATATAAATCATCGCGTTCTTCCTCAGACATATTTGGTGTAAACATTTCTCCGTCTTCTTGGAATTCTTTCAATTCATCTAAATCTTTCCAGAACCCTACTGCTAATCCTGCTAAATAAGCTGCGCCTAATGCTGTTGTTTCTAAATTTGGCGCACGTTGTACATCAATATTTAAAATGTCTGCTTGAAATTGCATTAATGTATCATTTTTCGCCGCACCACCATCTACTTTCAATAGTGGAATATCAATATTGGAATCGTCTTTCATCGTATCAATAACATCTTTTGATTGGTAGGCAATCGCTTGTAACGTCGCTTTAACGAAGTCCTCTTTAGTCGTCCCACGTGTTAGACCAAATACTGCTCCTCTAGCGTCTGAGTCCCAGTATGGTGCTCCTAGACCAGTAAAAGCTGGTACCACATAAACACTATTGTCTCCTTCAGATGCGTTTGCGATTTTTTCTGACTCAGGTGCCGAATCAATCATACGCAATCCATCACGTAACCATTGAATCGCAGATCCAGCCACAAAGATACTTCCTTCTAGTGCGTAGTATACTTTTCCATTAATACCATAACCAATTGTCGTCAACAAATTATTTTTAGACAATTGTGGGGTTTCTCCTGTATTCATCACAATAAATGAACCCGTTCCATATGTATTTTTAATCATCCCTGGCTCAAAAGCTAATTGGCCGAATAACGCTGCTTGTTGGTCTCCTGCCATTCCAGCAATTGGCACTTCACTACCAAAGAAATGATAACTTTGCGTATAACCGTATACTTCTGAATTACTTTTCACTTCTGGTAATAACAATGTCGGAATATTTAATACATCTAAAATCTCTTGGTCCCATTTTAATTCATGAATGTTGTACATCATCGTTCTTGCTGCATTCGAATAATCCGTTACATGGACTTCTCCATCCGTTAGTTTCCATAATAGCCATGAATCAATCGTTCCAAACGCCAACTCACCTTGTTCAGCTCTCTCTTGCGCCCCTTCTACATGGTCTAAAATCCATCTGATTTTAGTGGCTGAAAAATAAGCATCTACCACTAAACCTGTTTTCTTATGAATCATGTCAGCATGACCTTGTTCTTTCAAGCTATCAGCAATTGGTGCTGATTGACGAGATTGCCACACAACAGCATTATAAATTGGTTTTCCTGTTTTTCTATCCCAAATCACTGTTGTTTCACGTTGATTCGTAATACCGATTCCTTTAATAGCGTTTGGTCTCACACCTGATTCAATTAACGCTCCAGCAATTACCGATTGAACCGAATTCCAAATTTCATTGGCATTGTGTTCTACCCAACCAGATTCTGGAAATATTTGAGTAAATTCTTTTTGAGAACTACCGATTTTATTACCTGCTTTATCAAAAATAATTGCTCTAGAACTAGTTGTACCTTGATCAATTGCCATAATATATTGTTTCTCTGTCATAAGTGTTTCCTCCTTAAAGATAACGCTTTCTTTTCTATGAACACATCATAACGTGTTTTTTTCATTTTAAACGGTCATTATTTTTTTAAATATTAAAAATTATGACCGAATCAAAAAAGAGTGCCACACTGACATGTGGCACCCCTGTTTTTATAAAATGATAGTTGGCAATGTTACCTGGTTTTTCGTATTATAAATCCTCCGAATGGTCTCTTTAATTTGCTTCATATCAAACTGTGTCCCAAGTTCTGAAATCACATATTTTTGAGCGTCACTCTCTAAATAGGATTGATTTGTAATAACTAAATCATATGACTTATCTGAATTATAGGTTTCACAAATGACACCATTTAAACTTTTTAATTGAACAATAAACATGTTTGTTGTTGCTTCTTTAAATAGCTCCTCCATTTCAAGGGAAATACCCACTCTAATTTCTCGGCTTGTTTGGTAATCAATAATCGCTAGCACACTTAAATATTTAATTTTCTAAATTGCAACATTAAGTTAGCCACTCTGGTAAAAATATCTAAATATCA
>JBQELZ010000008.1:0-70903 GCA_052104115.1 Vagococcus sp. | reverse complement strand
GCCCTTACACATTTGGTTTGTCTTACTTTGTTCAGTTTTCAAAGGTCTAATCAGTGTCGCCGTAGCAACTTTTATATCATAACAACTTATCAATCGTTTGTCAACAAGTTTTTTATTTTTTTAAAAGTTTATTTGCAACTCGTTTTATTTAATAACGCGTTACTAGCGACCTAAGAAATAATAACATAACTATCAATTCCTTGTCAACACTTTTTAAAAAAACATTTTTTTGTATTTTTAAAAATTGGCAACGAAATTAATATACTACTTTTTTAAAAAAAAGTAAACATATTTTTAAAATAATTTTTTATTTTATTTAATTTGGTACAATATAGTTATATATAAGAAAATGGAGGTACCATTATGAAGATACTAGTAGTAGATGATGACAAGGAGATTGTTGAGTTATTAAGTATATACATTAGAAATGAAGGCTACCAGGTTGTAAAAGCCTATGATGGTAAAGAAGCACTTAGTAAAATAGCAACAACACCAGATATCGAACTCATGATTTTAGATATAATGATGCCTAAGATGGATGGCATGGAAGTCGTAAAAGAATTACGCAAAGATTCACAGATTCCTATTATCATGCTCACTGCAAAAACAACAGATATGGATAAAATACATGGTTTGATTGCTGGCGCGGATGATTATGTCACAAAACCCTTTAATCCTTTAGAGATTATGGCGCGTGTTAAATCTCTATTACGCCGTAGTAACATGCAAGTTCAAGAAGATGTCCCAGATCAGCTAGAGATTGGCCCATTGCTTATTAAAAAAGATTCTCACGAAGTTGAAACGGATAAAGGGAAAACAATTCAACTCACTGCTCTTGAGTTTGGTATCCTCTATCTTCTGGCTAGTCACCCAAACCGTGTGTTTAGTGCGGAAGAAATTTTTGAGCGAGTTTGGCAACAAGAAAGCTTAGTGTCTGCCAAAACTGTGATGGTACACGTTAGCCACCTACGAGATAAAATTGAAGATGCTACAGATGGTGAAAAAGTGATTCAAACAGTTTGGGGTGTGGGCTACAAAATTGAAAGATGACATTAAAAAAAATAAACGAATTACGCTAACGTCTAAAGAAAAAAGTGAATTATTAATTGAAGGTCTTGTAACAATCATTCTATTAATCTTATTAAATTTAGCTATGTATATGATTGTTGTTCAAATTTTAGAAACCAATCGTTCAATTGATGAGTTGCTATTAAATATAAAACCTTCTATATATGACACGTTTTATAATCCTAACTCATTCATATGGAAGACTCCTGTGATTATTTTCATGGGACTCATTGATACGTCTGTTCTCTACTGGCGTTTGATTAGGCGTTATAGGCAGATGCAACAGCGTCATATCCTTAGTGAACTCCACTATATTTCAAACGGACATTATGATCACCGCATTCCATTTGAAGTTGGTGGAGATTTAGGAAAGCTAACAAAAAGTATTAATGCTTTAGTAGATAGTACCGTTGAAGCCATTGAAGAAGAACGTCGAATCGAACAATCAAAAGATGAATTGATTACAAATGTGAGTCATGATATTAGAACACCTTTAACGTCCATTATTGGCTATTTAGGATTAATAGAAGACAAGCAATTTACCAATCAAGAGGATTTACTAAAATATACCCATATTGCCTATTTAAAGGCTAGACAGATGAAAGTTTTAGTGGATGACCTATTTGAGTACACCAAAGTAAGACAATCGAATGCACCTTTAAATATAGTAACATTTGATATGCATCAGTTAATTGGACAAGTTGTGGTAGATTTTGAGCTAGAAGCATCTAAGAAACATGTGACCATTGATTTTGAAGCTCGGCCAGTTTCTCTGATGATGGAAGCTGATACCGAAAAAATTGTCCGAGTATTTGATAATTTAATCTCAAATGCATTGAAATATGGCGTGGATGGGGAAAAAATAATGATTACTTCTGAAAAAATTGCATCTAATGTCATCGTTGTCGTAAAAAATGATGGTCAGGAAATTCCTAAAGAAGCCTTGGAACAATTATTTGAACGTTTTTATCGTGTGGAAGAATCTCGTTCCCAACAAACTGGAGGAACTGGTCTTGGTCTAGCTATTACTCAAAGTATTGTTGAACTTCATGGTGGGACAATCCACGCTACATCAGAAAATGGATGGACATCATTCATTATCCGACTTCCGTTAAAACAACCTTATGAACAAATCACACATAAATAACCAAAAAGTGAGTTAGACATTGCGTCTACTCTCTTTTTTTGTTAGATTTTAATATAGTTGGCTTTTTATATGAAGGAGATACTCACATGAAACACTTAAAAACAACATTACTTGCTAAAATATGACTAATGTTAACCATTCTAGCTTTCTTTGTTCCACTACAGGCATATGCAGTAAGTGACTCATTTTCAGTAGATGCAAAAGCGGCGATTGCTGTGGATTTTGAAACTGGAAAAATTCTATACGAACAAAACATTGATGAACCTTTAGGAATTGCTTCTATGACTAAACTGGTAGCAGCGTATTTGGTATATGATGCTATAGAGAATGGAAGCATTAGCTGGGACGATTCAGTACCCATTAGTCGAGATTTAGTAAAAATGAGCCAAAACCCTAACTTGTCAAATATTCCACTCAATACAAAACAAACGTACACCGTCAAAGATTTATTAAGTGCCACACTGATTAGTTCTGCCAACGCCGCAACTGCAGCCTTAGCGGAATACATCGCTGGTAGTGAACCAAAATTTGTTGATTTAATGAGAGAACAGTTAAAAGACTGGGGCATTGATGATGCGTATATCATTACGTCTTCTGGTCTAGGAAATGAAGACATGGACGGCCACATTTATCCTGGTTCAGGTAAAAAAGATGAAAATATGATGTCTGCTAGAAGTATGGCCATTGTATCTCAAAAAATTATTGCAGATTTTCCAAACGTTTTAGACATCACAGCCAAAAATAGTGACACTATTTTTGAAGGAACCAGCCAAGAATATACGTTTTGGAGTTCAAATGAGATGCTACCTGATTCTTATTTTTATATGGAGGGAATTGATGGCTTGAAAACCGGCACTACCGAATTAGCAGGTAATTGCTTCGCTGGAACAATTACACGCAACAACCGTAGAATCATTACAGTTGTTATGAATGCTAATCCTAACATTAGCCGATTCTCAGAAACAGCCAACCTAATCAATCATGTATTTGATACATGGTACTACGATATAATAGGTAAAAAGGGCGACCCTGCTGTGCAAGCAACCATCGATACAAAAAAAGGAAAAAAACAAACGGTCCCACTCATTTTAGAAAATGATTTATCAATGTGGGTGCACACAGATAGCTCAACTATTAAACAACTCATTAAAATAGATGACAAGCAAGTTGATAAGCATGACCGTGTAACGGCTCCAAAAGAAGCCAATTACTACGTCGGAAACCAATATGCTTATGACTCCGAAGATACATTGGATTACTTAACCAAACAAGAGAAAGAAAAAGATGTCGCTAAGGTAAAAGTTGTCACGAAAGGACCGATTGAAAAAGCAAATATTTTTCTTCGTTTCTGGCATTTCATCACACAAAAGTAAGAGTCGTTCATAAATGGCTCTTACTTTTTTTAGTTTGAAAAGCCTCTTGATTATGATAAAATAACTTAACTTTTAATTACATAGAAAACAGGTGACAATATGACAAATTCTCGTATTCAATATGACTACTTAAAACGCCGACTAAAAAAACAAAAACGACGAACTTTCTTAATGTTTTTAGTGGGTTTAATACTGGCAAGTGTGGCTATTTTTAACATTTACTATTGGTATCCTCTGCTCAAAAAAGAGTTGAATCTACCTAAGGTTCCACAAATCAGCATGCCTAATACAAAAAAAATCACCACTGTTAAAAAAGACGTTTATGAAGAAACAGACATCAACAATACTTTTACACCTCGTGTAGCTTTCAATCAACCGATTAAAGCATCTGGACAGTACAAAGAATTGACAGAACAAATTAATCAGATGATTCAACAATCACATGCTTCTGGTACGTTTTTAGTCGTAAAAAATAACCAAGCCTTACTTTATGAAAATTACGGTGTGGCAAAAGATATCCATACAGATGCTATTACCAGTACTTATATGATTGCATCTGTACAAAAAGCAATCACAGCCTCTCTTATCATGAAACTAGTAGAAGAAAACAAACTGAACTTGGACTCTCACCTATCCGAATTTTACCCAGAAATTCCAAATAGCCAAGAGATCACAATCGACAGCATGCTAGCTATGACATCTGGGCTTACTTTAAAGGAAAAACTCAAAGAGACAAAAACAAAAGAGGAAGCTGTCAAACATGCTTTAGCGCACACACAGTACGAGCCCACTCAGTCATGGAAATACACTGATATTAATTATTTCTTGCTCGCTATGATTGTCGAAAAACTAAGTCAGACAACTTATGAAGACTATTTTAAACAAGTTATTCAAACGCCTCTAAATTTAGAACACTCTGGATTTTATGACAATTTATCTAAAGAATCACCCTTAATCCCTTCATTCGCCATGGATGACCTAGGAAACATAGATACTCAGAAACCTGTTAATATCCCAACGTCTGTTTATATAAACGAACTTGGAACAGGTAATATGTACATGTCCAGTGGCGATTTATTAACATTTGTGCAATCTTTATTAGATGGTGATATTTTCTCTTATCCAAACGTGAAAAATATGTGGCAACGACGCCCAGCTAATTACCCGTATACCTATAAAGCTGGCTTTTATTATAAAGATGCTCACTTTAGTGGCCATGGTATTTTTAGAGGCTATGAACCAACTATCATGTTTAACAATGACGCTAGTGACGCCGTTGTCTTTTTAAGCAATACTTATACAAAAGATAAAACCAATCAACAATTAGTTGATGCTATCTACAACCAAATCATTCAACCTACCATCATTTTAGAAAATTAGGAGAAACATATGTTAAAACAAATAGAAGAACTGGCCAAAAAAGAGCCAAAAACATTGGAACAAATGGTATTAAAATTAGCAGAAGAAACTGGTGAAGTGGCCCAAGCTGTTTTGAGTCATGAACAAGTCAGTGGCAATCGATACAAAGAGTTAAACAGTGACCATATAAAGGAAGAATGCATTGATACCATTTTAGTCGCAACAGCTCTTTACTTTAAATTAGAAAATAGCAATCAAGAAGAATTTCAAACACTCATTAAAGCCAAACAAAAGAAATGGGCTGCCCACATGAATGGCTAATTTAGAGATAGATTTGACAGTTTTTTCAAAAGGCTATATACTTATTTATAATATATGAATGAGAGAGATTAGTATTTATGATACTGTTTAAGAGAGTTGACGTTTGGTGAGAGTCAATACAGGTAAATAAAGAATCCACTTTCTAACCATACATAATGAAAACCCATGGGATTAAATTATGTCGGAGACAAACCGTTATCTTGTGTGAATGAAGACACTTTTTTAGTGTGAACATGGGTGGTACCGCGAAAGTCAACTTCTCGCCCCAGTAGGCTATTTATAGTCTGTTGGAGTGAGAAGTTTTTTTATTTATTAACCAAGGAGGAATAAACATGTTAGATATCAAATTTATGCGTCAAAATATTGATGTGGTAAAAGAAAAATTAGTCACACGTGGTGTAAAAGAAGAAGTTTTAGCGGAATTTATGACGTTAGATCAAGAAAGACGTGATCATTTAGTCACTGTTGAAACACTAAAAAAAACACGTAATGACGTGTCTCAAGACATTGCTCAATTAAAACGTAACAAAGAAAATGCCGATGATAAGATTTTAGAAATGAAAGACGTTGGGGAAAAAATTAAAGCCCTTGACGACACCATCAACGCCATCGATGAAAAATTACAAGCTATTTCACACACATTGCCAAACTTACCAAACAAAGATGTCCCTGTTGGAGAAGATGAAGAGGATAATGTTGAAGTAAGACGTTGGGAAACACCTCGTACCTTTGATTTTGAACCAAAGCCACATTGGGAAGTTGCTGAAAATTTAGATATTTTAGACTTTGAACGTGGTGCTAAGGTGTCAGGTAGTCGTTTCTTATTCTATAAAGGATTAGGAGCTCGTTTGGAACGCGCTATCTACAACTTAATGTTGGATACTCATGTAGATGAGCATGGCTATACAGAAATGATTCCTCCATATATCGTCAATGATCAATCTATGTTTGGAACAGGTCAATTTCCTAAATTTAAAGAAGATGTGTTCCAACTTGAAAATAGTAACTATACGCTTATTCCAACAGCTGAAGTACCTTTGACAAACTATTACCGCGATGAAATTTTAAGTGATGCTCAATTGCCTGTATACTTTACAGCACTTAGCCCTTCTTTTAGATCTGAAGCTGGTAGTGCAGGACGTGATACTCGCGGGTTAATTCGTTTGCATCAATTTAATAAAGTAGAAATGGTCAAACTCAGCAAGCCAGAGAATTCTTACGACGAACTAGAAAAAATGACAAATAACGCTGAGCGTATTTTACAAAAATTAAACTTGCCTTACCGCGTGATTGTCTTATGTACTGGAGATATGGGATTCTCTGCTGCCAAAACATACGATATTGAAGTGTGGATTCCAGCTCAAGATACATACCGAGAAATTAGTTCTTGTTCAAACTGTGAAGATTTCCAAGCTAGACGTGCTAAAATTCGTTTCCGTAATGAAGATGGAAAAGTAAACTTAGTACATACTCTAAATGGTTCTGGATTAGCAGTTGGACGTACTGTGGCAGCTATTCTTGAAAATTATCAAAACGAAGATGGTAGTGTGACAATTCCTGATGCTTTAGTACCTTATATGGGTGGCGTCACTAAAATTACTAAATAATAGTTAAACATCTTACTCAATACAGGTGGGTAAGATGTTTTTTTATACAAAAAAACACCTCGTTACGACAAAACGTAACAAGGCGTTAAATGTTATGATTCGATTGAATAGTTTGGTGCTTCTTTCGTAATTTGAACGTCATGAGGGTGAGACTCACGTAAACCCGCTCCACTCATTTGAATAAATTGAGCATTATCACGTAATTCTTGCAATGTACCAGCACCAACATAGCCCATACCAGAACGTAAGCCACCTAGCATTTGGAAGATAATATCTTGAACACTACCTTTATATGCAACACGACCTTCAATACCTTCTGGAACCAATTTATTTGCTTCGTTAACAGCTCCTTGGAAATAACGATCGCTTGAGCCTTTTTCCATGGCACCTAGAGAGCCCATACCACGATATGTTTTGAAACGACGGCCTTGATAAATTTCAAATTCACCTGGAGACTCATCCGTTCCAGCTAACATAGAACCAAGCATCACTACATAACCACCAGCTGCTAATGCTTTCACAATATCGCCTGAGTACTTAATTCCTCCATCAGCAATAATGGTTTTGCCGTATTCACGAGCCACTGACGCGGCATCGTAAATCGCTGTTAATTGAGGAACACCTACACCAGCTACCACACGTGTCGTACAAATTGAGCCTGGTCCAATCCCTACTTTTACCACATCTACACCAACATCATATAAATCTTTTGTAGCCGATGCTGTCGCAACATTACCCGCAATTAACACAACTTCTGGGAACTTATCTCTAATTTCTTTGATTTTACGAATAACGCCCGCACTATGACCATGTGCTGTATCGATTACTAACGCATCCACACCTGCATCAATTAATGCACCAGCACGTTCAAATGTGTCACTTGTAACACCAACTGCTGCTGCGACAAGTAAACGGCCATGTTGGTCTTTCGCGGCATTTGGAAATTCAATCACTTTTTCAATGTCTTTAATGGTAATCAAGCCACTTAAACGGCCTTCATTATCAACAATTGGTAATTTTTCAATTTTATGTTTTTGTAACGTTTTTTCAGCATCTTTCAAACTCGTACCTACTGGTGCTGTAACCAGATTATCTTTTGTCATCACGTCATTAATAGCTAATTGATGATCTGTGACAAAACGCAAGTCACGGTTTGTCAGAATCCCTACTAATTTTCTATTTTCTAATGTATCAACAATTGGTACACCACTAATACGGTATTTAGACATCAACTCTTCTGCTTCTGCTACTTTATGGGTAGGGGTTAAGAAGAATGGATCAATAATAACGCCACTTTCTGAGCGTTTCACCTTTTTAACCTCTTCTTGTTGTTGCGCAATTGTCATATTTTTATGAACAACACCTAATCCACCCTGTCTAGCCATAGCGATTGCCATTTTACTGTCTGTCACAGTGTCCATACTTGCACTCATAATAGGTATGTTTAGTTTTAAATTAGGTGCAAGTTCCACTGATAAATCAACATCATGTGGTAATACATGACTCTCAGCTGGTATTAATAGTACATCATCAAACGTGTATCCTTTTTTTGAAAATTTCGTTTCCCAATTAGACATTAGAAAATAGCACTCCTTTAATTTAGTTTTATTTACAAACTTACCAAAAAAAAGACTATTCGTCAATTATTCTTGTACATAAAAAGCTAAATCTAATCAAGTTCTTTGATTAGATTTAGCTTGGTTTTAATTAACGTCGCATAAATAAATTACCTTGAATCCCAAATTGTTTTTTAAGTAAGTAACGTACGCCATATGCTGCTACTCCTAATGCAATAGTCATCGTTGGATCCAATGATGGATTATAAGCTGATGGAATGAGTGCTGCAAATGAGAAGACTAATAACCACGGTATGAAGCACAGTGCCATAATTAAACCAGATTTTAATACACCTGGTCGTTTGCTTTGATCTGCACCAGGTAAATCATACACGTAAATGTATTTATAAATCATATAAAACGATAACCCACCAGACATTGCACCAATCAAGATGCTTAATACACCTTGTGTGGCTTGAGCGTTTTTAGAAATCATTGAGAACGTCCCTGTCATAACAGCTAAGAACACAAATAACATCAATGTATTATCCAACCACATTTTACCAAACGTCATCTCTGGCAACGGCTCTTTTGCCTCAACAATTAATTGGGCCGCTTCAGTAGGTGTACCATATAGTTGTTTCGCCGTTGCTCCTGTTTTTTGTCCATTAACTAATGCGATTAACATATCATTTAATGCCACAACTTTTTTCTCTTCATCAAAATCTGCATCTGACAATAGTTTTTTCATATCAAAAATAAATTGGTCGTTTTTCTTTGTTAATTGTTTTTCTAATTCACGGTTAGCAGCTACTTTTTCTTGTAGCTCTGTTTTTGTTTGTTCTTCCACTTAATTTATCCTACTTTCCCTATTAGATTAAACATTGAAACGGAATAACATGACATCTCCATCAGCTACCACATATTCTTTACCTTCTAAACGAACACGCCCCGCTTCTTTTGCAGCTGACATGCTACCATGTTCTTTCAAGTCATCGTAAGAGACTGTCTCCGCTCGAATAAATCCACGCTCAAAGTCCGTATGGATCACTCCTGCACATTCTGGTGCTTTCATACCATTTTTAAAGGTCCATGCTCTCACTTCTTGTTCACCTGCTGTAAAATAAGTTGCGAGTCCTAATAAATAATAAGCCGCACGAATCAATTTATCTAGGCCAGATTCTTCAATACCTAGCGCTTCTAAGAAATCAGCTTTATCATCATCATCTAACTCTGCAATTTCTTCTTCTGCTCTCGCACATACGCTAATAACTTCTGCATTTTCCGTCGCAGCAAATTCTTTTACTTGTTTCACATAATCATTGCTCTCTGCATCTGCTACTTCGTCCTCTGACACATTGGCAACATACAACACAGGTTTCGTTGTCAGTAGAAACAATCCCTTCACAATGGGTAATTCTTCAGGTGTGAAGTCAATAGAACGAGCAGACTGACCTGCTTCTAAAACAGGTTTAATTTTTTCTAATACTGCTAATTCAGCCACAGCTTCTTTGTCTTTTGTTTTAGCAATCTTTGCCACACGTGTGTAGCGTTTATCAACTGACTCTAAATCCGCTAATATTAATTCTAAATTAATGATTTCAATGTCTTCCAATGGGTTGACCCGTCCTTCAACGTGGGTAATATTATCATCATCAAAACAACGCACAACATGACAGATCGCATCTACTTGGCGAATATTGCTTAAAAATTTGTTACCAAGTCCTTCACCTTTACTTGCACCTTTTACGATTCCAGCAATATCTGTAAATTCAAACGTTGCTGGGACTGTTTTTTTAGGTTTTACTAACTTTGTTAATTCATCTAATCTCACATCTGGTACTTCTACCATTCCCACATTTGGGTCAATTGTTGCAAATGGATAATTTGCTGCTTCTGCTCCAGCTTTTGTAATTGCATTGAATAAAGTTGACTTTCCTACGTTAGGTAAACCAACGATTCCAGCTGTTAATGACATATGATTCACTCTTTCCTTTTCTTTTATGTTTGGTATAACGATTACCTATCTGATTTTTTTTCTACTAATTTTTTCATTTTTTTCTCAAACTCTCGGCGGGGCATCATGACAATATGTTGACAATTGATGCATTTTATTTTTATATCCATCCCCATACGAATAATTTCCCAACGATTCGTTTGACATGCATGTGGTTTTTTCATTTCAACGACATCGCCTAATTCATACATATTGTACTCATCCTTTTCTTTTATCATTATGATGTAAAATACAGAACACAAGCTATATATTAACATAAAAAGTAGTCTCTTTGCTTAGTTTAACATAATTTATTTCGAATGAATGAGAGTAAAAAAAGTCCTGTCACCTCAGTCAGATCATAAAAGGTAACATGGGCTCTTTTTATTTATTCCTATTCTGAATCAAATTGAATGTCTAAGATATCTAAAATACGGGTTAGGTCTTCTTGAGACAAGTATTCAATCTCAATCTTTCCCTTGCCATCCTTTTCTTGAATTGCCACACTCGTTCCAAATTTATCCATCAAACGATCTTCACTTGTACGAATATAATAGGGTTTGGGTGTAGATGCTTTTTTAGGCGTTTTGTTTGTTTCTGGTAACGCTCCTTCATTCATCTCTGAAACGATCTGCTCTATTTGTCTAACTGTCAAGTTTTCTTTTAATACTCTGTTAGCCAAAGGTATAATCCCTGATGTCTCTTTTAATCCTAATAATGTTCTCGCTTGTCCCATTGATAAGGATTCATTTTGAACCAAGTCTTTCACCACTTTTGGTAAAGCCAATAATCGTAAATAATTAGCAATGTACGGACGACTTTTTCCTAATTGCTCTGCTACCTCTGCTTGTGTTAATTTTAAATTCTTCATTAACATGTCATACGCTTCAGCCTCTTCCATTGGATTCAAGTCCTCGCGTTGCAAGTTTTCTAAGACAGCCACTTGCATCATGCGTGCTTCATCAAATTCTCTAATAATAGCTGGGATTGTTTCTTTCTTCGCTAATTTCGATGCGCGAAATCGTCTTTCCCCTGCAATGATTTCATAGCCTTTAATTTTAGACTGTCTCACAATAATGGGTTGAAATACTCCTGATTGTTCAATGGAACGTGATAATTCTTCCAATGCTTTTTGATCAAATGTCTTACGAGGTTGATACGGATTTGGTCGCAACTCCGCTAAAGGAATCTCTTTGACTTCTTCCGTTTTAATATCGACTTCTTCTAAACTAGAGATATCTTGAAATAAAGCATCAATGCCTCTGCCTAGACCTTTACTATTTTTACTCACGATTCATCACTTCCTTCGCTAATGCCTGATAAAACTCTGCCCCTTTAGAGCGTGGATCGTAATCAATAATCGATTGTCCATGGCTTGGTGCCTCAGATAATCGAACATTTCTAGGAATAATAGTGTCATATACACGTTCTCTAAAATATTTTCTGACTTCCTCTACCACTTCTGAGCCTAAATTAGTTCTTGCATCATACATGGTTAATAATACACCCTCTATGCGCAGATCTGGGTTAAAGTGCTTCTGAACCAGACGGATGGTATTTAGCAACTGACTAAGCCCTTCTAGAGCATAGTACTCACACTGTACTGGAATCAAAATTGAATCGCTCGCTGTGAATGAATTAATCGTCAAATGTCCCAATGATGGCGGACAATCAATAAGGATGTAATCATACTCATCTTCTATTTCTTTTAAAGCTAACTTCAATCGTGATTCTCTTGCCATCATAGACGTTAGCTCTATTTCTGCTCCTGACAATTGAATCGTAGCAGGTGCAATATCCAATCGTTCTCTTGCTGTCTGTTGGATAACCTGTTTAATAGGTAATTCATTCACTAACACATCATAGATGTCCTCGGCAACATCTGATTTTTTAACACCAATTCCACTAGAAGCATTGCCTTGTGCATCCATATCAATAAGTAATACTTTTTTTCCAGCAAATGCTAAACAAGCTCCTAAATTAACGGTGGTCGTTGTTTTCCCAACACCGCCTTTTTGATTTGCGACTGATATAACCCGTGCCATCTTCTTTCCTCCATCTCTTACTTGATCTAAATAATCGGTTTTTTGTTAGGTGTTCCTGCTTTTCTTGGATACTTTTTAGGTGTTCTAACCACTTTTTTTATGTCAATCACAAATCGTTTATCTTCTGTACCTGGTAAATGTGATTCACTCTCATTCACTAACTTACCACCTAATACACTGATAGATTTTTTGGCTTCAACCAATTCTTCTTCACTTTTTGCCGCTTTCATGGCTAAAAAATGACCATTTAACTTAACTAATGGCAGACACAGTTCATTTAGAACATTTAATCTTGCCACAGCTCTAGCTGTCACCACATCATACGTTTCTCTAAACGCTTGATTTTGACCAAATATTTCAGCTCGGTCATGATAGAGATGAACTCCATCTAGCCCTAATTCCTCTGTTAATAGGGTCAAAAAATTAATGCGTTTATTTAACGAATCCACAATTGTAATATCTAAATTAGGGTACACAATTTTTAATGGAATACTCGGAAATCCGGCTCCAGATCCCACATCACAAAGTGACATATTCTCTTTCGTAAAATCCATGGTCAAACCAAGTGCGATGGAATCATAAAAATGTTTCAAATAAACTTCCTCTAATCCTGTTAATGCGGTTAAATTAATCTTTTGATTCCATTCTACAAGCAATTCAAAATATCGATGAAACTGATTCATTTGTTTCTCTGATAGCTCAATCCCTTTTTCAGCTAATGTTTGTTTAAATATATCTGGGTTCATGTTGATTCTCCTTTTTGTGAAACAAAAATGTTTCACAGATACCTTTACTTTATCGCATCTTTCTAAAAACTTCAATGATAACTCATCGTTTTTATCAATAGATTAAAAAAATACCGATAGTCTCCCTATCGGTACAAATGTTTAGCGAATAATTTTGCGATCATGTTGACTAAAATAATTGATTGGTGCTGTTGCACCTTGTAATAATTCGCTCACTGTTACAAATTCATATCCCTCTTTTTCAAGCACATAAATCAAGTTAGGCACAGCCTCTATTGTTTCTGGGTAAGTATCATGCATCAAGACAATCGAACCGTCAAAAACAGTCTGTTGCACTTGAGTGACAATCGATTTAGGATTTCTAGATACCCAATCTCTTGAATCCACTGACCACTGCACGCTAGGTTGTTTTATGACCTGGTTACTAGCAGGATTAATCGCTCCATAAGGAGGTCTAAGATAAACCGGCGTCATTCCTATGGTGTCTCTTAATAACTCATTCATTTTATCCCTATCTTTTTGAATCGTCTCTGCAGATGTTTGGGTTAAATTTCTATGATAGTATGTATGACTTCCTATTAGGTGTCCTTCTTTTTCCATCCTTTGCAGTAACTTAGGCTCCTTTTCAGCATTCACTCCTACTACAAAAAATGAAGCTTTTACTTGTTTTTCTTTTAATATATCTAATAATTTATCTGTCGTCCCCTCATTAGGACCATCATCAAACGTTAATGCAACTTGCTTATGTTTTGGTGTAACACTATGTGTTTGATTTTTTTTATGGGTCGTCTGTTCTTCTTTTATCGCAACCGGTGTCTGGGTCTTATGGGTCGCAAACACTAGTACACCTATAATTTCTACCATCAGAACAAGCAAGACGGCTAAGAACACTAGTTCTCTATTGCGTTTTGCTTTACGTTGCTTTAATAATTCTTTTCTGTCCATGTTCATCACTACTTTCATCCCTCAATTAATAAAAAAACTCCCCTTATCATCATAACACGACCAAAAAAAAATCAAAGAGAACAGCATGTTTTTCTAAAAAAGATATTAAAATACAATAGAAATGTTTCATGTGAAACATTTCTATTGTTCATTTAATCGATTATTATTTTTTCGCAATTCGTCCTTGTTCGATATAGACCATCAAAATACTGATATCAGATGGATTGACACCACTAATACGACTCGCTTGAGCAATTGTTTCAGGTCTAATTTTTTCTAATTTTTGTATGGCTTCTGTTGCTAAACTATTAATAGCATGATAATCAATGTTTTCAGGAATACGTTTTGCTTCCATTCGTTTTAACTTTTCAACTTTAGCTTGTGCTTTCTTTATATAACCCTCGTATTTAATTTGAATTTCTACTTGTTCCATCACATAACGAGGTAATGGTTCCACTGGGGCATCGATAAAATGACTCATTTCTCCATATGTAATTTCAGGACGTTTTAAAAAGTCACTTGCTAAAATACCATCTTTTAATGGTGCTGTGTGTTTCTCTTCTAAAAATTGTTGAATCTTTGGAGTAGGTTTCAAACGAATTTTTGATAGACGAAGCAATTCAGTTTCCACTAACCGTCTTTTCTCTTCAAATAAAACATAACTATCATCATCGACCAATCCAATGTGACGTCCCATTTCAGTTAATCGTAAATCAGCATTATCATGGCGAAGTAGCAAACGATATTCAGCTCTTGATGTTAATAAACGATACGGTTCATTTGTTCCTTTCGTCACCAAATCATCAATTAACACGCCAATATAGGCATCGCTTCGTTTTAAAATAAGTGGTTCTTTTCCTTGAATTTTCAAACTAGCATTAATACCTGCCATCAATCCTTGACATGCCGCTTCCTCATAACCAGATGTACCATTTGTTTGGCCAGCTGTATATAGGCCATCAATTTTCATCGTTTCTAGTGTTGGTCGTAATTGATGAGGTACCACAACATCATACTCAATGGCATACCCACTACGCATGATTTCAGCCTGTTCTAACCCCTCAACACTTCTCACCATGTCGTATTGTACATCTTCTGGTAAAGAGGTAGACAACCCTTGGACATATACTTCTTCTGTGTCCGCACCTTCTGGCTCCAAAAAGATTTGGTGACGAGGTTTATCACTAAATCGAACTACTTTATCTTCAATCGATGGGCAATAACGGGCACCAACACCTTCAACAATCCCTGTAAACATAGGGGCTCTGTGTAGATTGTCTCTAATCACACCATGTGTGTTTAAATTGGTATACGTTAACCAACATGGCAATTGGTGTTGATTATAGTCCTCATCTCGTGATGAAAAGCTAAAATGGTTTGGTTTTTCATCGCCTGGTTGAATCTCTGTCGCGTCATAATTGATAGTACTTGATTTAACACGTGGTGGTGTTCCTGTTTTAAATCGGTCAATCTCCAATCCCAATTCTTTTAAATGATTCGCCAAACCTATCGCTGGTAATGAATTATTAGGGCCAGATGAGTATTTCAATTCACCGATAATAATTTCACCACGCAACGCTGTCCCTGCTGTGATAATAACGGCTTTACTATAATACTCTGTACCTGTACTAACAACTACCCCTTTACAGACATCATCTTCAACAATTAATTTGTCGACAATTCCTTGTTTTAAGGTTAGGTTTTCTTGTTTTTCTAACGTGTGTTTCAATTCTGTTTGATAGTGATGTTTATCCGCCTGAGCTCTTAGGGCACGTACAGCAGGTCCTTTTCCAGTATTCAACATTCTCATCTGGATGTATGTCTTGTCAATGTTTCTTCCCATTTCTCCACCTAAGGCATCGATTTCTCTCACTACCACACCTTTAGCCGGCCCACCAATCGATGGATTACATGGCATAAAACCAATAATATCCAAATTAAGTGTAACAAGTAACGTTTTCATTCCCATCCTTGCAGCTGATAATGCTGCTTCTGATCCTGCATGACCACCACCTACAACGATGACATCATATTCATTTGATTCGTACATATTTCGCTCTCCTTTATTTTCCTAAACAAAATTGACTAAATAGCTGGGTAATTAATTCATCTTGAACGCTATCTCCAATAATTTCACCTAATAAATCCCACGCACGGGTCATGTCAATTTGTACTAAATCAACCGGCATTCCTGATTCAATACCACTTAACACATCATCCAAGGCTTGATTTGCTTGCTCTAAAAGGGCAATATGGCGAGAATTGGAGATATACGTTGCATCTTTTTCTTTTGTTGATCGTGTGAAAAAAGTATCTTTAATCGCTTGTTCTAATTGATCAATTCCCTCACTTGATGTCACAGATGTTGCTAATACAAAAGCATTTGGTGCTAAATCATTCAACTCATTCATATCTAATTTAGCTGTCAAATCCATTTTATTCAATAAGATAATCCGATTCATATCAGCCGTGATGGTTAATAACTCTTTATCCATCTCTGTTAATGCTTCGCTTTGATTTAACACGAGTAGCACTAAATCTGCCTCTGATAATGCTTTACGACTACGCTCGACACCGATTCGTTCGACAACATCATCTGTTTCTCTAATACCTGCTGTATCAATTAATTTTAATGGTACACCTCGAACATTAATAAATTCTTCAATGACATCACGCGTTGTTCCCTCAATATCTGTCACAATCGCTTTATCTTCCCGCAATAAGTAATTCAATAAACTTGATTTTCCAACATTTGGGCGTCCAACAATCGCTGTAGACAATCCTTCTCTTAAGATTTTTCCTTGTGTTGCTGTCATTAACAAATGATCAATAGAGCTCTTCACACTTTTAGCTTTTTCTACTAATAAATGAGCTGTCATCTCTTCAACATCATCGTATTCAGGATAATCAATATTCACTTCTACTTGTGCTAACGCTTGTAAGATGTCTTGTCTCAACTCACGTATCAAGACAGATAACCTACCATCCAATTGATTTAACGCTAATTTCATTGATTCATCTGTCTTAGCTTGAATTAAGTCCATCACAGCTTCAGCTTGAGATAAATCCATTCGTCCATTTAAAAACGCACGCTTGGTAAACTCACCTGGCTCTGCCAATCTAGCACCTTGTCTAAGCAACAATTGTAATATTTGATTCGCTACAACCATCCCACCATGACAATTAATCTCAACTACGTGCTCACGTGTAAATGTTTTAGGGGCTAACATGACTGAAAACATGACCTCATCTAAAACATCTTGTGTCTCTGGGTCTTTAATATGTCCATAATGAATCGTATGACTGTCTACTTCTGACAATGTTTTATTTCGGTAATTACTCACTTTATCTGCAATGTGTACAGCATCATCACCACTCAAACGCACAATACTAATAGCACCTTCTCCTGGAGGTGTGGAAATAGCTGCAATTGTATCAAATTCTTTTGTTATATTCATCCCTTTTGCCGTCCTTTCTAAAAAAATCCAAATAAAAAAGTGCCCACTCCACCCGTTGTTGTCCAAATGACACCAAAAAGTAGATACGCACTTTGACTGCTACCTGATTTAGTTTTCATAGAAATAATAGCACACTCTAATCTCGTTGACAATTTTTTGACCTATGAATTAATCAGAATAGAAAAAAGTATGTCACACCTTTTTTTGTGAATTTTCTAAAAAACTAGCCTTTTTCACTGTTATAACATAGAAAAAATTTTTTTGAAAAATCTGTATCACTTATAAAAAAGCCTATTTTTACAACATATTGACACAGTTGATTTATATTAAAACTATAACAGTTTATAAAATAACACATCAAAACTACTCGCTCATTTTTCACATATTTTTTACTTTGCACTTAAAAAGAATAATGTTATATTACCATCTGTATTCGTTTCCAATTCAAATTTAGGGAGACAACGTGAAGCGTTAGGCAACGTGAGATTAAAACAACCTAACCACTTGTTTGTAATCTTGATTTAACCCAATATGCTTACCCCTTTTTATGGGTTCTCACTATATTTGATTCATTTGATTACTTTCAGATTTATGAGTCATAAATCTAGATATTACACATTTAATGGAGGTTTTTACCATGTCAGATAAAGAAGTAAAACAAGCATACATCACTAGCAGTGCAGAAGGGCACGTTGATTTTGTCAACGCGTATGACCTGGAAAAAGATGCAGAAAAAGTGATCCCTACTGGTGGGTATGGTTACATTTCAAGTGGTGCAGGAGATATGTGGACAATTAAAGAAAATATTGACGCATTCAATCATAAACTAATCGTACCAGGGGTTCTAAAAAATGTAGAACATCCAGATCAACGTACAGAAATTTTTGGTGACACCATCTCTACACCTATTATCATGGCTCCTGTTGCTGCACATTGTCTAGCCAATACTCAAGGTGAAGTTGCTTCTGCTAAAGGTATTGCAGAGTCTGGTAGTATCTTAACGATCAGTTCTTACGCAAGTAAACCATTTGCAGAAATGGCAGCTGCTGGTAATGGAGCTCCACAATGGTTCCAATTATACATGTCTAAAGATGATGGCATTAATCGCGATATCTTAGATCAAGCCAAAGCAAATGGCTCTAAAGCAATTGTCTTAACAGCTGACGCAACAGTCGGTGGAAATCGTGAAATAGATAAACGAAATGGCTTTACGTTCCCAGTTGGAATGCCAATTGTTGAAGCCTATCAATCAGGTGTTGGCCAAACAATGGATGCTGTTTATGGCTCATCTAAACAAAAATTAAGCCCTAAAGACATCGAGTTTATTTCATCTTATTCTGGCTTACCTGTTTTTGTTAAAGGTGTACAAAGTGGTGAAGATGCACATATGTCTATTGAATCTGGTGCACAAGGAGTTTGGGTAACGAACCACGGTGGGCGTCAATTAGATGGTGGAGCTGCTGCTTTTGATTCATTACAATATGTTGCTGAAGCTGTTGATAAACGTGTCCCTATCGTATTTGATAGTGGTGTTCGTCGTGGACAACATGTCTTCAAGGCTATTGCTAGTGGTGCTGATTTAGTTGCTATTGGTCGTCCGGTTATTTACGGTCTTGCATTAGGCGGATCTGTTGGAGTCAAACAAGTGTTTGATTACTTCAAGCGTGAATTAGAAATGGTTATGCAACTAGCAGGTACTCAAAATATTGAAGAAATTAAACAAGCTGTATTAAGAGATAATTTATACGGTAACTAAAAAAAAGCCAAGGATCAATGAATGACTCCTTGGCTTTTTTATGTTTAATTTTTTAATTCTACCACTAAGTATCTATGAGGCTCATTGCCTTCAGAATGAGTTTTAACGTCTGTTTCAGCTGATAGGATGTTATGTACTAACTTTCGTTCAAAAGCCGGCATAGGCTCTAAAAAGACTGGTTGTCCGGTTTCTCTTACCTGTTTTACCGTTTGACGAGCCAATCTCTTAATAACTGATTCGCGTCGCTCACGATAATCGCCAACATTTACGACAATAGACACCCTATTTTTAGCAATTCTATGAATATAGACTTGAGATAAATACTGAATAGCATTCAACAACTTACCATGTTTTCCAATCAAGAGTCCTTTCTTTTCAGACTCAAGATGGAACATGATACGTTCCTCTTGTCTCTCGATTTTTACCATGGCTGGTGCTCCTAAATCTCTAGTGATATCTGTTAAGTAAATAGCCAACGCTGTTATCGCCTCATCATCTGATAAATCTGTCTTCATTTGACTCACAACTGGCTCAGGTTTTACCACCTCTACAGTCGTTTCTTCCAACGTTTCTTCTAAAACAGGCTCTTCTACTTCTTCTACCATTGATTCCTTCACCGTGATTTCTACAACTGCTTCTTTTTTACCTAATCCTAAAAATCCTTTTTTTCCTTCGTCAACAATTTGAATATCCGCATCAGAACGTTCCACTTTCAAGGTCTTAAGTCCAACTTCAATTGCTTGGTCAGTGGTTTCTCCTGTAAATTTTGGCATGATACGAACCTCCTCATAGTAGTATTTTATTTTCTTTTTTTCTTAGATTGATTTGCTTTGCGTAGTGCTTTTTCTAAATCACGTTTTCGTTGCTCTTCTGCTTCTCGTTCACGTTTAATTTTAAACGGATTGTTAATTAGTAACGTTTGAACCACTTGGAACGCATTTGAGACAACCCAATATAGAGATAACCCACTTGCAAGCTTCACACCCATGAATAAAATCATTAATGGCATCACAAAGTTCATTGTCTTCATTGTACCATTGACATCCACTTGACTCATTGATGTCAGCTTTGTACTAATGAATGTAAAAATAGCAGCTAAAACAGGTAAAATAAAATATGGATCTGGTGTTCCTAGTTTTAACCACATAAATGTGCCATCCGTTAACTCAGGGATACGAGAAATCGCTTGCCATAAAGCCATCATAATTGGCAATTGAACAAGCATTGGTAAACAACCAGATATAGGATTAACACCTTGCTCACTATAAAGCTTTTGTTGCTCTTCTTGTAGCTTACGTACCGTTTCGGCATCTTTCGAAGCATATTTTTCTTGTAATGCTTTTAACTTTGGTTGTATTTCTTGTGTTTTTCTCATGCTTTGAGTTTGATAATGCATCAAAGGCATCAAAATGACACGTACAACAAGAGTAAATAAAATAATCCCTACTGCAGGCTTACCAAAAGATAACCCTTTAATAGCTTGTCCAAAATAGTAAACGATGTATCTATCCCAAACGCCTGTACTATTTTGATCAATTGGTGATGTGCTACCACACCCCGTTAACACTAAAACCAACACAAACATACTTAAAATATACAGCCACTTCTTCTTATTTTTCACTGACACGAACCTCACTTATTTCTATTAAATTCGCTAGTTTAAATACATGTTGGATATTCTTTTTGACTTCTTCTAATGTTAAACCAACTATATTAGGTCTAGCGATTAAAATGACATTGTACTCTGGTTTTATTTCTGACTTTAACTCAAATAGCGCTTGCCTCATTAATCGTTTGACTCTATTTCGCGTAACCGCATTGCCAATTTTCTTACCAACTGACAATCCTATTCTAAAATGCGCATTGTCAGTTGATTCACTAACGTACACCACAAAATTTCGATTCGCAAAGGATTGCTTTTTTTGAATAATTTGCTGAAATTCTTTTTCTTTTTTAATACGATAGGATTTTTTCATACTACATCCCTTTAATTCTTATATTTTATATAAAGATAACACCTTAATCATAGCATAAACCATACATTTTTTTTGATTTTTTATAAAAAAAAATCACTGATTCAGAGATTCAGTGATTTATGCTGCTAATACTTTTCTTCCTTTACGGCGTCTGCTCGCTACTACACGGCGACCATTTTTTGTACTCATACGTTTACGAAAACCATGTACCTTTTGGCGTTTACGTTTCTTTGGTTGATATGTTCTTTTCATTCAATCCACCTCCTAAAAACAAATATGCTTTCTAAATCACTTAGACAGACTATGACATTATACAAATAAAATGATAGTTTTGTCAACTCCCCTCTTAATCTTTTCTATAATTAATTATCCACATTCTCATTTGTTTCTATCCACATCCTCGTTAATTAACATTTTTTATAAAAAAGTTGTTTTTAAGTTATCACCAACTTATACACAGGTTAACACCCTGTTATTAAGTTATACACATTTTCAAAAATGCTTGTTAACAAGTCGTTTTAAACTCCGTATAATAACAAACCTTCTTGTGTATAACTATCTAGACAAATCAAATCTTTAAAAAGATATTCACATTTTTTTCAAGCTTGTTGATAACTTTATTTTTAATTTGTTAACTTGTTATCCCCAATCGTAAAAATCAGTGGAAAACTTTTTTAATAAATGCTAAAATAAACAGGAAACTATTTTGTTAGGGGGATAGATATGCCCAATATTGATTTTATATGGAAAGAATTAGAAGAGGACTATCGAAAAATATTAACAGGTCCTAGCTTTAATGCGTGGATTGAACAAGCAACACCCATTCGTTTGGAAAATAACTTATTAACAATTGAGGTTCCTTCTCCTTTACATAAAGACTATTGGGAAAAAAATCTTGCAGCGAAAATTGTAGAAACTGGATTTAAATTAACAGGGGAAGAAGTGACTCCTGTTTTTATTATTCAAAATGAAAAAAATGAGCCTGAAAAAAAACCTGAACCAACACAAATTGAATTACCAGATATCGTTAAGCAAAATAGTAAAAAAGCCTTGCTTAACTCTAAATACACATTCGATACATTTGTTATTGGAAAAGGAAATCAGATGGCTCATGCTGCAGCCTTGGTTGTATCCGAAGATCCTGGTGCTACATACAATCCACTCTTCTTTTACGGTGGAGTAGGACTTGGAAAGACACATTTGATGCACGCTATAGGCCATCAAATGTTGACGAATCAACCTGATGCAAAAATAAAATATGTCACAAGTGAATCATTTGCGAATGATTTTATCAATTCAATACAAAATAGAACGTCGGAAGCATTTAGACAAGAATATAGAAGTGTTGATTTATTATTAGTCGATGATATTCAATTTTTTGCAGAAAAAGAGGGGACACAAGAGGAATTTTTCCATACATTCAATACTCTTTATAATGATGGTAGACAAATCGTATTAACGAGTGATCGTTTACCAAATGAAATACCAAAATTACAAGAACGACTTGTCTCTCGATTTGCTTGGGGGTTATCTGTAGACATCACCCCACCTGATTTAGAGACTAGAATCGCTATTTTAAGAAAAAAAGCCGATGCTGAAGGCCTTGAAATTCCTGATGATACGTTGTCTTATATTGCTGGACAAATCGATTCAAATATAAGAGAACTTGAAGGAGCTCTCGTTCGAGTTCAAGCCTATGCTACGATGAATGGCCATGACATTTCTACAAGTTTAGCGGCAGATGCATTAAAAAGCTTGAAACCTGCCAAACAGAAAAGTGAATTGTCTATTCTGTTCATTCAAGAAGAAGTTTGTAAGTATTACCATCTACAGCTAAAAGATTTAAAAGGGAAAAAAAGAGTCAAATCAATCGTTGTCCCTAGACAAATTGCTATGTTTTTATCAAGAGAGTTAACAGATAATTCTCTTCCGAAAATAGGGGCTGAATTTGGAGGAAAGGATCACACAACGGTGATTCATGCACATGAAAAAATTCAACAATTATTAGAAACTGATCCAACCATTCAAAAAGAAATAGGAGAATTAAAGAATTTACTCATTTCTTAGCTGTGGATAACCATAAAAGTTATCACTGAGTTATCCACATGTTATTAACAAGCTGAATATCTTTTATTTTATACACTAAACAAAGTTATCCACATGATTAACAGGACCTACTACTATTACTATATATTCTTATATAAATTAAAAGGAGATTTACAATGAAAGTAACATTAAATCGAACTGCTTTTTTAGACGAATTAGCAACCGTACAAAGAGCAATATCTGGTAAGACAACCATTCCAATTCTTACTGGTGTGAAAATCAGTCTAAGTGAAACTGGTTTAACGTTAACGGGTAGTAATGCAGACATCTCAATAGAAACATTTTTAAGTGTAGATGATGAAAAAGCAAACATGATTATTGAAAAGACAGGATCAATTGTTTTACAAGCACGCTTTTTTAATGAAATCATTCGTAAATTACCTGAAGCAACCTTAACCTTAGAACTAATTGAAAATAATCAAGTCATTATATCTTCAGGTAAGGCATTATTTAATGTAAATGGGTTAAATGCTGAAAATTATCCACATCTACCTATAGTAGATAATCAAAATACCTTTAAATTATCTGCACGTGTATTGAATAAATTAATTAGTGAAACAGTTTTTTCGGTTTCTATGCATGAAAGTCGTCCTATTTTAACTGGGGTTCATTTTATTTTAAAACAAGACTCTTTATTAGCAGTTGCAACAGACAGTCATCGTTTGAGCCAACGTTCAATTCGAATAGAAGACACAGAAAATGAATTTGATGTTGTCATTCCAGGTAAAAGTTTGCAAGAACTATCACGTTCATTTAAAGATGAAGAAGAGTTAGTAGAAATTACCATTATGGAAAACCAAGTTTTATTCAAAACTGATAATATGCATTTCTATTCACGTTTATTAGAAGGCAATTACCCTGATACAAATCGATTAATACCAACTAATTTTAATACTGAAATTGAATTTAATGTGCCTGAGTTGTTATCTGCTATTGACCGTGCGTCATTATTATCTCATGAGGGGCGTAATAATATCGTTAAGTTGTCCATCAATTCAGATCAAGTTATTATTTACGGCAACTCACCAGAAATTGGAAACGTTGAAGAAGTATTGACATACTTATCAGTTACTGGAGATCCAATTGATATTTCATTCAACCCTGATTACATGAAGGATTCATTAAAATCATTTGGTAATATTGATGTGACGATTCGTTTTATCTCACCAATTAGACCATTTACATTACAACCTAAGGATGCAGATATTGATTTCATTCAATTAATTACTCCTGTTCGAACTAATTAGTCACTTTTCTGAAAACTATCTCCGGATAGTTTTTTTTTATGTTTGATAAAAAAACCGTCTTATTTTGCGTTCTAAGGAATTTATCATGAAAAATGAAAAATCTATCGATTTTATAATGAGAACGTCAAAATGTGATTAAATGAAAGATTATTTGTTTTTACCCATTAAAAAAGGTATAATGTTTCTATTAAGACTTTGAAAAGAGTAGGTGAAAATTTGTGAAAAAAACTTTTATATTAAAGTCAGAGTACATGACCTTAGGGCAGTTTTTAAAAGAAGTCAATGTGATTTCTAGTGGTGGTATGGCTAAATGGTTTTTACAAGAAAACGCTGTATATGTTGACGGAGAGCTTGAAAACCGTCGAGGAAGAAAATTATATGCAGAGATGATGATTGAAATACCTGAATTAGGTACTTTTTTTATGGCTAAAATGCCAGAAACAGATAAGGATTAGTTAAATGAAACTGGAAACCATTTCGTTAACCCATTATCGAAACTATGACGCATTAACCTTAGATTTTTCGCCTAAATTAAATGTACTTTTAGGGGAAAACGCACAAGGGAAGACTAATTTACTAGAAAGTATTTATGTCTTGTCACTAGCAAGGAGTCATCGCAGTACCAATGAAAAAGAACTGATTCAATGGCAAGAAGAGTTCGCTAGAATTGAAGGACATGTAGTAAAACAAAATAGCGAGTTAGACTTGACGATGATTGTGTCAAATAAAGGAAAAAAAACAAAAGTAAATGGACTAGAACAACAGAAGCTAAGCCATTATGTTGGTCATTTAAATGTGATTTTATTTGCACCAGAAGATTTGTCTTTAGTAAAGGGTGCACCTCAAAATAGACGGAAATTTTTAGATATGGAAATAGGTCAGATTAATGCACAGTATCTACATCATCTAAGTCAATATCAAACGATTTTAAAACAACGCAATCAATATCTTAAAAAAATTGCATTTCAACACTCCAAAGATACCATTTATCTAGAGGTTCTTTCAGAACAACTGGCTGAATCAGGTAGCTTTGTTTTATATCATCGTCTTCAATTCTTAAAAAAATTAGAACGTTGGGCGAATGACATCCATCAAACAATCTCATTCAATAAAGAATCGTTAACGATTACCTATAAAAGTCAACTTCCATTGGATCAAACCTTGGACAAAGAAGCCATCTATAGTCTGTTATTGGACCAGTTAAAAAAGAATGAAGACAAAGATTTGAGCCAATTAACGACAACAGTTGGTCCACATCGAGATGATTTGATTTTTAAGGTAAATGATCAAAATGTTCAGACATATGGATCACAAGGTCAGCAACGAACAACGGCATTAAGTGTTAAATTAGCAGAAATTGAATTAATGAATGAGGAAGTTGGGGAGTATCCAATTTTATTATTGGATGATGTCTTGAGTGAACTGGATGATGCTAGACAGATTCATTTAATGGAATTTATTGAAAATAAACTGCAAACATTTTTGACAACAACAAGCTTAACGCATTTAAAAGATAAATTAACCATAGAACCTAATGTATTTAATATTACAAATGGAACAGTAGAAAGGAATCGTGGCTAACTTGACAGAAGAAGAAAAAAATAACATAGAACAAGTACATGAATATGATGCTAGCCAAATTCAAGTATTAGAAGGCTTAGAAGCCGTTAGAAAGCGCCCAGGTATGTATATTGGCTCTACAGGGCCACAAGGTTTGCATCACTTGGTATGGGAAATTGTTGATAATTCAATTGATGAGGCACTTGCAGGATATTGTACTGAAATCAATGTCATCATTGAAAAAGATAATAGTATTACAGTCATTGATGATGGACGTGGTATTCCGGTTGATTTACAAGCGAAAACAGGTCGTCCAGCTGTAGAGACTGTCTTTACCGTTCTTCATGCTGGAGGTAAATTTGGCGGAGGCGGATACAAAGTATCTGGAGGCTTACATGGTGTAGGCTCTTCTGTTGTGAATGCCTTATCTGAAAAGTTAAGTGTGAAAGTGTTGAAAAACGGAAAAATTCATTATCAAGAATTTGCTCGTGGGAAAGTCGCTGCGGATTTAAAAGTGATTGGTGAAACAGAGAAGCAAGGAACAATTGTTAACTTTAAACCAGATCCAGAGATATTTACAGAGACTGTTATTTTTGAGCACGAAAAATTGCTGACACGTATTCGTGAACTAGCATTTTTAAATCGTGGTCTTAAAATTAGTATTGAAGACCGTCGTTCCGATGAGGAAATGTATGAAATGTTTCATTATGAGGGCGGTATAAAGAGTTATGTTGAATACTTAAATGAAAAGAAAACCGTCTTGTTTGATGATCCTATCTACACAGAAGGGGAGCAACAAGACATTACAGTAGAAGTGGCGATTCAGTACACGGATGGTTATCATACCAATTTATTGAGTTTTGCGAATAATATTCATACATACGAGGGAGGAACCCATGAATTTGGTTTCCGTACAGCCTTGACACGTGTCATCAATGATTATGCTAAAAAGCAAAAATTATTGAAAGAGAACGAAGATAATTTGAGTGGGGAAGATGTTCGTGAAGGGATTACTGCTGTAATTTCTATCAAACATCCTGAACCACAATTTGAAGGACAAACAAAAACAAAACTAGGAAATTCCGAAGTTCGAACTGTGACAGATCGCTTGTTTTCAGAAGCATTTAATAAATTCTTATTTGAAAATCCTGATACTGCGAAAAAAGTGGTCGAAAAAGGGATTTTAGCTTCTAAAGCTCGGTTAGCTGCGAAAAGAGCCAGAGAAGTCACACGTCGTAAAGGCGCACTTGAAATTAGTAGTCTACCTGGTAAATTGGCAGACTGTTCAAGTCGTGAACCTGAAAAATGTGAGTTATACATTGTCGAAGGGGACTCTGCGGGAGGTTCAGCTAAACAAGGACGTGATCGAGGATTCCAAGCGATATTACCAATTCGAGGTAAGATTTTAAATGTTGAAAAAGCCAGTATGGAAAAAATCCTAGCCAATCAAGAAATTCGTTCTTTATTTACTGCAATGGGAACAGGTTTTGGTGATGATTTTGATGTTAGTAAAGCAAGATACAATAAATTAATTATCATGACAGATGCGGACGTGGATGGTGCTCATATTAGAACATTGCTTCTAACCCTGTTTTATCGCTATATGAGGCCTGTTGTAGAAGCTGGGTATGTTTATATTTCCCAACCACCTTTATACGGTGTGAAGCAAGGTAAAAACATTACATACGTGCAACCAGGTAAAGATGCGGATGATAGACTTGCTGAAACGATTGCTGGACTTCCAGCAACACCTAAGCCAAGTGTTCAACGTTACAAAGGTCTTGGTGAAATGGATTACCATCAATTATGGGAAACTACCATGGATCCAGAACATAGAACCATGTTAAGAGTAAGTGTCGAAGACGCTATAAAAGCAGATGCTGTGTTTGAAATGCTCATGGGAGACAAAGTCGAACCACGTCGTGAATTTATTGAAGCAAATGCTCATTACGTGAAAAACTTGGATATATAATGTGTAAAAAGGAGGATCGTTCATGTCTGAAGAAATAAAAGAAAATATTAAAGATATAAATTTAACAGACGAAATGGAAGAATCGTTTATCGATTATGCCATGAGTGTTATTGTTTCACGTGCACTTCCAGATGTTAGAGATGGACTAAAACCTGTTCACCGTAGAATACTTTACGGAATGAATGAGATGGGTGTCACACCTGATAAAGCTCATAAAAAATCAGCACGTATTGTTGGGGATGTTATGGGTAAGTATCATCCTCATGGTGATAGTGCAATTTATGAGTCAATGGTAAGAATGGCCCAACCATTTAGTTACCGTAACATGTTAGTAGATGGACACGGAAACTTTGGTTCTGTAGATGGTGACGGAGCTGCGGCTATGCGTTATACCGAAGCACGTATGAGTAAGATTGCAGTGGAAATGCTACGTGATATTAATAAAAATACCGTTAATTTTCAAAATAACTACGATGAAACTGAGAGAGAACCAGAAGTATTACCGTCACGTTTTCCTAACCTTTTAGTGAATGGTACAACAGGTATTGCTGTAGGTATGGCAACAAACATCCCTCCTCATAATTTGGTTGAAGTGATTGATGCGATTAAAGTATTAATGGACAATGCTGATGCTACAACTGCTGATTTGATGGAAGCTTTACCTGGTCCTGATTTTCCAACGGGTGGACTCGTTATGGGAAAATCTGGCATTCGTAAAGCCTATGAAACAGGCAGAGGCTCTATTATTGTTCGAGCTAAAGCGGATATCGAAGAGATGAAAAATGGCAAAGAACGCATCATTGTGACGGAAATTCCTTACATGGTGAATAAAGCAAGACTGATTGAAAGAATCGCTGATTTACATAGAGAAAAACGTATTGAGGGCATTACAGATTTAAGAGATGAGTCGTCACGTGAAGGCATGCGTATTGTGATTGAAGTGCGTCGTGATGTGAGTGCATCTGTTGTTTTAAATAATTTATACAAATTAACGTCATTACAAACAAGTTTCGGATTTAATATGCTGGCAATTGTGAAAGGTGTTCCAAAAGTATTGGGCCTAAAACCTATTTTGGAGTACTACTTAGAGCATCAGGAAGAAGTGATTGTAAGACGAACTGAATTTGATAAAAATAAAGCAGAAGCAAGAGCACATATCTTAGAAGGATTGAGAATTGCTTTGGATCATATCGATGAAATCATTCATACGATCCGTTCATCTGAATCAGATGAAGTGGCGAAACAATCATTAATCACGAAATTTAGTTTATCAGATAGACAATCTCAAGCGATATTAGACATGCGCTTGCGTCGTTTAACTGGATTAGAACGTGAAAAAATTGAAAATGAATACCAAAATTTATTGGTTGTCATCGCTGATTTAAAAGATATATTAGCGAATCATCACCGTGTATTAGAGATTATTTCAACAGAATTAGAAGAAATACAACAAAAATATGGGGATGCTAGACGAACAGAATTATTGGTCGGCGAAGTGCTAAGTCTTGAAGACGAAGATTTAATAGAAGAAGAGGACATCGTGATTACATTGACTCATAATGGCTATGTAAAACGTCTTGCTAGTACAGAATTTAGAACGCAACATCGTGGTGGACGTGGTGTCCAAGGAATGGGTGTTCATGCAGATGATTTTGTTGAAAATCTAGTATCATGTTCGACACATGACACGCTGTTATTCTTTACCGATACTGGTAAGGTTTATCGTGCGAAAGGGTATGAGATACCTGAATATGGTCGTACAGCGAAAGGGATACCTGTGATCAACTTATTAGGCATTGATTCATCTGAAAAAATAGAGGCGATTATCAGTGTAGAAGGAAAAGCAGAGGAAAATCAATACTTATTCTTCACCACACGATTAGGAACAGTGAAACGTACTGCTGTGACAGAATTTGCTAATATTAGAACTAATGGATTGAAGGCAATCGGCTTAAAAGAAAATGATGCTTTGATTAATGTGGCGCTAACCGATGGACATGAAAATATTATCATTGGGACACATCTGGGTTATTCTGTGACGTTTAATGAAGAGGCTGTTCGTTCAATGGGACGTAGTGCAGCAGGTGTTAGAGGAATCAGATTAAGAGAAAATGATTACGTGATTGGCATGGATATTATAGGTGAAGACAGTGAAGTATTAGTCATTACTGAAAAAGGATATGGCAAGCGTACATTATCTAAAGAATATCCAGTAAAAGGCCGTGGTGGTAAAGGAATTAAAACCGTTAATATTACAGAGAAAAATGGTAAATTGGCTGGGTTAACGACAGTATCTGGCGACGAAGATGTTATGTTGATTACGAACAAAGGGGTTATCATTCGCTTTAGTGTCGATACTGTGTCTCAAACAGGGCGTTCGACTCAAGGGGTTCGATTAATTCGTTTAGAAGAAGATGCTTCTGTATCAACCATGGCAAAAGTATTGCCAGAAGAAGAGGAAGAGCTTGCTGAGGTGACAGAATCAACAGTCACTGAAGAATCGTCGCATGAAGAAGAATAAAATAAAGAAGAACTCTGTCAGAACGTGACAGGGTTCTTTTTATTATTTAACATTGTAATGTGTGGCCATCGCTTCACTGAAGTTTCTTGGGCCTGTTAAAGGCTTCAGCTGACGGTCACGCTGACATTCTTTTGTTGCCATATCGAATTCTATTTGTAATTGATTGTACTGAGCAGTTTCTTCAAGCATCGATAGGACCTTGCTTGCTTGATGTAAATCCCGTTCAAACAAAGGATGATTCTTAGCGCTATCCAAATAAGCGTAAAAATGATCAATTACCTCTTTTTCAGTTGCCGGAATTAAATGAACCAGTTGATTATCATGCCAATAATACATAAAAACACGTCCTTTTTTATTAGTAGGTAACAAAAAAACAGCCCACCATGAAATGCGAGCTGTTTTTGGCACGCTATGGTTTACGACAGGAGCACGTTACCATATAGGTACGTTGCTGTGAGGTTATCGTGTCGTATCACTACCTCAACTCTTCATAGATCACTGATTTAGTTGTTAGGTTTAATCATAGTCATAAGTTAGTGGATTGTCAATGGACGAGCAAAAAATAATAAAAGTAATGACTTCACAAGATATAGGAGTGGTGTATAATGAACATGAAAACGAATTCTAATGAAAAGAAGGGTGATAACATGAAACAATTTATAACTGACACACATACAAATCAAGCGATTACTGCGATTCAACGAATTGTAAAATTTCCATCATACATGAAAGAATCAGCACCAGGAGCTCCTTTTGGTCAAGATATTGTGGCATGCTTGAAAGATACACTATCATTATTTGAAGAAGAAGGATTCACAACATTTATCGATCCAGATGGGTATTATGGGTATGCAGAAATAGGTGAAGGCAGTGAACTGTTCGGCGTTCTATGTCATTTAGATGTTGTCCCACCAGGGGATGAAACACTTTGGGATGTGCCGCCATTTTCAGCGACAGTTACAGATACATCGTTGATCGGTAGAGGGGTTCAAGATGATAAAGGCCCAACAATTGCCACTTTATACGCATTAAAAGCTGTTTTAGATAGTGGTGCGACATTAAATAAAAAAGTTCGTTTTATTTTTGGAACGGATGAGGAAACATTGTGGCGTTGTATGGATCATTATCATGAAAAAGAAGACATGATTGATTTAGGTTTTGCCCCAGACGCTAACTTCCCACTTATCTATGCTGAAAAAGGGTTATTACAGTCATATGCTACAGGTGAAGGCAGTAGCGATTTTATATTCACAGGTGGAAATGCCTTAAATGTGGTGGCAGACTCTGCTACGTATAAAGGCATCAAGCAAGAGGAAATAAAAGCTGAATTGGATATATTAGGTTACGTTTATACAGAATCTGATGCAGGTATTACAGTAGCTGGGAAGTCGATTCATTCAAAAGATGCACCTAAAGGAATCAATGCCAATACACGATTGGCAGAGGCTGTATCACAAGTCATTGATCATCCAGCTATCCATTTTTTAGGAAATATTGTTAAAGATGATGCTAGAGGCACGAGTGTGGTTGGAGAAGTAAGTGATGAAGCCTCTGGACATTTAACGTTTAATGCAGCAACCGTTGAGATCAATGAGAAAGAATCTAAAATAGGGCTTGATGTAAGATTACCCGTAACAGCGAATAAAGAGGAAATCGTGTCGCGCCTAGAAAAAACATTGGCAGATGATTCATTAATGTATCAAGAATTTGATTATTTAGCGTCCTTGTATGTGCCAATTGAATCTGAACTTGTGCAGTCATTATTAGGTGCATACAGAGATGTCACAGGAGATATGACGGCACCTAAAGCATCAGGTGGGGCAACGTTCGCTCGTACGATGAAAAATTGTGTGGCCTTTGGGGCAATGTTTTCAGAAACAGTTGATACGATGCATCAACCAAATGAAACATGGCTACTGAATGAAATGACGCGTTCTATGGAAATTTATGCCGAGGCATTGTACCGATTGTGTACAGATCAATAGTAATCTAATTAATGAAAAGAAAAGTTGATTGGTTAAATCATTAACTTTTCTTTTTGTTTATAAAATATTCCTATTGATTTATTTATTTAAAACCAGTATAATGGTTTAGCGTGGGTAAACATATATGTTTACTCTCCTTGTTCCTAAGAATTTTAGGAACCTTAAGTCCATAAGGAGGTGAAAATCAATGAGTCAGGCAGTTAATTATGAAATTATGTATATAATCCGTCCTAACATTGATGAGGAAGCAAAAAATGCTCTAGTAAATCGTTTCGATTCAATCTTGAAAGATAATGGAGCAGAAGTTTTGGAATCTAAACTATGGGAAAAACGTCGTTTAGCCTATGAAATCCAAGATTTCCGTGAAGGTATCTACCACATCGTTAAAGTTTCTGCAACAGATGCTGAAGCAATCAATGAATTTGATCGTTTAGCTAAAATCAATGCTGACATTTTACGTCACATGGTTGTTAAAGAAGAAAACTAAAAATGTTTCACGTGAAACATTCAAACGAAGGGAGATCGACAAATGATTAATAATGTTGTGTTAGTAGGAAGACTTACTCGTGATCCAGATTTGAGGTTTACCGCAAATGGATCAGCTGTAGCAACTTTCAACTTGGCCGTCAACAGAAATTTCACTAACCAAAGTGGTGAACGTGAAGCTGATTTTATTAATTGTGTCATTTGGAGAAAACCAGCAGAAACACTAGCTAATTATGCCAAAAAAGGTACGTTACTAGGTGTAGTTGGAAGAATTCAAACACGCAATTATGAAAATCAACAAGGTCAAAGAGTTTATGTCACAGAAGTAGTATGTGATAATTTCCAATTATTAGAGTCAAAAGGTAAATCAGAGCAAAGACAACAGCAATCTGGTGGATTTGATAATGATTTTTCAGGCGGTTTTAATAATACTGTTTCTCAAAACCAAAATAATCAATCATTTGGCCAATCTCAACAAACAAGTAAAAACGAAATGCCGAATTTCGATCGTGATAGCGATCCTTTTGGAAGCTCATCGCAAATTGATATCTCGGATGACGATTTACCATTCTAAAATTAGAATAGGAGGAGCATAAAATGGCAGCTCAACAAAGAAGAGGCGGAAGAAAACGTCGTAAAGTATGTTACTTCACTGCTAACCATATTGATAATATCGACTATAAAGATGTTGAATTATTATCAAGATTTGTTTCAGAAAGAGGTAAAATTTTACCTCGTCGTGTAACAGGTACTTGTGCTAAGCATCAAAGAAAATTAACGATTGCTATCAAACGCGCAAGAATTATGGGTCTATTACCATTCGTTGGTGAAGAACAATAATAAACAAATAAAAGAGTATTCACGTAATAGTGAATGCTCTTTTTGTTTCACGTGAAACATTTTGTTCTGTTTAAGAATACTGGTAATTATGTTAAAATAAAGAAGTAACTAGAATTAAATGAATGATTAGATAGATAAGGAGTGTTTACGTATGAAAGTTATTTTTTTACAAGATGTTAAAGGTAAAGGCAAAAAAGGTGACGTAAAAGACGTTGCAGTAGGTTATGCACAGAATTTTCTTCTTAAAAAAGGGTTAGCTGTAGAAGCAACACCAAAAGCATTAAGTGAGTTGAATGGCAAAACAAAAGCAAAAGAAAAAGAAGATGCAGAAGTATTAGAAGAAGCAAAAATGTTAAAAGAAAAAATAGAAGCAGAAACGTTTGAGGTAGAATTAACATCTAAAGCTGGTGAGGATGGTCGTCTATTTGGCTCAATTCCATCAAAACAAATTGCAGATGCATTAGACAAACAACATGGTATTAAAGTAGATAAACGTAAAATGGAGTTAAGTCAACCTATCAAAGCATTGGGATATACAAATGTACCAGTGAAATTACATAAAGATGTAACAGCTAAATTACGTGTTCATGTTGTGGTTCAATAAAATATTAGGATAGGGGATTTTTGGGAATGGAACTTATCCAACAAGATAGAATACCACCACAAAGCATAGAAGCAGAACAAGCAGTTTTGGGTTCTGTTTTTTTAGAAGCGGAATCTATTGTGGAAGCGATGGAATATATTGAAGCAACAGATTTTTATAGACGATCTCATCAAATTATTTTTCAAATTATGGTTGATTTAAACAATCGTAATGAAGCGGTTGATGTGATTACAGTAAAAGATGAATTAGAACAAAAAAAGCTCATTGAAGATATTGGTGGTCTTAGTTATCTCTCAGAATTGACATTGAGTGTGCCAACAGCAGCCAATGTTGGCTATTATGCTAAAATTGTTGAAGAAAAATCATTGTTGCGGCATTTAATCCAAACAGCAACAGACATTGTAACAAGTGGATTTCAGCAAGAAGAAAATGTAACATCTATATTAGATGAGGCAGAAAAAAGAATCCTTGAAGTATCTGAAAAAAGAAATAGAAGTGGATTTTTAGCTATTGCGGATGTTTTGGGACAATCCATTAGTCAAATTGAAAAATTATCACAACAAGGCGATGAGATTACGGGTTTGCCTACAGGCTATCATGCTCTGGATAAAATGACAGCTGGCTTACAGCCTGAAGAATTAATTATTTTAGCAGCAAGACCTGCAGTAGGGAAGACAGCGTTTGCATTAAATATTGCTCAAAATGTTGGAACTAAGACAGATAAAGGTGTTGCTATCTTTAGTTTGGAGATGAGTGCAGAGTCACTTGTAAATCGTATGCTGTGTTCAGAAGGACTAGTAGAAGCGAGTCATCTGAAAACAGGTCAACTAACAGATGAAGAATGGGATAATATTATTATTGCAATGGGGAGCTTGTCTAAAGCAAATATTTTTATTGACGATACACCAGGTATTAAGATTTCTGAAATCCGTGCTAAATGTCGTAAATTAGCACAGGAACAGGGTAATCTAGGCTTAATCTTGATAGATTACTTACAATTAATAGAAGGCAATGGACGTGAAAATCGTCAGCAAGAAGTGTCTGAGATTTCACGACAACTTAAAAAACTATCTAAAGAATTAAAAGTACCAGTTATTGCCTTGTCTCAGCTATCTCGGGGTGTGGAGCAACGTCAAGATAAGCGACCAGTACTAAGTGATATTCGTGAATCTGGTTCCATTGAGCAAGATGCTGATATTGTTGCCTTTCTTTACCGTGATGATTACTATCGTAGTGAAGATGAGGACGATGGGGAGCAACAAGAGCCTAATAATGTGATTGAAGTTATTATTGAGAAAAACAGGAGTGGGGCTAGAGGTACAGTAGAGCTCTTATTTATAAAAGAATACAATAAATTTTCATCTTTATCTCCGAGAGATGAGTTTTAATGTTCGCTTTTTGATATAATAAATTAAATTTTACTTAATAACGTTCGAAAATATTTGATGTTGATAGTAGATATTGTTAGAATAGTTAAGTTAAAAGAAGAGATCATATCATAGAATGGAGTGTTTGTATGTCATCAGTAGTAGTAGTAGGTACACAGTGGGGCGATGAAGGAAAAGGGAAGATTACTGACTTTTTAAGTGAACACGCAGATATTATTGCGCGTTATCAAGGTGGAGACAATGCAGGTCATACGATTCAATTTGATGGGACTACGTACAAGTTACATTTAATTCCATCAGGTATTTTTTATCAAGAAAAGATAAGCATTATCGGCAATGGCGTTGTTGTAAACCCAAAAGCATTAACAACTGAACTAAAGTACTTAGCGGACCATGGCGTGGTGACAGAAAACTTAAGAATATCTGATCGAGCACATGTCATTTTACCTTACCACATTAAACTAGATCAGCTTCAAGAAGAGGCTAAAGGTGACAATAAAATAGGCACAACCATCAAAGGAATCGGGCCAGCGTATATGGACAAGGCAGCACGTGTTGGAATTCGTATAGCTGATTTATTAGATAAAGATATTTTTGAAGAAAGATTAAAAGAAAATTTAGAAGAAAAAAATAGGTTGTTTGTTAAATTATTTGATAGTGAGTCTTTGTTATTTGATGATATATTTGAAGAGTATTATGAGTATGGTCAACAAATTAAAAAATATGTAACAGATACTTCCGTTATCTTGAATAATGCATTGGATGAAGGCAAGCACGTATTATTTGAAGGTGCTCAAGGTGTGATGCTTGATATTGATCAAGGAACGTATCCATTTGTGACATCATCAAACCCATTAGCTGGAGGTGTTACTATTGGAACAGGTGTAGGACCATCTAAGATTGATAAAGTGGTGGGTGTATGTAAAGCTTATACTTCACGAGTTGGAGATGGACCATTCCCAACTGAATTGTTCGATGAGACTGGCAATCAAATTAGAGAAGTAGGACGCGAGTACGGTACAACAACAGGACGACCAAGACGTGTTGGTTGGTTTGATTCAGTTGTGATGCGACATTCAAAACGTGTATCAGGCATCACGAATTTATCATTAAACTCAATTGATGTGTTAACAGGTTTACCAACAGTGAAGATTTGTACAGCATACGAATTAGACGGACAAGAGATTTATCATTATCCTGCTAGTTTGAAAGACTTGTCACGCTGTAAACCAATATACGAAGAGCTACCAGGCTGGAGTGAGGATATTACAGGATGCCAAACATTAGAAGAGCTTCCTGATAATGCTAGAAACTACGTTCATAGAGTGAGTGAATTAGTAGGCGTTCGCATTTCTACGTTCTCTGTAGGACCAGACCGTGAGCAAACAAACGTGCTAGAAGACGTTTGGGCACAAATTTAAGACATTAAAAAAGAAGAAGTTGAGAAACTTCTTCTTTTTTTGTGTAAGTAATAGTACTATTTAAGAAGGAGGGTTTGAAATGAAAAAACAGTTTGATGTACTGATTGACTCATGTTGCGATTTGCCATATGAGATAATTGAAAAGAATGACATAAATATGGTTAGTATGCTGATTCATTTAAATCATAAAGAATATATAGACGATTTAGGTAAGACATTTGATTATACATGGTTTATGGAACAGGTCAAACAAGGTGAGATGCCTACTACTTCTCAAATTAATATTGGGACTTATCTAGAAATGTTTAAAGCATATATTGATAGTGAAACACCACTTTTATATGTGTCATTTTCGTCTGCATTAAGTGGCTCATACAGAAATGCTGTTTCGGCTGTGAGAATATTGTCAGAAGAACATGAGAATGTGCCTATAACGGTTGTAGATACCAAAGCAGCAAGCCTAGGAGAAGGTTTATTAGTCAAAGGAGTGATTGACCTTAGAAATGCTGGTGAGAGCTTAGAAACCACATTAGATTGGTTAGATGTGAATGGTCCCAAACTTCATTCGTGGGTGACTGTGAATGATTTGAGTCATTTAGAACGTGGTGGTCGAATTTCTAAAGCGACTGCAGCGATAGGTGGACTTGTTAAAATAAAACCAATTATCAATGTGAGTCCAGATGGTAAATTGGTGAACGTTGGTAAAGTAAGAGGACGACGTAAAGCATTAGAAAAAATTGTGGATGAAACCGTTCGTACGATAGAACACAGTGAGGAACAGACCTTGCTAGTCGCTTATGCAGGGGATTTAGAAGCAGCTGAAACAATAAAAGATTTGTTACTAAGTAAGTTAACAGTAAAAGAGGTTATTTTATATCCGATGGGACCAACCATTGCTACACATACAGGTTACGGGGCGATGGCTATCTTTTCTTTCGGTGTTGACCGAAAATAAGTATAAAAAAAGCTCCTAGCATTGGCTAGGAGCAAAAAGGAGTTGTTTTATTTACTTTGGAGGAGTAAATAAAATGAAAAAGTTTGTTAGGGTTGTTTTGTTGGTATATTTATATAATAGACCGAAAATGTGAAGAAAGTATGTGTATCTTTTTTTTAATGTATGAAAAATAGACTAAGAAATAATTAAGGTCCTAATCAAGATAGATTAGGACCTGTTTGATTATTTAAATAATTGATCTAATTGCTCTTTTACTGTGTCGTTTTCTAAAAATTCATCATAGGTTGTTTCAGCACGATCAACGACACCTTTATCAGAGACGGCCACGATACGGTTGGCTGTCGACTGGATAAATTGGTGGTCATGTGAGGCAAATAGAATAGCACCATTAAAAGCAATTAAGCCATCATTTAGAGCTGTAATTGATTCTAAATCCAAATGATTTGTTGGGTCATCTAAAACAAGTACGTTTGATTTAGATAACATTAACTTAGAAAGCATACAACGGACTTTTTCTCCACCTGATAAAACATTAACAGACTTCATAACATCTTCACCAGAGAATAACATACGACCTAAGAAACTTCTAAGGAACGTATTGTCGTCTTCCTCTTTGGATGCATATTGGCGTAACCAATCTAAAATAGGTTGATCAGAATCAAACTCATCAGATGTGTCTTTTGGTAAATAAGCTTGAGTCGTTGTGACCCCCCAGCGTACAGTTCCAGAATCTGGTTCTAAATCACCCATAATAATTTTAAATAAAGTGGTTGTAGTGATATCGTCTTTTGCAATGAAGGCTGTTTTATCTTCTTTACGCAATGTAAACGACACATTATCGAGTATTTTTTTACCATCAATTGTTTTAGAGATATTTTCTACTTGAAGAAGATCATTACCAATTTCACGTTCGGCTTTAAACCCTACAAAGGGGTAGCGTCTTGATGATGGTTGGATATCATCTAATTCAATTTTATCCAACATTTTTTTACGAGATGTGGCTTGTTTTGATTTGGATGCGTTGGCACTAAATCTTGCGATAAAGGCTTGTAATTCTTTTACTTTTTCTTCTTTTTTTGCGTTTTGGTCAGCTTGTAATCGTGCTGCTAATTCACTTGATTCCAACCAGAAATCATAGTTTCCAACGTACAGTTGAATTTTACCAAAGTCTAAATCGGCCATATGTGTACAGACTTTGTTTAAAAAGTGACGGTCATGGGAAACGGTAATAATCGTGTTTTCAGAGTTGATTAAAAATTCTTCTAACCAAGCAATGGACTCACGGTCTAATCCATTTGTGGGCTCATCTAATAGTAGGACATCAGGTTGGCCAAATAAAGCTTGTGCTAATAAGACTTTCACCTTTTGTCCAGCTGTTAATTCAGCCATTTTTAGTTGATGTAAGTCTTCTGGAATGTTTAAGCCTTGTAATAAACTTGCGGCTTCAGGTTCTGCTTCCCATCCATTTAACTCGGCAAATTCCCCTTCAAGTTCAGCCGCTTTAATCCCATCTTCATCAGAAAAATCTTCTTTCATATAGATGGCATCTTTTTCTTGCATGACTTCATATAGACGTTTATGTCCCATCATAACAGTATGTAGAACTGTTTGATCTTCGTAGTCGAAATGATTTTGTTTAAGTGTGGCTAATCGTTCGTCTGGTCCTAATACGACATTACCAGTAGATGGATCGATGTCACCGGATAAAATTTTTAGGAATGTTGATTTTCCGGCCCCATTTGCCCCAATTAGTCCATAACAATTACCTGGAGTAAATTTTATATTAACGTCTTCAAAAAGTTTTCTATCTGGGAATTGTAAACTAACGTTTAAAACTGTGATCATGTAATCCCTCGCTTTATATATTTTTCAATGTTTCCATATCTCCCCGATTATATCGGGTTTGTAAATGGAATACAAGTTGTTAGAACATAAAAGGCTAAGAGTTCATCTCTTAGCCTTAATTTTCTCTATTTAAGATAGTACGGGTAATTGTCGCAATTGTTTCTTTTGTATGTTGCTTGTTATCAGGTAACGAATCAATTAAATCTAATGCCTGTTTGGTAAATATATCAGCTAAGTCATATGCTTTTTGAACCCCATCGTAAGCTAGGACTAAGTCATGTATTTTTTTTGCATCCTCAGGGCTCATGTTTTCTTTTTTCATGAGGATAGGAGCAAAATCTGACGTGTTTTCTTGTAGGGCACAGATAAGTGGTAAACTATAAACGCCTTGTCTAACGTCTTCTAACACAGGTTTTCCAATGGTAGACTCTGTTTGAGTATAGTCTAAGATGTCATCTACAATTTGGAAAGCAAGCCCAATATTTTTACCTATTTCACGGCAAGTATTTGCGAGTTTAGTAGACCCCCCATTTTCATAGCAACCGACAAAGCAACTAAGAGCAAAAAGCTCGGCAGTTTTTCCTGAAATATTTAATAAATAGTCATCAATCGACATATCCATATCGTACCGTTTAATCATCTGGCCTAATTCACCAAGCAATACTTTTTCCATACTTGATGTATTTAATTTAACGCTTTTAATTGAGTCAGCGTATTGAGACAATAATTTAAAACAGACAATAAATAAATAATCACCTGCATAAACTGCTACATCATTATCAAATGAGTGTTGTAAGGTAGGGACCCCACGTCTCATATCAGCTTTATCAATGATATCATCGTGTATGAGTGTCGCTGTATGCAAGGTTTCAATGGCTGCAGCCAGAGCGATACTTTTTTGTTTGTTTGCTTTTTTACCGTATTGTGAGAAGAGTAGTAGATAGGCTGGACGTAATAATTTTCCTCCAGCATGAATCATATCTGTAATCGCACGTTCAATCTCTTTATCAGGTAACTGGATGGATTTTAGCATTAAATCAAGGGTTTTGGTTAAGTCTTTTTTTAGTTCTGGGTAATTGTTCCACATTGGATGAATGTTCATAATTTGACTCCTTTATAGTAACAAACCTTATTCGTATTCTAACTTAAATTCTTGAAGGGTTTTGACGTGCTCCATCACGTAATTTGCTGAAATACCTATAGCAATACCTGCCAAGATACCTATCCAAGATAGGACGGGGAGGTAAAGCATCACCGTCCAAGAGCGAGCAATCCAACTTGCTACGAGGAGTTGACCAACGTTATGTAAAAAACCACCAAAGGCACTAATGCCAATTGTGCTGATACGATGTGGTCCAAGTTGTTTTAATAAAAGCATGCCAACGTAACTAAGTGTCGCACCTGCTGCACTGTATAATAGGGTTGATATGGTCCCACCTAGTAAGGTTGTTAAAAACAAACGCAAGATAACTAGAAGGAAACTATCTTTTACAGGCATGGTAAAAATAGCGATAATGGTAATTAGATTTGCTAACCCTAGTTTAGCACCAGGAGCAATAGCAAATGGAAAAGGAATCATGTTTTCGATTAATCCAATGACAACTCCTTGGGCAACCAATAGTGATATATAAATGAGTTTTTTGTTTTTTGTCATAAAGATTCTCCTGTCATAGTGAGAATACTATCATTTTTTGTCAAACGCAACTTACAGTACTGTAAATGATATAAAATAAAGTTCTAGAAGGGAGGCTTCTAGAACTTTAGGATGATAGTCATTAAGAATGGTCACCGTATTGAGATTTGATATCTCCATACCACCAGTTTCCGACTGTTTTTTGAATCCATGGAATCACCCATTTATCTAATCCAAAGGCACGACCTGACCCATTCATTAAGGCAAAGGCCACAAATAGGAACCAAATATTAACCCAGTAGAACATACCTGACAGACAGAACATCACGACTAATACGATGGATACAGCATTTGCTAACCATGTAAATAGACCAGCGATGATTGCTAAGGCTAATAAGATTTCAAAAATAGTCATCGCTTTTTGCATAAACAATGCGACTTCAGGTGTTGGCATCATAAATTCCATAATAGAAGCAAACCATTTTGGCATTGTGTCAAAGACAGTCATAGGTGTTTCCCCATAAGCATAGCTTAGCCCAAATGTCGCATCCGCTACTGTTTGGACAGCTTCAGCAGCACCGTCAGCGGCCTCAGAGGCACCAGATGTGGCATCGGCTACTTGTAACCAAGGGAATGGGAAGGCTACAGTATCTGAGAACCAAGAGCCCTCACCAAACCACGTACCAGGTTGTAGTACTTTACCATTACCGATTACTTTTTTCATGGCTTCAACTAGCCATACAGAACCATAAAAGACCCTTAATGGTACTGACCACATCACGTTACTGTTTCGAGATGTGTGGCCTCGGAATATATTTCGTTGATCTTCGACTCTAAAGAATTCATGCATCATGTATTGGAACATATAGTAGCCAGATCGAATATCAAAGAAATAACGTAAGTTAATCACGTGTTTCATTGCCATTGCGAAGAATCCACTTAGATGATATTTATCAAATAGGCAGGCAACTGCATATTTAGAACCAATTGATACCATGAAGCCATCATATTTCCCTTTGTATGCTTCTTTTTCACCATTGTTAATATCAGCAATAATATTTTTTGCTGCACAATGACCTGTTTGTTCTGCAGCTTGGACAATTTGTGGTGTTGGTGCTTTTTCAGTTTCTTCAAAGTAAACCAAGTCACCAATAACGTAGATATTTTTGTCTTCATATCCTTTAGCTTGCATGTACTCATTTGCGACTAAACGATTCGCACGAGCAGCTTCCATTTTGAACTCTTCTGTGTCACTGTTTGCTTTTACTCCAGCTGTCCAAATCAACGTATGCGTATCAATTTTTTCGCCAGATTTAAGCATGATATAATCATCAGCTACTTCAACGATAGGCATGTCTTTTAATAGTTTAACGCCTTTCTTCACTAAATACTTCTCAGCTTTACCAGCATCATCTCTATTAAGCATATTCAAAATAGTAGGAGCAGCCTCTACTACCATTAAGTTAATCTCATCTGCTTGTAGTTTGTTGTCTTTTGCCAAGCGATCTTTCCAATCAATTAACTCTCCAACCATTTCAATTCCTGTAAATCCTGACCCACAGACAACAAAATTAAGCATGGCTTTTCGCTTATCTGCATCTGGTTCTAATGAAGCAAGTGTCACAGTACGTTTGATATGTTCTCTAATCTTGATGGCATCATCCATAGACCAAAGTGTAAATCCATGATCTTTAACACCAGGTGTACCGAAATCATTTGGTTCGCCACCCATACCAAGGACAAGGTAGTCAAAAGAGTAAGAGCCACCCTTTGTTTTAACTACTTTGTTTTCTTTATCAACATTTAGAACAGTGTCCGTCACGACACTAACGTTTTTTCTCTTACAAAATAATCTTTGTAAATCGTATTGGATTGCTTCAGGTTCAACACGTCCACCCGCAACTTCGTGTAATTCAGTCATCATCGTTTGATAAGAATGACGATCAATCAACGTGATATGGATGTCACTGTTTTTTTTAAGCTTCTTAGATAGCATTTTTGTGGTTGCTATCCCAGAATATCCAGCACCGACTACAACAATTTCTGTTTTAGTCATGATAAAAATCTCCCCTTTTTTAAATAATAAGTGAAAAGTTAAACAATAAAATGTGAAAAATTAAACACAATCCATTACATTATACAAAGGAATATTAAAAATGTCTAATGATATTTATTCTTTTTTAATAAGTTGACAAAAAAGTATTATAATTTGTGAAAAACATCATTAACAGATTGAAAAGAATTGCATTTTGATTTGGAATAGTTTACACTTATTCTGTAAATAAGTTCACATGAATAAAAAATAAAGGATGGTTTTTAAACATGAAAATGAAAAAATTAATCTCAGGTATAACAGTTTTAGCTATGTCAACATTAGTGTTAGCAGCATGTGGCGGTAATAGTGATAAAGAGACAAAAGAGTCTTCAACAGCATCTTCTGAAGTGGCAAAAGATGACAAAAAAGATGACGCACCAACAGAAAAAATTGCTGGGGGAGATTTAAAAGATGGTGAGTACACATTAGAAGAAAAGAATGAAAACAATGGGTACCGTGCGACATTCACAATGATTGTTAAAAATGGCAAAATTACAGAATCTAAATACGATAACGTTGATAAAGATGGAAAATCAAAAATAGAAGACAAAGACTATAATAAAAATATGAAGGATAAATCAGGAACATCACCTGAAACATTTATTCCTGAATTAAACGAAGCTCTTGTTAGTGCGCAATCTGCAGATGCAGTTGATGTTGTGACAGGTGCTACTCATTCAACAGAATCATTTAAAAATTATGCACAACAATTGATTCAAGCAGCACAAGCTGGCAATACTGACAAGATTGAGATTGATAATGGCGCTGACTTAAAAGATGGTGAGTACACATTAGAAGAAAAAAATGATTCTAATGGGTATCATACAGTCTTTACAATGCTTGTAAAAGGTGGCAAAATTACAGAATCTAAATATGACAATGTCAACGCTGATGGCAAATCAAAAACAGAAGACAAAGACTACAATGATATGATGGGTAAAGATGCTGGTACAAGTCCAGATAAATTTATTCCAGAATTGAATAAAGGTTTAGTTGATAAACAAGTACCTTCTGACATGGATGTTGTAACAGGAGCCACTCATTCAACTCATTCATTCCAAATGTATGCAGAACAATTAATCAATGCGGCTGAAAAAGGCAACACTGATAAAATTGAAGTAGACAATATTGTGTTTGGTAAATAATTGATTGGTTTGTAGGCGACAAGTTCTATTAGGACTTGTCGCCTATTTTATTTTTAGATAAAGTATCTTTAAAGAATAAAATAAGGTGTAGGGGATGACAATATGACAGATTCAAAAAAAATATGGTATAGCATACTCGTTTTACCACTATTAATAGTAGGGTTGGTTGGATGTGGAGCTAATGAAGCAAAAAAAGCCACATCTTCAAATGATGCGGTGACCTTAAACAAAGAACCTTATTCAGAAGAACAATTTTTGATGGGGACATATGTTAGGGTGAAAATTTTTGATGATGGAAAGAAAGATGTGTTAGGGAAGGCTTTTGACCGCATTAAGGAATTGGACAAAAAAATCACCGTCAATCAAACAGGTTCAGAAGTAGATACGATTAATAAAGAAGCAGGCATAAAGCCAGTTAAGGTATCAGATGACGTGTACGAATTAATTGAAGAGGCCGTATTTTATAGTAAGGATTCGAATGGTGGATTTGATTTAACCATTGGACCTATTACAGAACTGTGGCACATTGGATTTGATGATGCTAGAAAGCCAGAGCAACATGAGATTGATGATGCCCTAGCTTTAGTTAATTACAACGATGTCGTGTTGGATGAAAAAGAACATACTGTGTATTTAAAAGAAAAAGGAATGCGTCTTGATTTAGGGGCCATTGCCAAAGGATATATTACCGATGAAGCGATAAAAGTACTGGAAGAAAATGGTGTCACATCAGGCATTGTGGACTTGGGTGGCAACATATATGTGTTAGGAGATAGTCCTAGAAGTAAAGACGGTCAGTGGAAAATAGGTGTTCAAGATCCTAATGAAGCCCGTAATACAATAGTAGGTTCTGTAACAGAGCAGAACCAATCATTAGTGACATCAGGCATTTATGAACGAAATTTAGAAGTAGACGGGAAATTATACCATCATTTGTTTAATTCGCATACAGGTTACCCATTTGAAAATGATATCGCAGGTATTACCATTGTCTCAGATACATCAATTGCTGGAGATGGATTGTCTACAGCTGTTTTTTCAATGGGTGTAAAGAACGGTATGTCTTATGTTGAAGGATTAGACGGAGTAGAGGCTGTATTTGTAACAAAAGATGATGATGTGTATGTGAGTAGCGGTCTAAAAGGTAATTTTCAATTGAAAGAAGATACGCCTTATACCTTGAAAGACATCAAAACAATAAAGTGAGGGTAAGTGATGACAGCTAAAGTATTTTTAGAACTAGTTGAAATCCGTACGAAGTTAGCTAGTTTATTTCCTTATGTAATTGGCATGTTATTTTCTTGGTATTACTTTGACCAAGTTATAGTAGAAAATATGTTGCTCTTTTTTGTGGCTATGTTGGTGTTTGATATGGCAACGACGGCAATTAATAACGTCATGGATTATAAAAAGGCCAAAAATAATCACTATCAAGAAATGACCAATATTGTCGGGAAAGCGCAATTGAGTGTACAAAAAGTGAGTCTGCTAATTGTTGGTATGATAGCATGCTCCAGTTTAATCGGTCTATATCTAACATATAAAACTAGTTTATTATTACTTGGGATGGGAGGTGCTTGCTTTTTAATCGGTATTTTTTACACATTTGGTCCTGTTCCATTGTCTAGAATGCCATTGGGTGAGTTATTTAGTGGTATTACCATGGGGTTTGGCATATTCTTCATTACTATTTATTTAAACGTGTATGATTTAAATGTTCTTGGGTTAGTTATAGCAGATGGCCAGTTTTTAATTCATGGTGATATTAAGCAGTTGATTGTGATTGCGTGGGCGTCTGTCCCAATGATGTTTACGATTGCGAATATCATGTTAGCGAATAATTTATGTGATTTGGAGCAAGATATATCGAACCATCGCTATACATTGCCATATTATATTGGCAAACAAAATGGTTTAAGGTTATTTAATGGATTAATGTATGGTTCATACTTTTTTGTGATAAGTGGTGTCTTGGTTGGGCTTTATAGTTGGCCTATGTTGTTTGTGTGTGGGACATTTCCAATGATACAGAAAAACATCAGAACCTTTAATCACCATCAAGTTAAAAGTGAAACGTTTTCAATTGCGATAAAAAATCTAGTATTATTTAATGGTGCGCAAATAATGGGTCTAATAATTAGTTTGTTGATAAAATAGAGTGTAAAACACCTTATTTTCATAAAAAAATTATCAATAGTTAGCAAATATAGTAGATTAATTGTTTTTTTTAAAGAGTAGAAAATTCTACTCTTTTTTATTGTGTTTTTTACTGGTTATTTAGACTAGTTAACCCGTTAAAAAGAATTTATGATGTTATAAATTAAATTAATAACTTAAAAAAATCTAATAGGTGTCATTAGTGAAAGATACCTAAAAATAGTTAAATATATCAATAACACATATATCATATAGTTGAGCATATTTTATTTGAGCGGTTTAATCATTTAGTCGTAATAGGAATATCCGCTTAACATTTGGTTTAAAAGCTTTTAAATAGTTTGTGAAAGGGAAATCGAAAAAGAAAAACAAATTTAAAATATGTATGTTAATGAAATTTATGAAACAGATTATCCTTATTTATATATTTTAGTTGATTTAAATAACTAAGGTTATATAATGTTAGTGTACTTTTACTTATCAACATAACAATTAAATGAATAGGAGAGGGTTAACAAATGAAAAAAGTTAAATTAACTACAGTTACACTAGCAATGTTAGCGGGTACTGTTGTAGCACCAATTATGTCAGTAGCAGATGAATTAGAACCAACAACAGCAACATCAGAGGTAGTAACACCAGAAGTAACACCAGAAGTAACACCAGAAGTAGCTCCAGAAGTGAAGGACGAAGTAGCACCAGCAAAAGAAGTGTCAGGAGCAACAGAAACTAAACCTTTAGCAGGAGATGCTGGTATTGGCGGAAATACAGGTGCTACTAAAGCATTAAGAGAATACAAAGCAGCAGCAGGTCCAAAATTATGGGAAGCTGTGAAACAAGATAATGATTTATACCAAACATATTTAGCTAAAATTAATGCAGCAGGTTCTATCGCAGCAGTAGATGCATTATTAGCTGAAGCAACTCAAAATAAAGTAGCAAAAGATGAGTTAGAAGCAGTTAAAACAGCAGCACAAGCAACTATTAATGACTTATACCAAGCAGGAAATTTAGATTGGGACAAAGTTGGCGCTAATTTAAATGAACGTGTTAAAGCAGCGACTTCTATCGATCAAGTGAATGCAATTGTGGCAGAAGCACATGCAGCAGCTGGTTTATCAGTGGCTCAAAAAGATGGTTTAAGCAAAATTGAAGATTTATACGAAGCAGGAAGCATTAATTATGACGAACGTAATGACTTCATGGCACAAGTTTCAGCAGCAACAACTGTTGATGGTGTTAATGCTGTTCTAGCAAATGCAACTGAATTAGTTGGATTAAAAGAATACAAAAATGCTCAAGATATTAAAGTTGTAGCTCTTTATAATAGCAATAAAATTAGCTATGAAGAATGTGAAGATATTAGAAGAGAATTGTATGATGCTAAAACAGCAGCGGAAGTTGATGCTGCAGTAGCTAAAGCAACAGCTATAGCTGAATTAACAGATGCTAAAAACAAAGCATTTGAAGAAATTGGTGACTTAAACTTAAATAGTGAAGACTACCATAAATACATCCAAGATGTACATAATGCAAAAACTCCAGCAGAAGCAGCAGCAGTTGTTGAAGCAGCTAAATATTCAATCGAATTAAGCCATGCTAAACAAGATGCTAAGGATGCAGTTAACGCATTAGTTCATGAAAAAGGACTTTCAGGCGATGACTACTGGAAATATGCAAATGAAATTGATGCTCAAACAACAATTGAAGGCGTTAAAGCAGTTGTTGAAGCAGCAGAATATTCTATTGCATTAAGAGATCTTAAAGCAGATGCTAAACTTGATATTTCTGATATGCTAAGTGATGGTGATATCAATACTGAAGATAGCTTCTACTACTTAAACGCAATAAACGACGCTAAAACAATTGAAGAAGTAGCTGGAGCAGTTTCAGGTGCTAAAGAATTAACAGCTGAAAGAGAAGCAGCTCATGATACATTATTAGAATTATTAGAAGCTGGTAAAATTGACTCAGCTAAATTTAAAGAAGTGAAAAAAGCAATCACTAATGTTAGAACAGCTCCAGAAGTTAGAGATATCATGAATGAATTATTAGTTAGTCTTGGAGAAGAACCAATTGATCCAATTGATCCAGTTGATCCAGTTGATCCAGTTGATCCAGTTGATCCAGTTGATCCGGTTGATCCAGTTAAACCAGTTAAACCAGTTAAACCAATTGATAAAGTCGACGAAGTTAAAAAAGACAACAAAGATACTAAAAAAGTTGTGAAAAAAGTTGTTGCTAAAGACACTAAAAAATCAGAAAAAACTTTACCTCAAACTGGTGAAGTGGCAAATGCTGGCTTAGTAGCTGGTGGTTTAATGTCAATGCTTGCTGGAGCTTTTGTATTCTTCAAAAGAAATAAATAATTAGGTGTGATGAATTTTGAATATGGAACCAGAAAATATGGAGCCTGAAAACGATATTCAGGAACCAGATAACATGGAACCTGAATACGAAACGCAGCTTGGACAAAGAAGCCAAATGACGCCTCCTAAAAAAGGTAACAGTAAGAAGATAATAGGTTTAATTATTGTTTTATTATTGGCTGTTGGTGGTTCTTATGCGTATATTACGTTGAATGGAACGTCTAAAAAAGATGTTAAACAAACAACGAAAACAACTGAATCAAGAAAAAAAGTGGATCCTGAAATAAAGAAACTACAAGTTGCCTTAGATGAGCTTTCTAAGTTATTTGTTGATGGAAAATCTGATGAGTATCGAACAGATGTTACGGATAAAGAATTTGAAACAGCTGAAAAGGCTATTGACAAAGTTGAAAACAAAGATTTGAAAAAAGAATTATCAGACAAACTAAAAGAAGTGAAAAATGCTCAAAACCAGGGACAGGGAGATCAAAATACTGTTGTTGGTGATGAGGAGACAGTCACTGAATAGATCTATTTAATCTTCTCAAAGAAGGATTAGGATAGTATGTAATTCTTCGACAAATTATGTTGATGATTAAAGCAAGAGAGTTTACTCTCTTGCTTTTTTTAGTCTCTATAAAAAAGTTAGACTTTAGCCTGATGTGAGGTGTTTAACGAGTTGGTATAGTATAGTTATAAATAAAAAAGGAGTGGGGTATCATGGAGAGAAAAAGATACGAATGCGATAAATGTGGATGCGATCAATATGAATCGGATCAATTTCAAGCAACTGGTGGAAACTTTGCTAAAATTTTTGATGTACAAAATAAAAAGTTTATTACGGTCAGTTGTAGACGATGCGGCTATACAGAATTATACAAAGCAGAAACGTCAGATGGATGGAATGTGTTAGACTTTTTAATGGGTGGAGGCTAAAGTCAAATTTTTCAATTTGACTTTTTATTATGTAAAACAACTACCTTTTGTAAGCGATTTTTGATATGATAACTCTGGATGACACAATGAATAGAGGAGAGACTTTTTTGAAAATAACGATTAAGGATATAGCAGAAATTTCAGGCGTATCGACCACCACAGTTTCTCAAATTTTAAATGATAAAGGGCAACGTTTTAGTGAGGAGACAAAACAACGCGTTTTGAAAGCGGTTAAAGACTATGACTACAATCCAGACTATTTTGCTAAAAATATGGTTCAAAAACAATCAAAAACAATCGGCATGATTGTGCCTGATGTGACAGATTTATTCTTCTCCAAAGTCATTGAAGGAGTAGAAACGTATCTGAATAAAAAGGACTACATGATATTATTATGCAATTCCAATCACTCGAGTGAAAAAGAAAAAGACTATATTAAGCAATTATTAAATCGATCTGTAGCGGGAATTATTTTTGCCAGTCCGAATGCATTAGAACTAGAGAAAAACATGAAAAATAGTCCGTATATTTTAATCGATAGAGGATTAAACACGCGAACGGAAGGGAATTTATTGGTAGAAGAATACGAAGGTGTTTATCAAGCAACGCAGTACTTGGTTGATTTAGGACATACCAAAATTGGCATGTTGACCAATGAGTCTGGATATTATGAAATGACAGAACGTTACCAAGCGTATCATAATTGCTTAAGAGATAATGGTATTGAGTATGTGCCAGACTATATCGAAGATGGACCAGTAACGATTGAAGGTGGCTTTGAAGCCGCAGATCGTTTACTGAGACGAACGGATGTTACAGCTCTATGTTGTGGAAATGATCAAATGGCAATAGGAGCCTATCGAGCAGCGTATGACAATGGCTTAAGCATTCCTGGTGATTTGTCGATTATTGGATTTGATGATTTAGAAATATCGTCCTTTTTAAATCCACCACTAACAACTGTCGCACAGCCAACATTCGAAATAGGACATACGGCAGCTACTTATTTGTTGCATGCGATAGACTATCCTGAGGAGAAAATACCCAATAAAACATTTAATACTCGATTTATTGTTAGAGGAAGTACAGCAAGTGTTGACAAAGGTTGAAAAAGATGTTAAATTTTAAATGTAAACGCTATTACGTTCTATTATTACAAGTAGTAAAACGGTTTACTATTATTTTTACTGATACGTAAATCGTTTTACTTATTTTGAGAATTGAGGTCATTATTAATGAGAATGGTAGATTTAATTAAGAAAAAACGAGACGGTGGCGTCTTAAACAAAGAAGAAATCGAATTTATCGTAAATGGTTACACATCAGGAGATGTGACAGATTATCAAATGAGTGCCTTTTTAATGTCAGTTTATTTTGAAGACATGACAGATGAAGAAATCACTTGTTTAACAATGGCAATGAGTCATTCAGGAGATGTTATTGATTTATCTGATATCAAGGGAGTCAAAGTAGATAAACATTCTACTGGTGGTGTTGGTGATACAACGACTCTTGTTCTAGCTCCATTAGTGGCATCAGTTGGTGCAGCTGTTGCTAAAATGAGTGGTAGAGGGTTAGGTCATACTGGAGGAACACTCGACAAACTGGAAGCGATACCAGGGTTCCAAATTGAAATTCCAAATGATGACTTTATTCGTTTAGTAAATGAAAGTTATGTAGCAGTCACGGGACAATCTGGTGATTTGGCGCCAGCTGATAAAAAAATCTATGCATTAAGAGATGTAACAGCAACAGTTGATTCCATTCCATTGATCGCAAGTTCTATTATGAGTAAGAAAATTGCGTCTGGAGCAGATGCAATTGTTTTAGACGTAACCACTGGTGATGGTGCTTTTATGAAGAATCTAGAAGATGCAGAAAGATTAGCCCATACAATGGTTCGAATAGGAAAATTAGCTAACAGACAAACAATGGCTATTATTTCTGATATGTCTCAACCATTAGGAAACGCTATAGGAAACGCCAATGAAATAAAAGAAGCTATTGATGCACTTAAAGGTGATGGGCCAGATGACTTAATGGAAATGGTTTACACATTAGGTAGTCAAATGGTTGTGTTAGCAGAAAAAGCAGACACATTAGAAGAAGCGAGACACATGTTAGAAGAGAGCATTGCCAACGGGAAAGCAACAGATAAATTTAAAGAAATGATTCGTAATCAAGGTGGAGATGATTCCGTTGTCGATCATCCTGAAAGATTACCACAAGCTAAGTATGTGATAGAAGTTCCTGCTAAAACATCAGGAGTTGTGTCTAAAATTGTCGCGGATCAAGTGGGAATTGCTGCTATGTTATTAGGAGCTGGTCGACGCACAAAAGAAGAATCCATTGATTACGCTGTAGGTCTATTTTTAAATAAAAAAGTAGGCGATGCTGTTGCAGAAGGTGAGTCTTTGGTAACGATTTACGCTAACCGAGAACATGTAGATGATGTGCTGGCAGTCTTATATGAGAACATTGAAATTGGTGAATCAGGTGAGGAACCAATATTAATCCATAAAGTCATAACCGAATAATTAAGTTTAACCAAAATTTAATGTTCACAATTTTGAGAGAATCATTGATAATTAATCTTAAAAATAGTATCTTTATTTTTAGAGGTTTAACAATTAATTAAAGTCTTTTTTACCTTATTAAATAACTTGAAATGGTTCTTTAAAGGATAACGTAAGTTTTCTTAATGTTAACAAAGTAAGTCCTTTCATAAAATTGGAATGATTGAAAGAAATTTAATAAAATCACCCTTTTTACGTCAAAAGATAGTAAAATAGTAATTAGGGATAGGCAGACTTTAAAATGAGAAGGGAGGCTAATTATTCATCAGTTTAATCTTTATCTCGTTTTGTCTAAATCATAGAGTAAAGATGCTAATAGTTTTTAGCAGATAGGAGTTATGAGGATGAGTAGTGAAAAAGAGCAATGGATTGAGCATGCTAAAAAAGCGTATCAAAAAGCATATGTACCGTATTCAGAATTTCCAGTGGGTGCAGCTCTTGTCACCAAGACGGGAAAAATATACGAAGGTTGTAACATTGAAAATGCTTCCTTTGGACTAACAAATTGTGCAGAACGAACAGCCATATTTAAAGCTGTTTCAGAAGGTGACAAAGAATTTAAACATTTAGTTGTAATGGGCCGTACCAAAGCCCCTATATCACCTTGTGGAGCATGCCGACAAGTATTGGTCGAGTTTTGCGAGCCAGACATGCCTGTGACCTTATGTAACTTAAATGGAGATACAAAGGAAACAACGATTCAAGAATTATTGCCATATTCTTTTGTAGAAGTGGAAAAGTAACTGTGTAGTAACTAAAAATTAAGCGGAGGTTTTTCAAACATGAAAACATCAACAAAATTTGGTTCTGGATTATTAGTAGCAGGATTAGCACTTACTCTAACAGCGTGTGGTGGAAGTAAAGATGCTGGAAAAGATGCAGCAAAAGACGGCGACAAAAAAGATGGCGCTCATAGCGTTGCCATCGTAACAGACGTTGGTGGTGTAGATGATAAATCGTTTAACCAATCAGCATGGGAAGGGTTAGAAGATTGGGGTAAAGAAAACAAACTGTCTAAAGGGGCAGATGGTTATGACTACATCCAATCAACAAATGCTTCAGAATATACAACAAATATTGACCAAGCTGTATCAGGTGGATTTAAAACAATCTTTGGTATTGGTTACTTATTAACAGACTCTATTTCAGCAGCAGCTGATCAAAATCCAGATACACAATTTGGTTTAGTCGATGCAGTAATTGAAGGAAAAGATAACGTTGTTTCAGCAACATTTAAAGACAATGAAGCAGCTTACTTAGCTGGTATTGCAGCAGCATACACAACTAAAACAGACAAAGTTGGATTCATCGGTGGAGAAGAAGGTCCAGTTATTGACCGTTTCGAAGCAGGATTTGTTAAAGGTGTTGAAGATGGAGCAAAAGAATTAGATAAAGATATTAAAGTTGATGTGAAATATGCAGCATCATTTGGTGATCCAGCTAAAGGAAAAGCATTAGCTGCTAAAATTTACCAAGACGGCGCAGACATCATTTATCATGCTTCAGGCGGTACAGGCCCTGGCGTATTCCAAGAAGCTAAAGACTTAAACGAAAAAGCTGACGAAGCCGATAAAGTTTGGGTAATTGGTGTGGATAGAGATCAACAAGAAGATGGTAACTACAAAAATAAAGATGGTAAAGAAGATAACTTTACGTTAACATCTACAGTTAAAGGTGTTGGCGCAGCAGTTAAAGATATTTCAACACAAGCAATGAATGATAAATTCCCTGGTGGAAAACAATTAGTATACGGTCTTAAAGACGGTGGTGTTGAATTAACAGACGGAAACTTAGAAGACAAAGCTAAGGATGCTGTTAAAGAAGCACGTGATCGCGTTATTGAAGAAAAAGTAGAAGTACCAGAAACTCCAGGTAAATAATGAAGTAAGTGTTAGAAAACTTTATGGGAAGTTCTTCCTATTAATATGGGCCTTTCCATAAAGTTTTTTTATTTAGGGTTTGAATGAAGAGGAAAAAATTTTTCTTTTTCTTTCAAAGTCTAAACTTTGAAGAGGAACATCGATTGATAAAGAGGGTGTGAAATCATGAGTCAGGAAAACTATGTCATTGAAATGCGCAATATCACAAAACAATTTGGTGATTTCAAAGCAAATGACAACATTAATCTCCAAATAGAAAAAGGAGAAATTCATGCGCTACTAGGTGAAAATGGTGCAGGTAAGTCAACATTGATGAATGTCTTATCAGGCTTATTACAACCAACTAGTGGACAGATTTACATGGACGGAAAAGCACAGGTTATCGCCAATCCGACTGATGCAAATCGCTTAGGTATTGGAATGGTCCATCAGCATTTTATGTTAGTTGATGCATTTACTGTTACTGAAAATATTATTTTAGGTGACGAACCAGCTAACGGTGGTATTCTGGATAAAAAAGCAGCAGCGGAAGAAATTCGTAAGTTGTCAAAACAATATGGAATGGAAGTAGATCCAAATGCATTGATTGGTGATATTTCAGTTGGGATGCAGCAACGTGTAGAAATTCTTAAGACGTTATATCGTGGTGCGAATATTTTGATTTTTGATGAGCCAACTGCCGTATTAACCCCTCAAGAAATTGATGAGTTGATTATGACAATGAAAGAGTTGGTAAAAGAAGGAAAATCAATTATTATCATTACTCACAAGTTAGACGAAATCAAAAAAGTGGCGGATCGTTGTACAGTTATAAGACGTGGTAAAAGTATTGATACCGTAACAGTGAAAGATGTGTCATCACAACAATTGGCAGATTTAATGGTAGGACGTGCTGTATCGTTTAAAACAGAAAAAATTGAGTCAAATCCAAAAGAGGCAGTTTTATCTTTACAAGATTTATTTGTAAAAGAAAGCCGCGGATTAGATGCTGTTAAGGGGCTTAATTTAGATGTACGTGCTGGTGAAGTTGTAGGAATTGCGGGAATTGATGGAAATGGTCAAACAGAATTGATTCAAGCTATCACAGGTCTACGTAAAGTAGAGTCAGGAAAAGTGATGATTCGAGACAAGGATATCACGAATTTAAAACCTCGCCAAATTACTGAAACAGGTATAGGTCACGTGCCAGAAGACCGTCATAAGTATGGATTGGTACTAGAAATGAGTTTAGCAGATAATATTGCGCTACAAAGCTATTACCATGAGCCATTTAGTAAAAATGGTGTGCTAAAACAAGATTACATTGATTCGTATGCTAGAAAACTAATTGAAGAGTACGATGTGCGTACAACGAACGAATTGGTTCCATCTAAAGCTTTATCTGGTGGGAATCAGCAAAAAGCAATTATTGCCAGAGAGATGGATAGGGATCCAGATTTGTTAATCGTGTCACAACCAACACGTGGCCTAGATGTGGGTGCGATTGAATATATCCATAAACGTTTAATCGAACATCGAGATAAAGGAAAAGCTGTATTGGTTGTTAGTTTTGAGCTAGAAGAAATTTTAAATGTGTCTGATAGAATAGCTGTTATTCATGCCGGTGAAATTGTAGGGATTGTTGATCCTAAGGAAACATCGGAAAAAGAATTAGGATTACTAATGGCGGGTTACTCGTTGGAAGAAGCAAGAAGAGAGTTAGCAGGGGTAGGTGGCACTCATGAATAATATTAAATTTAGTAAGTTAAATGGGGTACTCGTACCGATTTTATCTGTGTTGATGGGCTTTATTTTAGGCGCTATCATCATGCTTATCTTTGGATATAATCCAGTAGATGGGTATCAAGCAATGATTCAAACAGCCTTTCAATCACCAAAAAGTATGGGTGAAATTTTTGTAACAGCTGGTCCGCTTATTTTTACAGCTCTAGGGTTCTCAGTAGCTAATTCTGCTGGATTCTTTAATATCGGGTTATCTGGACAAGCGTTAGCTGGCTGGGTAGCAAGTATTTGGGTTGGATTACTGATGCATGATGCACCAAGACCAATTGCTATGACATGTGCAATTGTCGCTGGTGTACTAGCAGGAGCAGCAGCGGCTGCCATTCCTGGTTTACTACGTGCCTTCTTTGGTACGAGTGAAGTTATTGTAACTATCATGATGAACTATATTTTATTATATACAAGTACTCATATCGTCAATAATGTGATTGCAAAAGAGTTTATTTCAACAAAAGGAACGACCAAAATGGTAGGAGCCAACGTATCAATGAGAACGGAATTCTTATCAAGTATTAGTAACGGCTCAAGACTTAATTTAGGTATTATATTTGCATTGATTTTCTTAGTCTTAGTGTGGTTCTTAATGAAGAAAACAACGTTGGGGTATGAAATTACATCAGTTGGGTTAAACCCATTCGCCTCAGAATATGCAGGGATGAGCAGTAAGAGAATCATCGTGTTATCAATGGTTATCTCAGGTGCTTTAGCTGGATTTGGTGGTGTTGTGTATGGATTAGGAACATTTGGTAACTTCTTCTTACAAGGTAGCTCATTGAGTATTGGATTTGATGGTATGGCCGTGTCACTTCTTGGTGGAGGCACATCAATTGGTATACTGTTATCTGCGTTACTATTCAGTATATTAAAACTAGGTGGACAAGGTATGCCACTTAGAGCAGGAGTTCCAACTGAATTGGTAGATGTGGTTATCGCATCAATTATCTTCTTCGTAGGAATCAGCTACTTAATCAAATTTGTACTGAAAAAAATGGCAGATAAAAAAGCAGAGAAAGCAACAACAGGTACTGAGACAAGTACTAAAGGAGGTCAAGCATAATGAGTGCTGATACACTTTCAACAGTCGGGTCATTAGTGACACAAACATTAGTTTATTCAACACCTTTAGTCTTCACTGCATTGGGTGGAACATTCTCTGAGAGAAGTGGTGTCGTAAACGTTGGGTTAGAAGGTATTATGGTTATGGGCGCATTTAGCTCGGTTGTCTTTAACTTATCATATGGCGCAACATTTGGTGCTTGGACACCTTGGATTGCGTGTCTTGTTGGTGGATTAGTGGGGATGATTTTCTCACTACTACATGCTGTTGCAACCATCAATTTAAGAGCGGACCACATCATCAGTGGTACAGTTGTTAACTTAATGGCACCAGCTCTTAGTGTGTTCTTAGTTAAAGTTATGTATGGAAAAGGTCAAACAGATCAAGTTGCTGAAACATTTGGCTACTTTAAATTTCCAGTGTTACATAAAATTCCAGTATTAGGACCAATTTTATTTGAAAAAACATCGGCACCAGCTTTTGTGGCCATTCTATTTGCCGTTATTGCATGGTTTGTTTTATTCAAAACAACATTTGGTTTACGTTTACGTGCAGTTGGTGAAAACCCACAAGCAGCAGATACATTGGGTATTAATGTTTACGGAATGAAATATGCAGGTGTGTTAATTTCAGGATTTTTAGGAGGTATCGGCGGGGCAGTATTCGCTCAATCTATCTCAGGTCGTTTTGCCATTACCACTATATCAGGACAAGGGTTCATTTCGATGGCCGCAATGATATTTGGTAAATGGAACCCAATCGGCGCAATGGGAGCTGCTATATTCTTTGGATTTGCACAAAACTTAAGTATTGCTGGAGATGGGTTACCAATCATTTCAAGCATTCCAAAAGTGTACTTAGAATCAGCACCTTATGCATTAACTATTTTAGTCTTAGTCTTGTTCTTAGGTAAATCAACTGGACCAAAAGCAAACGGTAAGACTTATATTAAATCTAAATAATTTAAATGGACATCCTCAATTTTTTTGAGGATGTTTCATATAAAAAAAGAAACGGAAGAAGGATAAGTATATGTTTAAAAGAGTTCATTTAGTCGTACTTGATTCTGTAGGAATTGGAGAAGCACCAGACGCAGAAAAATTTGGTGATGTAGGTAGTCATACATTAGGCCATATCGCTGAAGGCGCAGGCTTAACAATCCCTCACATGGAAAACTTGGGACTTGGCACTATCGCTCCGTTAAAAGGTGTAGAAGCTGTTACTGATCATAAAGGATATGCAACAAAATTAGAAGAGGTTTCTGTCGGAAAAGATACAATGACAGGCCATTGGGAAATTGCTGGATTAAACATTCAAACGCCATTCCGAGTATTCCCAGAAGGATTTCCTCAAGATTTATTAGATAAAATTACTGAATTTTCAGGTCGAGATATTATTATGGGAGCCAATAAACCATACAGTGGAACAAAAGTAATTGATGATTTTGGTGAAGAACAAATGAAAACAGGCGCACTGATTATCTATACGTCAGCAGATCCAGTGTTACAAATTGCGGCTCATGAAGACATTATTCCTCTAGAGGAACTGTACAAAATTTGCGAGTACACACGTGAAATTACGAAAGATGATCCTTATATGATTGGTCGTATTATCGCCCGTCCTTATATTGGTGAACCAGGTAACTTTACACGTACACCAAATCGTCATGACTATGCGTTAGATCCATTTGGAAAAACCGTCCTTGATTCATTAAAAGAGGCAGGAAAAGACGTTATTGCAGTTGGTAAAATCAACGACATATTTAATGGTCAAGGTGTGACAGACGCAGTAAGAACTAAATCAAATATGGACGGCGTGGATCAATTATTAACCGTTATGACACAAGATTTTACTGGTGTTAGTTTCACTAACTTAGTTGACTTTGATGCTTTATTTGGACATCGTCGTGATGTACAAGGATATGCCAATGCATTAGAAGAATTTGATGCACGTTTACCAGAAATATATCAAGCAATGGCTGAAGATGATTTGTTATTAATCACTGCTGATCATGGGAATGATCCAACGTTTCCTGGTACAGACCATACAAGAGAGTATGTCCCATTGTTAGCGTATAGTAAAAACATGACCGGTCAAGGAAGCATGAAACAAGGTCACTTTGCTGATATTTCAGCAACCATCGCCGAAAACTTTGGTGTAAAACCAACTGAAAACGGAACAAGTTTTTTAGATCAATTAAAGTAAGGAGTTAAAAAAATGTCATTAAGTGAAAAATTAAAACAAACAGCTCAAGTTATCCAAAGTAAAGGGGTTAAATCAATTGATTTTGGTCTTATCTTAGGATCTGGACTAGGCGAGTTAGCAGATGAAATCACAGACCGTGTAGTGATTCCTTACGAAGAAATTCCTAATTTTCCAGTGTCAACTGTCGTGGGACATGCGGGACAATTAGTGTACGGAACGCTTGCTGGGAAAAAAGTATTAGCGATGCAAGGACGTTTCCACTATTATGAAGGTCATACAATGGAAACAGTGACGTTTCCAGTTAGAGTTATGAAAGCCTTAGGTGCAGATTCTCTAGTTGTGACAAATGCGGCTGGTGGCTGTAATACATCGTTCTCACCTGGTGACTTGATGTTAATTACAGATCAGATCAACTTTACTGGTGACAACCCTTTAATGGGAATCAATGAAGACGATTTAGGCCCTCGTTTCCCAGATATGTCAGAGGCATATGATAAAGAATATGGAGATGTGGCGAAAAAAGTTGCCAATGACCTGAAAATAACATTACAAAAAGGTGTATATATGGGATTCTCTGGACCAACATATGAAACACCTGCAGAAGTTAGAATGGCACGCTTGTTAGGTGCGGATGCAGTAGGTATGTCAACTGTCCCTGAAGTAATTGTAGCGAATCACATGTCTATGCGCGTACTAGGCATTACGTGTGTGACGAACTTGGCTGCAGGTATGCAAGCAAACTTAAATCATGAAGAAGTTGTCGAAACAACGGAACGTGTGAAGGCAGACTTTAAAGAATTAGTGAAACAAACATTAGAAAGAATCTAAGGGAGGGATTGTATGAGCGTTCATATTGGCGCCAAAAAAGGCGATATTGCCGATAAAATTTTATTACCTGGAGATCCGTTACGTGCAAAATATATTGCTGAAACATTTTTAGACAATCCAGTATGCTACAATGATGTGCGAGGTATGCTTGGATACACAGGGACATACAAAGGTCATCGTGTATCTGTTCAAGGAACAGGTATGGGAATTCCCTCTGCAGCCATTTATATCAATGAATTGATTCGTGAATATGATGTGACAACATTAATGAGGGTTGGAACATGTGGAGCATTGAGAGAAGATGTCCATGTTCGTGACTTAGTATTGGCTCAAGGGGCTGCTACTAATTCGGCCTTTATGAAAGCTGATTTTCCAAATCATGTCTTTCCACCGATTGCTGATTTTGGTTTACTTCAAACAGCATATGAAATCGCTGAGGAAAAAGGATTCACGATTCATGTTGGAAATGTCCTATCAGATGATAGTTTTTACAAAGATGATCTAACTGACACATTCCGCTTAGGTAAGCAAGGTGTGTTAGGTGTAGAGATGGAAGCAGCTGTCTTATACTATTTAGCAGCAAAATACGACGCTAAGGCTTTGGCTCTAATGACAGTGAGTGACCATATGATTACTGGTGAGGAAACAACATCAGAAGAACGTCAATCAACATTTGATGAGATGATGATTGTTGGATTAGAGACGTTAATAAAAAAATAAATATAAAATAAAAGAGTGAAAGAATCGTTAATATGTTGATTCTTTCACTCTTTTTATTGATCTTTTTATCAGATATAGTTTATTTTTATTCTTTGAAAATGCATTTAAACAATATAAATAAGATTAAAAGTTATAAAAAGAAGTTGTAAGATGTTTAAATGAACAAAAACTTTTAAAAAATTTTTTTCATGATATAATGTTTATAAGGAAATTATCAACTTTATGTAATGATGTGTTTATAATTTTATGATAGGCAGGTTTTAATGATGAATGAAAAGTCAAATGTTTATGAAAGAAAAAAAAAGGATAGAAAATCAAATGAAAAGGAGGTCACTAAAAGCTATTCTAAAAAGAATAAAAACCATAAAAAAGAACACAAAAAGAAAAGGAGTGATGTTAAGGGGTCTAGAAAAACAAAAAATAAAACATCTAATAGAAAGAGTAAAAAAAGTAAGACAATAAAAGTGATATTTGATGGTTTGTTTTTTGTGGTTATATTATGCATGTTAGGTAGTGCTAGTCTTTTTATGGTTAGCCAAAGGACCGATAAGACCTTTTTAGGCTATCGATTTTATGATGTTTTGACGAACTCAATGGTAAAAACGAAATCAAGTCAAAAGGGCAATTTTAAAGCAGGAGACATGATTATTGTTAAATCAATAAAACCTGACAAAGTAAAAGTAAACGACATCATAACCTTTGTTCCTAATAAAGAAGCTGAAGATACATACTTAACACATAGGGTTATAAAAAAAATTCCTAACAAAAGTGGTGATAGTAATGAAAAAAAATATCCAGACTTCATCACTCAAGGTGATGCCAATAATGCCCCAGACCCCCAAATTAGTGGAGAAAATGTTATTGGTGTTGTTGTGTTAGCAGTTCCTAAAGCGGGAGATTTTGTAAAATTGATTAGAACAAATGGTTTACTGTCTATCATCTTTGTGATTTCCTTGTTCTTATTAATGTACGTATTGAAAGGTTATTTTATATCAGTCTCAAGGGAGACAAAAAATAGGAGGAAAAAAAATGCAAAAGTTAAGAAAAAATAAAAAGTTTGTTTTGGGTGCGTCAATTATTTTAACAGCAGTAATGATTTTATCAGCAACATATGCTTGGTTTACAGCAAATGATTCAGTAGATAATGAGTTTAAAACAGGTGGTATTCCAACTGATTCAGTAAAAATTTGGGAAATCTTTGAGAAACCAGATGAGTGGAAACCTGGAGAAGAAATTCAAAAAGATGTTGGTGTTACCAACTTAGGTAAAGAAGCAATCTTTGTTCGTGCATCATTTGAAGAAACAATTAAAAAATTGAAAAGTGATGGAACTAATTTAAATATTATCGACGCAACATCCAAAAAAGATCCTTCAGATGATAAATTTATTCCAGTTCCAGTTACTAATATGGAAGGTAAAGCAGATTGGAAATTAGCTAAAGATGCTGGATATACAATTAAAGATCTTGATGCTAGTGATAAACTATATGTTCGTACTTTAAAAGAAGGGGACAAAGAGAAAATATTCTATTCTGCTATTTCATCACAAGGTGGAGCGATTAAAGCTGACTTTAAACTAAAAGATAAAGAAATTCAAGCCGAAAATGTTGCATATAGATATTATGAAAAAGATGCAATAGTTACAAAAGATTGGATAAAAACTGAATTTGTTAAAGCTGGTGCAACAAATGTAGCAGCTACTGATCCATTAATTAAATTGGCATACCATGACAATAACATGATAGCAACTCCAGAATCAGGTGAAAAATGGTTCTACAATGAAAAAGATGGCTGGTTCTACTACATGACACCATTACAAGGTGGAGAAATCTCTAAATTCTTCTTAAATAGTGTAACTCTTGACTCTACAGCAAATAATTCATACCAATACTTAGATTTCAAATTAACTGTTAAAACAGAAGGTATCCAAGGAACTGGTGATGTATTAGTAGCTTGGGATATTACTAAAGATAGTAATCCAGACTTATTTACAGCGTTAACTAAAAATCTTAAATAGTCGTGTGGCCTGAGCAAAAGGGGGAATAACATGAAAAAGTTTATTCTATCAGTCAGTTTATTCTTCTTATTTATGCTCATTATGCACCCTGTGGAAATGGACGCAGCAAAAGATATTCAGCTCCCTAAAGGGGTCATAGTTGGTGATGAACAGGGAGGGACTATTACCAAAAATGGAAATTACTTTTTTAAACTAAAAGAGTTATTTCCAGGTGATTATATTAGTAGAGATATAGATATTGAAAACAAACGAAATGAACCATATGAGTTAGAAATGGAGATTGAACCTTTAGAACAAAAAGGTCCGGTTAACTTAATAAAGGATATTGAAATGAAGATGACGTATAATAGTGATTCTATTTTCAAAGGAAATTTAGTAAGTGAAGATAAAAATGAAACTCAGGTTGGCTCTACCATTAATTTTGGAAAAATAGAGCCTGGTAGTCATCAAACGGTGCATATTGATTTACATGTCAATCCCTATATTCCATTATCTAATATTAAAGCAGCTGAAAGTATGGCGCTTGTCAGATGGCATTTTAATTTTAAATCTATTTCTGATAAAACCCCTGTAACCCCAATAACAAAGCCATCAACCAACCCAAAACGAATTGGGAAACTTCCGCAGTTAGGTCAAAATAAGGAGAAAATATTAATGGCTTTATCCGGGTTAATGTTGTTAGTTACTTGGATCTTGTATGTTTCATTATTTAAAAAACAGCAAGTCGACCATAAAAAGGGTACATAACATTATGTACCCTTTTTTTCAAAGAGAGGTGTAAACATGTCAAAAAAATGTAAGCACACATATTTTGTTAGAAAAAAAAGGATGTTGAAGCGTCGGTTAAGGCGTTTCAAAAAACAACATAGCAAGCTAGGAATTGTAGTCTTACTCTTTACGATTCTTGCGATCGGTTCGGCTTCTACATTTGCATGGTTTACTGCATCAGACTCTAAAAATAATGAGTTTAGAACAGATTTTAAATATCGGGTAGAATTAGTTGAAGAGTTTACAACGCCTAAAGAATTTACTCCAAACGAGCCAGTACAGAAAAAAGTGTCGGCTAAAAATACAGGAAACATACCTAGTTTTGTTAGGATCCTATTATTTCCAGAAATATTTAATGGAGATTCTATACAACCTGTAGATACGTCTGAAGTAAGCGTAAAATATCGATTTGGTGATGAATCAAAATGGCAATATGGAGAAGATGGATACTACTATTATTTGGAAAAATTAATGCCAGGTGAAGAAACGGAGCTTTTAATTAATGAAGTAACATTGAATTGGATAGATAATAATAATTTAAGAGATAAATATAAAGAGTGTCATTTTAATGTTGCTGTGAAATTAGAGTCTGTTGATGTTAGGAATAATGAATATCGTTTTTCTTGGTGGAATGATAGAGATGCTTCACCTAATCAGTCATCACTAAGTGACATCGATACAATCCTTCAAACGAAAATGAGGTGATTAAGAAGATGAAAAAGATAAGTATGAACTTGTTTAAATTAGTAATATTTAGTGTATTAACTGTAATCATGATGGCTAGTTCATCTATTGATACATTAGCCGTGGCCAAGGATGCACCAACAGTAGGAACTGTTTCAGCTATAAAGTTTATTGATGCAGAAACAAATTATCTTGCAGGTCTGGCACTTGATGATCAAGGATATGTTTGGGTATGGGGATATAATAAGCATGGTCAATTAGGTGCTGAGGATAAAAATGACGAAAAAAAATTTGGTTCATATGCAGGCGGAATGATTCGACAACCTTACTTTGTTGAGGAAAATATTAAAGTCGTGGATATTATAGCTGGATATCACACTAGTTATGCACTCGATGATCAAGGTATTGTGTACGCGTGGGGAAGAGGACTCGAAGGTCAGATGGGAAATGGAACAACTAAGACTGATAATCCAAGACCAATCATTGTGTCTAATTTATCTGATAAAAAAATAGTTAAAGTTGCAACGTCTGTAGAGGCTGCAACTAGAACTTATGCTCTTGACTCAGATGGTAAGTTGTACGGATGGGGATATGGTTCATCTAATATGATTCCAGGAAAAACAGGAGGAGACTATGTTAGTACTCCTGTTGAGTTAACATCTATTACAGATGTTACAGGACCGATAAAGGATATTCAGATTGGTTCTAATCATGGGATTATTTTAAATACCTCAGGAGATATATTTGTATGGGGATCTAATGCAAATGGCGTCTTTGGTAATGGAAAAATAACAGGAGACGGAGCGATACAAAAAGTGGATTGGTTTGCCACTCGAAATAAAAAAATAGCAAAAATATCAGCTAATAATGGTGTGAACTTGGTAACAACAGAAGACAATGAGATTTATCAATGGGGAGCGATCTATAAAGCTGTAACTTCTAAAAATATTTCAACACCAGAAAAAGTACCAGTGGATTTTAAGTCAGCTGATTATGTTCCAGTAGCTGTCACCCCTGTTGCTGGGAGGTATGTTAATTATTTTATTGACCAGTTTGGACGTGTTTGGAGTTGGGGATTGAACGTCAATTACTCATTTGGGACGGATGGACCACTTAGTCATAAACTGAACACTGTAAAAGCAGAAGCAACGCTACAACCAACGACAATGGGAGATGGAGATACACAAGGACTAACGTCACCTTATAAAGCACCTGTTTTCAAAAATATGCCTAAAGACGGTGCACATATGGGCTATGCCATTGGGTCCTATAAACGACATGGTCAATGGAGTTCTATCGGAGATGGGTTGCATCCAACAATTTATGATAAAAAGTATATGGAAACTGTTGGTGAACCAGTGAAAAATTCACATGATTATGTTTTTCCGATAGACAAACAAGGACGTCGATTGGTTTATACAGTGAGAGAAAAAAGCAAAGGGCTATATGATGGCGAATTTCTAGTGGCAACGGACGAGTACAAAGGTACATGGCTGAAAGAATTTAAATTGGCTGAACCTTTACCCACCGGTTTGACCGAAGAAACGAGTTCGCCTAAAGTGAAAGAATCAGAGAAAAGCTGGATTAATCTAAGTGTTGATACAGATAATTTTGATTATACAGGGAATAATTTGAAAGAACTTCCATATATGTCTAAAATACATACCTATCAATCTAGTACGTTATTTATTGATAATGCCGGAAATTTATATAAAACTGGTTTAGATGGATCAGGAGCGGTTGCTTGGGGATGGGATTACTCAATATATGAAGCTAATACAGCAGGAAATAAAGTAGCAGATGGTTTATATAATATGTATACGTATGAAATTATGTTTATGCGTGGGGCACCACGAATGATAGATGGATCTGTTAAGATTGAGTCTCCTAAGAAAAAGCATTATATGTCTAAGAAAGAAACAGATAAGGTGAAGCTGGATTTAAACTTAGGAACAGCCTATCATGACGAGCAACTTAATATAACTGTTTCACCTAAACTAAAGGAAGCTAAGTATATTGTTATGCCGTATGATAATAAGGACAACAGACAAGGGATAGACAGTCCTAGTTTAGAGGACTTCAACACAGCTTATCAAGAGGCAGCAAGTAAGGGCTATACAACGTTAGATTTAGCTGAAAAGAATGGCTGGAAGGGTTTAACTAGTGAAGTAGGAAAAGATCCCGTAGTGCTGTCAGATGATAGCATCATTGTCTCTGATAATGCTGTTGTTTGGGTATTATTACAAACAGATGTGTATTCAGCAACATCTACCACAGTAAAAAGCATGAAATACGATAATTTTTATACTGAAACACTGCTGAAACAACAAGGAATTAATATCGAGCATACAGAAGAAAACACCTATGTACCACTCGAAAAAAATGTGAATAAGGAACGCCATTTAGATGATAAAGAAGACGTGTTATATGGGTTTCCTTTAGATAAACAAAAACAAGTCATTCATAAGCCAACGTTTGGTTATGATCAAGTATCTGTGAGTCGTATACCAGATTCTGAATTAAAATTGGCAGATGAAGACGTAAACAAGATTTATCCTGATGCAAGATTTGATTTCTTTTGGAAATGGTCAACACCTCAGCGTGATAAGAAAGTTTACACGCTAAATGGAGTAGATAAACCAAATAATAGCAAAACAGATTTAATGGCTTCTGAGGGTGAGCTAGATGTACCAGATCCAGTGGATAAGAAATCAGGGTATATTCATTCCTTTTATTATGGCGAAAATCCTGTGTCGAAATACAATTTACATTTTATTGCTGTTGATAAAGATGGAACTATCTTTTCAAAAGATGAATTTGAGATGGCCACAGAAGAGTTATTAAGAAAAGGGAAATTAGAAACAAGACGTGCGTTACCATCACTGAAAATTAGCGACAAGTTGATTCCTAAAAAATATAAAATTTTAGAAACACAACCACCTAGTGGCACGATTTCAAAGGACAACTTCAAAACGTTGGTTGATAAAAAAGCAGAATATCGAGTTCCTTTGGATGAATCAATTACAGATGTGACTATTGTATTTATGTATGAAAAACCTGTAAGAGACGTTTCATTAAATGTTCGACAAGTAGTGATAAATCCGACTGATAATGTGGAAATACCTGCAAATGGATTTGTGACATTGGATACTGCTCTTGATGATTGGGTATCTTTAAAAGATACCTATAATGTGATGGTTCAATCTGGATCAGAAATGAAAGAAGTAAATTATACAAGAATTGGCCTTAAAGTAGATAATGAGAAGTATCGATATTTGACACAATTTAAGATACCTCAGTATTATGAATATGAAGGGTATAAATTATCAAATACTCTGATAGAAAATGATTCTCAAAAAATGGGCCAAGATCAGTCTATAAAAATTGATTATAGTGATGATAATATTAGTGAACAATGGTTGACGATTTATTTGAAACCAACAACTAGTAAGCCACTTAATTATTCATGGGAACAAATTTTAAATGTGTTTGGGGAAATCAAGCACAAAATAGGTTCTGTTGTGACAACGATTACTTATATTAACAGGTTATAAGGATTGAATATTAGGCGATTTAGATAGTTTCTATCTAGATCGTTTTTTTTGTAAAATTTATGTTACGATACTTGCATAAAGAAAAGATGGGAGAAGAGAATTAGCATGACACGATTTTTAACTGACTTTGAATCAAACATTATGGATGAGGTTAATCAAGTAATGGCGTCACCAAAAAGATACATTAATAATCTCACTTGGACCGTTTTTATCGTTATTGTAGGGATTATGATGCATTATTTATTGAACCGATTATTGAATATGTTGGATATGGAGTATAAGTCAAAACAAAAGTTAAAAAGATCTCTTGATATTTTTATAAGAGTGCTTATTTTGACTCTTGTTGCCATACGATGGGTAAATGCATTGAATGCTTTTGTATTAATGGTGATTGGGCTATCATTGTTTGTTATGGTATTAATTAGGGGGATTCTAGATAATATCATTGGTTGGTTCATTATCAGTAAACGTGATTATTTTAAAATAGATGATCGAATTGAAATCGATGGTATGATTGGAACGGTCATTAGAAGAAGTGTTTTTCACTTTGAAGTAGCTGAAATCAAGCATTGGTTATCAACAGAGACTTATACTGGAAGAGTGATTAAGATTCCAAATAATAAAATTTTTAGTCATGATGTGTCAAATTATTCTCAGCATGATGATTTTATTTGGCATGAAATTTCATATACAATTAGCCACGATAGTAATTGGAGAAAGACAAAAGAGATGATGATACAAACTATGCTATACTACCATGACCAAATTGTTCTACCTGCTATCAATCAAGAGTGGTATGATAAGCTTAAAATTAATATAAAACCAGCTCTGACTATGAATGTCACAGAGTCTGGAATTGCATTAAGTGTTAGGTATTTGGTTGATTATCATCAAGCATCTAACATCAAAACGTTGTTACATGAGGAGCTGTTAGATAAATTATTAGCAGATCCAGATATCAATTTTGCTGTGTTAGAAGTAAGACACGTGGAGTAACTTAACCTTTTCTTATAAAAATGGTCACAAAAAAGCAATAGAGAACACCATACTTTCATCACATTTAAAAGATAATATATAAGCATACCAACAAAACAACCCTAACAAACTTTTTCATTTATTTACTCCTCCAAAGTAAATAAACAACTCCTTTTTAGTCCCTGGCTGTCTGCCAGGGACTTTTTTTATGCTACTAGTTAGTTACCTTATCAATAAAATCCTTCAATGTTTCTGTGTTCACCTCACAATAAGGCCCTCCCTTTTTATATAACCTTCATCTTTAAAGAATTTAAATGTATATAAAAAGTGTTGATAATTGACTCCTAAGTACTCAGAGATCTCTGTATGTTGTTGTATTAAAATAGATCAAGCATTGCTGTAAGTGGTTTTAATTCGTTGAATGTATTGTTGTATTCATTATAGGACAAGTAGTTAGGTTAGAAATTTTAGTGTTTCTGATTGAATCATTCAGTCACAAAATGACGTTAGAGTATAGAATATTATCATACTGTGAATAATTTATTTTAGAGATTTCGGTTTAGTTTAACGTTTAGATGTTGAAAGAGAACACTTGTAATATCTATATGAATTTTGAAAGCATACTATTAAACTAATTTAATAAAAAAAGTTTTTAAGTATATTTTTTCAAATGTTTCTTTTTGATGAATTGATGTTTTATGAAAGTTTCTCAAAAAATTTAGACGAAATTCTTCTTGTGGAATTTCATGATTTTTAAATTGTTCCTCTGTTAATATATCTGAATGTTCTTCTAAATTTTGATAGTATCCTGCTAGTGTATTTTCAGAATTTGAAATTTGAGGGTAAATATGTTGAGTCTTTTTTTCAAGGTATAAGATTTTTTTTTGAAGCAATTGTTCAAATTTGTTAAATGATAATTGGTTAAAATTTTTACACTCAAGAATTAAAATAGAAAAATTAGATTGGTCGTTCACTAATGAAGCCAACATTCTATATCTTTGTGATAATTGCTTATAATTTTTAAACTTTAAAATAAATACTCTTTCAGATAGTACTTCTATTAGTAGAATATTATCAGTTATTTGATTAATAAAGCTTAAATGAAAAGGGACAATCAGTTTTTTTGAAGTCAGATGTATTACTTTGTATGAAGGGTTACCAATTACTTTTAAATTACCAAAATTTATTTTTTTTCTAAATTGCAACATTAAGTTAGCCACTCTGGTAAAAATATCTAAAT